>NZ_DASXYF010000078.1:0-1876 GCF_036502675.1 Phenylobacterium sp.
CCGCCCTCGCCGCCGACCCGGTCGGCACCAGCGCGGACGCCGGCGCCGCTGACCAGGCGGCCGGGGCGTTGCCGGGGGTGGCGCTGGTCGGGGCCGGGCCCGGGGATCCGGAGCTGATCACCGTGCGGGGGCGGCGGCTGCTGCACCGGGCGGACGTGGTGGTGGTGGACCGGCTGGCCCCGCAGCTGCTGCTGGACCAGCTCGGCGACGACGTCACGGTGGTGGACGCGGCGAAGTTCCCGCGCGGCGCCCAGGTCGGCCAGGACGCCATCACCCGCGCCATCCTGGACCACGCGCTGGCCGGCCGCTACGTGGTGCGGCTGAAGGGCGGCGACCCGTTCGTCTTCGGCCGCGGCGGCGAGGAGCTGGAGGCCTGCCGCGAGGCCGGCGTCGAATGCCGCGTGGTCCCGGGCGTCACCGCCGCCTTCGCCGCCGCCGCCGCCGCCGGCGCGCCGCTGACCCATCGCGGGCAGGCCCAGGCCGTCACCTTCGTCACCGGCCACGCCGCCAGGGGCGAGGTTCCGGAGCTGGACTGGCCCGCCCTCGCCAGGCCCAACCAGACGGTGGTGGTCTACATGGGCCTGTCCACCGCCGGCCTGATCGCCGGCCGGCTGATGGACGCCGGCCGCGACCCCGCCACGCCGGCGCTGATCGTCGAGAACGCCTCGCGCGCCGACGAGCGCCGCCGCACCACGACCCTGGGCGGCCTGGCCGCCGCCGCCGCCGGCCTGACGGGGCCGGCGCTGCTGGTCGTGGGCGAGGCGATGGCGCTGGCGCAGGCCGGGGACGCCGAAAGCGGACTCGACGCCGCCGCGAACCTCGCTATGGGTGCGCGCCGTCGCAGCGAGGGCGAGGGAAGATCATGAGGGCGCTGACCGCCAACCGGCTCGTCGACGGCGAGGTGGTGTTCTGGAACCACGGCCGCTGGGTCGAGCGGTTCGCCGACGCCCAGTTGTTCGGCGAGGCCGACGCCGAGGCCGCGGAGGCCGCCGAGGGCCACGCCAAGGCCCAGCCCACCGTGGTCGTCGAGCCCTACCTGATCGACCTGGTCGAGGCCGGCGACGTCTGGGCCCCGCTCAGCTACCGCGAGCGCCTGCGGGCGCTGGGCCCCACCAACCACCACGACCACGGCAAGCAGATCGAGGGCGGCGCTGTCGTCGAGGCGCTGCTGCACGCATCCGGCGCGGCCCGCTCCAAGGGCCGGGTCGACCTGATCAAGCGCAAGTGAGGCGCGATGTACCGCTACGACGCCATTGACCGCGAGTTCCTGGCCGACCGGGCCGACGAGTTTCGCGAGCAGGTCGCCCGCCGCCTGTCCGGCGACCTGACCGAGGACCAGTTCAAACCCCTGCGGCTGATGAACGGCCTCTACCTGCAGCTGCACGCCTACATGCTGCGGATCGCCATCCCCTACGGCTCGCTGGACGCGCGCCAGCTGCGCAAGCTGGCCTGGATCGCGCGCACCTACGACAAGGGCTACGGCCACTTCACCACGCGCACCAACCTGCAGTTCCACTGGATCAGGCTGGCCGACGCGCCGGACATCCTCGACCACCTGGCCAGCGTCGACATGCACGCCATCCAGACGTCGGGGAACTGCATCCGCAACGTCACCGCCGACCCCTACGCCGGGGCGACGGCGGAGGAGATCGACGACCCGCGCGTCTGGGCCGAGGCGATCCGCCAATGGTCCACCGTGCACCCGGAATTCAACTGGCTGCCGCGGAAGTTCAAGATCGCGGTCACCGCCGCGGCCAAGGACCGCACGGCGGCTAAGACCCACGACATCGGCCTCAACCTCAAGCGGTCCCGTGACGGCGCGCTGGGCTTCGAGGTGATGGTTGGCGGCGGCCTGGGGCGCATGCCCTACATCGGC
>NZ_DASXYF010000079.1:0-122593 GCF_036502675.1 Phenylobacterium sp.
ACCCCGATGGGCGGGCCGCCCTTCTGCAGCGGCAGGATGTGGGCGTTGAACAGCGGCATCCGCGGCTCTTCGACCTCGATCGTCCAGTACTTGCCCTTGTAGACGAACGGCCGCTCGCCGAACCAGATCTTCTGGATGATCTCCAAGGACTCCCGGGTCATGTCCCGGGTGTCCGCCCCGTTGATGCCCAGCAGCTTCCAGTCGGCCGGCACCGAGCCCGCCGCCACCCCGAAGTTCAGCCGGCCCTGGCTGACGTGGTCCAGCCAGGCCATGCGGTTGGCGACCACCGCGGGGTTGTGGTAGGGCAGGCAGATGCCGCCGGGCCCCAGCCGGATGCGCTTGGTCTCGCGCAGCGCCTGGGCGATCAGGATGTCGGGCGCGGGGTTGGGCTCCCACGGCAGGGCGTGGTGCTCGCCGAACCAGGCCTCGTCATAGCCGAACTCGTCCATCCAGCGGATGACCTGCAGGTCCCACTCCTGGCAGTCGTAGGGCGACTTGCCCGGCGGGTGGAACGCCTGGCCGAACATTCCAAGCTTCATCAGTGCGTCTCCCTTTCTCGCGGCGCCGCCCAGCCGGAGGTCGCCAGCCCCGCCGCCGGCCTTGCGCGGGTCTTGCCCTGCACGTGGGGCAGCACCTCGCGGCCGAACAGCTCCAGGGCCTTGAAAACCTTGTCGTTCGGCGCGCCTCCCTGCGCAACCTCCATCAGGAGGAGATCGACGCCCAGTGTCTCGGCCATGTTGTTGATGCGCGGGATCAGGTCGGCGGGGTCGCCCAGCAGCACCTGGTCCCCGCGGTCGAGGTCTTCGCCGCGGATCTCCTTGAAGAAATCGGGCACGTTGGTGACCCGCGCCCGGCCGCTCAGCCCGGCAAAGAAACGGTAGTAGTTGGTGGCGAACTGGCCGCCGTCGCGCAGCGCCTCGGCCTTGGTGGGCGCGCAGTACATCTGGGTGATGGCGCAGACCTCGCGCGAGGCGGGGTCGAAGCCGTGCTCGGCCAGGGTGTCGCGGTAGAGGGCGATCTTCGGGGCGATGCCGTCACGGTTGGGCCCGAACAGGGCGGTGCCCAGGTTGAACCCCTTGGAGGCGGCCCAGGTGAAGCTTTCGAGGGTGCCCGACGCCGAGGCGTAGATCGGCGGGTGCGGCCGCTGCACCGGCTGCGGGAAATACTGGTAGTTGTCGACATCGAAGTGCTGGCCGTGGAAGGAGATCGGGCCGGGCTCGGTCCAGGCCTTGACGATGAACTCGGCGGCCTCGCGGTAGCGGCTGTGGCTCTCCTCGATCGGCACCTTCAGCCAGTCGTACTCCTGCATCAGGAAGCCGCGGCCGACGCCGTACTCCAGCCGGCCGCCGCTGAGCACATCCAGCATGCCGTACTGCTCGGCCAGCACGATGGGGTGGTGCAGCGGCAGCAGCGACACGCCGGTGCCGATGCGGATCCGCTTGGTCCGCTGGGCCGCCGCCGCGGCGATGACGCAGGGGTTGCCGAACGAGTAGCCGGCGCAGTGGTGCTCGCTGAACCAGACCGTGTCGTAGCCCAGGTCCTCCAGCAGCTCGACCTGCTGCAGGATGGTCTCGTAATACTCGGCCGGGCTGCCGTGGATATCGGGGTGGTAGTCAATGTTGTAGCAGATGCCGAGCCGCATCGGTTTCCTCTCCCTGGTCCTGTCCTGGCCGTCCTGCCCGGCTTGTCGTCGTCCGGAGCCGGGCCGCACGCGGTTACGTCGCCCTGCGTCTCATCACGAGGGCGAGGAGCTGTCAATAAACTGTACCGGTCGGTTTCGTTATGCCGGCGCGAATTGGGTGAGATGACGCCCGGACGAGGTTGGAGGCGCGGCGCGCGGCGTGGCGGGCGGCCAGGAAGGCGAAGGTCATGGCCGGGGCCAGGGTGACTCCGGGCCCCGGGTAGCCGCGTCCCATCACCGAGGCCGTCGAATTACCGGCGGCGTAAAGCCCCTCGATCGCCTCGCCGCCCGGCCGCAGCACCCGGCCGTCCTCGTCGGTGAGCAGCCCGCCCTTGGTGCCCAGGTCGCCGAGGTGGACCCGGGTGGCCAGGAACGGCCCCTGCTCGATGGTCCCGAGATTGGGGCTGGGGCGGTGGGCGGGATCGCCCCAGTAGTTATCGTAGGGCGTGGACCCGCGGCCGAAGTCCTCGTCGACCCCGGTGCGTGCGAAACCGTTGAAGCGCTCGACGGTGGCGGCCAGGCCCGCGGGGTCGACGCCGCACTTCCGCGCCAGTTCCCCGAGAGTGTCGCCGCGCACGAAGAAGCCGGAATCGAACATCGCCTGCGGCGTCCGGCCCGGCCGCATGGCGCCGAACAGGTAGCGGCGGCGGTGCCGGGCGTCGAGGATCAGCCAGGCGTCCTTGATCCCCAGCCGCAGCATCTCCTGGCCGAAGACGTTGTAGGATTGCGACTCGTTGGTGAAGCGCCGGCCCCCGCCGTCGACGATCAGCGAGCCCGGCATCGACCGCTCCCAGAGAAAGAACCCCGGCTTGTCGCCCGGATAGAGCACGCAGGGGCCCCACCAGGCTTCGTCCATCAGGGCGGTTTCCGCCCCGAGGCCATCGGCGAGCTTGACCACGTCGCCGGTGTCGTCGGGACTGGCGGAGGTGTAGCGGCCGTCGACCCCCTGGTGGGCCATGCGCAGCGCGGAGTCGTGGGCGAAGCCGCCGGCGCAGAGCATCACCCCGGCGCGGGCCTCGATGCGGCGCAACCGGCCGCCCTCCTCCACCTCGACCCCGACGGCGCGGCCGTCCTCCACGACCACCCGGCGCAGGGCGACGCCCAGGCGCACCGGGGCGCCCGCCCGCTGCATGGCCATCATCAGCTGGGCCGCCAGGGCCCTGCCGCCGGTCAGCGGCGTCCAGCCGGCGAGCTGGGCCAGGCGATGGCGCAGCACCACCTTGAGCAGGGTCAGGGTCGAAGTCAGGCTGGTGAAGCCGCGGCCGACCCGGGAGCTCTCGCCGGTCTTGACCGCATAGGGGCGCGGCGCCGGGCGCAGGGTCCCGAGCCACGGGCCCAGGCGCTTGCCGTTGGTGAACACCGGCTCCATCAGCCGGCCCTTGCGTCCGCCGGGCTGTTCGGCGTGGTAGTCCGGCTGGGTCGGCTCCTGTTCCAGCCCCACGCCGTTGTCCAGCAGGAAGCCGATCATCTCCGGCCCGGCGTTCAGCAGGGCCAGCCGCCGCTCGCGCGACGAGGCGGGGCCGGCCTCGGCGACCACCTGGTCCAGGTAGGTCATGGCCGCGTCCACGCTGTCGCCCCCGCCGGCCGCCTGCATCAGCCGGTTGGCCGGGATCCAGATCCCGCCGCCCGACAGGGCCGAGGTGCCGCCCCAGGCCTGGGCCTTTTCGATCACCAGCGGCTTCAGCCCCGCCGCGGCCGCGGTCACGGCCGCGGTGAGCCCCGCGGCGCCCGAGCCCACGATCACGGCGTCATAGGATTCGTCCCACGCCTGCGCCATCGCCGCCCCAAAAGCCCATTGTTTTTGTCGAGTATGAAGAAAAATCCGGTCCTATTGTTCGGGCCTGGGACGGACACGGTCAATACCGGGCCGAACGGCGGTTCGGCGCCTGCGGTCTGGACGGCGGCCGGCGCCAGACCTTATCCTCGCTGCAGCCACATGCGGCGCCGCCAGGGCGCTCGTCCGCAGAACCGGAGGAATTCGAATGACCGCCTACACGCTCGTCGTCATGACCAACCCCGTCGAGGGCCGGGCGGACGAATACAACGACTGGTACAGCAATCAGCATCTGTCCGACGTGCTGCGCCTCCCGGGGGTCATGGCCGCCCAGCGGTTCAAGATCGGCGAAGGCTTCGACGGCCCGCACAAGTACATGGCGCTCTACCAGATGGAGACCTCCGATCCGGCCGGGGTGCTGGCCGAGCTGACCAAGCGGGCCAACACGCCCGAGATGCCGATCTCCGAAGCCATGGACAGGAACGTCAGCATGAGGCTGTTCGAGGGCATCACCCCGCTGATGAAATCCGAATAGTTCAGGCGCCCGGCGGGCCGAAGGCTGCGGCGGAAGCGGGAACGAAAGCCGCCTGGCTCCCCGCTTCCGCCGGGCGATCGCATAGGCCGCGGCCTGATCCTGATATCGCAAGATGCTCCCCCTCCCGGGGAGATGTCTGCCGTCAGGCTGACTGACGGGCCTTTTCCGGCGACGCCGCTTTCCCCCGCCGCCGCCTTGCGGATTTGCCGGCGCGCGGCGCAGCCGTTAAACGGGCCGGGAGGAATTTCCTCAGGTTGCGTCGCCGGCCCGCAGCCCGGAACGGCTGCGCCGCGGCGAAGGCGCTGACGCCGGCGGCGACCGTCCGGCGGCTGCGGAGGTCATTTTTGACGGATCTACAGGACAGCGACCCCGGCGAGGTCCGGCTCAGCAAGGCCCGTCTGGACCGGATCCTGGCCGCCGCCCAGACCATCTTCATGGCGCACGGCTTCAACGGCGCGACGACGGACATGATCCAGGCCGCCGCCGGCGTCTCGAAGTCGACCCTCTACCGGTATTTTCCCACCAAGGAGATCCTGTTCAAGGCGGCCTTCGAGGCCTTCAGCCGCGAGTTCCTGACCAACGTCGGCCGGCTGTGCCGTGAATCGGACGGCGTCGAGACCTTCCTCAACCAGTTCGGCATGGAGTTCCTGCAGGCGCTGATCGCGCCGCGCGGGCTCGACATCTTCCGGCTGATGGTCTCGGAAAGCCAGCGGTTCCCCAAGCCCGGCAAGCTGTTCTACCTCGTGGGGCCGAAGGCCACCGCCGACATGGTCGAAAGTTACCTGGCCCGCGCGCATCGCCGCGGCGAGCTGCATGTGGCGAGCCCCGCCATCGCGGCGGAACATTTCATCGGCATGATCCGCGGCGACCTGCACCTGCGCTGCCTGCTCGGCGTCTCCAAACCCCCCTCCACCGCGCAGCTGAAGCGGTTCGTGGCGGCGACCGTCGCGGCGTTTCTGGCGGCGTACAGGCCGGCCGCCGGCAAGGACCCCGAGCCGCCCTCGGCTCCCTCCTGAGTTGCACCGGACCGCTCGGTCGCAACCGGGAATTCGCTTGCGACGCTTACGACCCAAGTCTTAGATGCCGGCAGAAACACCCAGGCTCCACCAAGAGGGTCGGTCAGAGGGAGATCGAGACATGCGCCGCATCGCCGCCATGCTGTCCGGAGCTTGCTTTTCCGCGTCCGCCGTCGCCGCCCCGGCCTGGGCCCAGGCGCAGGCGCAGCCGGCGGAAGGCAACACCATCAGCGAGGTGGTGGTGACCACGCAGCGGCGCTCCGAGCGCCTGCGGGACGTGCCGATCTCCGTCGTGTCGCAGACCGGCGACCAACTCGCCAAGGCCGGGGTGACCAATGTGAAGGAGCTCTCATTCCTGGTCCCCGGCGTGAAGATCGACCAGACATCGAACTATGTGCAGCCGGCGATCCGCGGCATCTCCAGCGGGGTGGTGGGGCCAAGCACGGACGCGCCGGTGGCGATCTACCTCGACGGGGTGGTGCAGCCCAACCAGATCGCCAACCACTTCGACTTCGCCGACATCGACCGCATCGAAGTGGCCAAGGGCCCGCAGGGCACGCTGTTCGGCCGCAACGCCACCGGCGGGGCGATCTCGATCTTCACCAAGGCGCCGTCGTTCACGCCGACCGGCAACCTCTCGGTGGGCTACGGCAACCTGAACCACGTCACGGCCAAGGGCTACGTCAGCGGCCCGCTGGTCGGCGACGTGCTGGCCGGCAGCCTGTCGGGCTATTACGAGAAGCACGACGGCTATGACTACGACATCGCCCGCAAGCTGCGCACCAAGGGCCTGAACTCCAAGGCGGTCCGCGGCAAGCTGCTGTTCCAGCCCACCGACTGGGCGAAGCTGACCTTCATCGCCTCCTATCAGGATCGTTTCGACAGCGACACGGCGACGGGAATTGCGCCGCTGCGCAACACCGCCGCCAGCCTGGACCCCGCGGCGATCATCGCCACCAAGCCGCACACCATCTCGTTCGACACCGACTCCTTCCTGCACCTCAAGCAGACTACGGCGACCATCCGCGGCGAGTTCGATCTCGGATTCGGCAAGCTCACGACGATCAGCGGCTACAGCAAGGTCTGGGCTCACCTGGCCTACGACGCGGACCGTTCCAACTCCTCGCTGGTCCACGTGGCCTACTCCTATCCGCAGCCCGAGATCATGTACTCTCAGGAGCTGTCGTTCGCCTCGAACAAGATCGGGCCGTTCAGCTACGTGGTCGGCGCCTACTACTATTACGACGACAACAAATTCGCCGCGAACCGGGTGCAGACCTCGATCGATCCCGCCACGGACTTCATCGCCACATCCGTAAACCCGCAGCTCGCCTACGCGGGCTTCGCGGAAGCAAACTACGACATCACCGACCGGCTGACGGTGATCGGCGGCGTCCGCTACAGCTGGGAGCGTCGGGCCAACAAGGGCAAGGTGGGCTTCGGCGTGCAGCCCTCGCTCACCGCGCCCTACATGATCGGACCGGCGATCGACTTCCATGCCTGGACGCCGCGCGCCTCGGTCAAGTATCGCCTGACCGACGACACCAACGTCTATTTCACCTTCAGCAAGGGCTTCAAGAGCGGCGGCGTCCAGAGCACCGCCTTCCTTTCGCCGCCGGCCGCCTGGCCGGGCCTGATCTACCAGCCGGAAAAGATCACCGCCTACGAGGTGGGCCTGAAATCCGCGCCCCTGCCGAACCTCAGCTTCAACGTGGCCGGCTACTACTACGATTACACCAACCTGCAGGTGCAGGTGCAGACCATCACCGGCCTCTCCGAGACCCAGAACGCCGCCACCGCGAAGATCTACGGCCTGGACGCCGACGGCGTGTGGCGAGCCACGAACGACCTGACCTTCAGCGCCGGCGTCTCCCTGCTGCATGCGCGCTACGAGCAGTTCCCCAACGCGGTCGTCCTGCGCCCGGCGCCGCCGCTGCCGAGCGGCGGGTTGCAGGGCAACGTGAGCGTGGTGGTCGACGCCAGCGGCAACGTCCTGCCCCGGGCGCCGGACTACACCTTCAGCCTGGTGACCGACTACACGAAGGACGTCGGGCCCGGCACGTTCGGCGCCAACCTGTCGCTGTTCTATACGGACACCGTCTACTTCGACAGCGACCAGCGGGTGCACCAAGGCCCTTACGGCCTGGCCAACGCCCGGGTCTCATTCAAGCCGCGGGGCAGCAACTTCCGTGTCGAGGCCTGGGTGAAGAACCTGACCGACAAGGACTATATCTCCTCCACCTTCATTCAGAACGTCGCCGACGTGGTGGGCTACGGCCCGCAGCGCACCTACGGCGTCTCGCTGGACTACACATTCTGACCGGACCGCGGCCGGCCGCGGTCACAGAGAAGGAGTCGCGCATGGGCGGGAAGGTGACGCTGGAGGACCGGGCCGAGGTTTCGGACGTGCTGGCGCGGTACTGCTTCTTCGTCGACGAGGGGGAGTCCGACGCCTGGACCGACCTGTGGACCGAGGACGGCGTGTTCGCCGGGGTCACCCCCGAGCCGATCCGCGGCCGCGAGGCGTTGAAGCAGGTGCCGGTCTGGTCGCTCTCGGGCGGCTGCCGGCACAAGCTGGTCAACCCGATCCTGGAGTATGGCGACACGGACGACGAGATGATCGTCCGCTGCTACAATTTCGTCACCGCCTGGCTGAACGACGCCAGCATCAACTCGCTGGCGGTGGCGCGCTATCATCTGCTGCGGCGGGGCGACACCTGGAAGATCAGGAGCAACCAGGTGCGCATGCAGACGCCCGCGGGCTCCGATACGAACAACTATCCCGAGGGCTTCCCCTACCCGGCGAACCAGCCGACGAAGTTCCCGCCGATCTGACCTGACGAGGCGACCCATGGACGGCCTGGAGAAGCTCAAGGCCATCGCGGCCATCCGCCGGCTCAAGGCCCGGCGGGTCCGCTGCATGGACGAGAAGGACTGGCCCGGCTACGCCGCCTGCCACACGCCGGACGCCGTCTCCTACACCTTCCAGTCGCAGGGCTGGGCCGACAAGCCGATCACCGGGGCGCGGGCGATCGCCGATTCGCTGAAGGCGATCCTCGACGGCGAGATCAAGAAGACCACCGCCCACCAGATCCACGAGCCGGAGATCGACATCACCTCTCCCACCACCGCCCGGAGCATCTGGCCGATGGAGGACATGCTTTGGTGGGAGGAGGACGGCGTGAAGAAATGGCGCCACGGCTACGGCCACTACCGCCAGACCTACGAGAAGGTCGGCGGCGAGTGGCTGATCAAGAGCCGGGCGCTGACCCGCATCCGGGTCGATGACGGCGCCGGCGACCAGGTCGACGTCATGACCGCCCGGGGCGGCTCCATCGCCGAGGCCCTGGCCAAGGCCCGCTGATCCGGCGTCTGCGCCCGGCGGACGGCCTCAGGCGCCCGCGGGCGCCGTCCGCGGGCGGCTTAGCAGGACGAGGCGCAGGCCGCCGGCGGCGGCCCCGGCGATCGCCAGCGACCCGATCAGCAGGTACATGCCGTCCGGCCCGAGACCCTTGCGCAGCGGCGCCAGCACCAGCGGATTGACGAAGGCGCCCAGATACATCGAGAACTGCACCAGGCCGATGGCCGCACTGCGCGACGCCGCCGAAACCCGGTTGATCGGCATGGTCATGTAGAGCGGCAGGAAGGCGCCGCACCCCAGCGTGAACAGAGCGTTGCCCGCCGTCGCCAGCCCGATGCTGGGCGCCAGGCCGATGACCACGGCGCCCAGGCCCGTGAGCGCGACGCCGCCGCAGAGCACCGTGCGCTCGCCGAACCGCGCCTGCAGGTGACCGGAGCACAGCGAAGCGACGCCGGACAGCGGCGCGGTCACGCTGATCAGCAGGGCGAGGGTCTTGGTGGAGGTCAGGCCCAGCTGCGAGAACACCAGCGGCAGCTGGGTGCCGCCCATCATCATCATGATGTGCAGCACGAAGATCATCACGAAGATCGGCCAGATGCGCCGCACCCCGCCGTGCTCGCCGCCCTGGCCGGTCTCCGCGACCGCGGTCGCCCGGAAACCGGGGACGACGAGCAGCCCGAGCAGGACGACCGGCGCCGCCAGGCCTGCGAACATCGCGAAGGCCATCCGCCAGCCGAAGGCTTCGGCCAGCGCGCCGGACCCCAGCACCACGGGCATGACGGAGAGGCCCACGGTGGCCTTCCAGTAGCCGATCATCTTCGAGCGGCCGGTCTCGTCGTAGAGCTCGGCCATCAGGGCTATGCAGGCCGTGGTCAGGAAGCCGCCGGAGAAGCCCAGCAGCAGGCGCGTGACCGAGAAGGCCCAGATGTCGCCGAACAGGCCGCCGGCCGAGCCGAACACGCCGACGCCGGCGAAGGCCGCCAGCAGCAGCGGCCGCAGGCCCACGCGGGCCACCATCCAACCGCTGAGCGCGCCCGCCACCATGATGCCCAGGCTGGGCATGGTCATGCCGAGCTGGGCGGCGAGCTCGCCGTCGGCGCCGCCGAAGTGCGCCGCCATCTGCGGCAGGATCGGCGACAGCGTCATGTAGATCAGGCTGGCCACGACACCGCTCGTCAGCACCACCACGAAGACCAGCCGGCGCCGCAGGTCGCCCAGCGCAAGTCCGGCGGGAGTCACCCCCGCCCTGCTCGCCCCCATCACGCGTCTCCCATGCCGGCCTGCTCTTGCAGCCGTGGGGTTCATCTCACCCCCGGGGCGTCGACGCAACGGCGCCGGCGGACCGCATCCGGGCCCGGCGCCGCAGGGCTCAGGCGCCCTTCAGCCGGCGCTCCATGAAGGTGACCAGCAAGCCGTGGGTGCCGGAGGGCCGCACGACGATCTGGCGGTACACCTCCACGTCGGGATGGTGGTTGTAGTTGCCCTCGTACTGGATCTCGAAGCCGTTCCTGACCAGGTAGTCCTTGGCGTCGTCGAGGCTTTCCACCTCGTAGACCACGGTCAGCAACGCGCCCTCGCCCTGCGCCTTGAGCAGGCGGCCCATGCTGTCGGTCTCGTCCTGCGGGCAGACCAGCTCCAGCCCATGCTCCCAGTCGTGCCGGCAGACGATCGGGCGGCCGCTGACGTTGTGGTCCGGGGTGAAGTGGGCGCCGTTGAACAGGCGCTGGAACGTCGCCACCGCCGCGTCGGAGTCCTTGACCACGATTTCCGCGCGGTTGATCCCCAGCACCTTCATGCCCGCTCTCCCTTTTTGATCTGGACCGGCAATCTAGCGCCGGGCGCACCGGCCGGGAATTCGGAATCCACAGACGACGCACGCAACGCGACGCCCCGGCCGGCGCATCGTGGCGGCCCTGCACACCGCCCGGTCCGATTTGACGAGAGCGCTGCGGCCGGCGTCAAAATCGCCGGCCGGCCTTCGATCCGCAGCAGTCCACCCGTTCCCACCCCCCGCCCCCGATTGGAAACGACCGTGAAATTCACCCTCGACATCCCGCTGGGCGTCATCGCGCCCCCTGGAGAATTCCAGTCCCCGGACGCGGTCCGAGAGATGGCGCAGGCCCTGGAGACGGCGGGCGCCGCGGCCTGTTTCGTCACCGACCACCCGGCGCCGTCGGCCACGTGGCTGCACGCCAACGGCCACGACGCGCCGGACCCTTTCACCGCGCTGGCCTTCGCGGCGGCGGCGACCACCAGGCTGCGGCTGCACACCAACATCCTGGTCCTGCCCTACCGCAACCCGTTCATCACCGCGAAGGCGGCCGCGACCCTGCAGGTCTTCTCGGGAGGCCGGCTGATCCTGGGCGTGGGGGCCGGCTATCAGCAGGCCGAGTTCGCGGCGCTAGGCGTCGACTTCACCAGACGCGGCGTCCTGATGGACGAGGCGCTTGAGACCATCAAGCTCGCGTGGAACGGCGGGGCGGTGGTCAAGACGGGCCGCAACTTCGATGCGGCGGGCAACGAGCCCCGTCCGGCGCCCAGGCCGCAACCCGCGGTCTGGATCGGCGGCGGCAGCGACAAGGCGGTGGAACGCGCCGCCAGGTGGGGCGACGGCTGGTCGCCGTTCTTCACCGCGCCGACGCTCAGCGCCAACAACCGGGCGTCCGCGATCCAGGACGTCGCCCATCTCAGGGAGAAGATCGCCGTCCTGCGGGACCTCCGGGCGGAGCTGGGCAGGACCGGGCCCTTCGACATCGTCATCGCGGCCCAGGCGCAGGTCCGGGAGGCCACCCGCGCCGAAGCCGACCGCTACCTGCAGGCCGTCGGCGTCCTCGCCGAGGCGGGGGTGAACTGGATCTCCGCGGGCCTGCCGCACCCGAGCCGGGCGGCCTATCTGGAGTCCGCCCAGTGGTTCGGCGAGGAGGTGATCGTGCGGGCCTGACGGCGGGGTCCAATGCCTTCTGCGCCCGCGGCGATAGATAAACGGTATCGGGACCGATGAACTGACCGGTTGCCATGCGCCCGCCGGCGGCGTGGAATTGGCGGACGAGAATGAAAGCCGAAAGATGCAGTTCTCCCTGGCCGGCAAGATCGCGGTGGTCACCGGCGCCAGCAGCGGCATGGGCCGGGCGATCGCCATCCGCTACGCCGAGCACGGCGCCGACCTGGTGGTGACCGGCCGCGACCGGGCGCGGCTGGAGGACGTCGCGGCCGAGGTGCGGGCCGCGGGCCGCCGGGCCCTGGTGGCGCCGGCCGACCTGCTGGACCCCGAGCAGGCGGCCAGGCCGGTCGCGGCGGCGGTGGCCGAGTTCGGCCGCCTCGACGTGCTGGTCAACAACGCCGGCGGGGCGGGCATGTATGTGGAGCACGGCACGGCCACGCTGTTCGATACGCCGCTGTCGACCGTGGAGAGCCTCTTCAGGCTCAACGCCTTCTCGCCCTTCGTCTCAGCCCAGGCGGCGGCGCGGGTGATGCGGGACCAGGGCGGCGGGGTGATCATCAACGTCACCTCGGTCTCGGCCTATTCGCCGGCGCCGGACGTCCATGCCTATGCGGCGGCCAAGGCGGCCCTGCACGCCTTCGGCGTCGCCTGGGGCAAGGAGCTGGCGGCCTACAACATCCGGGTCAACGAGATCGTCCCGGGCGCGGTGGAAACCCACAACCTCTCCAGGCGGCTGTCCACGCCGGAGGGCCGCAAGGCCATGGAGCGCGGCAATCCGATGGGCCGGCTGGGCCGGCCCGACGACATCGCCGCCGCCGCCGTCTACCTGGCCTCCGACGAGGCGGCCTGGGTCACCGGGGCGGAGATCCGGGTGAGCGGGGGCAGCCGGTGAAGCCCTCGCAGGCCGCGGCGTGAACCGGCTGGCCGGCCAGAGCGCCGTGGTGGTCGGCGCGAGCCGCGGGATCGGCAAGGCCATCGCGCTGGCCCTGGCGGCGGAGGGCGCCCACGTCACCGCGGTGGCGCGGCGCGAGGGCGGCCGCGAGTTTCCCGGCTCCCTGCCCGCCACCATCGAGGAGATCCGCGCCGCCGGCGGCGACGCCGAGGCGGCCTGCTGCGACATCGCCGACAGCGCCGACGTTGCCGCCCTGGTCGAGGCGACCCTGGCCCGCCGCGGACGGATCGACGTGCTGGTCAACAGCGCCGTCTACATCGCCTACGAGCGGCTGCTGGAGCTGACGGACGCGGCCTGGGCGCGCGGCTTCGCCGTCAACGTCACCGGCGCCTTCTACCTGACCCGCGCGGTGGCGCCCTCGATGATCGCGCGGCGCTCCGGCCGCATCATCCACCTCACCGGGTCGGGCGCGCGCGAGGTGGGGGTGGTCAGCGTGCTGACCGGCGCCTCCAAGGCGGCGCTGGAGCGCTTCGTCCGCGGCGCGGCCCATGAGCTTGCGCCGCACAAGGTGGCGGTGAACCTGTTCGACCCCGGCGGCGTGAAGACCGAGCGCGCCGTGGTGCTGCAGGGCGCGGACCGCGACTGGAGCGGCTTCGCCACCCCGGCCCAGGTGGCGCCGGCGGCGGTGCACCTGGCGCTGCAGGACGCGGACGCCATGACCGGACAGATCTACAGCTATCGGGACTTTCGCGGAGGACGCCCATGAGCCTGGAATCGAGAGTGGCTGCGCTGGAGACGCGGCTGAAGCTTCTGGAGGACCAGGAGAAGGTCCGCCAATGCCTGGCCCGCTACGGCTACAACGCCGACCTGGGCCGCTCGGAGGAGTACGTCGCGGTCTGGACGGACGACGGGCTCTACGACCTGGCCGACGACACCAAACTCGCCGGCAAGGCGCAGATCCGCCAGATGATCACCTCGCCCGCCGGCGCCCACAAGTCGGAGATCGAGAACCGCAGCCTGCACACGGTGGGCAACCTGTTCATCAAGATCGAGGGCGACACCGCCTGGGCCGAGGGCTATTCGGTGGTGTTCGTGAAACAGGCGGACGGCGTCAGGCCCTACACCGCAGGCTACAACCACTGGGACTTCGCCCGCGACGGCGACGGCTGGCTGATGAGCCGCCGGCTGCGGCGCGCGATCGGCGGCTCCGAATGGGGCGGCGAAACCATCAAGAGCTACCTGGACGAGCCCCGGTAGGCGCCTGGAGCGCGATTGCTCTGCAGCATGTTTGGTCTCTTCGGACCAGACATGCTCCGCAAGTCTTTGAAATAGAGCGGGTTGAAATTGGTTGATCCGCCTCCGCTCACCCCGGCGAAGGCCCATGGGCGCTAATTAGTAAGGGCGACGGCGCCTTTTTCCTCCCCCCTCCCGAAGAGGACGGGGAGGGGGACCGCCGGCCGAAGAGCCGGTGGTGGAGGGGGCGTAGACTTGGCGCAGTGCGTCGGCTCGCCCCTCCGTCACGCCCTCGGAGTTTATCCTCGTGCCGGCCACAGGCCGGACCCCGGGGGCCGGGGCGAGCGGGTTTTGAGCGGGCGATTCGCCTGAAATCATCGTGCCCCGCCGTTCCACTCGACGTGGGCGCGCACGGCCTGCGTCGACTCGTCGACCCAGCCCTGCTTGCGGGCGAAGCCGATCATCTTGCCGAAGTCCGCCAGCCAGGCTTCGCCGCGCGGCGCGCCCTGCGCCCGCAGCCAGGCGTCGTTCACCCAGGCGTGGCCGTCGTCGACCCGGGCGGCGGCGGCGCCCAGGCGCGCGGCCAGCGCGGAGCCGGACTGCTGTTCGCCGGCCACGCGGACCTCGAAGGCGCGAAAGTTGTCGGCGTCCTCCAGGGTTACGGCGCCGGCGCGCGGGACGTTGACGTACATCGGGTTTCCTCCTGCAAAGGCGTGGTAGCCGGCTCCAGCCGCGCTCCAACCCTGCGATTCGGAGCCTTGAGGTCGGCGCCCACCTTACCCGAAAAAGCTCCGGCCTGTCGGATCAGGCCTCCGCCGGCGCCTTCGGCAAATCGGCGTAATAGCGGGCGTACTGCTGGCGGTACGACAGGATCGGGCCGTCGCCCTCCACCAGCATGGGGCTGGGCTCGAAGCGTTTGTGCTCCCAGATCGGGATGTCCTGCTCGATCTGGAAGACCAGGTTGCGGATCTGGGCCTTGGTGACCCGCATCCTGCCCTCGCTGATGTCCTGAGGGTGGTAGAATTGCTGCCGGATGTGAACGGTCGCGGAGTCGATGGCGGTCTGCTGCTGCGACAGGACGACGTCGCTGATGCCGTAGAAGCGGGTGAACGACTGGCCGGGACCGATGGCGCGCACCTCGATCCGGCCGTCCACCAGGCCGCGCGGGGTCTCCATCTTGGTGGCGACCGAGCTCCTGCGGCTGTAGCCCTCCATATGGTACTCCGGCGTCGGCGGCGACTTGGTGCCGTGCACCGCCCGGAAGTGGGCGTAGTCCATGCCGTTCTCGGTAATCTCCTGGATGTGGATCTTGACGATCCATTCGTGCTGCTCGGTCCTGACCCAGTTCTCCTCGGACAGCTCCGGAATGGTGGCCAGCTCCCACATCGGCTCGGCTTTGTGGGGATGGCGCCAGACGTAGACGACGCCCAGGCTCTCCTGCACCGGCCAGGCGGGCACGCAGGACGTCTTCAGCCTGGGCGGGACCACCCTGGCGTAGGGGATGTCGGTCACGCCGCCGGCGCCGTCGTAGCGCCAGTGGTGGAAGGGGCAGCGCAGGTCGTTGCCGACCACCTGGCCGCCGTAGCCCAGGTGGGCGCCCAGGTGCCGGCAGTAGGGGTCGAGCGCATTCAGGCCGCCGTCCTCGCCGCGCCACAGCACCAGCTCGGCGCCGAAGTACTTCAGGGTCCTGACCTGCCCCGCCGCCACCTCGTCCGACATCGCCACGGCGAACCAGCCGAACGGCAGCGGCAGATCGTAACCCCGCTCTCTGGCGGTTGGCGCCTGGCTCATGAATCCCTCCGCATGACTGCCGGCGACGTCTCGCCGGACCCGACGACTTGGTACTAACTTGCTGTCCCGCCAACAAGCGGATAAGTCCGTTGCAGGTCTGCGGGCCCCTGCAGCAACGCGGCCGCGGCTGCGGCAAGCCGGGGCCATCGACGAGGCAGGGGAGCAAGCATGCCGGTTCCGAAGAACATCCAGGTCATTGATCTGATGATCAATATCCCCACCGACGAGCACAACGCGGCGGGCTACGCCACGTTCGCCGCCCTGCAGCGGGACGAGGAGAGCCTGAAGGGCTTCCACATGCCGGCGCAGTACATGTTCAAGGACATCCCCTCGGTCGGGGCCGATCCAGCCGGGTTCGTCGACGCCATCGTGGGCGAGATGGACAAGCACAACATCGGCCTGGCGATGATCCCGCTGGCCGACGCCCTGCGCCATCCCGAAACCGCGGAGAGGCACCCCGGCCGCTTCGTCCGCCACTCGGCCGTCGACCCCAACAAGGGCATGGAGGAGGTGCGCCGCATCCGCCAGGCGAAGCAGGACCACGACATCAAGGCCCTGACCTACTTCCCGGCCGCGTCCATGCCGCAGGTGGCGATCAACGAGAAGGAGATGTACCCGATCTACGCCACGGCGATCGACCTCGACATCCCGGTCATCGTCAACGTCGGCGTCCCCGGCCCGCGCATCCCGATGCGCTGCCAGCACGTGGAGTTGGTGGACGAGGTCTGCTGGTTCTTCCCGGAGCTGAAATTCGTCATGCGCCACGGCGCGGAGCCCTGGGAAGAGCTCGCCGTCAAGCTGATGCTGAAGTACCCCAACCTCTACTACTGCACGAGCGCCTTTGCGCCGAAGCACTACCCGAAGGCGATCATCGACTACGCCAACAAGCGCGGCGCGGACAAGATCATGTACGCCGGATACTTCCCGGCCGGCCTCTCGCTGGACCGCATCTTCAGCGAACTGGAGACCGTGCCGTTCAAGGAAGAGGTCTGGCCGAAATTCCTGCGCGAGAACGCCGCCCGGGTCTTCAAGCTGTAGGAGGCGCGGGTCCTCACGCCTCAGGGGCGACGGTCAAGGCCAGGCCGTCGAGGGCGGGGACCATGCGGACCTGGCAGCCCAGCCGCTCGCCGGGGCGGGCGTCCAGCGCCTCCAGCATCTCCAGTTCGTCCGGGAACGCAGGCTGCAGCCGCGCGGCCTCCTCCGGCTCGAACTGCACCAGGCAGGTGCCGCAGGAGATGACGCCGCCGCAGACGCCCACGGCGTTGTCGACCCGGTCGCGGATCAGCACCATCAGCACGTCGTCCGCCTGCGCCGGAAGTTCGTGGACCGCGCCTTCGCGGTCGGTGACGGTCAGCTTCATCGGCGGTCGGGGGTTCGGCGCCTGGACAGGTTGCGAGGAGGCGAATGCCGGAGGAGGCATGCCTTTTTCGGACGCCCCGGTCAACGCGGAGGCCGCTGGGGCGGAATACGGCCCGGTCTCCCGACGGCCCGATGCGCGCCCGGCCGCCGCCGAAAAACCTTGACAATCGGCCGGCTTCTTGTTCTCTTTTTGTTCATGGCATTGACGGCGGAAATGGCGGAGCGGCACAGCCGCGTACTGGCGGAGCTCGCCGAGCTCGGGCTTGCGCTGGCCCGTGGGCTCGCTGCGCGGGCGCAGGCTGCGGAGACCACCGAGGCGGCCGAGGGATTGGCGCTCGCCTTCCACCGGTCTCCCGCTCGGTGCGCCTGAGCCTGGCCCTCGAGGTGCGCCTGATGCGGTCAGGAAGCACCGCGTCCTGGCCGCCCGCGCGGCCGGAACCCGCCAGGTCTGCGCCGAGACCGAAAGCGACGAGGCCGAGCGCCTGCTGGACGAACGGGAGGAGCGGCTCGACGAGGAGGCCCTCTACGAGGACTTCGCACAAGACCCCGTGGAAGCCTGCATCGCCCGCATCCGCGCCGGCCTCGGTCTTCCCCCACGGCTCCCGCCAACGATCCCGGATCGCCGCGCTCCACGGGACCGCCGGCCTGCGCCCGGCTCCCCGCACACCCTCGTAGAGCGCCCTGAAAGCCTCCTACCCTTCCGGGAACACCGGCGGCATGTCCGACGCGTGGGCGGCGAACTGCGGGGGCCGCTTCTCCAGGAAGGCCTTCACGCCTTCCTTGCCGTCGCCGACGCTGGTGTAGAACATCGCCAGCGACTCGGCCCGGTGCGCCTCCAGCGGCGTGGCGCTCAGGTGGCGCAGCATCATCTGGCGGATCAGCGCCACGCTCACCGGCGAACGCTCGGTGATCAGGGACCGTGCGAAGGCGCTGGCCTCGTCCAGCAGGGTTTCCGGCGAGGTCACCGCCCGCACCAGCCCCTTCGCATGCGCCTCCCTGGCGTCGAAGATGTCGGCCCGGTAGGTCCACTCCAGCGCCTGCTCGAGGCCTACGATCCGCGGCAGGAACCAGGAGGAGCAGGCCTCCGGCGTGATGCCCAGCCGCCCGAACACGAAGCCGAACCGCGCCTTCTCCGAGGCGAAGCGGAAGTCCATCGGCAGGGTCATGGTGGCGCCGATGCCCACCGCCGCCCCGTTGATCGCGCCCACGATCGGCTTCAGGCAGTTCACCATGGCCAGCGCCACCCGCCCGCCGGTGTCGCGCACCCCCTGCTGGATCGCCGGGTCGTCGAAGCGGTCGGCCAGGTCCGCCGGCGTCGGCCGCTGGCTCTCGTCCAGGCCGAAGACGTTGCCGCCGGTCGACAGGTCCATGCCGGCGCAGAACGCCTTGCCCGCGCCGGTGACCACGATGGCGCGCACGGCGTCGTCGGCGCTGGCGCGGGCGTAGGCCGCCTCCAGCTCGTGGGCCATGGTCACCGTGAAGGCGTTCATCTGCTCCGGCCGGTTGAGGCGCAGGGTCAGCAGGCCGTCCTCGACCTCGTACTGCAGGGTCTCGTAGGTCACGCAGGCGTCCTCCTTCCGATCCTGGCCCTGCATAGGCCGGTCCGGTGCGGATTTCGAGCCGCCGCTAGTCCCCGATCGGCCTTTCCTCGCAGATCCTCAGGCCATAGCCCTCAAGCCCCGCCAGCCGGTGCTTGGCCGAGTTGGACAGCAGGGTCATGTCCCGCACCCCCAGGTCGCGCAGGATCTGGGCGCCGACCCCGTACTCCCGCGTCAGCCGCCCGCCCGGCGCCGCGGCGTTCCAGGGCGGGTCGCCGATCCAGTCGTTGAGCGAGGCGCCGTGGCTGTGGCGCAGCAGGATGATCGCCCCGCCGCCGGCCTCGGAGATGATTCGCATGCAGTTCTGCAGCAGGTGCGCCCGCGGCCCGGTGCGGCCCAGGGCGTCGTCCAGGAACGACATGGTGTGCACCCGCACCAGGGCCGGCTTGTCCGGGGAGATCTCCCCCTTGACCAGCGCCAGGTGCTCGGTGCCCTCGCTGTGGTTGGCGTAGAGCCTGGCGCGCCACTCGCCGCCGTAGTCGCTTTCGAACCGGTATTCCCGGACGCATCTGATCAGGGTGTCGTGCCGGCAGCGGTAGGCCACCAGGTCGGCGATGGCGCCGATCTTGATCCCGTGCAGCTGCGAGAACTGCACCAGATCCGGCAGCCGGGCCATGCTGCCGTCGTCGTTCATGATCTCGCAGATTACCCCGGCGGGGTTGAGGCCCGCCAGCCGGGCGATGTCGACGGAGGCCTCCGTATGGCCGGTGCGCACCAGCACCCCGCCGGTGCGCGCCGTCAGCGGGAAGATGTGGCCGGGGGAGACGATGTCGGCGGCCCCGCACGCCGGGTCGATGGCCACCTGGATCGTGCGCGCCCGGTCCGCCGCCGAGATGCCGGTGGTCACTCCCTCGCGCGCCTCGATCGACACGGTGAAGGCGGTCTGCAGCGGCGCCTCGTTGCGCTGGCTCATGGCGACGAGGCCGAGCTCACGGACCCGCTCCTCGGTGAGCGCCAGGCAGATCAGGCCGCGGGCGTGGCGGGCCATGAAGTTGATCGCCTCGGGCGTCGCCATCTGGGCGGGGATGATCAGGTCGCCCTCGTTCTCCCGGTCCTCGTCGTCGACCAGGATGAACATCCGGCCGGCCCGCGCTTCCTCGATGATCTCTTCCGGGCTCGACAGCGCCTCCCGCGCCGACGAGGTCACGCCGCCGGCCGGCCCGCCGGATCGCCAGATGATTTCGTCGCCCGGGGCAGGCCCTGGGCCGCCGTCCGCGGTAGAAGCGCCCGATCCGTCCTGCATACGCCGGCCTCCGCGCCCATCTATACTTGGGCGTCAGGCGAGCGCCACGTCGACTGCCCGCCGATATCCACCCCTCGCTTCTGTGGCGCGGCCCGGCCACGGTCCAATACCTTTTCCACAGGCGCATCTTGCGGGAACGGCATCGGACCGGCCCTAGGAGGTGGAGAGCGACTGGCCGCGCGGAATCCGCATGAGCAGCAGGAACGGCATGCAGACCAGGGTCACGACGAACATCAGGCGGAAGTCGTCCAGATAGGCCGCCATGGCCGCCTGCCGGTTGATCTCGCCGTTCAATGCGGCCAGGCCCGCGACGGTGGACAGGTCTATCCGCGCGCTGGCGTCGGCGCCCAGGACGGGATTCGAGGGATCGATGCGCCCGCCCAGCTCGGCGTGCAAGACCTGGGTGTTCGAGACGATCAGGGCGTTCATGATCGAGATGCCGGCGCCGGAGCCCATGCTGCGCACCAGGTTGAACACCGACGCGCCCTCGGCCCGCAGCCGCGGGGCCAGCGTCGCGAACGCCAGCGTGCTGAGCGGCACGAACATCAGGCCGATGCCCAGGCCCTGCAGCAGACCTGCGAGCATGATCGGCTCGGCCGGCATGGTGAGGTCGAACTGCGTCATCTGCCAGAGCGAGAAGCCGCAGAGGCCGAAGCCGGCCATCATCACCAGCCGGCTGTCGAGCCGGCCGATGAGCTGGCCCACCACCAGCATGGAGACCATCGATCCCACCCCGCGTGGCATGTTCACCAGGCCGCTGGTCAGCACCGGATAGCCCAGCAGGTTCTGCATCAGCGGCGGCATCAGGGCCAGGGTGGAGAACAGCAGCATCCCCACCACGAAGGCCAGGACGCCGGCCATCATGAAGTTGCGGTCGCGGAACAGCGCCCGGTCGAAGAACGGATGCGGCGCCGTCATGGTGTGGATCACGAAGATCCAGGCGCCGACCAGGGCGGTCAGCCCCTCGATGCACACCTCGCGCGAGGCGAACCAGTCCAGCGACGGGCCGCGGTCGAGCATCAGCTGGAAGCCGCCGATGGCCAAGGCGAGCGCCCCGAACCCCAGGAAGTCGAAGCGCTTGGCCGGCTCGTCGCCGTCGCGGGCCATGAACGTCAGGATGCCGAGGATGGCCATGATCCCCACGGGCACGTTGATGTAGAACACCCACCGCCAGGTGAGCCGGTCCGTCAGGAAGCCGCCCAGCGCCGGCCCCATGACCGGTCCCAGCATGGTGCCCGCGCTCCACAGCCCCATCGACTTGCCGCGCTCGGCCGCCGGGGTGATGTCCAGCATCACGGTCTGCGACAGCGGCATCATCACCGCCCCGAACATTCCCTGCGCCAGGCGGAAGATCACGATCTCCGACAGGTTCGTGGACGCGCCGCAGAGCATGGAGGCGACGGTGAAGCCGATGATGGCGACGATGAACAGCCGCTTGGGCCCGATCCGCGAGGCCGCCCAGCCGGTGAGCGGCGTCGCCACCACGCCGCCCACGATATAGGAGGTGAGCACCCAGGAGATCTGCTCCTGCGAGGCCGAGATGCTGCCCTGCAGGTGCGGCAGGGCGACGTTGGCGATGGTGGTGTCCAGGGAGTTCATGATCATCGCCAGCATGATGGCGATGCTGAGCGGCCATCGATGCGCAGGATCTTTCAGCCTGGATGTCACGCACCTCTCCCTGCCCGCGCGGGCCTGAAATGTCCCCGGCCGCGAGGCTCGCCGCCGGGCCGCGCGGCGGCGGCCGGGATCAGGCTACACCACTTGAGCGTGGCCCGCAGGCCGGCGATAGGCCTATCATCCGCAGCGGGCCGGCCCGGAGGGGCCGCAGGGGGCGTGAGATGAAGCGGCGCAGGCGACGGGGCCTCTTCTCGTTGCGGATGGCCTGGGTCATTCCGGTGCTGGCGGTGGTCACCGTGTCGCTGGGGACCTGGGGCTGGCTCGACCACGGCCAGGACTTCGCCGATTCGCTTTACCGGTCGGGGGCGCTGTTCGCCTACAACGACGTCTACGGCGGCGGCGCGGGCTCCGCCGACTGGCGGTTCCGCACCGCGCGCTGGGCGGGCCTGGTGGTGGTGTTCTCCACCGCCCTGGTGGCGCTGGGCGCGCTCCTGCAGTCGCAGCTCGCCCTGGGCGTCGCGCGGCGCCTGCGCCAGGAGGTGGTGGTCATCGGCGGCGACGGCGTGGCCACCGCCGGCTTCGAGGCCGCCCGCGCCGCCGGCTTCAGCGTCCTGTGGCTGGGCGCACCCGCGCTCAGCGTCTCCACGGCCCGCGCCATCGCCCTGCCCTGGCCGCCGGAGGAACCCACCACCACCGTGCTGGAGCACGCTGTCGACGCCAGCCACATCCTGGTGTCCCTGGACGACGACGCCCTGGCCATGGCGCTGGCGCGGGCGGCGCGCGCCGCCGCGCCGCGGGCGCTGATCACCTTGATGATGCGCGACGTGCGCCTGGCCGAGGACGCCGCGGCCACCCTCAACGAGGCCCACACCCGCGTCCTGTCCCGGGCCGCCATCTCGGCGCGGACCCTGAACCTGGAGCACCCGCCTTTCCTCGTCGCCCGCGACCTGGGTCACGCCCGTATCCACGCCCTGATCGTCGGCTTCGGCCACACCGGCCACGCCATCGCCCGCGACCTGATCGTCAACTGCCGCACCACCTATCTGCAGCCGCCGCGCATCACCGTCATCGACCCCCAGGCCAAGGCGCTGGAGGGAGTGTTCCGGGTCCGCGCCCCGGAGGCCGACGCCTCGGCGGAGTTCGTCTTCATTGAAGGCCAGGTCAGCAGCGTCGCCATCTCCCCCGACCCCATCGCGGTGGCCCGGACCGTGGCCGTGGCCGGCCCCATCACCACCGCCTACGTCTGCCTGGCCAGCGACTCCGAAGCCCTGGCGGCGGCCGGCATGCTGCAGTCGCTGACGCGGGCCATCGACATCGGCCAGCCGGCGATCTTCGTGCGCCTGCGCGATTCCGCCACCGTCGCCGGCCGGAGCGGCGGCGCCCGCGGCCTGGACGCCCTGATCCCGTTCGGCGACCTGGACACCATCCTCGAGGCCAGCGAGTTCCTCTCCGCCCGGCCCGACGCCGCCGCCCGCGCCTTCAACGAGGCTTACCGTCGGTCCCTGGCGCCGGAGGTGCGCGAGGATCCCGCCAACCGCTCGGCCTACGCCTGGGACGACCTCGACGAGACCTTCCGCCAGGCCAACCGCGACGTGGTGGCCCACGTGCCGGCCAAGCTGGCCAGCGCGGGAATCGACCCCGCCCTGTGGCGCGGCGTCCGCGGCCTGCCGGTGCTGAAGACAGGGGCGCTCTACGCCGACGGCGCCGAGCTGGAGGCGCTCTCCGAACTGGAGCACGAGCGCTGGAGCGCGCAACGGCGCATGGACGGCTGGCGCCGGACGGAGCGGCCCGCCAAGGACGAGGCCAGACGCCTGCACCCCTCGCTGGTCCCCTACGACCAGCTCACCGATCCGATCAAGGAATTCGACCGCGGCAACGTCCGCGAGACCCGCCGCGCCTGCTGGCCGCAGAGCGACGGCTGAGGCAAGGGCGCCGACGCCGCTTAGGGTTGCGCTCAGTACGGAACGTCGTCCACCGTGGGCTTGGGCGCGGCCTTGCGCTTCGGCCGCGGCGCGGCCTTGACCGGCTCCGGCGCGGTCTCGGCCGCCGCTTCGGGCTGGAGGGCAACCGCCTCCGCCGGCTGCACGGCGGCAACCGGTCGCGGCGAGGCGGCGGCCGCCGTAGCCAGGCCGGTCTTCGCCTGGGGCTTCCTGCCGAACAGCGCCGGCGAGGCGAGGCCGAGGCCGATCAGCGCCACCAGCACCACCGCGGCGACCGCCAGCATTCCGGCCCGCTTTCTCGGCGCGGCCGGATGCGCGTCGGAACTGTCCGCCGCCGCGAGCGGCGCCTCGGCGCCGATGGTGTCGCGCACCAGCACCGGCGCATCGGCGGCGGGCGGCGGCTCGGGCTTGGGTTTCGGCGGCGGGGGCGCGGCGGCCTTGGGCGGCGGCGCAGGGGGCGCGACCGGGGCGGGCGGCTCCATCGCCGCCAGCGCCTCGACCTTGACCGGCGACGGCGCGGCGCGTTCGCGGAGCTCCGGCGCCTCGGCCTTGGCGGCGGCCAGCACCGGGTCCGGCTGCGCCTGGCCGGGCAGGGCCTGCGCGAGGCGCTCGCTCAGCTGGTCGATGGCCGCTTCCCAGTCGGCAAAGAAGTCGATCCACTGGCGGGTGGCGAATTCGTAGGCGAAGGCCTCGTTCGGCGCCACGTCCTCCACCCGGAGCGGCACGACGATCAGCCGCTCCTGGCTGGCCAGCGCCAGTTCCTTGGTCATTTCCTCGGAGGCGTTGGAATTGGCGGTGAACACCAGCAGCAGGATCTTCGCCTTGCGGATCGCGCGCACGATCGCGACCTGGAAGTTCTCCCCCGGGAGAATGTCGCGGCTCGAGAACCAGCACCTGAAGCCACGGCTCTCCAGCGCCTTGCACAAGGTGCTGGCGACCTTGCGGTCCGGCGCCGCAAAGCTGATGAAGATGCTCGCGCTCATTCCCGACTCTCGGCCCCGTCAGGCCGCACCTGTGCAGTCTCGAGAATTATTATGCGTGGAACCCAGAGGCAAGCTGCAATCGAACGCCGGTTTTTCTGCGCTCCGCCTGACGGAATTCCGTCCACGGAGCACCACCGGCCGGGGCGCGCACCGGCTCCAAATGCAAAGAAGGCGGCCCGTAGGACCGCCTCTGCCGCCTCGTACTGATCCGCGCGGAACCCGAAGGTTCCGGAGGCGCCGCGGGGCCCCACGCCCTGACGGCCAAAATATGACCGCCGTTAGCGACACTATCGACAGACATTTCATCCGGCGCAATGGTCTCCCGGCCGTCAAATATCGATCTCGGGCCAGGTGTGCCCGCCAGAGCACGCTCCCTCTCGCCGTGAAAGCGCCCAATTCCGAGCATTCTCGCGCCACAGCGCCGGGACAAAGTCCTCCCCGTCGGCTGATCGGAACCGGTTCGGACCCTGAACAGCCCCCCCAGCCCCCCGCATCGGAAGACGGGTCAGCCGACACCCTCCCCCAGCAGCCCGGCCGCGCGGAACGCCTGCGCGGTCGTTGTTTTTGGGGGCCGCCGCGCTGATGCTTCCTTCTTCCCTTGCGAGAGAAGGAAGGACGTCACTGCGAGGGCGCGGGGGCGATGGCGCCTTGCTTCACCGCCTCGATGGTGGCCTGCACCGCGCGGCGCTCGCCGTCCAGAACCTCCAGCCGTTCCGCCAGCCGTTGCAGGGCCAAGCCGGTCACGTCGCGCCCGTCGGCGGATTCGGCGCGGTTGAGGATGTCCTCGATGTCGGGGATGGGCAGGCCCGCCTGGCGCAGCTGGGTGATCTGCGCCAGCCTGCGCTGCGCGCGCTGGTCGAAGCGCCGGGCGTTATGGCGGTCGCGAGCCGCCTCGATCAGGCCGCGCTCCTCGTAGTAGCGGATCGCCCGGGCGGTCAGGCCGTGACGCCGCGTCAGCTCGCTGATCGAGGCGAAACCGCCCAGCATCCGTAAGGTCTGCATCACGCGAACTCCACCAGCACCTCGTCGGCGGCCACCGAGTCGCCGGCGGCGGCGCCGACGACCTTCACCACCCCGTCGCGCTCGGCGCGGATGATGTTCTGCATCTTCATCGCCTCGATGATGGCGATCTGCTGCCCGGCGCTGACCTGCTGGCCCACCGCCACGTCCAGGCTCACCACGAGGCCCGGCATGGGCGACAGGATCAGCTTGGAGGTGTCGGCCGCCTTCTTCGGCGGCAGCTTCTCGTGCAGCTCGGCCGAGCGGGGCGTCAACACCAGCACGTGCGCCTGGGCCGCCCGGTGGCGGATGACGAAGCCCTCGGCCGCCGGCTTCACCTGGGCGGTGAAGTTGACCCCGTCCAGCGCCCCGCGGAACACCGGCAGCCCCGGCCGCCAGACCACGTCGGTGAGGTTGAGCTTGCGCCCCTCGCCCACGAACTCGACGTTGAAGGCGCCGCCGCCATTGGTCAGGCGTACCAGCCGCTTGTCGCCGTTCTCCACCACCACCCATTCGCGGCGCACCAGTTGCGGCGCCGCGCGCGCGGTGAGGGTCCGGTGCATGGCGCAGCCCACCGCCGCCATCAGGTTGCGCTGGAAGTCCGTGGGCTTGGTTCCGTGGAAGCCGTCGGCGAACTCGTCCTTGATGTAGTTGGTGGAGAGGTTGCCGGAGCGGAACCGCTCCTGGTCCATCACTGCGGCCAGGAACGGGATGTTCTGTCCCAGGCCCTCGATGTGGAAGTCCTCCAGCGCCCGGCCCATGGCGTCGATGGCCTGCAGGCGGTCGGGCGCCCAGGTGGACAGCTTGGAGATCATCGGGTCGTAGAACATCGAGATCTCGTCGCCCTCGCGGACGCCGGCGTCGTTGCGCACCTTCACCGGCCCGAACTCGCCTTCGCGGGGCGGGTCGTAGCGCACCAGGCGGCCGATCGACGGCAGGAAGCCGCGGTAGGGGTCCTCGGCGTAGATCCGGCTCTCGATGGCCCAGCCGTCGATCGACAGGTCCGCCTGGCCGAACGGCAGCGGCTCGCCCGCCGCCGAGCGGATCATCTGCTCCACCAGGTCCACCCCGGTGATCAGCTCGGTCACCGGGTGCTCCACCTGCAGGCGGGTGTTCATCTCCAGGAAGAAGAAGCTCTTGTCCTGGCCGGCGACGAACTCGACGGTGCCGGCGGAATCGTAGCCCACCGCCTGGGCGAGCTTCACCGCCTGGGCGCCCATGGCCATGCGGGTCGCCTGGTCCAGCAGCGGCGAGGGCGCCTCTTCGATGACCTTCTGGTTGCGGCGCTGGATCGAGCACTCGCGCTCGAACAGGTGCACCACATGGCCGTGCTTGTCGCCCAGCACCTGGATCTCGATGTGGCGCGGGTTGACGATGAACTTCTCGATGAAGATCCGGTCGTCGCCGAAGCTGGCCTTGGCCTCGGCGCGCACCGCCGGGAAGCCCTCCTCGACGTCCTTGCGGTTCCAGGCGATGCGGATGCCCTTGCCGCCGCCGCCGGCCGAGGCCTTCAGCATCACCGGATAGCCGATCTCCTCGGCGATCTTGATGGCGTGGGCGGTGTCGTCGATCTCGCCCACGTGGCCCGGCACGACGGACACGCCGGCCGCGACGGCGAACTTCTTGGATTGGATCTTGTCGCCCATCGCCTCGATGGCGTGCGGGTTGGGCCCGATGAACACGATGCCCTCGTCGGCCAGCCGCCGCGCGAAGCCGGCGTTCTCCGACAGGAAGCCGAAGCCGGGGTGCACGGCCTCCGCGCCCGTCCGCCGGCAGGCGGCGACGATCTTGTCGGCGACGAGATAGCTCTCCGAGGCCGGCGCCGGCCCGATGGCCACGCTCTCGTCGGCCATCTCCACGGCCATGGAGTCCGCGTCGGCCTCGGAATAGACCACCACGGTGGCGATCCCCATCTTCCGGCAGGACTTGATGATACGGACGGCGATCTCGCCGCGGTTGGCGATCAGGATCTTGGAGAACATGGCGACCGTCTACAGCGGGATGTTGTCGTGTTTCTTGGCGGGGTTGCTCAGGACCTTGGTCTTGAGCGTCCTCAGCGCACGGATGATCCGCTTGCGGGTCTCCCGCGGCTTGATCACGTCGTCGATGTAGCCGCGGCTGGCGGCCACGAACGGATTGGCGAACCGTTCCTGGTACTCGGCCGTCCGCGCGGCCAGCGCCGCCGGGTCGCCGATCTCGGCGCGGAAGATGATCTCCACCGCCCCCTTGGCGCCCATCACCGCGATCTCGGACGTGGGCCAGGCGTAGTTCACGTCGCCGCGGATGTGCTTGGAGCTCATCACGTCATAGGCGCCGCCGTAGGCCTTGCGGGTGATCAGCGTCACCTTCGGCACGGTGGCCTCGGCGAAGGCGAACAGCAGCTTCGCCCCGTGGCGGATCAGCCCGCCCTGTTCCTGCTTGGTCCCCGGCATGAAGCCCGGCACGTCCACCAGGGTGATGAGCGGGATCTCGAAGGCGTCGCAGAACCGCACGAAGCGGGCCGCCTTGCGCGAGGCGTCGATGTCCAGCACCCCGGCCAGCACCTGCGGCTGGTTGGCGACGACGCCGACCGGCGCGCCGTCCATGCGGGCGAAGCCCACGATGATGTTGCGGGCGAAGCCTTCGCCGATCTCGAAGAAGTCGGCCTCGTCGACCATCTTCGTGATCAGCTCCCTCATGTCGTAGGGCTTGTTGGGATTGGCCGGCACCAGGGTGTCGAGGCTGGCTTCCTCGCGGTCCGGGGTGTCGAAGCTCTTGCGGAGCGGCGGCTTCTCGCGGTTCGACAGCGGCAGGAAGTCCACCATCCGCCGCACCTGGGTCAGGGCCTCCAGGTCGTTCTCGAACGCCCCGTCGGCGACGCCGGACTTGATGGAGTGGACCCGGTAGCCGCCCAGTTCCTCGTGGGTGACCTCCTCGTGGGTGACGGTCTTCACCACCTCCGGGCCGGTCACGTACATGTAGCTGGTGTCCTTCACCATGAAGATGAAGTCCATGATCGCCGGCGAATAGACGTCGCCGCCGGCGCAGGGGCCCATGATCACCGCGATCTGCGGGATGACGCCCGAGGCCAGGGTGTTCTCCAGGAAGATGTCGGCGTAGCCCGCCAGGCCGTCCACGCCCTCCTGGATCCGCGCCCCGCCGGCGTCGAACAGGCCGATGATCGGGGCGCCCACCTTCATGGCCTGGCGCTGGATCTTGACGATCTTCTGGGCATGGGCGTTCGACAGCGAGCCGCCGAACACCGTGAAGTCCTTGGAGAAGATGTAGACCAGCCGGCCGCCGATCTCGCCCCAGCCGGTCACCACCCCGTCGCCGGCGATCTTCTGGTCGGCCATGCCGAAGTCGACCACCCGGTGCTCGACGAACATGTCCAGTTCTTCGAAGGTGCCCTCGTCCACCAGCAGGTCGATCCGCTCCCGCGCGGTCAGCTTGCCCTTGGCGTGCTGGCTCGCCACCCGGCGCTCGCCGCCCCCCGCGCGGGCCTCGGCCCTGCGCCGCTCTAGCTCTTCGAGGATCTGTTTCATGGGCCTCTAGCGAAGTTGCGAAAACCTGGCGGCGCGCAGAGAGCGACCTATACTCTTGGCGATCGAACGCTTAAGCCGCTAAACCGGCGGAAACGCAAACAGGATCGTGCGAAACATTCGCCGAGGTCCCGTTACGGAAAGCGAAGTTGCGAACGCGCGAAAAGCTGTTCATCGGCCCCCGCGTCAGGGCCCTGCGTGAGGCCCGCGGCTGGACCTTGTCAATCAGCGCCCGGCATCTCGGCGTCTCTATCAGCTATCTGTCGCAAATCGAGGCGAACCAGCGGCCGGTGACCGCCCGGATCATCGCCGCCCTGAGCGACACCTTCGGCGTGCCGGCCGCCGCCCTCGACGCCGACGACGGCCAGCGGCTGGTGGCCGACCTGCGCGAGGCGCTGGCCGACGACGCCCGCGCCGAAAGCCCGGTCACCCTGTCGGAGATCCGCCAGGTGGCCCTGCAGTCGCCGGCCTTCGCCCGCCGCTACCTGGACCTGCACCGGGCCTTCCACCGCCTGGACGAGCGGCTGAAGCTGGCGGACGAGGCGGTGGGCCTCGACGAGGCGGTGGCGGCCAGCGCGCTGCTCCCCTACGAGGAGGTGCGCGACTTCTTCAACGACAAGAACAACTACCTCGACACCCTCGACTGCGCCGCCGAAGCCCTCTCCGCCCGGCTCGACCTGGAGAGCGCGGCCTCGAGCGAGCTGGCGCTGGCCGCCTGGCTGCGCGACGAGACGGGGGTCGCCGTCAACCTCGACGCCCGCGGCGAGACCATGCGCCGCTTCGATCCCGAGGCCCGGGTCCTGGCGCTCAACCCGGCGCAGTCGACCCAGACGCGGGCCTTCCAGATGGCCTTCCACCTGGTCTCCCACGCGCTCTCCGACCTGATCGAGGCCGAGCTGGCGCAGGCGGGCTTCCTCAGCCCCGAGGCGGTGGACGTCTGCCGCATGGGCCTCGGCAACTATGCGGCCGGCGCCCTGTTGATGCCCTATCGCCGCTTCGCCCTGGCGGCCCGCGAGATGCGCCACGACGTCGAGCAGCTGGCGCTGCGCTTCCACACCAGCCTGGAGCAGGTCTGCCACCGGCTCTCGACCCTGCAGCGGCCCGGCGAGCGGGGCGTGCCGATGTACTTCGTCCGGGTCGACGCGGCGGGCTCGATCACCAAGCGCCACTCGGCCACCCGCTTCCGCTTCGCCCGCTTCGGCGGGACCTGCCCCCTGTGGAACGTGCACGAGGCGGTGGGCGCGGCGGCGGGCTTCCACGTCCAGGTGGCCGAGATGCCCGACGGGGTGCGCTACCTCTGCGTGGCGCGCACGGTGCGCAAGTTGTCCGGCGCCTACCTGACCAAGGACCGCCGCTACGTCCTGGGCTTCGGCTGCGAGCTGCAGTACGCTGACGCCTTCGTCTATTCGCAGGGCGTCGACCTCAAGGCCCCGCCCGAGCCGATCGGCGTCAGCTGCCGCATCTGCGAACGCGAGGACTGCGCCCAGCGCGCCTTCCCCCCGGTCGACAAGCGCCTGGCCGTTTCGCCGCACGAGCGGGCGGTGGTGCCGTTCCGGTTGGTGAAGGGGTAGCCTCCCCTCGCCTCCACTTACCTCCCCCGTCCCGAAGCGGACGGCGGGAGGTGGACCGCTGGCCGAGCGCGGCGAAGAGCCGGTGGTGGAGGGGGCAAGCCCCAGGCAACGCCTCGACCTGATCCCGGTTTCAACCTGCAACCGCCAAGCAAGGCCCGTTTTACTGTTTCCCCGGCCTGCGGAAGCGAACCGCCGCGGCGCGCTGCCGCGCGTTCATATCGTAACCGATCCGCTGATAGGCGGCTGTCAGGCTTCCAAACCGACGAATGTAGGGGTTGGGATGCCGGGTGAGCTGCGAGGCCTCGATGAGGCTCATCGTAAGCTTGCCGCGCCTGGCGAGGAGCCGGCGCAGTTCCCCGAGCAACTCATCATCCGTTGGCGGGCGCATCACCGCGGCGCAACGTTCATCATCAGATGAAATCACCCCGTCCGCATCCTGGCCAGCCACCCGGTTGCGGTCGCTGAGGGCGCGCCAGCTCGAGAAAGGTCGGGCTCCCTATTTCCGTCGCTACGCGGGCTGCTTCGCGCCGAAGCGCTCGGCGGAGCGGGCCCTGGCCTTGGCGGCCTCCTCGTCGCGGTCCTTGGGCTGGGCGGCGGTTTCCAGGCTCTCGAACAGGCGGTGGGCGACGGCGGCGACCTCGCCCACGGCGGTGTCGAAGGCTTCGCGGTTGGCCTTCGAAGGGGCGTTGAAGCCGGACAGCTTGCGGACGAACTGCAGCGCGGCGTCGCGGATTTCCGCATCCGTGGCCGGCGGGTCGAAGTTGAACAGGGTCTTGATGTTGCGGCACATCGGCGGGCGTCTCCTTCTCCTCGGTCCCTTAGATGGGGGCCCGGGCGGCGCGCGCGACCTTGGCCAAGGCCGACCCGCGCGGCAAAGTCCGCGACGGCCCGCAACCGTGTCGACGCCATCGCGAAAATGTTTGACAGAACGAGCCTCGTATGTTCTCGTTTTGTTCGTGAACGCGCCCGCCGACATCGACGATCTCGCCATGCTGGCCGAGTTCGCCCAGCTCGCCATGGACCGCGCCCGCGCCGCATCTCGGCGCGCAGAGGCCGTCGAGGCCGAGGGCGGCGATCCAGCGCCCCATCTGGTCGCCTTCGACCGCATGGGCCGGGCCATGCGCCTCGCGCTCAGCTTGCGCCGCCGCTTCGCCGGCGAGGCCCGGGCCGCGGCGGTCCAGCGCGTGCAGGCCCGCAAGGAACGGCTCAGGGCGGCCCTTGCCCCGGCCATCCGCATCCATGCCCCTTTTGGTGATCGCCAGGAGCTCGAATGGGCGCTGGCCCATCGGCTCGAGACCGAGGCCGAGGCCTTCGCCGACCTCCCCTTCGATGTCGGCGTCGAACGCCTCTCCGAACTCCTCGGCCTGCCCGCCGAAAGCCCTACAGGTCCTCCCCCATCTCCACCCCCTCTGGGGGTGGCGAACGAAGTTCGGGGGGCCGGGTCGCGCGGCGACCCGGTGGGGGAGCGGGGCCGCGAAGCGGTGGAGGGGGTTCCAGCCGCAGCGCCGGGGGTTGCATCTGAGAACCGCGCGCCGCACTTGCACAACGCCGCGGCGGAACTCCTCACCCCCGACCTCGTCGCCTGCGCCCGCCAGATCGCCGAGCAAGCCACCGGCCCGCCCTGACGGGTCCGTCACCGCAGGGCGTCCGTCACGGCTTCAGCCGGTACCCGGTCTTGAAGATCCACCAGATCGCCGTCAGGCAGACAGCCATGAACACCGCGGTCATCGCCAGGCTGGCGCCGACGCCCACGTCGGAGACGCCGTAGAAGCTCCAGCGGAAACCGCTCACCAGATAGACCACCGGGTTGAACAGGGTGATCTTCCGCCAGAGTGGCGGCAGCATGCTGATCGAATAGAAGCTGCCCCCCAGGAACGTCAGCGGCGTGACGATCAGCATCGGCACGACCTGCAGCCGCTCGAAACTGTCGGCCCATATCCCGAGGATGAAGCCGAACAGGCAGAAGGTGATCGCCGTCAGCAGCAGGAAGCCGGCCATCCAGAGCGGGTGGGCGATGTGGTAGGGGATGAACAGCCGCGCCGTCGCCAGGATGATCAGGCCGAGCAGCACCGACTTGATCACCGCCGCGCCTACGTACCCCAGCACGATCTCCATCGCCGAGACCGGGGCCGAGAGCACCTGGTAGATCGTGCCGGTGAACTTCGGCATGTAGATGCCGAAGGCGGCGTTGGAGACGCTCTCGGTCAGGATCGCCAGCATCATCAGCCCCGGCACGATGAAGGCGCCGTAGCTCACCCCGTCGATCTGGGTCATCCGCGGGCCGATGGCCGAGCCGAACACCACGAAATAGAGCGCCGTCGAGATCACCGGCGAGGCGATCGACTGCAACAAGGTGCGCCAGGTGCGCCCGAGCTCGAACTGGATGATCGCCCGGATGGCGTAGACGTTCATGGGCGGGCCCTCACCAGGTCGACGAAGATGTCCTCCAGCGAGCTCTCGTGGGTCTGCAGGTCCTTGAAGTCGATCCCCAGTTCGTCCAGCCGCCGCAGCAGCCTGGCGACCCCCGTGTCGTCGCCCTGGGCGTCGAAGGCGTAGATCATCTCGCGGCCCTCGTCGGCGAGGGTGAGCGGGAACTCCGCCAGCTGCGGCGGTATGGTCTCCAGGGGCGTGCGCAGGTGCACCCCCAGCTCCCGCTTGCCCAGCTTGCGCATCAGGGCGGTCTTCTCCTCCACCAGGATCAGCTCGCCCTTGCGGATCACCCCCACCCGGTCGGCCATCTCCTCGGCCTCCTCGATGTAGTGGGTGGTGAGGATGATGGTGACGCCGCTGTCGCGCAAAGCCCGCACCAGGTTCCACATGTCGCGGCGCAGCTCCACGTCGACGCCGGCGGTGGGCTCGTCGAGGAACAGGATGCCGGGCTCGTGCGACAGCGCCTTGGCGATCATCACCCGGCGCTTCATGCCGCCCGACAGGGTGATGATCTTGGCGTCCTTCTTGTCCCACAGCGACAGGTCGCGCAGCACCTTTTCCAGGTGCGCGGCGTCCGGCGCCTTGCCGTAGAGCCCGCGGCTGAAGCCCACCGTGTCCCACACCGTCTCGAAGGCGTCGGTGGCCAGCTCCTGCGGCACCAGGCCGATCTTCCGGCGCGCCGCCCGGAAGTCCTTGCGGATGTCATGGCCGCCGGCGGTGACCACGCCCGCGGTCGCATTGACCAGGCCGCAGACGATGTTGATCAGCGTCGTCTTGCCCGCACCGTTGGGGCCCAGCAGCGCGAAGATCTCCCCCCGGGCGATCTCCAGGTCCACGCTCTTCAGCGCCTGGAAGCCGCCGGCGTAGGTCTTCGACAGGCCCTGGATGGAAATGATCGGCTGCACGCAAGGCCCCGCAGTTGTGTCGCGGCAGATAGGGCCGTGGGGGTGGGGAAGCTAGGGCTTGCCCGGATACTGTCCCCTTCTCCCACTTGCGGGAGCAGGCTGCGCCCGTCACACCACCCGCGGAATTCCCGGCTTTCCCAGATCGCATTCCAGCGCCGCCCGGTCCCAGCGGCCCAGGTCCGCCGCCGCCTCGTAGGTCGACTGCAGGAACGCCAGCAGCACGGCGTCCGGATCGGCCGCGCCCTGCACCGCCGCATAGGGCAGCACGAACTCCCTCAACCCGTCGTGGTAGAACGCCGCCGCCGGCGCGACCTTCGCCGTCCGGAACCCCGTGGGCTCGGGATAGGCGTAGGCGTAGAAGGCCGGGTAGTCGACGGCGCCTCCGCCGGGCCAGAAGCCGGCGCTCGACACCTCGTGCGAATAGGCCTCGCGCGTCACCGCGTCGCGCAGGTGCGGCACGCCGCCGGGATGCGGCGGCGCCGGCCGCCCGGAGAACCGCGTCGCCGCCAGGTCGAAGCCGCCCCAGAAGACGTGCGCCGGGCTGGCCTTGCCCAGGAAGCCGGTGCGGAAGGCGCTCAGCACCCGCCAGGCCTGGCTGAGCGCCAGCCAGAACCGCCGCGCCTGCGCCGCGTCATAGACCCGCGGCGCATGGTCCTTGGCGAAGGGTACGGCCTCGGCCATCTCGTTCGGCGTCCCGCCGATCTTCACGTCCACGCCGAGGCCCGCCAGCCCCTCCATCACCGCCCCGTAGAACTCGGCGACCGACATCGGCCGCAGCGCTACGGCCCGGGCGCCGCCGTCCGCCCGGCGCAGGCTGAGCGCGCCGGCCACGAAGTCGAACTCCATGTCGAGCGCGAAGGCCCCGCAGGGGACCGGCCCCGTGCCCAGCCCCCGCGCCGTCACGTAGAGAGGCACATGCCAGGAGTGGTTCAGCCAGGGCGCCAGCGCCAGCCGCACCTTGCCCACCACCTGCATCCAGAGCTGCAGGGTCGCACAGGTGTCCTGCAGCTCGGCGTAGACCAGCTCCGGCCAAGGGTTTTCCGCCATGCTCACCCGTCCGCGCAGGCCCGCGCCATGTCGCGGGCGTGGTCCGCCGGATCCTCCGGCGTCAGAGGCCCGCCCGCGGCCAGGGTCTCCACCTTCGACCCGCCCTCGATCGTGCGGTGCACGGGACAGCGGTCGGCGATGGCCATCATCCGCGCGCGCTGCCCGGGGTCAAGGTCGCCGGTGAGCTCGATCTCCCGCGTGAACAGGTCGGGCGGGGTCCGGTCCGCCGCCTTGGAGTGGGTGACGCCCACCTTGACGCCCGCCAGAGGCCAGCCCTTCAGCTCGGCGTAGAGCCGGAGCGTCATCGCCGTGCAGGCGCCCAGGCCGGCGCTGAACAGCTCGTAGGGCGTCGGCCCGGAGGCCAGGCCGCCCATGGAGACCGGCTCGTCGGCCAGGAACGTCGCGCCGCCCGCCTTCACCCGCACCTGGAACTTGCCGGCCCCGGTGGTCTCCACCTCCACCACACCGGGATCGGCCGCCGCCGCCGCGGCGGCCGGCGCGTCGGGCAGATAGCGGGACGCCCAGGCCGCGATCACGCCCGCCGCATAGGCGGCGTCCGCCGGCCGGGTCAACAGGTGGTCGGCGTGGTCCAGGGAGACGAAACTCTTCGGGTGCCGGGCGGCCATGAAGATCCGCGTGGCGTTCTCCACGTCCACCGTCCGGTCGATCGGCGCGTGCAGGATCAGGAGCGCCCGGCGCAGATGGCCGATCCGCTCGGCCTGGTCCTGCGCGCGCAGGTCGTCGATGAACGCCTTGCGCACCATGAAAGGCCGTCCGTCCAGCCGCACCTCTGCCTCGCCCGTCTCCTCGATCGCCTGCAGTCCGTCCGCGCCGAACAGCTCGGTGACCTGCTGCACATCGAACGGCGCCGCCAGCGTCGCCACCGCCGCCACGCCCGCCATGTCGCCGGCCGCGGCCAGCACCGCCGCGCCGCCCAGGCTGTGGCCGATCAGCAGGCTGGGCGGCGTTCCCGCCGCGGCCATGGCGTCGCGCGCGGCGTGCAAGTCGCGCACGCTGCCGCTGAAGGTCGAGGCCGCGAACTCGCCCTCGCTCTCCCCCAGCCCGGTGAAGTCGAACCGCAGCACCCCCACCCCCAGCGCCGCCAGCGCCCGCGAGATGCGGCTGGCGGCCACCGAGGTCTTCGAGCAGGTGAAGCAATGGGCGAACAGGGCCCAGGCCCTGGCCGGCCCGCCCTCAGGCCGCTCCAGCCGCCCGGACAGGCGCTGGCCGTCGGCCCCGGTGAAGTCGAACGGCTCGGTCGGCATGCGCGCGTCCCCTACCCGAACCGCGGGATCGGCCCATCCTGCGGCGTCGCTCGATCGCCCAGGTCGAAGAACACCTCGTCCACATAACACCAACCCCACCCCTCCGGCGGGTCGTAGCCCTCGATGATCGGGTGGCGGGTGGCGTGGAAATGCCCGGTGGCGTGCTTGTGGGGCGACTGGTCGCAGCAGCCCACGTGGCCGCAGGCCCGGCACAGCCGCAGGTGCAGCCAGACCCCGCCGATCTTCAGGCAATCCTCGCAGCCCCGGGCGCTGGGCTTCACGTCGGCGATGGTGTTGAGGTGGGTGCAGGCGACGGACATGGCGACCTCCGTTTGAGACCTTGAGCTTAGCGCCCGCCTGCGCGCTCCCTCCCAGGAACGATCCGCCCAATCTAGCCCTCGGCCGCTGCGGACGCCATGATCCGCCGCGCCGATGACTCGCATCCTCATCATCAAATTGTCCGCCCTGGGCGACTTCATCCAGGCTTCCGGGGCCATGGAGGCGATCGCGCGCGCCCATCCGGACGCGCGCCTCACCCTGCTGACCACGCCTCCCTTCGAGGCTCTGGCCCGCGCTGCCGGCTGGTTCGAGGAGATCTGGACCGACGGCCGCCCCGCCTGGCGCGACCTTCCCGCCGTGGCCCGGCTGATCGGCCGCCTGCGCCGCGCCGGCTTCGAGCGGGTCTACGACCTGCAGGGCCAGTCGCGCACCGACCGCTACTTCCAGCTGCTGCGCCCCGAGCCGCCGGCCTGGTGCGGCACGGCCTGGGGGGCGGCCTTCCGCCACCCGCAACGCCTGCGCCAGCAGCGCCACATCCAGGACGTGCTGGCCGAGCAGCTGGCCCTGGCCGGCGTGCATGACATCCCCCGCCCGCACCTCGCCTGGCTGCAGGGCGACGCCGCCCGGTTCGAACTCCCCGCCCGCTACGCCCTGATCGCCCCGGGCGGCGCGCCGCACCGGCCGCAGAAACGCTGGCCCGCCCCGGCCTTCGGCGAGATCGCACGGCGCCTCGCGGCGACCGGGACCGCCCCGGTCCTGCTCGGCCGCGGCGCGGAGGAGGAGGCCCTCGCCCGGGCGATCCAGACCGTCGAGCCCGCCGCCGTCAGCCTGGTCGGGCGCACCGGCTTCGCCGACATCGCCAGCCTCGCGCGCGGCGCGCAGCTGGCGCTGGGCAACGACACCGGCCCAATGCAGGTGGCCGCCGCCGCCGGGGCCCCTTCGCTGGTGCTGTTCTCTGCCGACAGCGACCCGGCCATGAGCGCGCCCAGGCCCTCCCGCGACGGCCAGGTGGTGGAAACGCTGCAGGTCCGCGACCTGCAGGCCCTGCCGCCAGCCGCCATCGTGGAGCGCCTGCGCGCCGCCCTCGGCTTCGGTCTCTAGAGGGGGTTGAAATTGGGTTGATCCGCCTCCGCTCATCCCGGCGAAGGCCCATGGGCGCCAACTTAAGCCTGCCGGGTTGGCCGCGGAGCTTTTCCTGCCCTGTCCCGAAGAGCACGTGGGAGGAAAGGTTCGCCGTCGCCCTTAGGTTAGCGCCTGTGGGCGAAGGCCGGGACCCGGATTCAGCCTGAGCGTCTCGGGGGTTTCACCTGGGCCCCGGCCGGAGTTTATCCTCGGGCCGGCCACCGGCCGGACCCGGGGGGCCGGGGTGAGCGGGTTTGGGGCGGGCGATTCCGCCTGACCTCATCGTGCTCCAGACCCGTGAATCTCACGTCCGGCACGACCGGCATCGCCCATGGGCCTCCACGGTGATGTGGCTGGGCTGGAAGTCGCTCTGGGCGCGGATGGCGTCGAGCAGGCCGCCGGCCGGGGTGGCGATCTCCTCCGCCGCCCCGCAGCAGTCGCAGATCAGGAACGAGGCCGAGTGCCCCTCGTCCGTCAGGTGGCAGGCGGTGTAGGCGTTCAGGCTGGCGATCCGGTGCGCCAGACCCAGCGACACCAGGGTGTCCAGCGCCCGGTAGACGGTGGGCGGCGCGGTCTGCGCCCCCTCCTTGAACCGGGCCAGCAGCTCATAGGCCTTGATCGGCCCGCCCGCCTCCAGCAGCAGCTCCAGGGCCCGCTGCCGCTGCGCGGTCCAGCGCTGGCCCGCCGACAGGCACCTGGCCCTGGCCGCCGCCATCGCCGTGCGCATCACGGCCTTGGTGGGCTTGGACGCGGCCTGGTGGGCGCAGCTCAGCGACATGGCGCGGTCGATCTCCTCCGCGGCGTCCCGGCCGCCGGTCCAGGCCCAAACATTGGGGCTTCGCGGGGTGCGGTCAAGCCGTGGCCCCTGCGCGGGCCTCCGAGTTCAGACGACCGGCGAGACGCCGCCGTCCACGTTGAGGGCCACGCCGGAGACATAGCTGGCCGCGTCCGACGCCAGGAACAGCGCCACGTTGGCGAACTCCTGCGGCTCGCCCACCCGGCCGATGGGGATGGTCTTGCCGGCCTGCGCCTTCCAGGCCGCCAGGTCGGCGTCGCCGGGATAGCGCCGGCGCCACTGGTCGCTGTCGACCAGGCCGGTCATCAGCGCGTTCACCAGCACGCCGTCGGCCGCCACCTCGCCGGCCAGCGCCTTGGTCATGGCCATGCTGGCCGCCCGCGAGACCGTGCTGGGCAGGCTGTTCTTCCCCGGCGCCTTGGCCCCCACGGCCAGCACGTTGATGATCCGGCCCCAGCGCCGCTGCTGCATCCCCGGCAGCGCCAGCCGGCAGAGCCGGATGTGCGCGAACAGCTTCAGGTCCAGGTCCTCCCGCCAGCCCTCGTCGGAGGTGGCCAGGAACGGCGCCGCCCGCGCCGCGCCGGCGTTGTTGACCAGGATGTCGACCCGTCCCAGCGCCGTTACGGCGGCCTCGAACGCCGCCTCGCAGCCGGCGGCCGTCGCCACGTCGGCCGCGATGGCGACCGTCCTGGCCCCCGGGGCGGCGGCCCGCACGGAGGCCTCGGCCGCCGCCAGCGTGGCCGCGTTGCGGGCCACCAGGGCCACCTCCGCGCCCGCCGCGGCGAAGCTTTCGGCCATCGCCAGGCCCAGGCCCTTGGAGCCGCCGGTGATCAGGGCCGTGCGGCCGGCCAGGGAAATCTGCATGCAGCCTCGTTATTGCGCGCCGCGCCCGGCTCGCCATTTGATCCGGGGGCGCGGCGATATAGCTTGCGCGCCCAACTTGCGTGGCGGGATTCCATAAATGAAGCAGTTCATCATCACCATGGCCGGCGTCTTCGCGGGCCTGATGATCTTCATGATCGGCGTCCCTTTCGTGCTGGTGGCCATGGCCGCCGGCGCGGCGCGTCCGGCGCCGGTGCCGGCGCATGCGGTGCTGACCCTCGACCTGCGCCAGCCGCTGACCGACCAGGATCCCGCCAATCCCCTGGTCAGCCTGGGCCGCCGCTCGTTGTCGGTGATGTCGGTGGTCGAGACGCTGCACCGCGCCCAGGACGACGACCGGGTGAAAGTCCTCCTCGTGCGCCTGCCGGAGGCCGGGATCGAGCCCGGCGCGGCCGACGAGCTGCGCCTGGCGCTGAAGCGCTTCCGCGCCCAGGGCAAGAAGGTGATCGTCCACAGCCAGGGCCTCTATCCCAGCGGCATGGTGGCCTCGACCTACATGCTGGGCGCCTCGGGCGACGAGCTGTGGATGCAGCCCGGATCCTCCTTCCAGGTCACGGGCGTGGCCGGCGAGGACCTGTTCTTCAAGCGCTTCTTCGACAAGTACGGGATCAAGGCCGACTACGAGCAGCGCTACGAGTACAAGAACGCGGTCAACCCCTATCTCTACGACGACTACACTCCGGCCCACCGGGAATCGAACCTGTCGTGGATGGGCTCGGTCTACGCCAACGCCCTGGGCGCCGCCGCCGCCGACCGCAAGAAGGACCCCGCCGTCCTGCGCACGACCCTCGAGGCCGGCCCCTACCTGGCCGAGGACGCGATGAAGCTCGGCCTGATCGACAAGGTGGGCCAGGTGAAGGAGGCCGAGACCGCCGCCCTCGCCGCGGCCGGAAGCGGCGGCGACCTGATCGAGTTCGGCGACTACGCCCGCCAGCGCAAGGAGCGCCCCCACCTCGACGGCGCCGCCACCCTCGCCATCGTGCAGGCCGAGGGCCCGATCATGACCGGCAAGGATGGCTCCTCCAACCCGTTCCAGGGCTCGGCCACCGTCTATTCCGACGACGTCTCCGAGGCGATCTACAGGGCGGTGAAGGACAAGGACGTGCGCGCCATCGTCTTCCGGGTGAATTCCCCCGGCGGTTCCGACACCGCCTCCGAGCAGATCCTCGCCGCCGTCCGCGCCGCCAAGGCGGCCAGGAAGCCGGTGGTGGTCAGCATGGGGACCTACGGCGCCTCCGGCGGCTACTGGATCGCCTCAGAGGCCTCGGCCATCGTCGCCGAGCCTTCCACGCTCACCGGCTCGATCGGCGTGTTCGGCGGCAAGTTCGTGGTGGGCCCGGCGCTGGCCCGCTTCGGCGTCGACATCCGCGAGACCGACGTGGGCTCCAGCTACGCCGGCGCCTTCGGCATGGGCCGCGAGTTCTCGCCCCAGGAACGGGCGGCCTTCGCGGGCTGGATGGACCGCATCTACGCCAACTTCATCGCCCGGGTCTCCACCGGCCGCAAGCTGCCGGAAGACCGCGTGCGCGAGATCGCCAGGGGCCGTGTCTGGACCGGCGTCCAGGCCCGCGAGCTAGGCCTGGTCGACGAGATCGGCGGCTTCTACCAGGCGGTGGACAAGGCCAAGCAGCTGGCCGGGATCACCGGCGAGGTGAAGCTGAAGCGCATGGAGCAGGGCTCGCCCCTCGAGGCGCTGCAGAAGGTGCTGGGCGTCTCCGGAACCTCCGTCCGCACGCTCGCCGCCGCCGCCTGGGTCTTCGGCGACCCGAAGGCGCAGGGCCTGCTCGACGACCTGGTCTCCGCCCGCCTGCGCGCCCAGGGCGCCACGGTGCTGGCGCCGACGCCCCTGCATTGAGGCAACCGGGGTCGCGGCGCGCGCCCTTCAGCGGCGCATGGTCTTGGGGCGTGGATAAAAGACCACCTGCCGGCGGCCGAAGTCGAGCTGGATGGCGTTGAACTGACTCATCACGTCGATGCCGATCAGGATGCTGGGGGTGTCTTGCAGGCCCCAGACGTCGAAGACGTGCAAGTCGGCGAACACCGTCGCCAGGCCGGAGATCTTCATGCCGCCCAGGCGCAGCAGCGGCAGGATCGCCAGCGACCCCTGCGCGGTCTGGCCGGTGGCGCTCAGCAGCGGCACGATGTAGCGCATCGCCTTCGGGTCCGGCTCGGAGCCCATCGCCACCCGACGCAGCGCGCCGTTGGCCACCGTGCTTTGCGAGCCGGAATCCAGGAAGGCGGTGACGCCGCGCCCCCGGACGTCGGCGGTCACGATGATCAGTTGGCCGAACCGGTAGCGGGCACGCGCCACCACCTTCGTGCGCCCCAGCAAAGGCACGACCCGGGCCGCGGCCTCCCGGCGCATGTCGAAGCCACTCGCGACGTCGCCCTTGGACGGACTGATCCGCAGTTCCTTGCGGCGGAAGTCGATGGTGACCAGCCGATCGCGCAGCACGTCGACGCCCAGCAGCCCCTCCGCACCGAGCCGGGCGCGGCTCAGGGTCGGGGCGCGCAGCCGCCTGGAGCGGACGGCGTCGACCTCCAGTTGGTCGATCATCGCCGTGGCGGCCGGTTCGACGCCGACGATGCCGTGAATGGCGGCGGGGCCGGTGTCGGGCAACTTCAGCGCCGCGGCGAGCTCGGTGGAGATCACGGTGCGGTTGGCGCCGGTGTCGACGACGAAGTCGAACGGCCCCTGTCCGTTGATCTTCACCGGCACGGTGACGCGGCCGGACACGTCCGCGCCGGTCCCCAGCTGCGCGCCGGCATCGGCGACCTGCGCGGGGATGGGAGGCGGAAGCGGCTGGAGGTCGGCCAGGTTGACCAGGGCGGCGTCGCGCGTCACGCAGGCGGTGAGCCCCGCGCCGGCCAGGCCCAGGCCGAAACCCCGCTTGGTCACCGAGCCCTGGCTCAAACCGTCCTCCCGCAACACGGATCGCACAGTGCGGCCGCGCGCAGGGAAGAGGCGGCGGCTCGCTCCGCCGCCTCCTCGGCGCCTGGTTCAGGAGCCCTAGAAGTTGGCCGTGACGCCCACGAACACGCGGCGGCCGAGCAGGTCGTAGGCCGTGTAGGTGTTCGGCAGAGCCCCGCCCACGATCGCGTTGGCCAGGATGGGCGGATCGTTGTCGAACACGTTGTTGATCCCGCCGCGGATGCTGAACTTGTCGTTCACATGCCACAGGGCCGAGACATCGAAATAGTTCTGGGCCTTGAGCAGGTGGGCGAAAGCGTCGGTCGTGCCGGCGCCGATGCTGGGTTCATTGGTGTCGCTTTCGTACTTCACCTCGCCGATGTACCGCCAAGCCACCGAGAGCGTCGCGTCGGCCCACGGCATGGTCCAGTTGCCGCGCAGCGTGTGACGCCACTTCGGGAACATGCTGCTGCATTGCGGCCCGAACAGGCCGGTGCAGTCGTATGCGTCGTCGCCCGGCAGCGGCGTCGTCGTGGTCTTCAACAGATACGAAGCGGCGAGCTCGAACGAGATCTTACCCACGCGGTCCAGACCCCAATCGGCCAGCGGCAGGGCATAGGCCCCTTGGATATCGAAGCCGGAGTTCACGCCGGCGCCGAGGTTGACGTTAGTGCCGTTGATATAGCCGCCCGCCCCGATCGAGGTCCCGAAGATGGTGCCGTTGACCGGGTTGCGCACGATCTGGCTGCAGAACAGCGGATCACCGGTGCTCAGGCATCGGTCCATGATGATACCGAGCGGGATGAAGCTGATCACGTCCTTCCGGGCGATGTGAAAGTAATCGAGGCTGGCCGTCAGGCCGGGGAGCCAACGCGGACGGGTGGTGAAGCCCACAGTGAAGGTCTTGGCGCGCTCCGGCAACAGGTCCGTGTTGCCCCCGTTGAGCACCGCGCACTGGTTGGCCGGGCATTGCGGAATCACGCCGTATTGCGCCGGCGTCACGCCCGTCCGTATGCACCCGGCCAGGGTGGCGGGAGCAAGGGCGCCCGCCGCGCAGGGGTCCTCGGACACGTCGCTGGTGTTGGTGACGGATTGCGGCGTGTAGAGATCAATTATGTTCGGGGCCCGGATCGCCTTGTTGAAGGAGCCACGGAAACGGATGTCGTCCACCGGCGCCCATTGCAGGCCGACCTTCCAGGTCTTGGCCTGGATACCGGTCGAATAGTCGGAGTAGCGGTAGCCGCCTTCGAACAGGACATCCTTGGCGAAAGCCCTGTCCTGGACCAGCGGCACACGCACTTCCCCGTAGGCTTCCGCGGCGCGCAGGCTGTTGTCGACGCGGACGGAAGCGCCGCCGAAGCCGGAGAGGTCGCCGCTCTCCTGCGCCGCGTCGGGTGAGAACCTCAGGTGGTCGCGACGTTGGGTCACGCCGAACGCCACGCCGACCCCGTCATTGGCGTAGGGCGACTTAACGCCATACTCGCCGAGGTCGCCCGTGACGGCCGCCTCGATGATCCGCTCGGTCGTCGAGCCGGTGGAAGTGCCAAGCTCGGTGAGCGCCGCCGCCGCGTCGGGGGTGACGCCCCCGTCCTGGAAGATGTTGTAGGGGATGCAACCCGCCCGGCGCGACAGGCAGAACGGGTTGGCGCCGCCGCCGCCGACCAGCAGGGCGTCCTGGATGCGCGCGAGGCTCAGGAAGTTCTCGATGCGCACATCAAGGGTGGTGTAATAGTACGATGCGTAGATGTCGTATTTCCAGGGGCCGGCGATCTCGCCGCGTGAGCCGCCGACGATGCGGTAGTTGATGTGCTGGTAGTACGAGTTGCGGGGCCCGCCTTCGACGTTCCGGCGGCCGATGTAAAGGTCCTTGGCGGCGCCGGAGGCGACGTCGCCGGCCGAACACTGTATGTCGGCCTGTTGGCTGGCGCTCAGGAACGGGTTGTTGCAGTTCACCAGGAAGCCGCCCGACGGAGTCACGCCGCTGCCCTGGAAGAGGGCGCTGGGCCCGACGTTCACATTGCTGACGCTGTGCATGAAGCTGAGGTCAGAATAGAGCTCGAAATGCTTGTTGACCTCATAGTTGGCGAAGAACCCGCCCGTGTAGCGGGTGTTGTCCTGGAGTAGATACTCATAGGGGTTGGCGTTGAAAATCGCCGGCGGGGTGGTCGGCGCCGTACCTTGAACGATGAAATCGCGCCCCAGCACCGAGAAGTGGGCGGTGGAGCCATCGGCTGCGTAGAAGACGTTCGAGTTGCTGGACCCCGTGCAGCTGGGCACGCCCGCGGAGTCGGTGTCCAACTGGCAGGCGGAGTAATCACGCTGCGACTGCTTCACCGGATCCTGGTGGGCGTAGGTGAAGTAGGCGGTGACGTTGCCCTTCCCGTCCGGCGCGTTGACGCCGAACAGCACGCTGAGATCCTGGGACTTTCCGTCCCATGCATTGTGCTTGGGTACCGGGTTGCCGCTCGCGCGTTCGATGCCTTGCATGAGGTCGTTATGCTGGCTGTGCTGATAGACGCCCCAGTTGGCGTCCATCTGCACGCCCTCGAAGTTGTGCTTCATCACGAAGTTGACGACCCCGGCGACAGCGTCGGAGCCGTAGACCGCCGAGGCGCCGCCGGTCAGCACCTCCACCCGGTCGATCAGCTGCGAGGGGATCTGGTTGATGTCCGGCGCCGAGTTGGTGTTGCCGGTGTTGGGGTCGCCGACGCCCAGGCGCCGCCCGTCCACCAGGACCAGGGTGCTTTGCGGGCCAAGGCCGCGAAGGTCGACGGTGGAGACGCCGCCCGGACCGTTCAGCGCATCGGAGGTCGGGCCGAGGTCCACCCCGGAAACCTGGGTGACCTGGGGCAGTTGGTTCAGGATGTCGATGGTGGCCGAACGACCGCCCAGCAGCACCTCCTGAGCGCCCACGATCTGGATCGGACTGACGCTGGTCAGGTTCGGTTGCGGGATGCGCGACCCGGTGACGACGATTTCGGAGACGTCGGAGTCCTGCGCGGAGGCGGGGGCTGCGGAGCACGCCAGGATCGCGGCGCCGCAGATCATCGAGGAGGCCAGCAGGCGCTCCCGCATGGTGGTCATTTTCAAGGTCAACATCCTCCAGCCATCGGCGCCGCTACGGGCGGCGCGGAGCAGGCCTCCTGAACTCAGCTCCCGAGGTGAATTCGCTCGGTTACATTTGTGTTACGAAGGTTACAGTCGGAGGGTCAACGCCCGTTTCCGACCCGATACATGATCGGCGCCAACCTGTCGCATTCTGGTCACAGATTGTCGCAGGGCGCCCAGCCGGCGCACGTTTCAACCCCGGTTGGCGGGGGAGCCCGCGGTTTCGGGCGTCACCGACCCTTGAGGCAGAGGTATCTTGCCCGGTGGTGGTCGATGATGTTGTCGACCCAGCCGGTGACGTTCGGGCTCACCAGGTTCTTGTTGACGTAGAAGAACACCGGCGCGACCGAGGCGTCGCGCAGCATCACCGCCTCGGCCTGGGCCATCAGGATAGCGCGGCGCCGGATGTCGGGCTCGTGGTCGGCCCGGGCCAGCAGGCCGTCGAACACCGGGCTCCTGTAGTCGCCGTAGTTCTGCGCCCCCGTCGACGACTGCTGCAGGTAGAGGAAGCTCATCGCGTCGTTGAAGTCGGCGATCCAGGCGGCGTCGGCCACCTGGAAGTCGCGCGCGCGATAGGCGGCGTAGGCGATCTGGGTCTCGTTCTGCACCAGGTCCGCGTGGACGCCGATCGCCTTCCAGTCGGCCTGGACGGCCGGCATGAACAGCATCGGGTCGTCCGTGTTGCGGTGCTTGATCTCGGTGCGCAGCGGACGGCCCGGCCCGTAGCCCGCCTGGGCCAGCAGGGCGCGCGCCGCCGCCTGGCGCCGCTCCAGCGGCCAGGCGGCCCAGACCGGCGCCGCCGCCGGGCGGTAGTTGGCCACCCCCGGCGGCACGAAGGTGTATGCCGGGACCTGCCCGCCGCGCAGCAGCTTCCCGGTGATGAAGTCGCGGTCGATCGCCATGTCGAGGGCGATCCGCACCCGCCGGTCGCGGAAAGCCGGAACGTGGGTGTTGAACGCCAGATAGGCGACGCCCAGGAAGGTGTGGGTGCGCACATAGGCCGGCATCCGCTGGCGCAGGAAGGCGATGCGGTTCGACTTGATGTCGGTCGAGACGTCCAGTTCCCCGCGCTCCACCCGCCGCTCGGCGCTCACCGCGTCGTTGGTCGGGTAGTAGTAGATCTGGTCCAGGCAGACCTTGTCCGCGTCGTAGAACCTGGGGTTCTTCACCGCTTTCACATAGTCGCCCAGCCGCCAGGCGGTGATCCGGAACGGCCCGTTGCCCACGAAGCGGTCCGGCCGGCTCCATCCGTCGCCATATTTCTCCACCATGTGCCTGGGCACGGGATACATGGTCTGGTGCTTGGCCAGCTCCGGCAGGTAGGGGGCCGGGTGCTCCAGGGTGATCTCCAGCACCTTCGGCCCCAGGGCGCGCGCCCCCAGCGACTCTCCGCCCAGCTTGCCCTCGTTCACGGGCTGGGCGTTCCTGATCAGATAGAGCAGCGAGGCGTACTCCGAGGCGGTCTCCGGGGCGAGGATCCGCCGGAGCGAGAAGACGAAGTCGTCCGCCGTCACCGGGACCCCGTCCGACCACAGGGCGTCGCGCAGGTAGAAGGTCCACACCAGCCCATCGGCGCTGGTCGTCCAGCGCTCGGCCATGCCGGGGATCGCCCGGCCGTCGGCGTCGTCCTGCACCAGGCCCATGATCACGTCGGAGACGATGCGGTCTTCCCAGGTGCCGGTGATCTTGTGCGGGTCGAGCGAGATCGGCTCCGAGCCGTTGCCGAGCAGCAGGCACTTGGCGTTCGCCGGGCAGGCCGGCCGCGCCGGCCGCCCGGGACCGCAGGCCGCCAGCATCGCCGCCGCGGCCGCCAGGACCGCGAGATTGCACGCGGCGCCCAGCAACGTATCAATGGTGCGACGACGCAACATGGAGTTTCAGCGATGACAGGTTTTCGGGCGCGGGCAAGCCTCGCCGCAGGCTTGCTGCTGGTCGCGGGCGCCGTCCACGCCGAACCGCAGGCCAAGGGCCGCGTCCCGGTGCTGCAGGGCCTGCTGGATTGCCGCAAGGTGGCGGCCGACGCCGCCCGCCTCGCCTGCTACGACGCCGCCGCCGGCGCCATGGACCAGGCCGAGGCCAAGGGCGACGTGGTGGTGGTCGACCGCGAGCAGGCCAGGACCGTCCGCCACCAGGGCTTCGGCTTCAACCTGCCCTCGCTGGCGATCTTCGACCGCGGCGAGACGCCGGAGGACATCCGGCGCGTCGCGCTGAAGGTGCTGGCCGCCAGCCGCGACGGGAACGGCAAATGGACCGTCACCGTCGAGGGCGGCCAGGTCTGGCGCCAGATCGACACCGGCGACTTCACCGTCACGCCGCGCGAGGGCATGACCGCCAACATCCGCCAGGCGATGATGGGCAGCTACATCATGAGCATCGGCGGCCACGCCGGCGTGCGCGTGCACCGGGATCGGTGAGCGGTCGCCGTCCGAGTTCAGGCGTCCGGCTGGGCTCGTCCCGGCCGCCGATGACGCCGACGCGTGGGAGCCTAGGTGTAGCCCTTCGCCCCCCTGGCCATCTGCTGAAGATTGTAGCCGGAGAGGTCCAGGCTTCCGCCCGCGTCCTTGGAAGGCGGCGGGGGTCCGCCCCAGCTCGGGAGCAAGCCCATTTCGTGGCAGAAATTCTGCGCCTCGATATTCTTGCCGTTGTAGGCTTCGGCTTCCGGCTCGGTGACCAGCCAGCGCACCACCTTGGCGGGCACGGCCGGCGGGGCGCCGCTGGGGCTGAAGCCGAACTTGACCATGTCCTGGGCCATGCGCTCGGTGGCGACATGGCCGGGCTGGACGTTGAAGCAGCGGATCCCCTGGGGGCCGTGCTCCACCTTGAGGAAGCCGGCGATCCGCTGGAACGCCCCCTTGGAGATGCCGTAGCCCATGCCCCAGCCGCCGCCGCCGCCCGCCGGCTCCCGGGGGTCGCCATAGCCCGCCGCCGAGGTGATGTTGACGATGGTCCCGCCGCCGTTGGCGATCATGTTCGGCAGCACCAGCTGGTTGATCACCAGGCCGGCGAAGACGTTGCCCTCCATCTGCTTGCGCAGCAGCTCGATGGGCGTCTCCAGGAATCGGTCCATGTGGCCCGGGCCGATGTAGCGGCCGTTGTGCACCACCACGTCGATGCGGCCCCAGCGCTCCAGCACCTGGGTCACCGCCGCGCCCAGCGAGGCTGAGTCCAGCAGGTCCGCCGCCACGGCCATCGCCTTGACGCCCTTGGCCTCGACCTGCGCCATCGTGCCTTCCAGGCTGCCCGGCAGGGGGGAGGTGTCCGACGCCTTCAGGGTGGAGGAGTGCTCCCGCTGCTCGCCTTCCTTGAGCGTGCGCGCGGTGATGGCCACGTCGTAGCCGGCGTCCGCCAGCTCGATGGCGCAGGCCTTGCCGATGCCCCGGCTCGCGCCGGTGATGAATGCGATTTTCCGGGTCATTCCGCGCTCCTGGGTCTCTCGGTCCATTGCACCACAACGGTGCGGGCGGTGATCAGCCAGCCGTCCGGGAACCGGCGGCACGTGTCGCGGTACTGCACGCCCATGGTCAGGTCCGTGCGTTCGCTGTCGGGAGCGGCCTTGTGGACCGCGATGGCGTAGCTCCACACGAGGGCATCGTCCCCGTCGAGCGTGACGTGCTGGTTGGTGATGTTGTGCTGGGTGGCGGCGAAGCCCGCGGCGCCCTCATAGACCTTCGGCAGGTACTTTTCGATCAGGGCCGAGCCATGCGTCCCCACCATCTGGGCGCCCTCGGCGAAGGCGCTGCGGCACAGGTCGTAGTCGCGCATGTCGATGCCCAGGGCGTAGATTTTCACGAGCTGGCTCGCCGCCAGCCGGTCGGCGAGCTCGGCCGGCCCCGGAGACGCAAACGGCCCCTTCCATTGGCGCAGATCGTCGTTCAGGCTCACCGGCGTCCTCCCACGGGCGTTGGACATCGCCCGCCATGTCTTCGAGTTACAGGACGGCCCGCGGGCGTTTTTACGGCCGACGTCGATTTTATCGGCGCGACGCCCGAGGTCCGCGAATACACTGCACCGCTCGGTCTTGTCCGGGCAAGCCTCAGGTTGTACCAAAGCTGATGTCGCGACGGTTTTTTCCGCGACGCCCGTCCGGGACGCCGCCGGCTGACCCGTTCAACGTCGAAAAGGAGTCCCGCCGATGGCCATCACCCTGGAAAGCCTGCTTCAGCCCGGCCGCGTCGCCTTCGTGATGTGCGAGGTCCAGCCCGGGGTCATCGGCGAGGCCGCGCCGTGGCCGGCGCTCACCGAGGCCGCCGCCAAGGTCGGGCTGATCCCCAACGCCGCCCGCATCGCCCAGGCCGCCCGCGACCGCGCCGCGCCGGTGGTCCATTGCACCGCCGAGCGCCTGCCCGGCCAATTCGGCGCCAACGCCAACGCCCGCCTGTTCGGCAACGCGCGCAAGCGCGGCGCCGCCGTGGTCGAGCGCGGCTCCAGCATGCCGGTCCCGGAGGTATGGCGCGACGGCGACATCCACCTGCCCCGCTTTCACGGCACCAGCCCGATGACCGGCGGCCCCCTGGACTCCCTGCTGCGTAACCAGGGGGTCACCACCGTGGTGCTCTCCGGCGTCTCCCTGTGCTTCGCCGTGCTGAACACCACCTTCGACGCGGTGAACCGCTCCTATCAGGTGATCATCCCCCGCGACGCCGCCGCCGGCTTCCCCGAGGCCTATGCCGAGCAGGTGCTGGCCAACACGCTCTCCATGCTGGCGACGATCACCACGACGGACGAGCTGCTGGCGGCCTGGCCGGCCGCCTGAGCCCTTTCCCCCCGTCCCAGTTCCAGACGTCATGGCCGGGCTTGTCCCGGCCGGCCATGAACGCCGGCCCCGAGATCCGTCCTGGGCCTCGGTGTTCGTGTGTCCCCGGCATTCCGCGCCACGCGCTGCAGCCGGGGATGACGCTCGGGAATAGGTCCCTCACCGGTCCTTCGGGTCGATGGCGTCCCTGAGCCCGTCGCCGATGAAGTTGAAGCTCATCAGCGTCACCACCATCACCACCGAGGGGAACACCAGCAGCCACCAGGCCAGCTCCATGTCCTGCGCCCCGTTGGCGATCAGGGTGCCCAGGGAGGCCATCGGCGGCTGCACGCCCAGGCCCAGGAAGCTCAGGAAGCTCTCCGCCAGGATCACTGCGGGAATGGTCAGCGTCACATAGACCACCACCGGCCCCAGCAGGTTGGGCACGATGTGGCGGGCGATGATCGCCGGCGAATCCAGGCCCGCCGCCCGCGCGGCCTCCACGAATTCCTTGTGCTTCAGGGTCAGCGTCTGGCCGCGGACGATGCGGCTCATGGTCAGCCACTCCACCGCCCCGATGGCCACGAAGATCAGGATGATGTCCGACCCGAAGGTGACCATCAGCAGGATCACGAAGAAGATGAACGGCAGCGAGTAGAGCACGTCGACGAAGCGCATCATCGCCTCGTCCAGCCGCCCGCCGATGAAGCCCGCCGTCGCCCCCCAGGCCACCCCGATCACCAGCGAGACCGTGGTCGCCACCAGCCCGATCGCCAGCGAGACCCGCAAGCCGATCAGCAGGCGCGCCAGCAGGTCCCGCCCCAGCGAATCGGCGCCCAGCAGGTGGCCGCCGGTCAGCGGCGGCGCCCAGACGTCGTTCTTGTTGATGGCGTCATAGGCGTAGGGCGCGAAGTACGGCCCCAGGACCGCGGCCACCACCAGCAGCGCCAGCACCGCCATCCCGGCCACCGCGGCGCGGTTGCGCAACAGCCGCCGGCGCGCGTCGTCCCACAGGCTGCGGCCCTTGACCGCCTGCTGCATCAGCTCGGGCCCGCGCCTCGAGCCGGGAACCAGGATGGTCGTGGTCATGTGAGCCGCACCCGCGGATCCAGCGCCGCATAGAGCAGGTCCGCCAGCAGGTTCAGCAGCAGGATCAGCGTCGCGTAGACGATCACCATCCCCATCACCACCGTGTAGTCCCGCTGCAGGGCGCTGATCACGAAGAACTTCCCCAGCCCGGGCAGGTTGAAGATCTTCTCCACCACCAGCGAGCCGGTCAGCAGGCCCGCGCAGGCCGGCCCCAGGTAGCTCACCAGCGGCAGGATCGCCGCGCGCAGCGCGTGGCGCCAGACGATCCGGCTCTCCGGCAGGCCCTTGGCGCGGGCGGTGCGCACATAGTTCGAATGCAGCACCTCGATCATCCCGGCCCGGGTCAGGCGCGAGATGATGGCGACCTGCGGCAGGGCCAGCACCGTCACCGGCAGGATCAGGTTGGGCAACGCCCCGCCGTTCCAGCCGGCGCTGGGCGCCCAGCCCAGCTTGGAGGCGAACAGCAGCACCAGCAGCGGCGCGGTCACGAAGGTCGGTACGCAAACCCCGAGGATCGCCAGCCCCATGACGCCGTAGTCGACCCCGCGGTTCTGCCGCAGCGCCGCCAGCACCCCCAGGGTCACGCCGACGATCCCGGCGACGACGATCGCCGACAGCCCCAGGATCAGGCTGACCGCATAATTCTCCTGCAGGATCTGCAGGACCGCCTTGTCCTTGTACTTCAGCGAGGGGCCCAGGTCGCCGTGCGCCACGTCGCGCAGGTAGCGCACGTACTGCTCGCCCAGCGGCCGGTTCATGCCGTACTTGGCCTCGACGTTCTTCTTGATCTCCGGCGACAGCTTGCGGTCCATGTCGAAGGGGCTGCCCGGCGCCGCGCGCATCATGAAGAAGGCGACCGTGACCACCAGGAAGAGGGTCGGGATCGCCACCAGGAGCCGGCGGCCGATGAAACGCAACATGGGGCTCTGCGGCCTTGGAGGCGGGCTTTCGGCGCCCGGGCGTTGCGAAACTTCCATCCGCCCCCGATGATGTCAACGAAGGGCCCCTCCCCTTGCGCAAGGTTCCCCAGATGGCCGATTTCCGACGCGTCACCGATGACCTCTCCGTCGCCCCGCAGATCAGCGTGGACGACTTGGCCGAGGCCGCCCGCCAGGGCTTCAGGCTGATCATCAACAACCGCCCCGACGGCGAGCAGCCCGGCCAGCCCACCAGCGCCGAGATGGAGGCCGCCGCCAAGGCCGCGGGCCTGGCCTATCTGCACATCCCGGTGGTCGGCGGCCCGACGCCAGCCCAGGTGGAGGCCGAGCGGGCGGCGCTGGCCGAGGCGCCCGGGCCGGTCCTCGCCTACTGCCGCTCCGGCACCCGCTCCATCGTCACCTGGTCGGTCGGCCAGGCGCAGTCGGGCGCCCGCAGCCGCCAGGAGCTGATCGGCCTGGGCGCCGCCGCCGGCTACGACCTTTCCGGCGTGCTGGGCGGTTGAAGGCCTGCCCCTCAGTCGCCAAGGACCCGTCATGATCCCCTATGTGCGCAAGATCGAGTTCGAGTACGGCCGGTGCGATCAGGTCTCGCCACTGATCCGCCGGGTGATCGCCAACAACCCGGGGCCCTTCACCTACACCGGCACCGGAACCTACATCGTCGGCCGGGGCGAGGTGGCGGTGATCGACCCGGGCCCGGAACTGCCCGAGCACTACGCCGCGCTGCGCGCCGCCACCGCCGGCGAGAAGGTGACCGCCATCGTCGTCACCCACCACCACATGGACCACTCGCCGCTTTCCGCGGCCCTGCAGGCCGACACCGGAGCGGCGATCTACGGCTGCGCGGTCAAGTCCCATGCGGCGGACGACAGCGGCGTGCGCACCGAGGCCCCCGGCGACCTCAGTTTCCGCCCCGACGTCAGCCTCTGCGGCGGCGGCGGGCGCATCGCCGGCCCCGGCTGGACGCTGGAGGCCATCGCCACCCCCGGCCACACCTCCAACCACATCTGCTACGCGCTGTTGGAAGAGAACGCGGCGTTCACCGGCGACCACATCATGGGCTGGTCGACCACCGTGATCACGCCCCCCGACGGGGACATGACCGACTACATGCAGAGCCTGGCCAGGATCCGCGACCGCGACTTCGACACCCTGTGGCCCACGCACGGCCCGCCGGTGCGCGAGCCGCGGCCATTCATCGACGCCTATATCGCCCACCGCCGGCAGCGCGAGGCGCAGATCCTCGGCGCGCTGGCGGCCGGCCCCACCCGGATCGGCGACATGGTGCCCGGCCTCTACGCCGACGTGGACCCCGGCCTGTGGCCCGCCGCCGGCCGCTCGGTGCTGGGCCACCTCATCGACCTCGTCCGCCGCGGCCGGGCGCTGAGCGACGGCCCGCCCGGCCCGGACAGCCTCTTCCGCCTGCCTTGAGGCCTGTGGCGGGTTCGCCATGCCGCCCCCCGTTCGGCGACCAATGTTCCGCCATTAAGGTTTCAGCAAGAAACCTGCGACATTTTGCCTCGGACGACTGCGACACGCATGGTCAGGAGGCGTCATGTTCCGGATTGAATACCGCTTCACCGGCTTCGGGGTCTGGAACGCCACCGCCGGCCTCGCCACCGCCCAGGGCGCCTGGGGCCAGGCCCGCGGCATGGACATGCCGCTGCGCGCCGACGAGGTGCGCGTCGTCCCCTCCGGGGCTCCCGTCCCCCGGTTCGACCTGAAGGTCTGAGGCGGCTCAGAGCAACGCCGCCAGGAGGTTGATGGTCAGCGCCACCACGACGGTGTTGAAGGTGAAGGCCACCACCCCATGCACCGTGCCGATGCGCCTGAGCGCCTTCGAGGTGAACGCCACGTCCGCCGTCTGGCACGCGACCCCGATCACCACGGAGAAGTGCACGAAGTCCCAGTAGTCGGGATCCTCGTCTCCGGGGAACATCAGCCCCCCGACGACCGCCTCGCCTCCCGCCGCCTCGTCTGGCGCGTAATACTCGTGGGCGTAGTGCAGGGCGAAGATGAACTGCACCATGGTCCAGGAGGCGGCCACCGTCGCCGCCGCCAGCACCACCCGCGCGCCCTTCTCCCAACCGTGGCCGCCCCGGGCCAGCGACAGTTCCCCGGCGATGGCCGCCAGGCTCACCACGGTGGCGGCGATCACCAGCCCCAGGATGAAACCCCGCCCCTCGTCCTGGGTGGCCGCCTTGGCGCGGATCTGGCGCCGGTCGCGGTCGACCATCTCCGGGACCACGAGGGCGATGAACGCCAGGCAGACGACGTTCCAGGCCAGCACCGCGCAGGTGCTCCAGCGCAGGTCGTATGGCCCGTAGGCGCACCAGGTCCACACCGCGATCCCGAAGGTCAGGGCCACGCTCAGCCGCGGCCGCGTCGCCAGCGGGGCGAACGGGGCCAGCATCCGGCGCCACCGGCCTCGGCCCGGCGCGGCGATCGTGGGCTCGGCCATCAAACGCCTCCCTGGGCCGCTTCCGGCCGCCCCTCGCTCGCGGAATCGGGGGCGAGGAGCTCCCCTAGGCCGCCGCGTCCACCGCCACCGTCGCCCGGCGCTCCAGCGCGCCCCAGCCGACCAGCGGCCCGCGCACGGCGGTGACCACCGACTTGGCCACCACATAGTACATCAGCTGCCGGTAGCCGAACCGTTGCAGCGGGGTCCAGAGGATGTCCCGCCAGGGCGCGCGGCGTTCCATCGCCAGCCCCAGCGCGCAGGCCGACAGGTCCACCAGCACGAAAATCGCCCAGTAGGCCAGCGGCAGGATCAGCTTCTCCTGGTTCCACTGGTCGGGGTGCGCCGCGTGGGCGACCACCCCGGCGACCAGACTCCAGACCATCGCCAGGTCGACCAGCGGGGCCGCGCAGGCCAGCACGATCTGGAACAGCCAGATCTGCGGCAGGGCCAGGAAGCCCAGCACCGGATGGGCCCGGTCGAACAGCGCCCCGCGATGCTTCCACAGGCACTGCAGCGTCCCGAACGACCAGCGGAACCGCTGCTTGAGCAGGCCCCGCACCGTGTCCGGCGCCTCGGTCCAGGCGCGTGCGTCGGGGTCGAACTCCACCCGCCAGCCGGCCCGCTGCACGGCCAGCGTCAGATCCTGGTCCTCGGCCAGGGTGTCGTCCGGATAGCCGCCGATCGCCTCGATCGCCGAGCGCCGCCACGCCCCCACCGCGCCCGGCACCACCGTCACCGCGCCCAGCGCCGCCAGCGCCCGGCGCTCCAGGTTCTGGGCGACGACGTACTCCAGCGCCTGCCAGCGGGTGATCAGGTTGACCCGGTTGCCCACCAGGGCGTCGCCGGCCACCGCCCCCACCGTCGGGTCGGCGAACCAGCGGGCCAGCTTGGTGATGGTCTTGGGCTCGAACTGGGTGTCGGCGTCGAGGGCCACGACGATCTGCCCCCCCGCCGCCGCCAGGCCGCGGTTCAGCGCCCGGGCCTTGCCGCCGTTGGGGAAGCTCATCAGCCGCACCCGGGACTCGTCCGCGAAGCGCGTGCGCACCTCTTCAGCCGTCCGGTCGGTGGAGCCGTCGTCCAGCACGATCACTTCCAGCCGCGGCCAGGTGGAGCCCAGCACCCGCCGCACCGAGGCGGCGATCACCTTCTCCTCGTTGAAGCAGGGGATCAGCACGCTGATCAGCGGCGCATCGGGGTCGGCCAGCAGCGGCGGCGTGCGACCCTCCCGGCTGCGGTGCACCAGCGCCAGCGAGGCCATCAGCGCCAGCCGGGCCGCCCCGAGCGCGATCGCCGACAGGAACAGCGCATACAGCGCCGCCTGCACCGCGCGGGCGAAACCGAAGCCCATCCGGTCGAGGAACAGCGACACCGGCGCCCGGTCGGCGGAGGGCAGCGCCTGGGCCGGGGTCATCCCCGCCAGGTCCGCCACCGTCACCAGCCGATAGCCGTGCGCCCGAAGCGCGTCGATCAGCGCCGGCAGCGCCTCCACCGTCCGGCTGCGGTCGCCGCCGGAATCGTGCAGCAGCACCACCTGCCCGCCGGTCTCCGGATTGGTGTCGGCCAGCCGCTCCAGGGTCCGCGCCACGATGTGCCTGGGGTCGGGCTTCTGCCAGTCGTCGGGGTCGATCCTCAGGCCCACGATCAGGTAGCCCAGCTTCTGCGCGGCCAGCAGCGGCGCCACCTCGCTGGGGGTGGAGGGCTCGGCGTCGCCGAAATAGGGCGGCCGGAACAGCCGCTGCGACTTGCCGGTCAGCGTCTCGAACAGCCGCTGGGTGGCGTTCAGCTCCAGCGCCGTCTCCGCCGGCCCGGTCTCGCCGATGTTCGGATGCGTCCAGGTGTGGCCGCCTACCATGTGGCCCTCGCGCACCTCCCGCTCCACCAGGTCGGGCAGGGTCTGCATGTTCTGGCCGATGACGAAGAAGGTGGCCGGCGCGTGCCTGGCCTTCAGGATGTCGAGGATCTTCGGCGTCCAGCGCCGATCCGGTCCGTCGTCGAAGGTCAGCGCCACCAGCCCGGGATGGGCCCCGTAGCGCTGCAGCACATAGGAGGTGGGCAGGACGTCGTAGTGCTCGCTTTCGATCAGGCGCGAGCGGGGGTCGACCGTGAAGCTCCGCTTGCCCGGCGTCGGCGTCGCCGACACCCGCAACACTTCGCCGGTGCCGTCGAAGTCCACGTCCTGACCGGGACCCAGCACGCGCAGACCCTGCGGGCTCAGCGCCGAGAACGGCTTGTCCAGCAGGCTCCAGACCCCGGGGTCCTCCGACCCCAGCCGCCACAGGCCATAGCCCTTGGGCCGCCAGGGATTGGCCGCGGCCATCTGGTTGTAGAACGTCACCGCGTCCAGGAACCAGACCTCGTGCGGCCGGCCCTGCTCGTCGGCATAGGCGAAATGCGGATTGAGCGAGGCCGGGTCCAACGGCACGTCGACCTCGGAATCGTGGGCGATCAGCGCGGCCTCGTGGAAGGTCACCGTGTCGGCGTGCGGCTTCGTCCCCTGGGTCCAGTCGTAGCCATAGGCGCCCAGGGCGATCACCGTCCGCTGCGGGTCGAGGTCGCCGAAGTCCTGGGCCAGATTGGACTGGAACCAATCCTGCGCCGCCGCCGGTCCGGCGCCCCCGGTGGCCCAGTGCTGGTCGTAGGCCATCATCACCACCACGTCCGACGCCGCCTGCAGCGGCTTCAGCGGCCAGGAGCGGTCGGCGAAGGGCGCGGTCACCCACACCTGCAGGCCCAGCGGCCGGAACGCCGCCCGCGCCTGGCCGAGGAAGGCCGGATAGGCCGCCAGCCCCGCGGGCGACAGCGATTCGAAGTCGAACACATAGCCGCTGTAGCCGCGCTTCCCGGCAAGCGCCGCCAGGTTGGCCAGCAGCCTGGCGCGGGCCGTCGGGTCGGTGATCACCCGGTCGCCCAGCGGGCCGTCCCACACCTCCTCGCGGGCGTTGTAGACCAGCGGCATCAGCGTGGGCTTGCGCGCCGAGGCCTGGATGATCGCCCGGGCCTGCGGGTCGTTGGTCACCGTGACGTCGCCAGGGCGAACCTGCAGCTGCACCCACTGCGGCGCCACCACGTCCAGTTGCTCCACATGCGCGCGCAGCGATTCGCGCGAACGCTCGTCCCAGCTCACGTAGAAGCCCACCGACAGCGGGCGCGGATCGGCGACGGCCCCGGGCGCGCGTGGCGCGCGCGGCGGGCTCCAGCGGGTCTTCTTCAGCACGGCATGCGCGTTGGTGTCGTGCAGCGCCGTGAGGATCCGCGGGTCCTTCAGCGTCAGCTCCGGCATCTTCGGCGCGAACGCCAGCGTCGCCGCGAACCCGGCGAACAGCGCCAGGGCGAAGGACAGCAGCACCCCGCCCGACAGCCCCGCCCGCCGGGCCCGACGTCCGGATGGATCGTGAAAGACGAATCCGCTCACTGGTTATGCATCCCGCGCCCCCGCGACCGCCAAACTCACGACGCTGCGGACGCCACGGCCCCTCAGGCCGCGGATCGAAGGCGCCGGCGGTATAGGCTTTCCGCCGCGGCTGGGGAATCCCCCGCGCATCGTTCGTCCGTTGCGGAAGAAGGAAAACCCGTCCTACCGCCGCCGCAGCAGCGCCGCCGGCCGCCCCACCGGCCGGGCCGGCTCATCCGGAAAAGGGCGCCTGGCTCCCGCCGCGGCCTCCTCGGGCTGGCCCTGTGACGGGGACTCGGCGGCCTCCGGCAGGGCGTAGTCTCTGAACCGCTCGCGGATCGCCTTCTTGTCGATCTTGCCGGTGGCCCCCAGCGGGATGTCGTCCACCTCCAGCACCTCGTCGGGCGTCCACCACTTGGCGATCCTGCCCTCCAGGAAGGCCAGCATCTCCGCCTTGCAGACGCTCATCCCCGGCTGGGGCTTCACCAGCAGCAGCGGCCGCTCGCCCCACTTGGGATGGGCCACCCCGATCACCGCGGCCATCAGGCACGCCGGATGAGCCGTCGCCAGGTTCTCGATCTCGATGGAGGAGATCCACTCGCCGCCGGACTTGATCACGTCCTTGGCCCGGTCGGTGATCTGCATGTAGCCCATCGGGTCGATGGTAGCGACGTCGCCGGTGTCGAACCAGCCGTCGGGATCGAGCGCCGTCCCGGTCTCGCTGCGGAAGTACTCCCGCGCCACGAACGGCCCCTGCACCTTGAGCCGGCCGAAGGTCGTCCCGTCGTGCGGCAGGGCCGGGTCCTCTTCGTTCGACAGCTTCATGTCCACGCAGAGCGGCGAGCGGCCCTGCTTCAGCCGGTACTGAAACTGCGCCTCGGGGTCCATCGCCGCCACCGCGCCGTTGGGCGAAGCCAGGGCGCCCACCGGCGACATCTCCGTCATGCCCCAGGCCTGGGTCACCTCCACTCCATAGTCGTCGCGGAAGGCGCGGATCAGCGCCTCCGGCACGGCCGAGCCGCCGCTCAGCGTCCGTTTCAGGGTGGGGACCTTGCGGCCGGTCTGGCGCAGATAGGCCAGCAGCGTCTGCCAGACCGTCGGCACGGCGCCGGAATAGGTGACGCCCTCGCTTTCGATCAGTTCGTGGATCGAGGCGCCGTCCAGTTTCGCCCCCGGCAGCACCAGCTTGGCGCCGGCCGCCGGACAGGAGAACGCCAGGCCCCAGGCGTTGGCGTGGAACATCGGCACGACCGGCAGCACCGTATCCCGCGCCGACAGCGCCAGCACGTCGACGCCCATGGTCATCAGGGTGTGCAGGAAGTTGGAGCGGTGGGAGTAGAGCACCCCCTTGGGGTCTCCCGTGGTGCCGGAGGTGTAGCAGAGCCCGCAGGCGGTGTTCTCGTCGAAGCCGCCCCAGGCGCAGTCCTCCGAGACGCCGGCCAGCAGGGCCTCGTAGCAGAGCGCCTCGCCGGCGCCCTCCATATGGGCCTCGTCGGTCATCAGGATGAACCGCTCGACCGACGGCATCCTCGCCCGGTGCTCCAGCAGCACCGGCAGGAAGGTCAGGTCCGTGAAGATGATCCGGTCCTGGGCGTGGTTGATGATGTAGCAGAGCTGATCGGCGAACAGACGCGGGTTCAGGGTATGGCAGACGGCGCCGATCCCCATGATCCCGTACCAGACCTCCAGGTGCCGGGCGGTGTTCCAGGCCATGGTCGCCACCCGGTCGCCGGGCTTGATCCCCAGTTCGAGGAGCACGTTCGACACCCGCTTCGCCCGGGCGTGGATCTCGGCGTAGGTGGTACGCACGATGGGCCCTTCCACCGAACGGCTCACCACCTCCCGCGACCCGTGCCAGGCCTTGGCGTGGTCCAGAATCCTGTCGACCGTCAGCGGCCAGTCCTGCATCAGGCCCAGCATGCCCATCCTCCCGCGCCGGCTGCGGCCAGCCCAAGCCGACGCTAGTTTCGCCGCGGGCTTTAAGCAACGGCCCATGGGTCGGACGCGGGAGCGCTACCCGCCCAGGCTTCCGCCGCGGCCGCCGCCGGCCCGGTCGCATCCACCACCGCCCAGTCGATCACGCCCGGGTCCGCCGCCAGCTGGGCCTTCAGCGTCGCCAGCGTCGCATCGGAAGCGTCGCCCCGCCGCGCCGCGACCCGGGCCGCCAGCACTTCCGGCGCCGCCTGCAGCCACACGCCCTGGAACGGGACCCCCGCCTTCCGCGCCGCGTCAGCCGCCCTCGCCCGCAGCTCCGGCTGCAGGAAGGTCGCGTCCAGCGCCACCGCGCGCCCCGCCGCCAGCGCCCGCCCCGCCTCGGCGAACAGGGCGTCATAGACCGCCCCGTCGGTCCCGGGCCCATAGGCGGCGTCGGGCAGCACGGCGTCCGGCCCCGCGCCCGCCAGCCGCTTGCGCACCTCGTCGCTGCGCAGGATCACCGCGCCCGGCGACGCGCCCAGCCCCGGCGCGATCAGCCGCGCGAAGCCGGACTTGCCCGACCCGGAGCGCCCGCCCACCGCCGTCAGGCTGGGCGGCGGGGGCGCGAGGTGCGCCAGCGCCGCATCGAGGTAGGCGCCCGAGCCCGCCAGGTCGCCGCTGTGGGCGCAGACGTGGGTCCGCACGCCGGCCCGCACCGACAGCATCAGCGGCAAGGCCGCCAGCCCCTCCCACAGCCCCGCCGGGAACGTCCGCGCCGCGCTGTCGAGGTAGGCCGACAGCACCCTTGCCGCGCCATCGCGGCGCCGGCGGAAGTCCAGGTCCATCAACAGGAAGGCCAGGTCGTAGAGGACGTCGATCTCGGAGAGCACGTCGTTGAACTCGATGCAGTCGAACAGCACCGGCCGGCCGTACTCCAGCAGGATGTTGCCCAGGTGCAGGTCGGCGTGGCAGCGGCGGGCGAAGCCCTGGTCCCGCCGGGCGTCCAGCAGCGCCGCGCGGCGGAAATATTCCGCGTCGGTGGCCGCGATCAGCGCCTCCACCCGGTCCCCGCCTAGCCGCGGCGCCAGTTCGCGGATCAGGTGGGCGTTGGAGTCGATGGTGTACTTCAACGCCTTGCCGCCGCCGCCCCGCGGCCGGAGCGGCGCGGCCGCGTGCGCCTGCGCGACCGTCCGCCCCAGCGCCTCGGCCAGGTCGCCGTCCAGCGCCCAGGGCTGGACGGACAGCACCGCGTCCTCATCGAACCGGCGCATTTCCAGCACGTGCTCGACCACCGGCCCCGCGCCGTCCAGCTCCAGCCCGCCGGCCGGCGTGCGCGTCACCCGGCGCACGGCGCGGTAGATGTCGCTGGCCGCGGCCCGGTTGAACGCCAGCTCGCGCTGCAGCGCCCACAGCCTCAGCTCCGGCGTCGAATAGTCCAGGTAGCCCAGCTCCACCCGCCGCTTGACCTTGAAGGCCGTGTCGCCGGCCAGGTAGATCCGGGCGCAGGCGGTCTCGAAACTGCGGTCGGCGCGGCCCGCGAACCAGGCCGCCACCTCCGCCTCTTCCGGATCGGTCAAGGGAACAGCCGCTCGCTGGTCCAGCCGCCGTCCGCGCGGTGGAACGCCAGCCGCTCGTGCAGCCGGAACGGCCGGTCGCGCCAGAACTCGAACATCTGCGGGACCAGGCGGAAGCCCGACCAGTTGGGTGGCCGGGGCGGCGCCTTCAGCCCGAACCTCAGGCCCACGGCGGCGATGCGCTTCTCCAGCGCCAGCCGGTCCTTCATCGGCCTGGACTGGTCCGAGGCCCAGGCCCCGATCTGCGCCGAGCGCGCGCGGCCGGCGAAGTAGGCGTCGGCCTCCGCCTCGGTGACTTCGCTCACCGCGCCCCGCACCCGCACCTGCCGCCTCAGCGACTTCCAGTGGAACAGCAGCGCCGCCTGCGGACGGGCCAGCAGCTGGCGGCCCTTGGCGCTCTCGAAGTTGGTGTAGAAGACCAGGCCGCGGGCGTCGTAGTCCTTGAGCAGCACCATGCGCACGTCCGGCAGGCCGGCGTCGTCCACCGTGGCCAGCGCCATGGCGTTGCCGTCGTTGACCTCGCTCTTCAGCGCTTCGCCGAACCACTCGGCGAACAGGGCGAAGGGGTCGGTGGCGGAGAGCAGCGGCTGCGGGGCGGCCTCGGCCACCTGGCGCACGTAGTCGTCCTCGCTGGGCGAGGGCGGGATCAGGCGGGCGTCGCGGTCGCTCATGCCTGCGGTATAGCGCGGCGGCGCCCCGGACGTCAGCCTTAACGGCCCGTTGACCATGCCCGCCTAACCCTTGCCCGATGGCTGGGACCGAGGGCGCAATTTCGTTCAAGCGGGCGCGCGAAGTGCTGGGCGTCCCCGTGCTCGCCGGCCAGGCCGAGATCCGCGCCGCCTACCACGCCGCCGTCAAGCGCGTTCACCCCGACCGTCCGGGCGGCGACGCCGACGCGTTCCGGGAGGTGGTGGAGGCCTACGGTCGCCTGCGCGACCACGGCTTCGGCCAGCGCCTCAACCAGCCGCCGGCCCCGATGCGGCCCCGCCGCGCGGCTTCCGGCGTCCTGGAGATCACGCCGGGCGTGGCGGTCCAGGGCGGCGAGGTGGAGCACGCCCTGCCCGACGGCCGGCGCCTGCGCATCACCCTGCCCGCGGGCCTGCGGGACGGCGAGGCGCTGCGCGCCGGCGAGGCGCAGCTGACGGTGACGGTCCGGCGCGACCGCGCCCTGATGCTGCGCGGCGACGACCTCTGGCTCAGCGTGCAGGTGGACCCCGCGCTGCTGGCGCAGGGCGGCCGAATCGCCATCGACACGCCGCTGGGCCGCCGGGTGGTCTGGATCACCAAGCAGGCCGGCGCCCGCGGCCTGGTGCGCCTGCCGGGCCAGGGCCTGCCGGCCCGCGCCGGCCGCCGCCAGGGCCACATGTTCCTTAGGCTCGCGCCCCAGGCCGATCTTTCCGACTCGGCCGCCCGCACCCTCCTGCGCCGCTTCGCCGCCGCCTGGGCGGCATAGCGGCGCCGCGCGGAGATCCGCAGCCTCGCCGTTGGCCTGCCGCCCCGATGCGGCTACAAGCCCCGCCATGTCGCACAACACCTTCGGCCACCTGTTCCGCGTCACCACCTGGGGCGAAAGCCACGGGCCGGCGCTGGGCTGCGTGGTGGACGGCTGCCCTCCGGGGATCCCGCTGGCGGAGGCCGACATCCAGCAGTGGCTGGACAAGCGCCGTCCCGGCCAGGGCAAGTTCGTCACCCAGCGCCAGGAGCCGGACGCGGTGAAGATCCTCTCCGGCGTCTTCCGGGACGAGCGCAGCGCGGGCCAGGTGACCACCGGCACGCCCATCTCGCTGGTCATCGAGAACGTCGATCAGCGCAGCCGCGACTATTCCGAGATCGCCCAGGCCTTCCGCCCCGGCCACGCCGACTACGCCTACTTCGCCAAGTACGGGGTGCGCGATTACCGGGGCGGCGGACGCCAGTCCGCGCGGGAGACCGCCGCCCGCGTCGGCGCCGGCGCCATCGCCCGCAAGATCCTGCCCGGCGTCGCCATCCGCGGCGCCGTGGTGCAGATCGGCCCCCACGCCGTCGACCCGGCCCGCATGGACTGGGACGAGACGCTGAAGAACCCCTTCTGGTGCCCGGACGCCGGGATGGTTTCCGTCTGGGAGGCGCATCTGGAGAAGGTGCGCAAGGCCGGTTCCTCCACCGGCGCCGTCGTGGCGGTGGAGGCCATGGGCGTGCCCGCCGGCTGGGGCGCGCCGATCTACGGCAAGCTGGACGCGGAGCTCGCGGCCGCCTTCATGTCGATCAACGCCGCCAAGGGGGTGGAGATCGGCGCGGGATTCGCCGCAGCCGCCTTCTCCGGCGAGGAGAACGCCGACGAGATGCGGCCCGGCCCCGACGGGCCGGTGTTCCTCTCCAACACGGCGGGCGGGGTGATGGGCGGCATCTCCACCGGCCAGCCGGTCACCGCCCGGGTGGCCTTCAAGCCGACCTCGTCGATCCTGTCGCCGCGCCACAGCATCAACGAAGCCGGCGAGGCGATCGAGCTGCGCACCAAGGGCCGCCACGACCCCTGCGTGGGCATCCGCGCCGTGCCGGTGGTGGAGGCGATGGCCGCCTGCGTGCTCGCCGACGCCTTCCTGCGCCACCGCGGCCAGACCGGCGGCGGCGCCTTTTCGCCCGGGGGCTCCGGACGCCAGTGAACACTTCCTCCACATTTTCGCCCGCAGGCGCCTGGAATATTCCCAGCGACAGCGCCTGACACGGGAGGCCTTCGCCTCTTGAGCGAACAATGGTTTTTGGATTGACCGCGTTTGTGACCCCCCGCTAAGGGGGGGCCGCCCGAAATCTGCGACAGGTTTCGGCGGGGGCTATTTGGCAGGATAATCCACGACGTGCGCTATGAGCTGCTGAAGATCCTGCTTGTGGACGACAACCACCACATGCGGGTTCTCCTGGGGGAGATCCTGCGCGCCATCGGTTGCCGGCACATCCGCGAAGCCAACGACGGCGCCGAAGGCCTGCAGGTGCTGCGCAACCATCCCGTCGACATCGTCATCACCGACCTGTCCATGCAGCCGCTGGACGGCATCGACTTCGTGCGCCTGCTCCGCAACTCGCCGGACAGCCCCAACCCGATGATCCCGGTGATCATGATCACCGGCCACGCCACCCAGCGGCGGGTGTCCGAGGCCCGCGACGCCGGCGTCAACGAGTTCCTGGCCAAGCCGCTCACCGCGCGCGGCGTGGTCGAGCGGATCAGCCAGGTGGTGGACCACGCCCGCGGCTTCGTCCGCACCGAAGGCTACTTCGGCCCGGACCGCCGCCGCCGCGTCGATCCCAGCTATGGCGGCCCCATGCGGCGTTCCACCGACGCGAAAACCGGCGACGCCGAAGAATAGGGGGCTCAGCCCACCGCCATCGCGCAGCTTTCGCCGACGCTCGGGCGCGAGACCACGATGCGCGCCAGGCTGGGGAAGGCGGGCTTCAGCCGGGCGGCGAAGTGCCGGCACAGGTGCTCCAGCGTCGGACTCTCCAGGCCGGGCGTCTCGTTCAGGAACCCGTGATCCAGCTCGGCGGCGGCAGCGGCGAGGGCGGCGTCCAGCGCGCCCAGATCCTCCACCCAGCCCACGGGACCCTGCATCTCGCCGCGCAGGGTCGCCTCGACGCGGAAGGAATGGCCGTGCAGGCGGGTGTAGGGGCCCACGGGCCCTTGCGGCAGGTGATGGGCCGCGTCGAAGGACGCAGCCTTGGTGATCTCGAAAATCGGCGGACTCATGGGCGGGCGGGAAGCATCCGAAGAGGGCGGCCGGTCAGGCGATGCCCAGGTATTTGTGGGTCTGGACGCTTAAACGCCAGCGGGGATGGGCGAGGCAATAGGCGATGGCCGCCACGGTGTTCGCCGCCCGGTCGGGCCCGTCCATCGGCTGCAGCAGAAACCGCTCGAAGGCGAGGTCTTCGAACCGGGCCGGATCGTGTCCGGCCTGCGGGTAGACCAGCTTCAGCTCGTGGCCGCTGCGCTGCACGACGAGCGCGTCGGCCTTGGGACTGACGCAGATCCAGTCGACCCCGGGCGGAACCGGCAGGGTGCCGTTGGTCTCCAGGGCGATCTCGAAGCCGCGGCCGTGCAGGGCCTCGATCAGGGGCCCGTCCAGTTGCAGCAGGGGCTCGCCGCCGGTGCAGACCACCAGCCGGTCGGCGGCCCCGCCCTCCCAGGCGGCCTCCACGGCGGAGGCCAGGGCGTCGGCGTCGGCGAAGCGGCCGCCGCCGGGGCCGTCCAGGCCGACGAAGTCGGTGTCGCAGAAGGTGCAGACCGCGCCCACCCGGTCGGCCTCGCGCCCCGACCAGAGATTGCAGCCGGCGAAGCGGCAGAACACCGCCGGCCGGCCGGCCTGGCCGCCCTCACCCTGCAGGGTGAGGAATATCTCCTTGACCGCGTAGCTCATGGGACCAGCGCCGGGCGCCCCTGATCGGTCCAGGCCGCCCAGCCGTGGGCCCTCAGGCCGCAGGCCGGGCAGTCGCCGCAGCCGTAGCCCCATACGTGGCGGGCGCCGCGCTCGCCGCGGTAGCAGGTGTGGCTCTCCTCGAGGACCAGCTCCACCAGGGCCTCGCCGCCCAGCCGCTTGGCGAGCGCCCAGGTCTCGGCCTTGGTGAGCGCCATCAGCGGCGTCTCGATGCGGAAGTCCTGGCCCATGCCGAGGTTCAGCGCCTTGCCTTGGGCCTCGATCGCGACGCGGCGGCAGTCCGGGTAGCCGGAGAAGTCGGTCTCGCACATGCCGCCCACCAGCACGCCCGCGCCGCGCCGGTCGGCCAGCGCCGCGGCGTAGGCCAGGAACACCAGGTTGCGGCCGGGCACGAAGGTGGAGGGCAGGCCCCTGGCCGTGACCTCGAAGGCGCGCTCGGCGGTCATGGCCGTCTCGGCGATGGCCCCGAAGCCGCGCATGTCCAGCACATGGTCGCCGCCCAGCCGGGCCGCCCAGGTCGGGAAACGCTCGCCCAAGGCCCGACGCACCACCTGCCGGGCGGTCATTTCGACGGCGTGACGCTGACCGTAGTCGAAGCCCACCGTCTCCACCCGGGCGTAGCGCTCCAGCGCCCAGGCCAGGCAGACGCTGGAATCCTGGCCGCCGGAAAACAGCACCAGGGCGTGGTCGTGGGCCGCCATCTCGCTCATCGGCCTCATATGAACTCCCGACGGCCGTTGCGGAAGCCCGGGCGCCCGGTGCGCGCGGCTCTTCGGGCGCCCGCCACGTCGAATTTAACCTCTCCGCAAGCGCTTGCGGTCATGATCAACGCACGTTTCCCGTATCCCCAGGTCCATGTCCCCGCTTCCCCAGCCCCTTCGAGATCGCATCTCCGACGAAATCCGTCAGCAGATGGACGGCGTGCTGGCGCTCGCCGACCGGATGGCGCGTCATAGCCTGTCGCCCGACGCCCAGGCCTGCGTCGCCGGCGTCGCGGAGGCGGCTGGCGCGGTGTTGGAGATCATGAACCGCGCCCGCGACCTGGAGAACGCCGATGGCCCGGGCCTGACGCTGACGCAGGCGCCGCGGCGCCTGCGGGAGCTGATCGACGAGATCCAGGACCGCTGGCAGGAACGCGCCGCGCTCAACGGCGTCACCCTGCTGGTGGCCTACGACGGCGATCCCGAAGCCTGCGCCCTGGTGGACGGCCCGCGGCTGTTGCAGCTGTTCGACGGCCTGATCGGCGAGGCGGTCGCCGGCGTCCGCCGCGGGGCGGTGGAGGCGAGCCTGAAGGTCTCCAGCCACGGCGAGACCCTGCACCTGGAAGGCCGGGTCCGCGGCGGCGAGCGCGACGGCGGCGCCGACCTCGAGGAGATCGAAGCCCGCTACGGCCTGCAGACCGCGCTGGGCGTGACGCTCGGCCATCGCGTGCTGGAGGCGTTCGGCGGCGACCTGCGCCGCGAAGCCAACACCGGCGCCGGGGCGACGGTGGTGTTCGAGTTCGACGCCGAGCCCGCGCCCGCGGCCAAGGAGGCCCATCCCGAGGCCGCCGACGCCCAGCGCACCGCCCATGTGCTGGTGGTCGACGACAACGCCACCAACCGGATGGTGGCCCAGACGCTCTGCGAGATGTTCGACTGCACTTCGGAGTCCGCCGACGACGGCGTCGAGGCGGTCGAAGCGGCGCAGACCGGCCGCTTCGACCTGATCCTGATGGACATCAAGATGCCCCGCATGGACGGGGTGGCCGCCACCAAGGCGATCCGCGCCCTGTCGGGCCGGCCCGGCCGGGTGCCGATCATCGCCCTCACCGCCAACGCCGACCCCGAGGACGCGGCGGCCTATGTCTCGGCGGGCATGAACGGCGTGGTGGAAAAGCCCATGAAGCCCGAGAACCTGCTGCACGCCCTGCAGCAGGCGCTAGCCGAGGCCGGCGCTGCGGAAGCCGCCTGATTTTCTGACGGCGCCGCATGGGGCTTGTCAGCCCGCGGATCTCGTCCCATCCTGATCTGACCGGCGTTCAGATCGGGGGGAAACAGATGCGAGCTCTGATCATCGGGACCGCGCTTGCGGCCAGCGTCGGATTGGCGTCCTGCGGCAAGTCCGGGGACGACGCCGCCGCGCGCCCGCCCAAGAAATCCCTGGCCCGCCAGGCGGTGTTCTACGCCGGCCAGGAACAGGTCACGTCCGTCGTCTCGGGCACGGCCGAGCCGGGCCCTACGCCGGGCACCCTGGTCCTGAAGGTGGACGCCACGCTGCCGTCCGCGGGCTATATCGACGCCGGCTTCAAGCCCCGGGTCTACGCCGCCACGCCGCCGGACGGGATCTACGAGGTGGACGTGGTCGCCACCCGGCCCGCGACGGCGGCCGCCCAGGCGGCGACGCCGGTCCACATTGAAGGCGCCTGGGACGGTTACCATCAGGACCGGCTGAAAGGCGTGAAGTTCATCGCCGGGACCAACGACCTGACGGCGATGCTGCCTGCCAAATAGGCCTCTGGCGGCGATGCGCCATGCGCTGCGGGCCTCGCTCGAGCCCGGCGTCGGATATCATGAACAGGTCATGGCCGCCGTGGTCCACGCGGCGGACGCAAGGCAAATTGATCGCTGCGAGGCGGCGCCGTGGGAACTGCCGACCCCGCCCGGAGCTTGTCCTGCGAGGAATCCGGTCATGTCGCCTATCGATCCGTATGACGATCCCACCGACGCCGATAGCATCGACGGCGAGGTGGTGCTGATCGGCCCGGGGACGATCGCCGCCTCGATGACGCCAAAGGCGGCCGCCGAGACCGCGCGCCGGCTGCGCCACGCCGCCCGCAAGGCCTGCGGCCAGGCGGCGCCGTCCACTCCGGAGAGCGATGACGGCTAGGTCGTCTTGCGGCCCCAGAGGTCCGACCACAACTGCGCCTGGCGCGCGTAGCAGCCGCAGGCCAGCCGTTCGAGACCCCCGCGGTCCCTCAGCTCGATCACCCCGACCGGTGCGGATCAGGCCCTGGCGCTCCATGGCGGTGGCGAGACTGGTGACGCTGGTGCGCTGCACGGCGAGGCCAGCAGCTCCTGGGTCGCCACCACGTTCTCCCCACTGCTGGCGTCATGGGCGTTGAGCAGGGTGGTCGAGAACCGCGCCGCCAGCGGATGGAAGGCAAAGCAGGTGACCATCAGGTCGCTGCTGGTCGCCAGGGCGTCGGCATAGGCGTCCATCAACCCCCGGAGCTCGCGCGAGCCCTGCACCGCCTCGACGAAGCGGCCGGCCTCCATCCGCAGGGCTTCAGCCTGCACGTGGCCCACCACCTAGTGGTATGAAGGATGCCGCGACAGCACGTTGGTGGCCCCCGCCACGCCTTCGCGGCCGATCACGCCCACGCCAACCGACCGCCCGTCCTCGATCAGCGCCAAGCGGCAGAGCAGGCCGCTTTGCACGAAATAGACGTGCTCCACCGGATCGCCCATCCGATAGACCACCTGATCGGGCTTGATGACGACCGGTTCGAGCCACGGCCGCAGGGCCTCCGCGGACGGCGCGCTCAGCACACGGAGCATATGATTGGTAAAGGACATCGTGGCGGTCAGAAGCGTCGGCTGTGAAGGCGTCGAGGCCGCACCTACGCCAGCCCGCCCGGGCTCATCTGTCGGGAATCCTACGAATACCAACGCTTGGTCGGCATAGCCGCGACCGCTGCGACGCGGGCAGGTCCCCGTGTCGCCGTCGTGCGTTCGGGGCGCGCGAACGACGACGCCTGGAAAGCCCGGATGGCGGCGTGCGCCGGGATGCAGGGCCTGGAGGTGTAAAATCAATGCTCTGCGTGTTCTTGAATTGGCGTTCAACTAGGGCGGGTCCCCAGCCGCGCAACTCGGATTCGTCAATATCCGCCGCGGCTCCGTAGAAATGTCGGGTTTCCGACGGAGTTCCCGGACAGATAATTCTCGACGCAAGTCTTTGTTAAGCTATACTCTCACGGTCGCGTTCAGTCGCCTTTGGGATTGGCGCGAGGCCGTGGGGCGTCGAGGCGAGCTCCCGCTCAAGGTTTACGGGAGACCATGAATGGCAACTTACACCTTCTATCCTTGCAAGGCGGATGGCGTCTCGACGTCGTTTATCGCCTTTGACCTGGACTCGGACGAAGAGGCCCGGGAACGCGCGCAACTCGTCCTCGACGATCACGCCAGCTGCGCTTACGTCGAGGCTTGGCAGGGCGAGCGCAAGGCGCTGACCCTGGGCAGGCTCCCGGAACCTTACGCCACTCACAGCGACGGGCGCCGCCTGGGCGCCTAGTCGCCGGCCGGGGCGGTGTGCATGCCCGCGCGGGATATCGGACCGCCATAGAGACGGCGGTTCTCGGCCGTATCGGCCACCGGCCCGTTGGTCACCGTCCGCACGGTGTAGGTCGGCGCCGGCGTGACGACGGCGGAGGCGGGAGCGACATAGGCGTCGGCGGAGGTCGCGGTCTCGTTCATCCGCTCCGTCGCGCTGGCGTCGGCGGCCTGGGCCGCAGCGTAGGCGTTGCGGGCGGGCGCTTCCGCGATGGCGATCTTCACCTGGGACATGGCGTCCCGATAGGCCGCATCGCGGCAGGACGGCACGATCGGCACGGAGGCGGCGTCACCCTCGCCCAGCTGGTCGCAGAGATCCCGGGCGGTGTCCTTCACCCGCGACTTCAGCGCCGCCTGGTCGGAGGCGAGGGTCAGGTCGAGGTCGCTGTAGCTCACCGCTCGCGACAGGCTGCGCGGCTCGCCGTCCGGTCCCATCCGGCCGGTGACGGTCAGCTCCTCCACGGTCTGGGCGAAGGCGGGGGCGCCGGCCAGGACCACGCCGGCTGCGGCGACGGCGTATAGCTGGCGGCTGGAAAAGATATTCGACAGATTTCGCATGGTTGTCCGCTCCTGAATTCATAGACGACCCCGTCGACGGGCCGCGTCGCCGGGAGCGCCGGAAAACACTTCGAGCTAAACGACAAGCGGGAAGTCTAGTTCCTGAGCTCCGGACATGCTTACGGAGACTCGAGCCTCGCCGGCAGAAAGCTTTGCCTTGTCGCGAGGTTGGCGGCGGCGCCCGAAATGCACTGGCCGAAATGCACACGAAAGAAGGGCGCACCTGCGTCACGCGGGCGGGGACGCCCGGCGGCGGCCTATTCCGGGCCGAACTTGTAGGCGCAGAGCTTGTTGCCATCCAGGTCGCGGACATAGGCGAAATAGGCGTTGGCCGCGACCGGCCCGCGCAGGCCGGGCGGCCCCTCGCAGGCGCCGCCCATCTCCATGGCCTTGGCGTAGAAGGCGGCAACCTGCGCGCGGGTCTCCAGGCCGAAGCCGGACATCGCGCCGTTGCCCACGGTGGCCCTGGCGCCGTCATAGGGACCCAGCACGCCGAACATCGACTTGGGCGTCCCGTAGATGCGGCCGCCGGAGGGATGGTCGAACATCTTCTGGACGCCCACCGAGCCCAGCAGGGCGTCGTAGAACGCCTTCGCCTTTTCGAGGTCGTTCGACCCCACGGCCGCGTAAGTCAGCATCGCCGTCTCCTCCCGGTGTTGAACCAGGGCCCGCCGCGCGGGCCCGCCCCCTCCTAGCCGACCCCTGTGACCGCTTCAATTCGCCGCCCCGCCTCCGGCCGCCGAACAACGCCCGTAACAGCTTGGCTTCGGACGCCGCGGGGGCTACTCGGCGGTCGTCGGCGCCCGACCGGATTCCCGGGAACGCCTTTCACCGCCGCCGGAGCCGCGATGCCGCCGACCGAGACCCACAAGGCCGAGACCGCCGCGCAGGCGGCGCGGGCGGTGATCGGCGCGCCGCAGTCGCACGGTCGGGCGATCGCCAAGGCCCTGACGTGGCGGGCGGTGGGCACGGCCGACACCTTCCTCTGGAGCTGGCTGATCATCGGCGAGCCGGCCGCCGCCGGAGCCATCGCCTCCCTGGAGACCCTGACCAAGGTCCTGCTGTTCTACCTGCATGAACGGGCCTGGCGGCTGATCCGGTGGGCGCCCAGCGCACGGCTGCGCTCGCTGGTGAAAGCCTTCACCTGGCGGGTGGCGGGCAGCCTCGACACCTTCAGCCTCAGCTTCATCGTCACCGGCAGCGCGCGCAACGCAGTCTCGATAGCCACCCTGGAGGTGCTGACCAAGATCGCGCTCTACTACCTGCACGAGCGGGCGTGGCGCCGGGTGGCCTGGGGCCGCCTGGACGCGCCGGAACCCGGGGCCGGGGCCCCACCCCGGGCCGCCTGAGACGTCTCCAGGCGTGCAGCCTGGGCTAGCGGAGCGGGACGCGGTCCCGCAGATAGATGACCTGCGGCGGGCGGGAGCTCAGCGCGTGGCCGAGGACAAGTCCCGCCAGGAAGATCAGACCCACGGCCGCATAGGGCCGCTCGGCGATCGACGTGCGCGCCTGGGCCGAGCGCTGGCCCGCCATGTCCTTCGACTTGCGGATGATCTCCCTGGCCTTGCTGGTCGCCTGGTCCAGCAGGACCCCCGCATGCTCCTTGACCTCGGCCGCCGCCTCCTTGAGCCGGCTTGCGGCAGGGGGTTCAGTCGCAGGCTGCGACGGGGTGTAGTCGGTGTCCAGAGTCATGGTGTCCTCGATCGGCTAGGGGCGCCTCAGGCGGGAAGGCGCATGGACGGCCTTCGGTTCCAAGGCGTGGACGGCGTCGCACCCCGCCAGAGTCCTCCGCCGCGGCCCCGGCCGCAAGACCGGGCGCGGCCCGCCGGTTGGCGTGATGTTCACGGGACGCTATGGGATGAAGCGACGCTGTCCCGCCTGGCGGGACGGCTCGAGCAGGCGGCGCCTTGGACGGCCCGCCGGCCCAACCATCCGACAAGAGGCCGCGATGTATCCCGGAACCTACGGCAAGACCCAGCCCGACAAGGCCGCGGTGGTCCGCGCCGCCACCGGCGAAACCCTGAGCTACCGCCAGCTCGACGACCGCTCCAACCGGCTCGCGCGCCTGCTGCACGCCCACGGCCTGCGGCGCGGCGACCACGTCGCCCTCTATATGGAGAACAGCCTCGTCTTCTTCGACGTGATCTGGGCCTGCATGCGCTCCGGCCTCTACCTGACGCCGATCAACCGTTACCTGACCGCCGAAGAGGCGGCCTATATCGTCGACAACTGCGACGCCCGGGTGCTGATCGCCTCCGCGCAGCTGGCGGAGTCCGAAGCCCTCGGGCGGCTGTCGCCGCGCTGCGACATGAAGCTGGCGGCGGGCGGCGCGATCCCCGGATTTACGGACTACGAGCCGGCGCTCGCCGCCCAGCCGGCCCAGCCCCTGGACGAGGAGCGCCTGGGCTCCTTCATGCTGTATTCCTCCGGCACCACCGGCCGGCCGAAGGGCATCCTGCGGCCGCTGCGGGACATCCCGCCGGTGGACGGCAATCCGCAGATGAAGATCACGGCCGAACAGTTCGGCTTCGATGCGTCGACGGTCTATCTGTCGCCCGCCCCTCTGTACCATGCGGCGCCGCTCGGCTCCGCCACCTCCGTCCTGCAGGCCGGCGGGACGGTGGTGATGATGGACAAGTTCGAGGCCGCGACCGCCCTCGACCTGATCGAGCGGTATCGCGTCACCCACAGCCAGTGGGTCCCCACCATGTTCGTGCGCATGCTGAAGCTGGAGCCCGCCCAGCGCGCCCGCGACCTCTCCAGCCATCGCTGCGCCGTCCACGCCGCGGCCCCCTGCCCGGTCGATGTGAAGCGCCAGATGATCGAATGGTGGGGTCCGATCCTCGAGGAATACTACGCCGCCACGGAAGGCGTCGGCATGGCCGCGATCAGCAGCCGGGAGTGGCTGGAGCATCCGGGCTCGGTCGGCCGCGCCCGCGGCAAGCCGTTCCACATCTGCGACGAGGCGGGAAACGATCTGCCCGCCGGCGAGGCCGGCCTGATCTACGGCGAGCCGGTCTCCGGCGTCGCCTTCGGCTACCACAAGGACGCGGGGAAGACCGCGGGCTCGACCCACCCGACCAATCCGGACTGGATGACCGTGGGCGACGTGGGCTACCTGGACAAGGACGGCTACCTGTACCTCACCGACCGCAAGGCCTTCATGATCATCTCCGGCGGGGTGAACATCTATCCGCAGCAGATCGAGGACGTGCTGGCGCTGCATCCGAAGGTGGCCGACGTGGCGGTGATCGGCGTGCCCAACCCCGACCTCGGCGAAGAGGTGAAGGCGGTGGTGGAGCCCGCGCCGGGCGTCGCGCCCTCCGAGGCGCTGGCGCAGGAGATCCTCGACTTCATCCGCGGCAAGCTCGGCCGCCAGCTCACGCCCCGGTCGGTGGACTTCACCGACGCCCTGCCCCGCCTGCCCACCGGCAAGCTCTACAAGAAGGCGCTGAAGGACAGGTATTGGGGCGCGGCCCCGGAGGCCGCGCCGCTCTCCACCCGCTGACCGGCCGTCAGCGAGCCGGCGGGTCTTTCCCCGCGAACGCCACGACGTTCCCGCGTATCCGCGCCGAGCCGTCGTCGGCGAGATCGACCCGGGTCGCGGTGAGCCGGACCGGCCCGTCGAGGGCCGCATTCACCGCGTCGAGCCCGACCTTGGCTTCGGTTCCACGACGGATGAGGTAGCGCAGCGACAGCCGCGCCCGGTCGGCCACGGTCGGCTGGGTGCCGTGCAGGGTGCAGGGGTGCCACATCGCCGCGAAGCCCGCGGGCCCGGTGAGCACCCGCTGGCGCACGGCCCGCTCCCGCCCGCAACGGTCCGCGTAACGCCAGCCCCCGCGCCCGTCGGCGGTGAGCGCGTGCGGGAACACCGTGGCCCCGAGCGCGTGGCTGCCCTCCAGGAGGTACAGCGGGGCGTCGCGGCGGTCGACGGCGTGCAGATAGACGTAGAGGGTGACGAAGTCGGCGTCCCGGTCCTTGTAGTCGATCAGGTCCTGATGGAAGTCGATGCCGTAGAAGTAGGTCACGTCCCGCAGCTCCGGCTTCACGAAGGCGCCCAGGTTGTTGACCGGGTTGCCCTTGATCCGCCGCTTCAGCCACTCGGGAACGGCGGAGTCGGGCGCCCCGCAGACCACCTTGCGGTCCAGCACCTGGTAGCCCGCGCCCAGGATGGCGGTCAGGCCCGCAACGATCGCGGGGTCCCGCTCCACGAACCGCAGATGGTCGTCGAACCGCTCCAGGAGGTTGCGCCCCGGCCGCGGGTTGACGCCGGTGTAGACCGGGTCGGCGTCGAACGCCGCCTCGGTGAGGAAGAGGCTCCCGTCGAAGCGGCGCAAGCTGCGGATCTCGCGCAGCAGGGCGCCCGCCGCCGCCGCGTTCAGCGGCGCGGGGAAGACGTGGGCGCCGGTGGCCAGGAAATCGCCGAGCACGCCGCGGGCGGATCCTTCGGGCGCGGACTGGGGGAGCATGACGGCGCCTCATGGCGAGGGAATCGGAGCCCGTCAATCCTGCGGTCAAAGCCTGTAGGAATAGTCAACGCGCGATCGGCTACGCCAGCCGCGCCTGAAGCGCCGAGACCTGCGCAGGCCTTGGGCGTCGGTTGCAGGGCGCCGCGGCCGCCGCCCGGATTAAGGCTCCATTAACCACTGCGGTGGCGCCATGTCCGCCTGACCGGGGGTCGGAGATGTTCGAACTGGCGATCGTTCCCAGGGGCGCATCCTGGGTGTTGCTCAACGAGGACTGCGGCGAGGTGGCCCGCTATCCATCCGAGGCCGCCGCCCTGACCGCGGCCCAGCACTACATCCTGGGCCAGGCCCAGGGCGCCTTCGTACTGATCGCCAGCCCCGACGGCGAATGGCGCGAGGAGGAGATCGAGGCGCCGCTCTATCAGTAGAGCGGGCGGCGCCGACAGGCCTCTCGACGTCGTTCGCCGCCAGGTCAGATCCTCCGCGACGATAGCCCGGGCCTTGCCGCCGCCGGTTTCGCGAACGGCCCCGGCGGACGATTGACCAGCTTCAGGAGCCCGACATATTGGCGCGCCAGGTCCAGGGGGGACAGGACCTGGAGGGCGTCGTGGACCATGCGCAGTTCGGCGAGCACGCCGCGCACCGGTCCGACCTTGCGGTACTTCCTGATGTTCGCGACGCCGGGCCAATCGACGACCTCGATCCGCAGCCTGGCGTCGATGATCAGCTGGTTGATGAAGGTCTCGCCGCCCCAGCGCGGCAGACCAGCCATGGCCGCCGCCTGGTGGCGAACCAGCCAGGCCGGAATCACCCGCTCCCCGGAGACGAAATCCAGTCCGGTCATCCGGTAGAAGGCGAGGCTGTTGCGGCGCAGGCTGATGCTGACCTCCGCCCGGCCGCCGACGATCGGGGCCGCAAGCAGATCGATGTTGCGAGGGGTCAGGCCGGCAAGGTCGGCGTCCAGAAACATCAGGTGTTCGCCCGTCGCCGCGGCGATGCCCTGGCGCATGGCATGGGTCTTGCCGCGATTGTCGCTGTAGGAAACCAGGCGAATGCCCGGGTGCGCCCGGACGAGGGCGATGGTGTCGTCGGTCGAACCGTCGTTGACGACGATGAGCTCCTTCACCGCCGGATGACCGTTGACCGCCCGCAGGATGTTTCCGATCCGGTCGGCTTCGTTGTAGGCGCAGACGATGCAGGAGATTCCGTGCACGAAGAGATCCGCCGATCGGTTGCCGCCCCGCTGCAATTCGTCGGCTGGATGAAGGTTCCCCAGGGGGCTCCTTCGGCCGCCTGCAGGGCGCCGTTCGCCGGCAGAAAAGTGTGCCGCGGCGATCCGCAGGGATCTCGCGGCATGGTGGTCGGAACGGCGCCGGGGCTTGTTCGTTAGGAGCGTTGGGGGCGGCCGCCACTGCGCGGCGCCAATCGACAGGACTGTCGCCTTGCCCGGCCTCGCCCAGGACGCTCTTGCCCATCCCATCGTCGACGCGGGCCAGAAGGCCCAGACGGCGTTGCGCGAATACCCGCTGGTCTGGGGAAAGCTGGTCGACCTGGCCGGCAGCCTGGCGATCAACCTGACCATGGCGCTGCTGATCCTGACGGCGACCTTCTGGGCGGCCACCTGGGCGGGACGGCTGGTCCGCAAGGCCATCGGCCGGCTGCATGTCCACAACGGGCCGGACACCACGCTGCAGGCCTTCGGCTCGTCCGTGGCGCGCTATGCGGTCGGCATCACCGGCCTCATCGCTGTGCTTCAGCAGCTGGGGGTGAAGACCACTTCGATCATCGCGGTCCTGGGCGCGGCGTCCCTGGCCATCGGCCTCGCCCTGCAGGGCGCGCTGTCGAACGTGGCCGCCGGGGTGATGATCCTGCTGTTCCGGCCCTACCGCGTGGGCGACCTCGTCGAAAGCCTCGGGCGCACCGGCCAGGTGCGGGCGCTGGACCTGTTCGTCACCGAGTTCGAGACCCTGGACGGCCTGAGGATCATGGTCCCCAACAGCAAGATCTTCGGGGACGTGATCATCAACCACAGCTTCCATCCGCGGCGCCGGGCCGACGTGCTGTTCCACGTGCCGCTGGCCGCGGACATCCAGGCGCTGATGGCGCGGCTGCGCGAACGGCTGGCCGCCGATCCGCGGGTGATGAAGACCCCGTCGCCTATCGTCGAGGTCACCGGCATGGCCGAGGCCTGGGTGGAGGTCGCCTCGCGGCCCTGGGTGAACAGCAAGGACTACGGGCCGGTGAAAGCCGATCAGCTCCTTTGCGCGCGGCTGCTGGAGGCCGACCCGACCGCCGCCCTGCCGCCGCGCGCCGGAACGCCGGATCTCCGGGACCGGAGGGGCGGCGATCAGGACAGGGCCGAACTCGTGGAACCGCCCTGGTGAAGGATTGCAGCGGACGGCGATATGTCCGAGGCTCCTCCCGGCTGGGCGCCTCAGTGCTGGGCGGGCGCCTCGAACACGCCGACCAGTTCGCCGTCGGCCAGCACCCGGCTCTTCATCGCGTCCACCAGGGCGCGCAGGTTGGCGTCTTCCGGTTTCAGGCCCAAGGGACCGTCCAGGGCGAAAATCTGGAAATGGTAGTGGTGCGGGCCGTGCCCGGCCGGCGGCCTCGGCCCGAAATAACCGAACGAACCGTTGTCGTTGCGGCCCTGCACGGCGTTCTGCGGCGTCACCAGGCGGGCGCCGTTCGGCAGGCCCTCGGGGAGCGAGGCCGTCTCGCCGGGGATATTCCAGATCAGCCAGTGGACGAACGGCGTCTCCCGGGGCGCATCGGGATCCTCCAGGATCAGGGCGTAGGCGCCGGCGCCTTCCACCGGCGTCCAGCGCAGCGGCGGGGAGAGGTTGTCGCCATAGGCGCTGTGGCGCATGTCGACGGCGCCGTCGGCGCCCAGGGCGCCGGAGACCAACTCCAGAACGGCGCCGGGGTTTCGCGGCTGGATGCGCGCAAGGCTCAGGGCCTGGGGTGAATGCTGTGGCGCGGCGGGCATGGCGGGCCTCGTGGCTGGGTCGGCGGACTGGCCCCGTCCGCATCCGAGAAGCGCGAACAGCACGACCAGGGCGTAGCTGCGCATCGCTGTTCTCCGACTGGCGAGGCCTGTCCCTCAACGGCTGGAGGCCGCCTCCGGTTCGCCCGTCCGTCAGGAACCACGCCCCCGCGTGGGTGTTTTATCGGCGCAGGTGCGGGGACAGATCGAAACGAGGCGCCCCATGAACACCAGCCCCAAGATCCTGTCGGCGGTTGCGGCCGGCCTGCTCCTCGCAGCCTGCGGAACCACGGTGACGGAACGCGCCGCGACGGGCGGCCTCGCCGGGGCGGCGGTCGGCGCCGCGGTCGACAGCTCGCTGACCGGAGCCCTGGTCGGCGGCGTGGCCGGCGCGGCGATCGGCGCCGCCACCGCTCCGCGTCTCGATAACGTCAATCGCCGCCAGTATTTCGACGAGGGGGCCCACCGCTATTATTTCTATGATCCCGGCGCCCGGCGCTACTATTGGGAAGACGGCAGCGCACGGCGCTGACGACGCCACGGCGGGACCCAGGAGCCGGCAATGGACGACACCCCCTCTGAACACGCCCTGATCCTGTCGAGCCGGGTGAAAGACGCGGCTGTCTTCGACCCGAAGGGCGAGCGCATCGGCCATGTGGAGGACCTCTCGATCAACAAGGTCAGCGGCGCGGTGGTCTATGCGATCCTTTCGTTCGGCGGCTTCCTCGGCCTCGGCGAGAAGTTCCATCCGCTGCCCTGGTCGATGCTGACCTACGAACCGGCCAAGAGCGGCTACGTGGTCCCATTGGGGAAAGCGGAACTGGAAAGCGCGCCCTACTACGATCGGTATGAACTCGACGCCCTCGGCGGCCCGAGCCATCAATCCTATGGCGAGCGCATTTTCGGCTACTACGGCCCCTATGGCGCGCTCCCCTACTGGTGAGCGTCGGCGCGCCAGCGGGGGCGCATCACCAGCAATTCGAGGGTGGTGACGCGACGCTCCATCTTGCCCATGGCGAGACGCTATTTGCCCGTGCGCTTCACCACCCCGGTAAAGCCGCACATGTCACCATGGTATGACATGCAAGAGTCCTCATGCATGTCCCAGCCGCCGGGAATTTTGGTCATCGTGACGCGGCAGGTCATCCCGCTTTCGGTCGCTGTGAGAACGAGACGACCCTTCGGATCAAAGGTGGCGAAGCCGGCGACGCCGCCGCCACAGCCGCTCATGCCTGTCTGGACATCCACCTTGTATCGAGGCGGCGCCCCACGAATGTGCATGAGCGCCGGGCCGCCCTCCTCGGTCCCCTCGTAGGTCCCGACGATGGCAGCCGGCGCGGCGTGGGCGCCGAACGCTACACCGCCGCACAGCGCCAGTACGCCGATTGCGGCGATCGAACTTGCCTTCATCATCGCATCCCCGGATTGGATGACGCGGATTTTTACACACCATCCCGCGGGCCGATAGTGGCTCCAACCCGCCTGCCGCGCCTCAAGATCGAGCTCATGCCGCCCGGGTCGACGTGGTCCTGCACGGCAACCTCGCGCCGATCGTCTTCCGCCAAGGCGCACACACCGGAAACGAATGATGTCTCTAGTGGTAGCTGGGGGCGGGATCGAACCGCCGACCTGTGGGTTATGAATCCACCGCTCTAACCATCTGAGCTACCCAGCCGCAGGCCTTTTGGGCGAGCGGCGGGTTATAGGGTCTCGCCCTCGCCGCTTCAAGCGGCTTGGGACTGCGGCCGGGGTCGGATAGGCTCCGCGCCGGGATGAGTGTGCTGCATCTTCTGGGAACCTCGGGCGAAGGCGGGGCCGAGACCTACTTCGTCGGCCTCATCCAGGCCATGGCGCGCGAAGGCGTGGTCCAGGCCGCGGCTCTCCGCCGGCATGCCGGGCGCGAGGCGGCGCTGCGGGCGGCGGGCCTGGCCGTCGGCGTGTTCGGCTTCGGCGGCCCGGTGGACATCCTGACGCGGCCACGGGTGGCGAGCTTCGCGCACCGGCGCGGGACCAAGGCGGCGCTGGCCTGGATGAACCGCGCCGCGCGCCACACCCCGCGCGGGCCCTGGGCGCGGATCGGGCGGCTGGGCGGCTACTACAACCTCAAATACTATGAAGGCTTCGACGTGCTGGTGGCCAACACCGAGCACATCGCCGACTGGATCGTCGATCAGGGGTGGCCGGCCGGCCAGGTGCGTTGCATCCCCAACTTCGCCGCCGCCTCCGAGGCCGCCGCGCCCGTCAGCCGCGCAAGCCTGGGCACGCCGGAACGCGCCCCCCTGCTGCTCTCCATGGGCCGGCTGCATGAGGCCAAGGCGCACGACGTCACCCTGGCGGCGCTGTCGCGCCTGCCCGAGGCCTATCTCTGGATCGCCGGCGTCGGCCCGCAGGGGGCCCGGCTGATGGCCATGGCCGCGGCGCTGGGGGTGGAGAGCCGGGTGCGGTTCCTGGGCTGGCGCACCGACGCCTCGGCCCTCTACCGGGCGGCGGACGTCTGCGTCTTCCCCTCCCGCTACGAGCCGCTGGGCAATGTGGTGATCCAGGCCTGGGCGCATGGGCTGCCGGTGGTGGCGGCGGCCAGCCAGGGTCCCGCCGCCCTGATCCGGGACGGCGCGGACGGCCTGCTGGTCCCGGTGGACGACGCCGACGCCCTGGCCCAGGCGACCCGCCGCATGCTCGACGACTCCGCCCTCAGGGCGAGGGCCGCCAAGGCGGGGATCGCCCGGGTCGCCGGCGAGTTCTCCCCCGCCGCGGTCGTCGCCCGATGGCGGGCGCTGTTCGCCCACTTCGGAGCCGACTGATGTGCGGCATCGCCGGCGTGCTGGGGGCGGACGGCTCCGCGCGGCCGCTGATCGGCGCGCTGGCCCACCGCGGGCCGGACGGGATCCGGGTGGAGGGGGGCGACCACCGCTCCCTCGCCCACGCGCGACTTTCGATCATCGACCTGCAGCGCGGCTGGCAGCCGTTGCACGCCGCGGGCGCGACGGTGGTCGGCAACGGCGAGATCTACAACTATCTGGAGCTCGCCGCCGAGTTCGGCCTGGGCGACCAGCTGGCCACCGGCTCGGACTTCGAGCCGCTGCTGCACCTCTACGCCCGGGAGGGCCCCGCGGCCTTTTCGCGCCTGCGCGGCATGTACGCCTTCTGCCTGCTGGGCGGCGACGGCCGCGCCTGGCTGGTGCGCGACCCCTTCGGCATCAAGCCGCTCTACATCATCGAGCGCGACGGCGGCGTCGCCTTCGCCTCCGAACCGCGGGCTTTCCTGCAGGCCGGCTGGCTGGCGCCGGAACTCGACACGGCCAGGGCGCGGGATCTGCTGGGCCTGAACTACGTGCTGGGCGAGGACAGCATCTTCCGCGGCGTGCGCCGCCTGGCGCCCGGCGAGATCGTCGAGGTGGTGGAGGGGAAGCTGATTTCCCAGGGTCGCCGACGCCCTCTTTCCTCCCACGTCCCGAAGAGAACTGGGGAGGAAAAGGATCTGATCGCCCGCCTTGACGCCGTGCTGGAGGACAGCGTGCGGGTCCACCAGCGCAGCGACGTGCCCTACGGCCTGTTCCTCTCCGGCGGGATCGATTCCGCGGCGGTGGCGACCCTGATGGCGCGGCTGAACGCGCGGCCGGTCACCGCCTTCACCTGCGGCTTCGACGCCCCCGGCGCCCGGGACGAGCGGGCGCAGGCCGAGCGGGTGGCCGAGGCGCTGCAACTCGACTGGCGCGAGACCCGCTTCGGGGAGGAGGATTTCTGGCGCGTGCTGCCGCAAGCCGCCTGGGCGCTGGACGACCCCACCGCCGACTACGCCATCCTGCCGACCTGGAAGCTGGCCGAAGCCGCCAAGGACACGCTCACCGTCGTGCTCACCGGCGAGGGCGGCGACGAACTGTTCGGCGGCTACGGCCGCTACCGCCGCGCCCTGCGGCCCGCCTGGCTGGGCGGTCGCCCGGCCGAGCCGCGGCCGGGCGACCCGGCGGTGCTGGCGGCCTGGCGCAAGACCGCCCGGGCGCCCGGCGGGCTCACCCGCCTGCAGGCCGCCCAGGCCGCCGACGTGGCGACCTGGCTGCCCCACGACCTGCTGCTGAAGCTCGACCGCTGCCTGATGGCCCACGGGCTGGAGGGCCGGACGCCCTTCCTCGACGCCGCCGTGGCGGACTTCGCCTTTCCCCTCCCCGACCGGTTCAAGGTGCGCGGCCGCTACGGCAAGTGGCTGCTGCGCGCCTGGCTGGAGCGCGCCTGCCCTGCCGCCCGGCCCTGGGCCCGCAAGCAGGGCTTCACCGTGCCCGTCGAAGCCTGGATCGCCCCCCGCGCCCAGGACCTGGGGCCCCGCATCGCCAGGGTCGCGGCCGTCCGGCAGGTCTGCGCGCCGGGGGACGTGGAGGCCGCCTTCGCCGACCCGGCCTCGCCCCGCCGCTGGCCGCTGCTGTTCTTCGCCCTCTGGTCGCTGATCCACCTGGAGGGCGCCGATCCCGCGTCGGCCCTCGCCGCTGTGGCGGGAACGGTCTGACGGGGCCCGGGCTTTGGCGTCGCAAGGAGGCGCGACGGCGCCTATGATGCGCCGGTGACCGCCGCTCCCCTTCCCGACGCCGACGCCGCCAACTGGGTGGACCGGCGCGCGCCCGCGCGCTTGCGGCCCTGGCTGAAGCTCGGCCGCTTCGACCGGCCGGCGGGGATCTGGCTGCTGATGCTGCCCGGCTGGCAGGGGGCGGCGCTGGCCGCGGCGATGCAGCGCCAGGCGCCCGACCTGGCGCTGCTGGCCGAGATCTTCGCCGGCGCGGCCCTGATGCGCGCCGCCGGCTGCGCCTACAACGACATCGTCGACCGCGACATCGACGCCCGGGTGGCCCGCACCGCCGGCCGGCCGATCCCCGCCGGCCAGATCACCGTGCGCCAGGCCTGGGCTTTCCTGGCCGGCTGCAGCCTGGCGGCGCTGGCCATCCTGCTCACCCTGCCGCCGCTGGCGATCGGCCTGGGCGTGGGCTCCCTGGCCCTCGTGGCCGCCTACCCGTTCATGAAGCGGATCACCTGGTGGCCGCAGGCCTGGCTGGGCCTGGCCTTCAACTGGGGCGCGCTGCTGGGCTTCGCCGCGGCGGCGGGAGCGCTGCGGCCGCCCGCCGCCCTGCTCTATGCCGCGGGCGTCTTCTGGACCTTGGGCTACGACACCATCTACGCGATCCAGGACCTGGAGGACGACGCCCTGGCCGGGGTGAAGTCCTCCGCCCGCCGGCTGGGTGCCGCCGCCCCGCGCGCGGTGGCGGGCTTCTACTTGGCGAGCTTCGCCCTCGCCGTCGCCGCCGCCTGGAGCGCCGGCCTCTCGCCGCTGTTCCTCGCGCCCGCCGCCCTGGCGGCCCTGCACCTGGCCTGGCAGGCCGGCCGGGTGCGCGTGGACGATCCGCGCCGGGCGCTCGTGCTCTTCAGGTCCAATGCGCTCACCGGCCTCCTGCTGTTCGCGGCCTTCGCGGCCGGCGGCGTCCCCTGGCGGTGACGTGATCCTCGACCGCCGCGCCTTCATCCTGGAGAACACCCGCCTCCAGGCGCCGCCCCACACGCCGGAATTTGTGCTGCACCTGGCCGACGAGATCACGCCCATCTGGCGGATGACCGAGGAGGCCCTGGCCAAGATCGGCCTGCCGCCGCCGTTCTGGGCCTTCGCCTGGGCCGGCGGCCAGGCGCTGGCCCGCTACGTCCTCGACAATCGGGGCCTCGTGGCCGGCCGCCGCGTGCTGGACTTCGCCTCCGGCTCCGGCATCGTCGGGATCGCCGCCGCGAGAGCCGGCGCCGCATCGGTCGCCTGCGCCGACATCGACGGCTTCTGCGCCGAGGCCGCCCGGCTCAATGCGGCGGCCAACAGCGTCACGGTCGAGGTGGCCGAGGACGACCTGCTGGACGCCCCGCTCCCCGCCGTCGACGTGATCCTGGCCGGCGACATCTGCTACGAGAAGCCGCTGGCCCGCCGGGTCATGGCCTGGCTGCGCGCGGCGCGGGCCGCCGGCGCCGAGGTGCTGATCGGCGACCCCGGCCGCAGCTATTTCTCCGCCGAGGGCCTGACGCGCCTGGCCGAATACCAGGTCCCCACCACGCGGGAACTGGAGGACATGGCGGTGAAGCGCACGGCGGTGTGGACTCTGGACCGCTGAAGCTCTACCTTGGAACAAACTGGCAACTTAAATTCGCTGGTCTGCAGGTAAGGAAAACGAAGCAACCTACCGTTGAGACTGGGCGGCGAGATCATGGCGAACCTGCAACCGAGGGGGTTTGGAATGCGTGCGTTTCTGGCGGCCGCCGCGGTCGCGATCTGGACTGTGGCCGGCGCCGCCGAGGCCGGCATGTCCAAGCCGGTTCTGCCACCGCCTGTGGAATCCTCGCATCTGCCGCCTGGCGCTACACCCCGGCCAGTGACGCTCGCGCGGGCGGTCATCTCCATGAAGGATGGGGAACTCTGGAGACATGTCGGCGGAGTCCCTTGCTTTGACGCCGTCGAATTGAGATGGAGCGCCGACAAGAGCGAATTGGATGTAGATCGGTTTAAGCCAGTCTTCAACGAAGAACTCGCCAAAGTCGGATATATAAAACTGAATGCATCAAGTCTTTTCGAAGAAACATCTCCGACTGAAGAATACCAAGTTGGCCTCCGCATAACAAATATAAAATCGTATGCATGCGCTAATATTATGGATAAAATCAATGAAACGATGCTGATCGACGCAGAGTGGCAGATCTACGATCCAGTGAAGCGTGAAGTCATGGCGCGAGTGCAAACGAGCGGCGGTGCGAAGCTTTCACTCACTCGGCTTAGCGACGTTCAGTTCCTCCTGCTCGCTGCGGTACGCGAGAACACTCGTGCACTCCTCGCCGACACTTCGTTCCGGCAGGTCATTCTCTCTGCAGCCGACTCGCCGTCCGCTCCCAGCATATCGGGCCCCATCACGCTTGCCGGTGCAAAGGCCGCAACGCCGCGCCCCATTTCCGACGTCGCCGGTTCGGTTGTCGCCCTTTTCACCGGCGCCGCCATGGGCAGTGGCTTCCTGGTCTCGAAGGACGGATTCCTGATCACCAACCACCACGTGGTCGGCAGCGCCAAGACCGTGCGCGTCCGCTGGTCCGACGGCTTCGAGACCACCGGCGAGGTGATCCGCGCCGACCGGCGCCGCGACGTCGCCCTGGTGAAGACCGACCCACACGGCCGCCCGCCCCTGGCGCTGCAGCGGGGCGCGCCAACGGTGGGCGACAGGGTGTTCGCCGTCGGCACGCCGCTGAAGGAATCGCTACAGAACACCGTCACCCAGGGGATCGTCTCCGCCAACCGGATGATCAACGGCTTCGCGTTCATTCAGAGCGACGTGGTGGTGGATCATGGCAACAGCGGCGGCCCGTTGCTGGACGAGAGGGGCCGGGTCATCGGGATCACCGAGATGACGCTGAGCGACGACGACACGCAGCGCGGCCTCAACGCCTTCATCCCCATCGGCGACGCCCTCGATTTCCTGGCGTTGAAGACCGGCCCCTGACGCCTTCCGTCGCGCCGCGCGGCGCGGATTGCGGGCAAGTCCGCCGGAGCCGGCCCCCGCCGACGTGCGCGCCCTCTGGTGGGTCGCCGCGGCCCGGGACCCCAGCGCCTACGGCCTGGAATGGGCCTCCGGCCGCCTGGCCGCCCAGGGCGTCAGCGACCTGGTGTTCATCTGGGACCATCCGGCGGTGGGGATCATGGACCCCGGCTCGCTCAGCGCCGTCGGCTGCTTCTTCCTGGCCCGCGCCGGCCATCCCGCCGCGGTGACGCCGTTCTACGTCAGCCCTGCGCGCAACCCCAGCTTCGTTCAGACCGCTCCCCGGGTGAACAACCTTCGTAGCTTCGACAGCTAAGCCGCCTCGCGCACCGAGGCGTGGCGGGCGTAGAGGAACTCGATCACCGCATGGCGCGCCGCCACGTAAGGCGCGGTGGCGTCCACCGCGATGCGGTTGCGCGGCCGGTCCAGCGCCACAGCGGCGATCTCGCCGATGGTCGCGGCCGGCCCGTTGGTCATCATCACGATCCGGTCGGACAACAGCACCGCCTCGTCCACGTCGTGGGTGATCATCAGCACCGTGTTGCCCAGCTGGGCGTGGATCTCCATGACGCTGTCCTGCAGGTTGGCGCGGGTCAGCGCGTCCAGCGCCCCGAAGGGCTCGTCCAGCAGCAGCACCTTGGGCTCCATGGCCAGCGCCCGGGCCAGGCCCACCCGCTGCTTCATGCCGCCGGAAATCTCCGACGGCCGCTTATCCTTGGCGTGGGCCATGTGCACCAGCGCCAGGTTGTGCATCGTCCAGGCATGGCGCTCGGCGCGGCTCTTGCCGTTCCGGAACACCTTGTCCACCGCCAGCCGGACGTTCTCGTAGACGTTCAGCCACGGCAGCAGGGAGTGGTTCTGGAACACCACCGCCCGGTCCGGGCCGGGGCTGTCCACCGCCATGCCATCCAGGATCACCGCCCCGGTGGTAACCGGCAGCAGCCCCGCCACCACGTTCAGCAGCGTGGACTTGCCGCAGCCGGAGTGGCCGATGATCGAGACGAACTCGCCACGGTCGACCTGCAGGTTCACGTCGCGCAGCACCTCGGAGCTCTTCGCGCCCGACTGGAAGGTGATCCCCAGATGCTCGATCGAAAGATAGGCTTTGGGCATGGCGCGTCCTCTCAGTTCGCTGTGGAGCCGCGGGTGACGATGTGGCCGAGCAGAGCGATCAGCCGGTCGAGGGCGTAGCCGACCAGGCCGACCCAGACGAGGGCCACGATGATGTCGGAGATGCGGGACGAATTGTACTGGTCCCAGATGAAGAAGCCGACGCCGACGCCGCCCAGCAGCATCTCGGAGGCGATGATGGCCAGCCAGCTCATGCCGACCCCGATGCGCAGGCCGGTGAAGATGTAGGGCGTGGCCGCCGGCAGCAGGATGGTGAAGAAATACTCCGGCGGCGAGAGCCGCAGCACCCGGCCGACGTTGCGGTAGTCCTGCGGGATGTTGCGCACGCCCACGGCGGTGTTGATCACCACCGGCCAGATGGCGGTGATGAAGATCACGAACAGGGCCGAAGGGTTGGCCTCCCGCAGCGCCGCCAGCGAGATCGGCAGCCAGGCGAGCGGCGGCACGGTGCGCAGCACCTGGAAGATCGGGTCGAGGCCCCGGTGCGCCAGCCTGCTGGAGCCCACCAGCACCCCCAGGGCGACGCCTGCGACGGCGGCCAGGCCGAAGCCCACCGCCACCCGCTTCAGGCTGGTCAGCGCATGCCAGAACAGGCCCTTGTCCACGCCGCCGTGATCGAAGAACGGGTTGAGGATCAGGTCCTTCGAGTCCAGCCACACCCGGCTGGGCGCCGGCAGGCCGGAGGAGGCCGAACCCGCCAGCACCTCCCAGACCACCAGGACGACGAGCAGGGTGACGGCCGGCGGCGCCACGACGCCCGCCAGCGCCTTCAGACGCTCGCCCAGGCGCGGCGAGGCGGCGCGGCGCGGCGCCGGCTCCAGCTCGGCGGCCGACGCGGCGGAGCGGGCCGGGGCCGGGGCCGGCGTGATCGACAGGGCTGGCAGGCTCATGGGTACGCTCCTTCGGATCGCCGTCAGACGAGCTTCTTGATCGGTTGGCTGGCGAGGTAGGCGGCAGGGTTCGAAGGGTCGAAGACCTTGCCGTCGAAGAACCGCTCGACGCCGCGGTTGTCCGAGGCCGGCGCGGCCACGCCCAGACCCTTGGCCGCCGCGCGCCAGATGTCCGCCCGGTTGACCTTGTTCACCAGCGCCATCTTGTTGGTGGACGCCGGCAGGACGCCCCAGCGGACGTCCTCGGTCAGGAACCATAGCTCGTGCGACTTCCAGGGGAAGGAGGCGTTGTCGGCCCAGAACTTCATGACATGCCCGGAGCCCTTGAGCGTACGGCCGTCGCCATAGTCCACCGTGCCCTGCAGCCGGGGCAGGATGTCGCCCATCGGCACGTTGATGTACTGGCGGCCGGAGACGATCGAGCACATGGCCGGTCGGTTGGCCATCTTGTCGCACCACATCTGGGCTTCCATCACCGCCATGGTGATAGCCTCGGCGGCGCGCGGGTACTTGGCGACCCAGTCGGCGCGCATCCCCAGCGATTTCTCCGGATGGTTCATCCAGAGCTCGGAGGTCAGGCAGGCCGTGTAGCCGATCTTCTGGTTGACGGTCTGGCCGCCCCAGGGCTCGCCGACGCAGAAGGCGTCCTGGGTTCCGGCCTTGAGGTTCGCCACCATCTGCGCCGGCGGGATGACGATGGTGGCGACGTCGGTCTCGGGATTGATGCCGCCCGCAGCAAGCCAGTAGCGGACCCACAGGTCGTGCGTCCCTCCCCGGAAGGTCATCGCCACCTTGGCGATATCCCCGGCGGCCTTCAGCTGGGCGAACTTGGCCTTCGCGCCATCGGAGTTCAGCCCCACCTTCACGACCTTCAGGTCGTTGCCGACCGAGATCGCCTGGCCGTTCAGGTTCAGGCGGGCCAGGATGTTCATCGGCAGCGGCTTGCCGCCGGTCGCCTGCCCGGTCGTGAACAGGTAGGGCATCGGGGTCAGGATGTGCGAGCCGTCGATGCCGCCCCCGGCCGAGCCCAGCACCATGTTGTCGCGCACCGCGCCCCAGGAGGCCTGCTTCAGCACCTCCACGTCGGGCATGCCGTACTTGGTGAACAGGCCCCGCTCCTTGGCGATGATCAGCGGCGAGGAGTCGGTGAGCGCGATGAAGCCCAGGCGCGCCTTGCTCACCTCCGGGCCCGGCCCGGCGGCGAAGGCGCCGCTGGGCAGCAGAGCCTTGGCGGCGGCGATGGTCGCCGCCGCGGCCGTGAGGGCGCCGCGGCGCGTGAGACCCTTCTGGTCGATGGCGATGGTCTTGACTTTGGTCATGATGATTTCGTCCGCAAACGGAGTGTTTCGGTCAGAGCTTGTATTCGAGGGTGAACCAGATCTTGGTCCGCGACGGCGGCGGGGTCGCCGTGCCGAGCGGCACGCCCTTCACCCGCTTGAAGTCGGCGTACTTCAGCGCCGCGGTGAGCTTGGGATTGATCGCCGCCTGCAGCTGGGCGTCCCACTCGTGGGCGAGGTTCGCGCCGGTCCGCTGGTCGTTGAAGTCGTGGTAGCGGACGATAATGTCGCTGTTGAAGAAATAGGTCGCCTTGAACCGCGGCTTGATGTTCACGCTGAAGTTCAGGTCCTTCAGCCCGTCCACGAAGCCCTTGTTGCCGCCCAGCGGCTGCACCCAGGCGTCCGCCCAGCCCTGGAAGGCGTGGGTGGTGGCCAAGGGCGTGGTGAAGCCCCGGGTCCCGTTGCCCTCCAGCGACTCGTAGGAGACCTTGGCCGTGTAGATGTCGAAGGTCCCGGCGAGGTCCGCACCCCAGTAGTCGAGGCTGTAGTTCGGCGTGTTGTGGCGATAGTCCCGCTGGTTGGCGTAGGTGGCGTTGTAGGCCAGCTGGAACAGGCCGACCCAGGTCTTGCCCGAGGCCTTCACCCCCTTGGTGACCGACGAGTTTGCCACCGAGTTGCCGAAGTCCAGCGCATAGACGAAGCCCTGCAGCTTCAAGGGCTCGGACAGCGACCAGGTGGCGTTGAACAGGTGGCTGTCGGAGTCCCAGTCGCGCAGCTCGGCCAGCACCCGATTGACGTGGGTCACATAGGCGTAGGTGGCCTTGAACTTGCCGTAGGCCGCATCGATGCGTCCGGCGTCGAAGGTCTGCTCGTCCTGGCGCCAGCCGACGTTGCCCACGAACCGCTGGTCGTCGATCAGGATCCGCTGGCGGCCCAGCGTGCCCTGCAGCGCCGCACTGGGCGTCCAGGTGAGCTGCAGGCGGTTGAGCTCGGTCACGTCCGGGTCGTTGATGACCGGGAACTTTGCCTTGTCGGCCCCGTTCAGCGGCGGCGTCGCAGCCCCCGGCACGTTAACGGCGTAGTGCTCCGCGCCGACCTGGCGGACGTCCTCGAACTCGACGAGTCCCCTGAACCCGCGCCAGTCGGCTGTTTCCCAGCCCAGGCGGGTGCGCACGGTGAACGCTTCGCCGCGCCGGGTGAGCGTGGCCGTGCGGGTCTGGTCGACGTCCTCGTAGCGCGCGCGGACCTCAAGCAGCAACTTGCCGCCGGTGATGGCGTCGCTGATCGTGGGCGGGGCCGGCGGCGGTCCCTGCGCTGCGGCCAGCGCCGGCGCGGGCGCTTCCGCAGGCGGCGCGCTGATGGGCGGGCCGTCCCCAAGTCCATCCTCCGCCACGGCGGGCCCCGCGGCGGGCGGCGCCTCCGTGGGCGGCGCCTGAGCCGCCGCGGCTGTTCCCCAGGCCAAGACGGCAAGCACCGTCGCGCGCAAAAGCGCGTGTTTCGAAAGCCTCATGGCTATCCCCCAAGCCAAAACAAAAAAACGCCCGGCGGGCGTGAGCCCACTCGGACGTCGGTGTCCATCTGTGACCCGGCGTTCGTTCGCCGGCGGCCCTCTCAGGCCTTGCGAAGCGTCATTGCCTCGCGGTGTCGGACCTCAACGGGCCACCGCCGCGCTCAGGCTGCAATGCGAACCATCGGTGCGGCACGCTTGGCGACCACTTTTCAATCGCCTGCTTTTCGGCTGGGCGCCCACTTCCGGTGCATCGCACAAAAAACGGGCGAGACCCCGGCCTCAGATCGCCGGTTCAGCGCCGCGTCCGCCCGATTTCGAAGCCCGCGGCATATTTCTGGGGCTGGCCCGCATCGAACTTCCGCCCGTCGAAGAACAGGTCCGGCGCCATGGCGATCGGGGCCGTGGCCTCGTCCAGCATCCACGGGCCGCTGTGCAGGCCCTCCACCTTTTCGTCGACGACAGGGGCCGGCGCGCCCAGGTCGGCGGCGGCCTCGCGGTAGAGGTCGGGACGGTAGGCCGCCTCCGCCGCCGCAGCGATGTCCACCTCCGGCCCGATCTGGCCCCAGCGCAGCATCTGGGTGAGGAACCAGACCGCGTGGCTGCGCCAGGGAAAGCTCGCCGCGTAGCGGTGGTAGATGATGTAGTCCAGGCTGTCGGGGCCGGGCTCCCCGGGCGCATAGGGCGGCGAGCCCACCAGCGAGCGGGCCACCACCTCTTCCGGGGCGTCCACGTAGCGTTCGTGCGCCAGGATCGTGGCCAGCTCCGCGCGGTTGCCCGGCTCATCCGCCCAGGCGGCGGCCTGGATCAGCGCCCGCAGCATCGCGCGCAGGGCGTCGGGGTTGCGCTCCGCCCAGGCCTCGGTGACGCCGAACACCTTGTCGGGCCCCACCCGCCAGAACTCGGCGGCGTAGATCATGATTTCGCCGTGGCCGTCCTGCACCGCCTGGGCGTTCCAGGGCGCGCTCACGCAGAAGCCATCGATGTCGCCCGCCGCCAGCCGGGCGTTCATCCGCGCCGGCGGCACGGCGGTGATGCGGACGTCGCGGTCGGGGTCGATCCCCGCCGCCGCCATCCAGTAGCGGAGCTCGTAATTGTGCACGGAGAAGGGAAACACCACCGCGAAGGTCAGCGGTGGCGCGGCGGCCTGGCGACGGGCGGCGACAACCCTGGCCAGGGGATCGGCGGTGCGCGGCCGGGCGGCCATGCCCTCGGGGTCGGCGGCGCGCATGGCGTCGGCCAGGGCCTTGGAGACCGTGATCGCGCTGCCGTTCAGGTTCAGCGACATGGGCGTGATCATCGGCGTCCGTTCGCCGCTGAGGCCCAGGTTCACCGCGATCGGCAGCGGGCCCAGCATGTGCGCCCCGTCCAGCGCCCCCATCGCCACCTTGTCGCGGATGTTGGCCCAGGACGCCTCGCGGCTCAGCTCCACGCGAAGGCCCTCGGCCTCGAAGAAGCCCTTCTCCCTGGCCGCCACCAGCGGGGCGCAGTCGTTGAGGGCGATGAAGCCCAGGCGGAAGTCCCGAAGACCGCTCATTTCGGCGTTCCCTTGAGCACGCCGGCGTAGGTCAGCAGGTCGTTGGCCACCGCCCCGATCGAACGGCCCGCGTCCATCGCCAGTTTGCGCAGCACGGCGTAGGCCTGGTCCTCGTCGATCCCGCGCTCCTTCATCAACAATCCCTTGGCCCGCTCGATCGCCTTGCGCGACGCGAGGTCCGCCTTGGCCTTCGCCAGCTCGGACCTCAGTTTCTGCATCAGATCGAAGCGGCTCATGGCCACCTCCAGCACCGGCCGCACGCGGCCGGCGGAGAGGCCGTCCACCACATAGGCCGCGACCCCCGCCTCCACCGCCGCCTCCGCCAGCCCTGGGGAGGAGCGGTCCACGAACATCACCACCGGCCTGGGATTGGCCTCGGTGGCGTCGCGCAGGCTTTCCAGCACGTCGCGGTCGGGACTGTCGCAGGCAATGACGATCACGTCCGGCGCGAAGCTCGCCAGGTCGGACTCGATCTCTTCGAAGGTGGCGACGCGGCGCACGTCCTGCGGCCGGACATCGCCCAGTCCCTCGGCGACGAGGGCGGCGCGGGCCTCGTCCGGATCGATAATCAGCACTCTCATTGCGCGTCTGCGCCTTGTCCTCTTGCCCCGGGGGCATGGCCACGACGGCGTCTGCAGGCAATATTGAAGCTCCCCCGCCGACAAAATGAGCGCGGAACGCCTAAGGATCGGGCGTATTTCCCGGGCCGGCGCCCCAACCCGAAGTTAACCCCGCGGCAGCTCCACGAGGCTGTCGGGCAGTTCGTCGGGGTTGTCCGCCCGGAGCGGGAAGTGCTCCGCCAGCACGTCGCCGCACAGGCCGACCGCCGCGGCGAACCCGGCCGCGGGCTCGCCCCGCTTCAGCCCCTCCACCAGCGCCGCCATGGCCCGGGTCCAAACCTCGGGGCCGACGGCGGAGGCGATCCCCTCGTCGGCGACGATCTCGGCCATGCGCTCGTCCACGGCCACGAAGATCAGCACGCCGGTCCGCTCCCGGGTGGCGCGCAAGTTGCGGCTCAGGAACTGCTCCTGCGCCTTCTCCCGCACGCGATGCCGCTTCAGCGCCTTCGGCGTCAGGGCCCGGCGCACCGGCGGCAAGGCGACCACCAGGGCGGTGACCAGGAACAGCGCCGCCTGCAGCAGGATCGCCCCGGTCAGCGCCGCCCGCGCCGCACGGCTCGCCACGTCGCCCACCTGCGCCGCCGTCCAGCCGCCCGTCAGGTCCGGCGCGCTGATCTGCACCCCGCCCGCCAGCAGCAGCGCCGGCGCCAGCAGCGCCACCCCCGCCGCCCAGGCCAGCACCACCTCGCGATAGTCGGAGGCGGCCTGGGCCACCACGCAGTAGATCTCACCCCGCGTGCGCGCCTCGGCCTCGCGCACCGCGGCCTCGATGGCTTCGCGATCCTTCGGGCTCATCATCTCACCAGCTCCCCGAGGCGCCGCCGCCGCCGCCGGACCCCCCGCCGCCGGAGAACCCGCCACCACCGCCGAAGCCGCCGCCGCCGCCGCGTCCCGAAAGGATCAGCGGCAGCAGCCACCAGGCCCCGCCGCCACGGCGCCCGCGCATCAGGCTCGCCAGCACCCAGAACACCAGCAGGAACACCACAAGCCCGGAGATGTGCGGCCCGGCGTCCCTGGCGGCCTTCGGCGCCGCCGCCTGGGCGACCTTCGCCTTGGCCTGGTCGTCCGGCAGGGCGAGTTGCTCGATGACCGCCTCGGTCCCGGAGACGATCCCCGCCTCCACCTTGCCTGCGCGGAACTGCGGCAGCACCCGCTCCTGCAGGATCACGCTGGACAGCGCGTCGGTCAGCACTGGCTCCAGGCCGTAGCCCACCTCGATGCGCACCTTCCGCGAACCGGGCGCGACAATCAGGATCGCCCCGTCGTTCACGCCCTTGCGCCCGATCCCCCAGGTCCGCAGCAACTGGTAGCCGTAGTCCTCGATCGCATAGCCCTGCAGGTCGGGGATGGTGGCCACCGCCACCTGCCGCCCGGTCCGGGCCTCCAGGTCCGCCAGCTCGGCCGTCAGCTTCGCCTGCGCCGGCTGCGACAGCACGTGGGCGTCGTCCACTACCCGTCCGGTCAGCGGCGGGAAGCTGGGCGCGGCGTGGGCGAGAGAGGCGAGGAAGAGGAAAAGAAGCGCAATGAACAGCCTTCCCCCTCGATGGGGGAGGGTTGGGTGGGGGTGTGGCCGCCCGCGTGGAAGGAAGAGCGACGGTCGGCGCCAACTCGCGCTTTTTCTCGAGTCCCGTGCGAGCACCCCCAACCCTGTCCTTCCCCCATCGAGGGGGAAGGACTCTGGCGCCACGGCTACAATCACTTCGTCGCCGGAACCGGCGCCATCGAGACGGACGGGGCGGCGGGCGCGGTGTTGAAATTGACGCTGGGCGCCGTCTGCGCCTGGGAGGTGGCGGTGAAGGTCACCATCGGCTTGGCCCAGCGGTGCACCATCCCGGCCCACAGCGCGCCGGGGAAGGTGCGGATCTCGGTGTTGTAGTCGCGTACCGCCTCATTGTAGTCGCGCCGGGCGATGCTGATCCGGTTCTCCGTCCCTTCGAGCTGGCTCTGCAGGGCCAGGAAGTTCTGGTTCGACTTCAAGTCTGGATAACGTTCCGAGATCACCATCAGCCGGCCCAGCACCCCGGAGAGGTTGTCCTGCGCCGCCTGGTACTTCTGGAACGCCGCCGGGTCGGTGAGCGTCGAGGCGTCCACCTTGGTCTGGGTGGCCGAGGCCCGCGCCTGGGTCACCGCCACCAGCACGTCGCGCTCCTGGGCCGCATAGCCCTTCACCGTCTCCACCAGGTTGGGGATCAGATCGGCCCGGCGCTGGTACTGGTTCTGCACCTCGGCCCACTGCGCCTTGGCCCGTTCCTCCTTGGTGGGAATGGTGTTGATCCCGCAGCCGGAGAGGATCAGCGGAGCCAGCACGATCAGGGCCAGGCGGGTCAGGTTGAGCTTCACAGGGGGCCTCCGCAGGCGGTCAGCGTTCACGGTCTTTTGTGGGCCCGCCACATCGTCGGCGCAATGGAGGCCATGTAAGACGACAATCCTCCCCACACCCTTGCGTTGCGTACCCCTGTGCCAGAGTCGCGTCCTTACTATTCCGAGCGGGGCCTGAGCGCCCGCTACTATGACCTCGTCACCAGCCTGGACGCCACGCTGGAGGGCGACGTCGAGCTCTACGCCGGCCTCGCGCCGCCGGGCGGGACGTTCCTGGAGCTCGGCTGCGGCACCGGCCGGCTGGCCGTGGCGCTGGCCCGCCGCGGCTTCCAGGTGGAAGGCGTCGACCTCGCCCCGGCCATGCTGGAGCAGGCCCAGGCCAAGCGCGCCGCGCTGGCCCCCGGAATTGCCGGCCGCATCTCGCTGCGCCAGGGCGACATGGCGGCGCTCAACCTCGACCGGCGCTTCGACGCGGTGGTCTGCGCGTTCTTCGGCCTGGCCCACCTGCCGGCCGGCGCCGCCTGGCGCAACGTCTTCCGGGTGATCGCCCGCCACCTGAAGCCCGCCGGACGCTGCGCCGTCCACCTGCCCCTGGCGGAGCTGATGGCCCGGCCGGGACCCGCCGACGCCAGCCTGCCGGTCATGCGCACCCCCACGGGGGAGGCCGGGCGCACCCTGCAGCTCTTCGTGCGCGAGCGCAGCTTCCGTCCCGCCATCGGCCGCATGGACCAGGTGCTGGACTATGTGGTGACCAACGCCGCCGGCGCGGTGGAGACGCGCAGCTTCGAGCGGCAGACCTTCTACGCCGCCGACCCGGTCCCCTTCGCCGCCGAGGCGGGGCTGGTCCCGGACCGCGCGCCGATCCGCCTGGGCGACGTCGGCGACGTCTTCGTCTTCCGTCCGGCGTAGGCGGCCGGCTTCGCCGCTGGGCGTTGTCGCGGGCGCGTTCGCCTGCCATCGTCCGCCACAGCTTGCCGGGAGGGCGCCTTGACCGAAGACCTGAGCCGCTTCCTGCCCGAGGCCCAGGCCGCCGGGGCGAGCGGCATGACCCAGGCCGTCTGGGCCCGCGTCCAGCCGGACGCCGTGCAGATCTACGACCCGAACGGCGGCGTCCGCACCTGGGGCCAAGTCAACGCCGCCGCCAACCGCATCGTCCGCCTGCTGCGCGCCCGTGGCCTGCAGCCCGGCGACGCGGTGGCCCTGGTCTGCGGCAACCGGGCGGAGTACGTCGAGGTCCTGGCCGCGACCCTGCGCGGCGGCTTCCGCATCACCCCGGTCAACTGGCGCCTGACCGCCGCCGAGCTGGCCTACATCATCGACAACTGCGAGGCCAAGGCCCTCTTCGCCGAGACCGCCGTGCCGGCCGTGGCGCCCGCCGCCGCCGGATGTCCGCGCCTGGCGGTTAAGGTGGCCATCGGCGCCCCGGCCCCCGGTTTCCTCGACTACCAGCCGGCGCTGGACGACCTCGACGGCTCGGACATTCCCGACCCGGTCCTCGGCCAGACCATGCTCTACACCTCCGGCACCACCGGCCGGCCCAAGGGCGTCTTGCGGCCGAACGCGGTGCAGCACGCGGTCATCGCTGCGCTGAATCTCGCCCACTACCAACCGGGCCGCTCCGTGCAGCTCGGCGCCGGCCCCGCCTATCACGCCGCCCCGCTGGCCTTCGACGTGCGCGCCTCGATGAACAACGGCGCGCCGCTGGCCTTCCTGAACAGGTGGGACTCCGAGCTGGTGCTGAAGACCATCCATCAGCGCCGGATCAGCCACATGCACCTGGTGCCGATCATGTTCCAGCGCCTGCTGGTCCTGCCAGACGCGGTGAAGGCGAAGTACGACCTCTCCAGCCTGCGCTACGTGGTCCACGGCGCCGCCCCCTGCCCGCCGGAAGTGAAGCGGGCGATGATCGAGTGGCTGGGTCCGATCCTCTACGAGTACTACTCCGCCTCGGAGGGCGGCGCGGCGTTCGTCATCACCAGCGAGGCGTGGCTCAAGAAGCCCGGCAGCGTCGGCAGGCGCCCCCCGCCCCCGCCCCGGGTCCGCATCCTCGACGAGGACGGTCGCGACCTCCCCAACGGCCAGCGCGGCGGCGTCTTCTATGAGCTGCCCCCTCAGGGGATGTGCTACTTCAAGGACCCGGAGAAGACCCGCGCCTCCCGCCGCGACGGCTTCTTCACCACGGGCGACGTGGGCTATTTCGACGAGGACGACTACCTGTTCCTCACCGGCCGCAGCGCCGAGGTGATCATCTCCGGCGGGGTGAACATCTATCCGCAGGAGATCGACAACGAGATCCTCAAGCACCCCGCCGTCGCCGACTGCGCCACCGTCGGGGTGCCCGACGCCGAGTGGGGCGAGGCGGTCAAGGCCGTGGTCGAGCTCAGCGACGGCTATGAGCCGTCACCCGCCCTCGCGGGGGAGATCCTGGCTTTCGTCCGCGGGGGCTTGGCCGGCTTCAAGGTCCCGCGCACCCTCGACTTCGCCCGCGACCTGCCCCGCACCGAGGCCGGCAAGGTGCTCCGCAGCCAGCTCCGCGCACGCTACTGGGAGGGGCGGGACCGCGCGATCTGAACCGCTTCCGTCCGTGGCGCGCAATGCCTCCCCGGACAGCATTTCACCTGCACGAGCGGACGCCCGCCGCGCAGGGCGCGATCGGAGGGAACTCCTCGTCCGCTGGACGCTTTCCCTCGCTCGCAGGATATACGCACCTCGTTTCATCGCTCCCGCACAGGCCGCACATGTCGCACGAACCGGATACCGCGCCGCGCTTCGGAGACGTTGAGCTCCACGAGGCCGAGATCATTCAGCTCGAAACCGCCCAAAGCCGCTACAACGAGGCCGCGGCGACCTTCGCCGGCCGCCGCCCGGCGATGGGCGAGCTCTGGTGCGTAACCTGGCGGCTTTACGATATCGACGGCGTTCCATTGCCGCATAGCGAATGCCCGATGGCCATCACCCTGCGGGAAGGACGGCCGGTGCGTGGCGTGGAAGCGATTGCGGAGCGGCCGGACGGCTCCCGCGTGACCTTCCTGCCCTATCCCACGCCGCTGTTCGACGACACGGGCAGGCTGGTCGGCGCGGTGAACATGCTGGTGGACGTCACCGACCGCAAGGCGGCGGAAGAAGAGCAGCGGCTGCTGACCCACGAAGTGAACCATCGCGCCAACAATCTGCTGTCGGTGGTGCAGTCGATCGTCCGGCTCACCAAGGGCGATGACGTCGAGGCGTACAAGGAGGCCATCGGCGGGCGCATCGAGGCGCTTGCACGGGCGCACAGCCTTCTTGCAAAGATCCGCTGGATGGGGGTGGACCTGCAACCGCTCGTGAGCGAGGAGCTGGCGCCGTATATGGGCGAGGACGCCCGCGCCTGGATCGGCGGGCGCTCCCTCCCTCTCAAGCCCGTCGCCGCTCAATCCCTGGCCATGATCCTCCACGAGCTCGCGACCAACGCCGCCAAGTACGGCGCCCTGTCGACGGACGAAGGCCGGGTCCACATCGATTGGCGGCGGAACAAGCGCGACGAGCTGATCATCCGCTGGCGGGAGGAAGGCGGACCGCCGCCCTCGAAGCCCGCGACCTACGGCGTCGGCTCCACGGTGATCGCCCGGGCTGCGGCTCAGCTAGACGCCCACGTGCAATATGCCCGACTGCCCCCCCCGGGGGGGGGGGGCCGCCGAGAACATCGTCCTGGACCAGGGCTAGGACGCGCGCGCCGGCTCCCTCAGTCCCACGCCGGATGCAGCCCCCGCTCGCGGCACAGGTCCTGCGCCTCGACGGTCTGGCCCGAGAATGCTGCGCCTTCGTCGGACGTCACCAGCCACGACACTACGGCCCCGATCACCGACGGCGGCGCCGCGCCCACCAGTTCCTTGCCGTACTCGCGCACCGACAACTGGTTGCGCTCGGTGCCGACGAACCCCGGCTGGACGTTGAAGGCCCGGACGCCGCGATCCTTGAACTCCGCGTGCAGCACGCCGACGAGCGGATGGCCGGACGCCTTGCCCACCGCATAGCCCAGGCCCCAGCCGCCCTGGCCGGCCGGCGCCGACGGGGCGACGTAGGCCGCCCCGGAGGTAATGGTCACCACCTGTCCGCGGCCTCGCTGCAGCATGCCCGGCAACAGCGCCTTGGTCAGGATGATCGGCGCGATGCAATGGGCTTCGAAGAACTTGCCGTAGGCGTCCACCGGCGTGTCCAGGAACACGTCCATCAAGCCGGGCCCCAGGTAGCGGCCGTTGTGCACCAGAAGGTCGACCTTCCCCCAGCGGTCCAGCAACAGCTGGGCGCAGGCGCCAACCGAGGCCCTGTCCGTCAGGTCCGCGGCCGCCGTCAGCGTCTGGCCGCCCGCGGCCTCGACCAGCGCCGCCGTCTCCTCCAGGCTGCCCGGCAACGGGCGGCTGTCGGTACGGTGGACGCTCAGCGAATTGTCGCGCGTCTCCCCGGGGCGCACCGTCCGGGCGGAGACGGCCACGTCATAGCCCGCCCTGGCCAACTCGATGGCGATCGCCTTGCCGATGCCCCGACTGGCCCCGGTGACCAGCGCCTTCGGTCGCTCCATGACGTCTCTCCCTGCGTTCGACCTTCCACCCATTCGGGCAGGCGGCGCGCCGCCTGCCCGCGGGGTCGCAAGAATCCGACACCAAGCGTGTTTTGCGGCGCAGCACGAGCCCGTGGCATGAAGCCCGCGAATCTAGCCACCGGACGCTCCCCATGTCGATTCCGTTCATCGACCTCCAGGCCCAGCGCAAGCGCCTCGGCCAGCCACTGGAGGACGCCATACTCAAGGTGGTCCGCTCAGGCGCCTATGTCATGGGCCCGGAGATCGCCGCCCTGGAAACCGAGCTCACCCGTTTCGGCCAGGCGCCGCACGCGCTGTCCTGCGGCAGCGGCACCGAGGCGCTGGTGCTGCCGCTGATGGCCTGGGGGATCGGTCCGGGCGACGCGGTCTTCTGCCCCTCCTTCACCTTCGCCGCCACCGCCGAGGTCATGCCGCTGGTGGGCGCATCGCCGGTGTTCGTCGACATCCGGCCCGACACCTACACCCTGGATCCCGACGCCCTGGACGCCGCCGTCGCCGCCGTGCGCCGCGAGGGCCGGTTGACGCCCCGGGCGGTCATCGCCGTGGACCTGTTCGGCCAGCCCGCGGATTACCCGGCGCTGGCCGCCGTGGCGCAGGCGCACGGCCTGAAGCTGATCGCCGACTCCGCCCAGGGCTTCGGCTGCACGCTCTCCGGACGCCATCCCATCCACTGGGCGGACGTGACCACCACCTCGTTCTTCCCGGCCAAGCCGCTGGGTTGCTACGGCGACGGCGGCGCGGTGCTGAGCAAGGACGCCGCCTTGCACGAGACCCTGGTCTCCCTGCGCGTCCACGGCCAGGCCACCGCCTCGGACATCGCCGGCCGCACCTTCGAGCATGACCCCAAATACCTGAACCTGCGCATCGGTATGAACAGCCGCATGGACACCCTGCAGGCGGCGGTGCTGCTGCAGAAGCTGACCATCTTCGAGGACGAGATCGCCGCCCGCAACCGGGTGGCCGATCGCTATGAGGAAGGCCTGGGCGACGTGGTCCGTACACCGACGGTGATCGCCGGCGGGACCAGCGTCTGGGCGCAGTACACCATCGAGGTCGCGGAGCGCAACGCGCTGGCGGCGCATCTACGCGAGCAGGACGTGCCCACCGCCGTCTATTACCCGATCCCGATCCACCGCCAGCCGCCCTACGCAGGCTTCCCGCAGGGCCCCGGAGGGCTGCCGGTCACCGAGGCCAAGGCGGCGACGGTCATCAGCCTGCCGATGCACCCCTATCTGCAGGCTGATGACCAGGACCGCGTCGTCACGGCCGTCCGGGGCTTCGTGAAGCGCAACCGCTGAGCCGCCGCCTCTTCCATCGATGCGGAGAGGCTTACCCCTCGTTCGTGAAGATGATCGTGCCGGCGGCGGCGAACATGCCGCCCACCCCATGGCACACCGCGATCTTCGCGCCCGGAACCTGGGCCGGGGCGATCCCGCGCATCTGGCGTATGCTCTCCTGCAAAGCGTACATGCCGTACATGCCGGAGTGCATGTAGGAGAGGCCGCCGCCGTTGGTGTTCATCGGCAGCTTGCCGCCCGGCGCGGTGTTCCGCTCACGGATGAAGTCCTTGGCCTCGCCCCGCTTGCAGAAGCCCAGGTCCTCCAGGCCGTAGAGCGGCAGGTGGGCGAAGGCGTCGTAGATCATCAGATGGTCCACGTCGGCGTGGCCGATGCCGGCCTCGGCGAAGGCCGCCGCGCCCGAGATCCGGAAGGCCCGCGAGGTGGAGAAGTCCTCCATCATGCTGATCATCGGGCCTTCGACGCTCTCGCCGGTTCCCAGCACATAGACCGGCTTCGTCGGGAAGTCCTTGGCCCGCTCGGCGCTGGTCAGGATCAGGGCGCCGCCGCCGTCGGTGACCAGGCAGCACATCAGCCTGCGGAACGGCCAGGCGATCATCGGCGAGTTCAGCACGTCGTCGACGGTGATCGGCTCCTTCTGGCTGGCGCGGGGGTTCTTGGCCGCCCATTCCCGCTGGATCACGGCCACGCGGGCAAGGTCCTCCACCGTGCCCGCGGTCTCCTTCAGGTAGCGAAGCACCGGGATGGTGAACATGGTGGGGGCGGCGGCGACGCCGTAAGGCATCTCGAACTGGCCCGCAAGGCTGGTCGGCGGGATGAACCACCGCCCGACGCCCACCCGCGACTTGCCGGACTCCCCGTGGGTGATCAGCACCGTGTTGCAGTAGCCCGCCTCGATGGCCGCCGCCGCATGGCGCACGTGCAGCATGAACGAGCAGCCGCCGACGCTGGTGCCGTCGACCCAGCGAGGCGTGATTCCCAGGTAGGCGGCGATCGACTGGGGAGTGTCCCCGGCGGTGGCCACGCCGTCGATGTCCGACGGCTTCAGGCCTGCGTCCCGCATGGCGTTGAGCGCAGCGTCGGCGTGCAGCCCGATCACCGACAGCTCCGGGATCAAGCCGAGCTTGGTGGTTTCCGCGGCCCCGACGACCGCGACGGCGTTGCGCTTCATGACCTCAGCTCCCCGCCGGCTGGAAAAGCGGGAGCGAGATGTCGTCGCTCTCCTTCTGGAAGGTGACCTTCAGCGGCATGTCGAGCTGCAGCGCCTCCGGCGTCTGCGGGCAGCCTATGATGTTGGTCATCATCCGCGGCCCCTCCGTCAGTTCGACAACGGCGATGGCGTACGGCTCCTTTCCCATGTCCGGACGCGGACGCTGGTTGATGACGAAGGAGTAGAGTGTGGCCTCGCCGCTGGCGGCGTAGACTTCGACGTTGCGGCTGGCGCAGTGCGGGCAGAACGGCCGCGGCGGAAAGTAGGACTTGGCGCAGTCGGCGCAGCGCTGGAGCCGAAGCTCGCCGGCCTTGCAGCCTTCCCAGAAGTGACGGGTTTCCGGCGTCGGTTCCGGCAGCACTCTCGGCATAGGTACATCCTTGCGATCCCGCCACGTCACGACTGCGGCGCGGATTGCTTATCGACGCCCGGCCGCCGTTCCGCAAGCCGTCAGAACGACAGCCGCAGCGCTGTCTGCAGGACGTTTTGGCTCTGCTTGGGCGCAGTTCCCGCCAGCGCGCGGGACGGGCGTTTCGAGGAGACATGCTGGGCCTCGAACACCAGGTCGGCGTGGGACGCCAGGTGATGGCGCCAGGCGCCGGTGAGCGCCCAGCCCTCCTCGTCGTTGTTGTCGAGCACCTTGAAGGTGCGGTCGTTGGTCTCGAACCAGTCGATGCGGCCGCTCAGCGCGTGCGCGCCGTAGCCGCGCGAGGCCAGCAGGTAGGCCGCGCGGTAGCCCACATCGACCCAGATCCCGCCGGGCATGCGGTAGCCCATCAGGGTCTCGCCGTTCATCGCCTGGGCCAGGACCTTGGTGCGCTCGTCCACGTCCCAGCGCATGCCGATGTTGAGGAACCGGGTCTCCCAGGCCCACTGCAGGTTCTCCACGGCGATGCGGTTGCCGACGTTGTCGTAGTAGAGGGCGTTGAAGCTAACCGGCGCAGGCGGGCGCCATTCCAGGCGGCCGTAGTAGCCGACGCGGTTGTCCAGCTCGAGGCGGGGGTAGGTCTCCTCGGCCTGCTTGGTCGCCATGAAGGCCGAGAGCGGCGGCAGGTCGTAGTCGGTGCGCCATCCCGCCTTGATCCCATGCAGCGCCCAGCCGCGGAAGCTGAGCAGCGTGCCGGAGGTGTCGTTCCAGCCGAACACCGCCGCGGTGGCCGAGACTTCGTGCCGGCCGAAGGCGTGGGTGATCGTGCCCTCGGCGCCGACGACCTTGACCTCCTCGCCGATCCAGCTGTTCAGCGCCGAGGCCGAGAGCATGTCGGGCGTGGTCCAGGCCGTCCCGTCGTGCTCCATCGAGACCGGCGGATAGAAATAGCCGACCCGCCCGGAGATCCGGCCCGCGGGGCTCGGCGGCGCCTGCAGCTTCAGATAGGCTTCGGAAACGTCGAAGGCGGGATGGACCTGCGGCTGCAGCTCGAGGGCCAGCACGCCGCTGACCGCGAAGCTGAACCGCGGCTTCCACTCCAGCGCCGCCTCGGCCAGCCTGGGCTTGACCTTGACCCCGCCGCCGTCGCCAGAGACCGCGGTCTTGCCGAAGCCGCCGTAGAGCCAGCTCTTCTCGCCGTCCGCCGCGCTGACGCGGACGTCGGCGATCCCGTGCAGGGTCTCAGGACCGAAGATCTGGGCCTGGGCGCAGGTTCCCGTCACCGACAGGGTAGCGGCGGCGACCAGTCCAGCGGCGCATTCTCGAAGTCCCACGGCCCGTCCCCGTCAGCCGTATCGGCGAACCTTGGCCTTATCTTCGTGCAGAAACTTCAAAAGTTCGTTTAGCGGCTGGGGCTTGGCGATCAGGTAGCCCTGCACATTGTCGCACCCCATCCCCGCCAGGATGGCGTAGGCGGCGTTGGTCTCCACCCCTTCGGCGGTCACCTTCAGGCCCAGGCTGTGGGCCAGGTCGATGGTGGAGCGGACGATCAGGGCGTCACGCTGGCTTTCGGTGACGCCCTCGATCAGCGCCTTGTCGATCTTCAGTTCGTGGCCGCGGATCTGCTTCAGGTAGGCCAGCGACGACAGGCCCGTGCCGAAATCGTCGATGGAGATCGATATCCCCGCCTCGGCGAAGCGGTCGATCATCTCCAGCGCCAGATCCGGGTTTTCGATGACCGCCGTCTCGGTGATCTCGAAGCAGATCCGCCCGCGCGTGCGGTTCACCTCGGCGATGGCGAAGTCGGCGAAGTCGCGGTCGCCCAGCAGGCGGCCGGAGATATTCACCGACACCTCCACGTCATGTCCCCGGCCCAGCAGCACCGCCTGGTCGGCGATGGCCCGGCGCAGCACCCAGTCGGTCAGGTTGCGGATGTGGCCGGTCTCCTCGGCCATGGGGACGAACAGGTCCGGCCGCAGCATGCCCCGCTGCGGGTGGCGCCAGCGCACCAGGCCCTCGACGGCGGTGACCCGCGCGCCGCGCACGTCGTACTTGGGCTGATGGAACAGCTCGATCTGGCCGACCTCGATGGCGTTCAGCATGCCGCTCATCAGTGAGAGGTTGGCCGAGGGGTCGCCATAGGCCGCCGCGTCGAACGCGGCGATCTTGCGCCGGCCGGCGCGCGCCTGGTCCAGGGCGATGTTGGCCTGCTCGATGGCCTGGGCGGCACCCCCCGCCCCCGGCGACAGGGGCGCCAGGCCCACGCTGAGCGCCACGTCGATGGTGTCGCCGCCGACGTTCAGCGGCTGCTCCAGCTCGGCCAGAACGCGGGCTGCGGCCGCCTCGGCCTCCGCCGCCGTCTCCGCCCTCAGGGTGCAGCCCAGCACGTCCGTGGACAGCCTCGCCACCCGCGCGCCGCCCTCGAGGCCCGCCAGCCGGTTGCCGGTCATGCGGATCACCTGGGCCGCCAGCGAATAGCCGATGGCGCCGCGCACATAGGCGAAGCGGTCGACGCCCACCGCCGCCACGAAGATCCCGCCGCGGACGCCTTGCGCGTCGGCGGCGTGCTCCAGCGCCAGCCGGTTCGGCAGGCCGGTCTCGGCGTCATGCAGGGCCTGGTGAGTGATCCGCCGCTCGCGGTCGCCGATCTCGGTGGCCATGGTGTTGAAGCTTTCGGCGAGGCGGCCGATCTCGTCGTCGGTGGTGACGGCGACGTGCGCCTCCTTGCCTCGTTGCAGGCGGTGGGCGGCCGCCTCGAGTGCGGCGATCGGCCGGGTCAGCCGCCGGGCGAGCACCCAGCTTCCCACCACCACCAGGGCCAGGCCCGCTGCGCCGGCCGCCACGATCACCGCCAGCAGCGCCCGGTAGGGCGCCAAGGCCTGGGCCAGCGGATAGCGCAGCAGCAGCACCGCCTTGTCCCGTCCCGTCAGGGAGTCCAGCGGCTTGACCAGCGCCACGGCCGCGCCCCGCACGCCCGCCAAGCCCTGCGCCTCGGCGCTGCGCCGGGCGAGCGCGTCGTCGATGAACCGGCTCACGACCCGTTGCTCGCGGGGATCGCCGCCCTCCCAGCCCGCCGGGCCCCTGCGCAGCACCGCGGCCTTGAGCGGGATCGCCGCCAGCCGCTCCAGGGACGACATTTCCTGCGTGTCCAGCCTGGAGCCGAACACCACCCAGCCGATCAGGTCCGGCGACAGGATCGGCGCCGCCACCACCTGGTAGGGGGAGCCGCCGAGGGTGATCACCCCCGCGGGATCATCCGCCTCGTTCAGCGCCGCCGCGAGGTCGGCGGCGTGCGCGCGGATGGGGCCGGCGTCCAGCGCGCTCACCCGGCCGTCGACGCCGATGATGAACGCCAGGTCGATGCCGAAGCGGCTGCGCAGGTTCTCCATCGCCGAGACGATGGTGGCCTCGTCGCGCGACGCCACCGCCTCGCGGAACCCGAAGTCGCGCGAGAGCAGGCCGGCGCCTTCGCGCAGCTGGTCCGAGCGCAGCGACCACACCCGGTCGAACACCGCCCCCGAGGCGGTGAGCTCGCCGCGCACCTGGCGGCGGGCGTTGTCCGAGATCGCCGAATAGGCCGCCGCCGACACCAGCAGCAGGGTGACGCCGAACAGGGTGGCGTACAGCACCGTCAGCTTGACGTGCAGGCGCCGGAACATCAGTAGCCGCCGCGCCGCATGGGCGGGGTCCGCAGGTCGGCCGCGACATTCAGCCGCAAAGCCGCCGCCGTCAGGGTCACGTCGCGCGCCGCCTCGTTGCGCGGCGCCTTCAGGTACGGATGCCAGACGATGACCGCCGCCGCCCCCGCCGGCAGGTCGTGGATCACCGCCTCGCCGGCCGCGTCGGTCTTGGCCGCATAGGGCGTGTCCACCACCCGGATGAAGCCCACCATGCCGTCGTGGATGTTGCAGCCCACGGCCACCACGCCCGGCTTGTCGAAATGCACGTTGCGGGTCTCGTCGTGACCGTAAAGCTTCAGCTCGAAGGTCTTGGCCGACGAGAACGAATAGACATGGTGCAGCACCAGGTCGAGGTTGGGAAAGGACACGTCCGCCCCCACCGGGGCGATCAGCACGAAGGGCGCGAACTGCATCGACTTCTGGGCCATGCGATAGGGCCAGGGGAAGCGGATCGGCCCGCGCGGGACCCCCGCCTGCGGCCGGACCATCACCACGGCGTCGGCCACGGGCCTGCCCGCCGTGGTCCTGACGGACACGGCCAGGTCGCCCGCCCTGGCGGAACCCGGGCCGGCGAGCAGTAAAATCAGGGCTAAATACAAACGCATCGGGCCCGCAGGCTAAGCGTTCGTAGTGAACCGCGCGTAAAGCACGGCCGCGCCGGGGCGATTTCCTACAGCGGCGTCGGAAACTCCAGCCGGGCGACGAAACCGCCGGGCTCGTAGCGCCCTTCGACCCGGCCGCCCTGCTCGCGCAGCGCCCGGTGCATCAGGCGGGCGCCGAATCCCGACTGCCCGGGCGCCGCCACCGGCGGCCCGCCGGCCTCCTTCCACCGGATCACCGTCAACCCCGGGGCGGCGGCCTCGCGGGCAACGCTCACCCGGCCGCCGTCGTTGGAAAGCGCCCCGTATTTCAGGGCGTTGGTGGCCAGTTCGTGCACCAGCAGGGTCAGGCCGAGCGTGAGTTCGTTGGTGAGCTTGACCGTCGCCAGGTCGGGCGCCAGGTCGAAACGCTCCTGGTCGAACGGCTGCAGCACGGCCGCCAGCAGGGTCGGCAGATGCAGGGAGCGGCCCTGCGCCTCCGTCACCAGATCCTGCGAGCGGGCCATCGCCTCCAGCCGCGACAGGATCGCCGCCTCGTAATCCGCCACGGAGGCGGCCCGCCGTGCGGCCTGCCGCACCATGGCCATCATGTAGCTCAGGCCGTTCTTGCCCCGGTGCGCCAGCTCGGCCATCACCAGCGCCCGCCGCTCCTCGGCCGAGCGCCGCTCCGTCACGTCGAGCGTGGTGCCCACCACCACGCGCGGGCCGCGGTCGTCCCACAGCACGCGCCCGTGGGACAGCACCCAGCGGGTCTGGCCCGACGGGATCGTCACGCGATACTCGCTGGCGAAGTCGCCGCCGCCCGGCGTCCCGACGGCCTTTCTGTAGTTGGCGCCGACCATCTCCCGGTCGTCCGGGTGGATTGATTTCTTATAGGAGTCCGCCGTGATCTCCGCGTCCGCCGGCAGGCCGAAGATCGCCTTGCTGCGCTCGGTCCAGACCAGGGCGTCGGTGCGCATGTCGAGCTCCCAGAACCCGAGGCCGGTAGCCTCCGCCGCCATCTCCAGCCGGCGGTGTTCCTCCTCCAGCTCCGTTTCCGCGCGCTGCCGGTCGGTGACGTCGATCTGCAGGCCGTCCCAGACCAGGTCACCGTTCTCCAGGCGGTGCGGCGCCGCCGTGATCCGGCTCCAACGCACCTCGCCGTCCGGCCGCGCCAGGGCGACCTGCATTTCCACGGACTCCAGACCGGCGGCGGCCGCCGCGGCGATGGTCCTCAGCCGCGCCCGGTGCTCGGGAAGCAGCAGACCGTAGAAGGCGTCGGTGTCCGCCAGCACCGCCGCGGCCGGCACGCCGTTCATTTCCAGACAGCGCGGCGAGACATAGGTGAACCGGGCCGGCGCCCCGTCGGCGGGGACCAGCACCTGGAACGCCATGCCGAGCGCGATCTGGTCGGCGATGGCGTGAAACGGCGGGTCGATCGGGACGTGCGGGTCAATCATCGGGTCCACGGGCCTTCTGCGGGCCTTCAGACGCTGGCTCACAATTTCCGGTACGGGGAATCCGTCAACAACACAGAGTGTAGAGTTCCCCACAATCCGGACATATCGCCGCGGGCGAATGGCGCGAAGGAAGCTTGACGATGGCTTTGGGTTTGGTTCTCGCCGGCGGCCGTTCGCGGCGATTCGGCCGCGAAAAGGCCGCGGCCGAGCTCGGCGGCCTCACCTTGCTGGAGCGCGCCCACCGCCGGCTGGCGGCCGTCTGCAGCCAGGTCGCCGTCAGCGCGCCGGCGGGCGCGGCGGCGGAGCGCCTCGCCGGAAGCCTCGGCGCACCGCTGCTGCCGGACCCCTACGGGGCTCCGCGCGGGCCGCTGTCAGGGGTGCTGGCCGGCCTCGACTGGGCGCTAGGCCAGCGTGAGGAACTGCTCATCACCCTGCCCTGCGACGCGCCGCTGCTGCCCGACGACCTGGAGGCGCGGCTGCTGTCGGAGATCGGCGCCGCGCCGGCCGCGGTCGCGCGGACCCCCGACGGCCTGCAGCCGCTCTGCGCGCTCTGGCGGACGGCCCTCGCCCGTCCTTTGCGCGCGGCTCTGGCCGACGGCCTGCACCCGCCGGTGCACCAGGTGCTGACCGACGCCAACGCCGCCCAGGTGGCCTTCACCGACCGCGAGGCCTTTCTCAACGTGAACACCCCGGCCGATCTCGCCGAGGCCGCGCGGCGCCTGGCGGCGCGGGGCTGAAGGCCCGCCCAGCTCGAAAGCGTGACAGGCGGGCCCGCCCGCCCTAGCTTCGCGCGCCGTCGATCCCCGGGAGTTCCCATGGCCTATCGCTCGCTCAGGGAGTTCCTGGCCCGGCTGGAAGCGGCGGGCGAGCTCGTGCGCGTCGCCGAGCCGGTCTCCACGGTGCTGGAAATCACCGAGATCCAGCGCCGGCTGCTGGCGGCCGGCGGCCCCGCGGTGTTGTTCGAGAAGCCGGTCCTCGCCGACGGGACCGTCTCGCCCATCCCGGCGCTCGCCAACCTGTTCGGCACGGTCAGGCGGGTGGCCATGGGCGTCACCCTGGGAGGCCGCGAGCGTTCGACGCCGGAGGACCTGCGCGAGGTGGGCGAGCTGCTGGCCTTTCTGCGTGCGCCGGAGCCGCCGCGCGGGCTGAAGGACGCCGTGGACATGCTGCCGCTGGCCAGGACCGTCATGTCCATGCGGCCGCAGACGGTGAAGCAGGCGCCGGTGCAGGACGTGGTGCTGACCGGCTCCGACATCGACCTCTCCAGGCTGCCGATCCAGACCTGCTGGCCGGGGGAGCCGGCGCCGCTGATCACCTGGCCGCTGGTGGTCACCAAGGGGCCGTCGACCTCGCGGGAGGACGATTTCAACCTCGGCGTCTACCGCATGCAGGTGCTGGGGCCGGACCGGACCGTCATGCGCTGGCTGGCCCACCGCGGCGGCGCGCAGCACCATCGCCGCTGGAAGGCCGAGGGCCGGCGCGAACCGCTGCCCGCCTGCGCGGTGATCGGCGCCGATCCGGGGACCATCCTGGCGGCGGTGACTCCCGTACCGGACACGCTGTCGGAATATCAGTTCGCCGGCCTGCTGCGCGGCGCGAAGATGGAGCTGGTCGCCGCCAGGACCGTCCCGCTGCTGGTGCCGGCCAACGCCGAGATCGTCATCGAGGGCCATGTGCTGCTGGACGAGTATGCCGACGAGGGCCCCTACGGCGACCACACCGGCTACTACAATTCCGTCGAGCGGTTCCCGGTGTTCCAGGTCAGCGCCATCACCATGCGCCGCGACCCCATCTACCTGACCACCTTCACCGGCCGGCCGCCGGACGAGCCCAGCATCCTGGGCGAGGCGCTCAACGAGGTGTTCATTCCGCTCCTGCGCCAGCAGTTCCCGGAGATCGTCGACTTCTGGCTGCCGCCGGAGGGCTGCAGCTACCGGATCGCCGTGGTCTCCATGAAGAAGGCCTACCCCGGCCACGCCAAGCGCGTGATGATGGGCGTCTGGAGCTACCTGCGGCAGTTCATGTACACCAAGTGGGTGATCGTGGTGGATGACGACATCGACGCCCGCGACTGGAAGGACGTCATGTGGGCCATCTCCACCCGCATGGACCCCGCCCGCGACATCACGGTGATCGAGAACACCCCCATCGACTACCTGGACTTCGCCTCGCCGGAATCCGGCCTGGGCTCGAAGATCGGCCTCGACGCCACCAACAAATGGCCGCCGGAAACCAAGCGGGAGTGGGGCGAGAAGCTGGGCATGGACCCGGCCACGGTCGCCGCCGTGACCGAGAAGTGGGCCAGGCTCGGCCTGCCGGGCGACGGCCGGCCGGTGGACTGAGGCCCGGCCCTTGCCCTCCGCGCCCAACCGCGCGCAACTGCGCGCCCCGATGACGGCCACGGAGCGCGCCGATGCCTGAGGCGACGTCCGCTCACGCCGCGGCCCTGTGGGTGGGGCTGCACCTCCTCCTGCTCCTTACCCTTTCGGTCCTGGTGGTGCGTCAGCGCCAGGCGCACAGAGTGGCGCTGGGCGACGGCGGGGTGCCGTCGCTCACGCACGCGGTGAGGGCGTTCGGCAACGCCACGGAATATGTGCCTGCCGGCCTGGCGGCGCTGACCTTGATGGCGGTGCTCGACGTCCAGCCGCTGGTCGTCCACATCTCCGGCCTCGCCCTGTTCCTGGGCCGCGTGGTGCACGCGGTCGGCCTGAGCCGCAGCGGTGCGGCCACCCTGCCCCGCGCCGCCGGCATGGTGCTGACCTGGGTCGCCTATGTGTTCATCGGCGTGGCCCTGCTGGTCTACGCCATCGCCTAGCTCCAGCCCGCTGGCCGGCGGCCCTGCTTGCTCCGCCGGTCGCGGTCGGCCATATCCGGCCCATGGATGACGTCCTGCTGAACGATCTGGTCGCCGCGGCCTTGAAGGCCGGGGCCGACGCCGCCGAAGCCGTAGGCGCCGAGCGCCGGGCCCTTTCCATCACCGTCCGCCTGGGCGAACTCGAGGAAGTCGAGCGCGAGGAGTCCCGCGACCTGGGCCTGCGGGTCTTCGTCGGCCGCCGGCAGGCTTCGGTCTCCGGCTCCGACGTCTCGCCCGACGCCCGCGCAAAGCTCGTCGAGCGGGTGGTGGCCATGGCCCGCCTCGCGCCGGAGGACCCCTACGCCGGCCTCGCCGATCCGCAGATGCTGGCCAGGGGCCCGCTGCCGGACCTCGACCTCTACGATCCCACCGAGCCTACGCCCGAGCACCTCGAGGCCGACGCCCGCACCGCCGAGGACGCCGCGCGCGCCACGCCCGGGGTGGTCAATTCCGACGGGGCCTCGGCCTCCTGGTCCAGCACCCAGTGGCGGCTGGTGACCAGCGGCGGCTTTTCCGGCCTGCACCGCGCCTCGGGGTTTTCGATCAGCGCCTCGGCCATCGCCGGCGACGGCCAGGTGATGGAAAGCGGCAGCGACTGGCGCTCCGTGCGCTGGCGATCCGACCTGCCCGCCGCCGAGGCGATCGGCGCCGAGGCCGGCCGCCGCGCCGCCAACCGCCTGGGCGCGCGCAAGATCGCCTCCACCACCGCGCCGGTGATCTTCGAGAACCGCCTGGCCGCCTCGCTGCTCGGTCCGCTGATCGGCGCCATTTCCGGCCCCTCGATCGCCCGCGGCACCTCCTTCCTGAAGGACAAGCTGGACAAACCGGTGTTCGCCCCCGGCGTCACCGTCAGCGACGACCCGCACCGCAAGCGCGGTCTGGGCTCGGCGCCCTTCGACGACGAGGGCGTCGCCAACCGCCCGCGCAACCTGATCGACAAGGGCGTGCTCACCACCTGGCTCCTGAACTCCGCCGCGGGCCGCCAGCTCGGCCTGCCCTCCACCGGCCACGCCTCACGCGGGCTGGCGGGGCCGCCCGGCGTGTCGCCGGCCAATCTGACGATGCAGCCGGGGACGGCGGACCGCGCGGCCCTGATGCGCGATGCGGGCGCGGGCCTGCTGATCACCTCGATGTTCGGCCCCTCGCTGAACGGCAACACCGGCGACTGGTCGGTCGGCTGCTCCGGCTTCTGGTTCGAGGGCGGCGAGCCGGCCTATCCGGTCAACGAGATCACCGTGGCGGGCAACCTGATCGACATCTACGCCCGCCTGGTCCCCGGCGCCGACCTGGAGTTCCGCGGCGGGGCCAACGCGCCGTCGCTGCTGGTCGACGCCCTGGCGATCGCAGGTCTATGACGGCGGGCGGGCGCGACGACCTTTCCCTGATCGTCGACGCCGCGCGGGCGGCCGGCGCCCTCGCCCTGACCCTGCGCAACGCCGGCCTCGAGACCCGCTACAAGGCGGGCGACTCGCCGGTCACCAACGCCGACCTCGCCTGCGACGCCCTGCTCACCGAGCGCCTGCGCGCCGCCCGGCCCGATTACGGCTGGCTCTCTGAAGAAACCGCCGACGACCGCGACCGGCTCTCGCGGCGGCGGGTGTTCATGGTCGATCCCATCGACGGCACCCGCGACTTCCTCCGCGGCCGCCTGGGCTGGGTGGTCTCCATCGCCGTGGTGGAGGACGGCCGGCCGATCGCCGGCGCGATCTTCGCGCCCCAGGCGGACCAGACCTTCACCGCCGTCGCCGGCGGCGGCGCCACCCTGGACGGCCGGCCGATCCGCTGCAGCACGGTCTCCGCGCTGGAAGGCGCCGGCATGGTCGGCGACAAGGGCTTTTTCAGCCATCCGGGCTGGCCGAGGCCCTGGCCGCCCTTACGCGTGGAATCCCGCAACGCCACCGCCTACCGCATGTGCCTGGTGGCCTCCGGCGAGTTCGACGGCGCCATCGCCCTGGTTCCCAAGCACGACTGGGACCTGGCGGCCGGCGACCTGATCGCCCGGGAGGCGGGCGCGGCCTGCGGCGACCACCACGGGCGGCCTTTCCGCTTCAACGGCCCAATTCCGCAGCAGCCGAGCCTGGTTTGCGCCGCGGCCGGACTGGCCCCATTGATCCTGGAGCGCCTCGGGCATATCGCGCTCCCGGAACGAACAGCCCCGAACAAATAAGGCGCGCCATGTCCGACAGACAGCTCCTGCACCTGGTGATCGGCGGCGAACTCGCCGATCTGCAGCACAACCAGTTCCGCGACCCGTCGAAGGTGGAGTTCGTCGGCGCCTATCCGGACTACGACAGCGCCCTGAAGGCCTGGCGCGCCAAGGCCCAGGCCACGGTGGACAACGCCCTGATGCGCTACTTCATCATCCACGCCCACAAGCTGCTCGACCCCAGCGAGGACGGTCGCGGGCATTGAGGCCGCCGCTTACCGGCTGAACCGCTCCACGAGGAACACGCCCCGCCAGACCTCGACGCTCTCGCAGCTGGCGTGCTCGGCCAGCATCGCCATCGCTCGGTCGCGCAGCCTGGGGACGCCTTCGGCCGGCAGCAGGTCGACCACCGGGGCCACCCCGTCGGCCCGCACCGCCAGCAGGGTGTAGTAGTCCTCGGCGCTCTCCGTCTCGGTCGTCATCGGTGCACTCTAGCTGCGCCGCGCGGTGCAGTCTGTCCGCTGGGCGACAGTGCGCCGGCCGCCGCTATTCCCGGCGCAGGAACTGTTCGGTCAGCAGTTCGCCCCACCACCGGGCGCGGAAGTCGGCCTTGATGCCGGCCGGATCGTAGGCCGGGCTCTCCACCCATTCGAGGAAGCTCATCCCCGCGGGCTCGCCTTCAGCCAGGTAGCGCTCGAAGGTGTAGTCCAGCACGCCGGTCTTGCCGGCCCGGACGTGCAGGTAGCGCAGGTGGAGCTGGTCCACCGCCTCGCGGATCGTCCGGCCCTTGCGGAAGTGCATGTAGAACACGCTCATGATCCCCGCCCGGTCCGCCCCTGACTTGCAGTGCATCATGGCGGGGTAGGCGATGGTCTCGAACAGCCGCTTGGCGCCCAGCACCCGGGGGCGGCTGGGGACCTCGCGCGAGGTGATGGTGAAGTCCACCATCGCCAGCCCCAGCCGCTGGCAGGCGTCCTTCTCCAGGGCGTGGAAGCTGGCGTCGAACCCGCCGCGCAGGTTGACCACCGTCCTGATTCCCCGCCGCTTCCATTCCGCCAGCTGGTGCGGCCAGGGCTGGTTGGCGCGGACCAGCTCGTCGCTGATCCAGTGGGCGTTGGAAAAGCCCAGCCGCAGGTAGGCGTGGTCGTTCCACAGGTAGTCGAGGTAGGTCCGCACGCGCCCCGCCGGGGTGGTCAGGTCGAATTCGGCCAAGGGGCGCTCCGCAGTTCCGCAGTTCCTACCTAGGCGCTGAACGGCGCCGGCGCAAAGAGGCCGCGGCGCGCTTGACTTCGCGACCACATCGCGGGACCCCATGCGCATGAGCGAGAGCGCCCCCGTCGCGGAGCTGCCGGCCCGCGTCCTGATCGGCCGCATCTGGCGGATCTACCTGGCGCCGCGCGGGGCCGGCCTGGCCGGCGCCGCAGTCGCCGCCATCGTCGTCGCCGTCCTTTCGGTCAAACTGGCCCAGATCCTGGAGCCGGCGGTCAACGATCTGCTGGTCAACCACAAGCCCGGGACCCTGGTCTCGATCCCGCTGACCATCGCCGCCTACGCCCTGGGCCGCGGCGTGGCGCAGGTGGCCCAGGCGGCGCTGGTCAACCGCATCGGCAACGCCGTGGTCGGCGACGTGCAGGTGCAGCTGTTCGGCAAGCTGGTGCGCGCCGACCTGGCCCGCATCCGCGCCCAGCACACCGGCGCCTATGTCTCCTCCGTGCTCTACGACGCCGGCCTGATCCGCGAGGCCGCCACCCAGGGCGTGATCAACTACACCCAGCACCTGCTGATCGTGCTGGGGGCCATCACCCTGATGGTCTCCAACGACAAGGGCCTGGCGATCGGAGTGATCGTCGCCGCCCCCCTGGCCAGCGCCATCATGCGCCGCTTCGCCCGGCGCACCACCAAGGCCGCCAAGGGGGCGATGACCGAGACCTCGGCCCTCTCCACCGCGGTGATGGAGAGCCTGGACGGCGTCCGGGTGGTCAAGATCGAGAACCGCGAGGCCTATGAGGAGGCCCGCGTCGCCCAGGTGGTGGCGCGCCGCCAGCGCCACCTTGTGAAGGGCGCCAATGCGCGGGCCTTCGCCGCCCCGGCCACCGAGACCCTGATGACCCTGGTGGTGGCGGGCGTGCTGGCCTACGCCGGCTGGCGCTCGCAGAGCGGCGCGATCAACGTGGGCGGCTTCGTCTCCTTCATGACCGCGCTCGGCATGGCCTCCCAGTCGCTGCGCCAGCTCGCCAACCTGCAGACGGTGATGGCCGAGGGCCTGTCGGCGGCCCGCCGGCTGTTCGCGGCCCTGGACGTGGAGCCGGAGGTGCGCGAGGCCCCCGCCGCCCATCCGCTGGGCGCGGGCGAGGCGACCATCCGCTTCGAGGCCGTCAGCTTCGCCTACGGCGAAGGGCCGTCGGCCCTCGACGCCGTCACCCTCGAGGCGCGCCGCGGCGAGATCGTCGCCCTGGTGGGTCCGTCCGGCGGCGGCAAGACCACCATCCTCAACCTGATCCCCCGCTTCTACGACGCCACCGCAGGCCGGGTGGCCATCGACGGGGCCGACGTCCGCGCCGTCACCCTGGCCTCCCTCCGCGCCCATATCGCCCTCGTCACCCAGGAGCCGTTCCTGTTCGACGACACCGTCCGCGGCAACATCGCCTACGCCAGGCCCGGCGCCGGCCAGGCCGAGATCGAGGCCGCCGCCCGCGCCGCGGCCGCCCACGACTTCATCACGGCCCTGCCCGAGGGCTACGACACCCAGGTCGGCGAGGCCGGCGCCCGGCTTTCCGGCGGCCAGCGCCAACGCATCGCCATCGCCCGCGCCTTCCTGAAGGACGCCCCCATCCTGCTGCTGGACGAGGCCACCAGCGCGCTGGACACCGAGAGCGAGGCCCAAGTGCAGGCGGCGCTCTCGCGGCTGATGGCCGGGCGCACCACCATCCTCATCGCCCACCGCCAGTCCACCGTGCGCGGCGCCGACCGGATCTATGTCATCGACAGGGGCCGCATCGTCGAGACCGGCGACCATGCGGCGCTCATGCGCGCCCGCGGCCTCTATGCTCGGCTGGCGGGCGGCCAGGACCTGGAGGCGGAGTCCGCCGCGTGAAGCGCCTCCTGCGCGACCGTCGCGTCCAGACCGTGCTGGCCCGGGTCCTGGTGGCCTACCTGAAGCTCATCCGCCGTACGGTGCGCTGGCGCCATGAGAACCTGGCCGCCGTGCAACCGGCGCTGGCCGCCGAGCACGGGGCGCTCGCGCTCTTCTGGCACGGGCGCATCCCGCTCTGCCTGGTGATGGGCGATGTCTGGCGGGCGCGGCCCAGGCGGCGCTGCATGATCTCGCCCTCCGCCGACGGCGCCTTCCTGTCCGTCGCCCTGGAGGCCCTGGGCTATCCGGCGATCCGCGCCTCCACCGCCAAGAAAGGCGATTCCGCCAAGGCCCGGGCCCTGGTCGCCGCCTTCCGCGAGGCGGTGACCTGGGTGGACGACGGCGGCGTTCTGGTGATCACGCCGGACGGCCCGCGCGGCCCCAACGAGGTGATCGCCCCGGGCTCGGTGCAGATCGCCCGGCGCACCGGCGCGCCGGTCTATCTGATGGGCATGGCCGCCGCGCCGGCCATCCGCCTGAACGACTGGGACCGGATGCAGGTCGCCCTGCCCTTCGGCCGCGGAGCCATGGTCTGGGACGGCCCCTGCTACGTCCCCCCCGACGCGGACGAGGCCGCGGTCGAGGCGCTGGCCGCCGAGTGGTCGGCCCGGCTCGCCGCCGCCACCCGCCGGGCGGAGATGCTGGCCGAGGGCCGCGCGCATTGATCGCCGCCGCCCGCGGTGAGACATAGGGCCATGGCGCACGCCGACCACCTTCACGGGCCGCACGATCACGGCCATGACCACGTCCGTGGGGGCGCCCACGGGGGGCACGACCATGCGCCCAGGGACTTCGGCCGCGCCTTCGCCGCTGCGGTCGCCCTGAACACCGCCTTCGTGCTGGTCGAGGCGGGCGTGGGCCTGTGGTCCGGCTCGCTCGCCCTGCTGGCCGACGCCGGCCACAACCTCTCCGACGTGCTCTCGCTGCTGCTGGCCTGGGGCGCGGCGGCGTTGGCCAGGCGCGCGCCCACGGCCCAGCGCACCTATGGCCTGCGTAAGGCCACCATCCTGGCCTCGCTGACCAACGCCATCCTGCTGCTGGTCGCGGTGGGGGCCATCGTCTCGGAGTCAGTGCGCCGGGTGTTCGCCCCCGCCCCGGTGGCGACCCAGGCGGTGATGGCGACGGCGGCGCTGGGCGTCGTGCTGAACACCGCCACCGCCCTGCTCTTCCTGCGCGGCCGGGACGACATCAACGTCCGCGGCGCCTTCCAGCACATGGCCGCCGACGCCGCCGTCTCCCTCGCCGTGGTGGTCGGCGCGGCCCTGATGGCCGCCACGGGGCTGGCCTGGATCGACCCGGCGCTCAGCCTGGGCATCGCCGCCGTGATCGTCTTCGGGACCTGGGGCCTGCTGCGCGAGTCCGTCGACATGGCGCTGGACGCCGCCCCGAAGGGGGTCGACGTGGCCGCCGTCGGCGCCTGGCTCGCCGCCCTGCCCGGCGTCGTCGAGGTGCACGACCTGCACGTCTGGGCCATGAGCACCACCGAGGTGGCCCTCACCGCGCACCTGATCCGCCCCGCCGCTCCCGACGACGACGGCGACGGCTTCCTGCACGCGGCCTGCGAGGGCCTGCACGACCGTTTCGGCATCGGCCACGCCACCTTGCAGGTGGAGGCCGGCGCCGACGTCGTCTGCCGCCTGGCGCCGGCCGAGGTGGTGTGACGCAGGCCCCGGCGCCGCTCAGGCTCTACGCCGCCGCCACCGGCCTGCTGGAGCCGTTTGCCGGCGCCCTGCTCCGCGCCCGCGCCCGCCGCGGCAAGGAGGATCCGGCCCGCCTGGCCGAACGCCTCGGCCGCGCCTCCGCGCCCCGCCCCGACGCTCCGGTGGTCTGGCTGCACGGGGTAAGCGTCGGCGAGAGCCTCTCCCTCCTGCCGCTCGCCGAAGGGCTGATGCGGCTGAAGCCCGGCCTCGCCGTGGTGGTCACCTCGGGCACCGTCACCTCGGCCGCCCTGTTAAAGGACCGCCTGCCCCCCGGCGCGGTCCACCAGTATGCGCCGGTGGACGGCCCCGCCGCCGTCGCCCGCTTCCTGGACCATTGGCGGCCAGCCGCGGGAATCTTCGTCGAGAGCGAGCTCTGGCCCAACCTGATCGCCGCCGCCCGCGCCCGCGGCGTGCGCCTGGCGCTGGCCTCCGCCCGGATGACCGAAGCCAGCGCCCGGCGCTGGGTGCGCACGCCCGGGGCGGCCCGGACGCTGCTGGGCGCCTTCGACATCGTCCTGCCGCAGGACGCCGAGACCGAGGCCCGGCTCCGCGCCCTGGGCGCCCGCACCGGGCCGCACCTCAACCTGAAGCGCGTCGGCGAGCCCCTGCCCTGCGACGCCGCCGAGCTCGCCCGCCTGCGCGCCGTGCTCGCCGGCCGCCGGGTCGTGGCCGCCGTCAGCACGCACCCCGGCGAGGACGCCCTGATCGCCCGCGCCTTCCAGCAGGCGACCGCGAACGGCCCCGACGCCGTGCTGATCGCCGCCCCGCGCCACCCCGGACGCGGCGCAGCCGTCGCCGCCGAGCTGGCCGCCCTGGGCCTTCCAGCCGCCCGCCGCGGCGCGGGCGAGCCGCCGGGCCCCGCAGCCTGCGCCTACGTCGCCGACACCCTGGGGGAGATGGGGCTGATCCTGCGCCTGGCCGACGTCGCCGTCATGGGCGGGGCCTTCGCCGAGAGCGTCGGCGGCCACAACCCCCTGGAGCCGGCGCGCCTGGGGGTCCCCGTGGTCACCGGCCCGCACGCCTTCAACGCCCGCGAGATCTACGCCGAGATGTTCGCCGAGACGGCCGCCCTGGAGGCCGTGGACGAGCAGGCCCTGGCCCGCCACATTCAGGGCCTGCTGACCTATCCGCACATCGCCCGCCGGATCGGCGAGGCGGCGCTGGCCTACGCCGGCCGCCAGCGCGGGGCGCTCGACACGGCGCTCGCCCTGCTCGTGCCCCTGGCCGGCCCATGAAGCTCGCCACGCCCCGCTGGTGGTACGTGCGCGAACGCGCGTCGGCCCCGGTGACCCGCGCCCTGCTGCGACCCCTCTCCTGGATCTGGGCCTGGGCTGCGGCCCGCCGCATCGCCCGCGCCCGGCCGGCCGATCCGGGCGCCCCGGTGATCTGCATCGGCAACCTGACCATGGGCGGCGCCGGCAAGACGCCGGTCGCCCGCGAGATCCTGCGCCGGCTGCGGGCCCAGGGGGTCGACGCCCACGGCCTGTCCCGCGGCTACGGCGGCGAGCTTGCCGGCCCGGTCCGCGTCGATCCCGCCCGGCACGCCAGTCGCCAGGTGGGCGACGAGCCGCTGATGCTGGCCGCCGACGCGCCCATCTGGGTGGCCCGCGACCGCGCGGCGGGCGCACTGGCCGCGGTCCGGGCCGGGGCCAAGGCCGTGGTGATGGACGACGGCCACCAGAACCCGTCGCTGACCAAGACTCTCTCCCTGGTGGTCGTCGACGGCGAGACCCGCGACGGCGAATGGCCGTTCGGCGACGGCGCGGTCTTCCCCGCCGGCCCGATGCGCGAGCCGCTGGCCGCCGGCCTGGCCCGCGCCGACGCCGTGGCGCTGCTGCTGCCCGCCGACCTGCCCGAGGCCGACCCGCACCTGCTGGCGGCCCTGGCCGGCCGGCCGGTGCTCATCGCGCGCCTGACCCCCGCCGCCCCGCCCCCTGCCGGCCCGCAGCTCGGCTTCGCCGGCGTCGCCAAGCCCTGGAAGGTGGAGCGGGCGCTGAAGGCCGCCGGCTGCGACCTGGCCGACTTCGCGGGCTTCCCGGACCACTTCGCCTATGACGAACCGGTCCTGCGCCGGCTCGCCGACCGCGCCGCCCGGTGCTCCGCCGGGCTGGTCACCACGGAAAAGGACTGGGCCCGCCTGCCGCCCGAGTGGCGCGCGCGCGTGACCGCCTGGCCGGTGCGGGCGGCGTTCGACGACGAGGCGGCCCTGGACGCGCTGCTGCGGCGCGCGCTCGGCTAAGCCTCAGCCCTTCGCCCCGGCCCTCTGCGCGAAATCCCAGGCCGCAGCCGCGAGCCGCAGCACTCGCGGCAACATCTCGGCTGCTTGCGGACTGTTGGCCGTACCGTCGCGGGCGCGGCCGATCACGCCCTGCAGGATGGCCGCCAGCCGGAAGCCGTTGTAGGCGAGGAACCAGTGGAGGTCGGGCGCGCGCGTCCGCCCCGTCAGGCGCATGTACTCCGCCACGTACTCCTCGACGGTCGGCACGCCGTGCGCCTTGAGGTCCGCCACCCGCGTCAGCGCGCCCTCGTGCCAGTTCATCAACAGGTAGGTGAAGTCGGCCAGCGGCTCGCCCAGGGTGGCCAGCTCCCAGTCGAGCACCGCGATCACCCGCGGCTCGGTCGGGTGCAGCACCATGTTGTCGAGCCGATAGTCCCCATGGACGATCGAGGTCCGCTCCTGTTCCGGCACGGTGCCGGGCAACCAGGCGATGAGCTTCTCCATCTCCACGATCGGCTGCGTCTCCGAGGCGCGGTACTGCTTGCTCCAGCGGTCCACCTGCCGGGCCATGTAGTTGCCCGGCCGGCCGAAGTCGCCGAGGCCCAGGGCCTGGTAGTCGGCATTGTGCAGGGCGGCCAGGGTCTGCAGCTTGGCGAAGAAGATCTCCCGCCGCTCGCCCGGCGAATAGGTGGGCAGGCTCTGGTCCCAGAGGATGCGACCCTCCACCATGTCCATCACGTAGAACATGGTGCCGATGACGCCCTCGTCGAGGCACAGGCCGTAGGGCCGCGCCACCGGAAAGCCGGTCGGGTGCAGCGCGCTGATCACCCGGTATTCCCGGTCCACCGCGTGGGCGGAGGGCAGCAGCTTGCCCGGCGGCTTGCGGCGCATGACGTAGGTCTTGCCCGGCGTCACCAGCTGGTAGGTCGGGTTGGACTGGCCGCCCTTGAACTGGCGCACCTCCAGCGGGCCCGCGAAGCCGGCCACGTTGGCCCGCAGCCAGCGGTCCAGGACGGCCTCGTCGAAGCGGTGGCTCTCGGCCACCGGCTTGGTGCCGGTGTTCAGCCGCTCGCGCTGCGCGTCCGTGCCGTCCAGGACTTCGTCGGCCATGATCGCCCCTTCGTCGTACAGTTGTTTGAATCCACCTTACCGGCCGCCGCCCGACCGGCAAAGCCAGCGGCGCCGATTCAGCGGTCGAGCGCGCGCCAGCCGATGTCGCGCCGGTGGAAGCCGCCGGGCCAGTCGATCCGGTCGACCGCCGCATAGGCCCTGTCCCGCGCCGCCTGCAGGGTGGCGGCCCTGGCGCAGACGTTCAGCACCCGCCCGCCGGCGGCCCTCAGGCCGCCGTCGGCGTCCCGCGTCGCTCCGGCGTGGAACACCACCACCCCGGGGCCGAAATCCTGTTCCGCCCCCTGGATCAGCCCGCCGGCCTGCGGCGTGCCGGGATAACCCTCCGCCGCCAGCACCACGCAGATCGCCGCATCGTCGCGCCAGACGGGCGGCGCCATCCCGGCCAGCCGCCCGGTGGCGCAGGCCATCAGGTAGGGGACGAGGTCGCTCTCCAGGCGCAACATCAGGACCTGGCACTCCGGGTCGCCGAAACGGGCGTTGAACTCGATCAGCTTGGGGCCGTGGCGGGTGGCCATCAGCTCCACGAACAGCACCCCGCGATAGGGCGCCCCGTCCGCGGCGATGCCCTTGAACGCCGGCCGGACCAGCCGGTGGTCGATCTGGTCCACCAGGTCGAGGGTGAACACCGGGGCGGGCGAATAGGTCCCCATCCCGCCGGTGTTGGGGCCCTCGTCGCCGTCGAAGGCGCGCTTGTGGTCTTGGGCCCAGCCGAACAGCATGGAGGTCCTGCCGTCGCAGAGCGCGAACAGCGAGCCGATCTCGCCCTCCAGATATTCCTCGATCACCACCCGCGCCCCGGCCGCGCCGAAGTGGCCGCCGAAAGCGTCGTCGATGGCCGCCTCCGCCCCCGCCCGATCCGGCGCGATGACCACGCCCTTGCCGGCCGCCAGGCCGTCGGCCTTGACCACATAGGGCGGCTCGAAGTGGGCGAGCGCCGCCTTCGCCTCCACCGCGTCGTCGCAGATCCGGTAGCTCGACGTGGGCAGGTGGTGGCGGTCGCAGAAAGCCTTGGTGAAGGCCTTGGAGGATTCCAGCCGCCCGGCCGCCGCGCTGGGTCCGAAGCAGGGGATGTTCGCAGCCTCCAGGGCGTCGGCGAGACCGGCCTCGACGGCCACTTCCGGCCCGATGACCACCAGGTCGGCGGCGATCTCCTGGGCCAGCGTCACCAGGCGCGCGACCTCGGTGGCCTTGACGTCCCGCGTCTCGGCAAGGGCCGCCATGCCCGGGTTGCCCGGCGCGCAGACCAGCCGCGTCAACAGCGGCGACTGCTTGATCTTCCACGCCAGCGCATGCTCGCGCCCGCCGGAACCGACCAGGAGGATGTTCATGGGCGGCCTTTCGCCCACCCGTCGGAGCCGGTCAAGGCGTTAGCCCTCAGGCCCGCCGCACGAGGTTCGCCAGTGTCCCCGCGAGTGGGATACCGACGTCAGCTCGCGCAGCGGATCACGACCTTGCCAAGATGTGCGCCGCTTTCGAGATGGCTGAAGGCTTCGCGCGCCTCATCGAAGGCGAAGACCCGGTCGATGATCGGCTTCAGGCCGGTCGCGGCGACCGCGCGGTTGAGGTCCAGCAGGGCGGCGCGGTCCCCGACGGTGATGTTGCGGAAGCTCGCGCCGCTCGTCTTGAGCTGGAAGAAGTCGATGCCGGGGTTCTCGGTGCTGAGGAAGCCGATGGAGGCGATCTCGCCGCCCAGCGCCACGGCACGCAGCGACTGGGCGATGGAGCCCGGCCCTCCGACCTCGACGACCCGATCCACGCCCCGGCCGCCGGTGAGGGCGCGAACGGCCTTTCCCCACTGCGG
>NZ_DASXYF010000080.1:0-92500 GCF_036502675.1 Phenylobacterium sp.
CCGACGCCGACGACCACATCATCTACAACAAGGCCACCGGCGAACTGTTCTACGACGCCGACGGCAATGGCGCCGCGGCCCAGGTCAAGTTCGCACAGCTCGCCTCAGGCCTCGCCCTCACCAACGCCGACTTCATCGTGGGGTAGCGCCCCTGTCCGCCCGGGTCGCGAAGCGCCCGGCGCCTCGCGACGCCATTCTGCCGAGGGCGGCGGCGCGGGCTTGCGGGCTTGCGGGCCGCGCCGCGCCAGGCGCGCGCCCGTCCATCGGCTGAGCGGCCGCTCGATGAAGACGAAGCAAATCCAGGCCAGCGCCAGCGATCCGACCACGACGGCCGCCGCGTAGACCGGCAGCAGGTCGGCGCCGAACAGCTTGCGCCAGGCCGTCCCCACCACCAGCAGCACGAAGCCATGCGACAGATAGAGGCTGTAGGAACTGTCGCCGCCGGCGACCAGCCAGCGCATCCCGGGCAGGTCCGCCGCAACGTCCCGGCAGAGCACCGCCAACCCCACCACGAGGATGGCGAACAGGGCGTGGGCCAGAGGATCGTGAACGACGGTCGTGGCCACGACGATCAGGACGAAGGCCGCCGGCAGCGCGTAAGGAAAGTTCAGGAGACGAGGCAGGCGCCGCCGGACCAGCGCCAACGCCCCGCCCGCCAGGAACAGCAGCAGCAACGGGTCCAGCAGGATCGCATGGACGCCGAAATACCGCGCCATCCCCCCGAGCGCCAGAACGGCTCCCAGGGCCGCAATGCCGAAACGGCGCGGCGCCACAAGGCACGCCGCGAAGAGCAGGTAGAAGAGCATCTCGAAGTTGAGCGTCCAGCCCTGCTCGAGCACCGGCCGGTGCTTCCCCATCTCGCTCAGGTAGGGAATGAACAGAAGGCTTTTGAGAATGTTGGCCGGGTTCACGCGGTCCGGCGCGTCGCGCAGCACCAGGGCGAGGGCGATCTGGAGAGCCGTCAGCGTCCAGTAGAGCGGAACGATCCGCGCGACCCGGTGCCTGAAGAAGTCACCGACCGCCCCGGGCGCACCGAATTTCCCCCAGCCGATGTGCAGCATGATGAAGCCGGAGATCACGAAAAAGATCTCCACGCCGAACACTCCGGCGAAGCCCACCTTTCGGTACACGAAGCCGTAGCGGTCTCCGAAGCCGCCGAGACGGTCCTCCAGGTGCGCGAACAGAACGATGGCCGCTGCGGCGAACCTGAGGACCTGCACCGAGACGATCGCGCGTCGATCCGGAGCCGCCGGTCGAAGAGCACTCAGGACGCCCATGCACATCTCCGGGAACTACAGCCGTCCATCTGCGCCGTGAGCGGGGCGTCCGCCTCGCCCGGATCGACAAGCCCGGAACCTATCCACGCCGCCGGACGGCGCACAACCCGGGGATGACGTCGTCCCCGACCTCGGGCGAATCCGCCGCGAGCAAGGCGGACTGCGTGGCGCAGCGCCGGATGGCCTGGAGGCGTCAAAGCCCTTTGGGCGCGTATGCGCGGATGTAATCCGCGTAGAGCACCATCGGGCCGACCGCCGCCGCCGCTTCCTTGGGCAGCACGGAGAGCGACACCAGGGCGTATAGGGGAACGTCGAACTCGGCTGTCACCGGGACGCGCGATATCTCCCGGCGATCCACGTAGAAGACGATCTGGCCGTCTTGCTGAAGGGCCCCGTAGTTGTGCCACCGCCCGTCCGCGATGACGTCCTTCATGCCGACGAAGTTCGATTTGAACGTATGTTTCGCCGGCGCCGCCTTCGACCAGACATGCACGCTTTGGTGATGACCCTTCGGATCGCCGCCGTACCACTCGATGACGTCGACCTCGACGTGGCCGATCCCGGGCTGGTCAGGGGACAGCAGCCAGAAGGCCGCCCAATAGCCCGGCGCGGCCTGCGGGAACTTCAGCCTCGCCTCGAAATAGCAGCCGCGGCAGGCGAAGCCTTTGCCGCCGAACGGCGCCTGCCGATAGGACTGCGCGGCGTCGGCCGACTGCACGTTCCCGGACCGCCACCCGCCGCCGTCCTTGTAGGCGGTGATGCTCAGGGCCGTGACGTCCCGGCCGTCCTCGCCGGGGACCTCCACCGCGGCATAGGCCGGTCCCTGCGGATCGTCGAACTTGCCGGCGCCGATCGGGGTGTGCACCGGCGCGAACAGGCGCGGTCCCTGCAGCGACAAGGGTCCGTCGAATTCCTCGTTGAAAGTCAGGCCGTAACCCTTGAGGTCGAGCGGCTGGCCCGCCCGGTCCTCGACGAAGGTGACGGCCATGGACCCGGCGGCCGAAGCCGGGGTGGCGGCCAGAAACAGCAGGAGGCCTGCGATCGCAGCTTTCATCAAAGCGCTCCAGAAGCGCCCCCTCGCCATCATGCAAAAGACCCGGCGATAGGCCAGCGCGAAATGCCGTCCGCGCTTCACAGGCCCGCGGCCCGCCGCGCCGCGGCCAGCGCCGAACCCAGGATCACGCCCAGGTCTTCGAACCTGGGCCGCCAACCCAGCGTCGCGTGCAGCCGGCGGCTGTCGGCGACCACGGACGACAGGTCCCCTGGACGCCTGCCCTGCACCTTTCGCGGCAAGCCTGTCCCGGTCAGCGCCTCCATGGCGTCCGCCACCTCCATCACCGAGACCCCGCGGCTGTAGCCGCAGTTGAAGACGCCAGACCCTCCCCCGCCCTCCAGGTGGTCCAGCGCCAGGCGGTGCGCCTCGGCGAGGTCGGAGACATGTACGAAGTCGCGCACGCAGGTTCCATCCGGGGTGTCGTAGTCGTCGCCGTAGATCGGCAGGAAGGGTCGCCGCCCGACCGCGACGTCGCAGGCGGCCGCGATCAGGTGGCCGGCGATCTCCGGCGCCGAGGCGCTGCGCCCCTGCGGGTCGGCGCCGGCCACGTTGAAGTAGCGCATCGCCATCCAGGAAAGGCCGTGCGCGCGCGCAACGTCCTCGATGACCCGCTCGACCATCAGCTTCGACCAGCCGTACGGCGTGCTGGGCCCCACGGGCGCGTCCTCCGCCAGCAGGCGCCCCGGCGACGGGGCGTAGACCGCGGCGGAGGAGGAGAAGATGAACCGCTCGACGCCGCCGGCCACCGCCGCGTCGAGCAACTCCAGCGTCGAGGCGACGTTGTTGCGGTAATAGGCGAGCGGCTGTTCGAGGGACGCCGGCGCGACCTTCGAGCCGGCGAAGTGGATGACGCCGCCCACCTCGTGGCGCCGGATGATCCGCCTGACCAGGGCGCCGTCGCCCGCCGAGCCCTGGTAGAATGGCGTTCCGGACGGCACGCGCTCCCGCATCCCCGTGCTCAGGTCGTCGAGCACCACCGCCGGACGCCTGGCTTCGGCGAGGGTGAGCAAGGCGTGAGAGCCGATATAGCCCGCCCCGCCGGTCACCAGCACGGTTGGCCGGGCGGTCACGCGGGCGCCAGCTCCATCAACAGGCGGTAGGCCTTCAGGTCGTCGAGCGCGCCGGCCTCCACAACCTTCCCCTGCTCGATCACCACGCCCTGGTCACAGTAGCTCAGCGCGCTCGCCCGGTGGCTGACCACGATGGCGGTCAGGTTGCGCTCGCGCACCACGTTCAGGATCGCCTGCTCCGAGAGCCCGTCGATCGCGTTGGTCGCCTCGTCGAGCACCAGCACGGACGGGCGCCGCACCAGCGCCCGCGCCAGGCCGATCCTCTGGCGCTGTCCGCCGGAAAGGCTGAGCCCCCGGGCTCCGACACGGGTCTCGTACCCCTTCTCCAGGTCGTGGACGAAGGCGTCGATGTCCGCCAGCGCCGCCGCTTCCCGTATGGTCTCGAGACTGGCCTGCGGCAGGCCATAGGCGATGTTCTCGGCGATCGAGCCGTCGATCAGCTCGGCGTCCTGGCCGGCGAACCCGAGGTGCGCGCGCCAGCTTATGGGATCGATGTCGCTGAGGTCGCGGCCCCCGACCAGGATTCGCCCCGAGCTCGGATGCAGCAGCCGGCAGATCAGATTGACCAGCGTCGTCTTCCCGGACCCGGAACGGCCGATCAGGGCGGTGGCCTGCCCAGGCTGGAACATCAGGTTCACGCCGTCGAGCGCCGGCGTCGCGGGACGCGTGGCGTAGGTGAATGAGACGTTCTCGAACACGATGGGACCGTCCAGGGTGGAGAACCGGACGCGCCCGCCCGGCGCCGGCGGCTTGTCCACCGGATCCAGCAGCCACTCCACCTCGTCCAGAGCCGTCTCCGATTCGCTCAAGCTCAGCCGGGCGCCCTCGATGGACTGGATGTAGGGCTGCAGCCGGTAGAGCAGCACCAGGAACGCCAGCAGCACCGGGGCCGGCACGTGGGCGAAATAGGCGCCCAGCAGGATCGACACGAACACGCTGGCGTGCAGCGTCTCGACGGTGGGGCCGAACCAGACGCCGAACATCTCCGCCGACAATCCGCTGCGGCGCACCTCGGTCGAGGCCTCGGAGAAGCGCGCAAGCTCGCGCTGCTCCTGGCCGAAGATCTTGATCATGCGGAACGCGTCCACGAGCACGAGCATACGCTCGCCAAGCCAGTGATTGGCGTTGGACACCCGCTGCCCCAACCGGCGCACGCGCTCGCGGAACAGGTTCTGGAACGCGCTCACCGGCAGCGTCAGGGCGAGCGCGATGAGCGTCAGGCGCCAATCGACCATGATCAGCAGGGTGATGAAGACGACGATCGCGACGATGTCGGCCACCATCGCGAAGACCGTGCGGATCGCCTCGGTGGCGCTCCAGGATTGCGACGACAGGATGGTGAGCAGTTCCGCAGGGTCGTTCTTGAGGTAGAAGGGATACCCCACGTTCACCAGCAGCTTCGCCATCCCCTGACGGACGTCGTGCGCCGCCCGGCCATCGACCCAGCCGATGAACAGCGAATTGAGGCTCGCCACCACGCCCTTGACGATCACCATCGCAAGCATCACGCCGGCGATGACCGGAAGGCGGCGATCCGGTGCGATTGACTCAGCAAATCGGTTGAGGAAGGATAATATACCCTCAGAGGCCATACCTGACGTGGAAGCCGACGTCGGTGTGGCCATAAGGGCGCCGAGCAGAGGGATCAGCAAGCTGATGCTCAGGCCTTCCAGAGCGCTGCACACCAACCCGCCCACGGCGACGATGGGCGCCGTCCAAGTGTAGCGACGACCGATTTCCCAGATATGGGTGTATCCGGAAAGGGGATTGAGGGCCTTGAGCGAAAACGTCAGCAACCTGGATCCCTATGATCGGCCAGTGAACAAAACTTGCCTCGGCACTCTAGGCTCCGGGAGAGCGGGGGAAAAGTAAAACTTGATTTTGGGAGAGAGCAAACCCGACTAAAGGCAACGCAGTTGTTTCGACCATGTACATGCTCGGCTTGAGCGATTCTTCTACAGCCGGTTGGGCGTCGCCAGATCCAGGCAACCCGAGCGCGATTGAAACCGTCGCCGTGGTCATCACGACGTATAATCACGCCCACTTCCTGAGAGACGCCATCGAGAGCGTCCGCGCACAGACCCGACCGGCGGACGAAATCATCGTCGTCGACGATGGATCTCTGGACGATCCGGCCAGCGTGGTCGCCTCTTATGCCGACGTACACCTCGTGCGGCAGGACAACCAGGGCCTGTCCGCCGCGCGCAACACCGGGCTGCGGCGCGCCACGTCCGACCTGATCCTCTTCCTCGATGCGGACGACCTGCTTCGCCCCAGGGGGGTGGAGTCCGGGCTGACATGCCTCCGGGACCGGCCGGACGCGGGGTTCGTCTACGGGGGGCATGTATTTATCGACCGCAAGGGCCGCAGGCTGACCAGGAATGTGTATGAACCCATCGGCCCCTCCCCCTTCAAGACTTTTCTGCAAAGCAATTCGATCGGCATGCACGCAACCGTGCTTTACCGACGAGGCCTTTTGCTGAAGGTGGGCGGCTTCGATATTTCACTTAAGCGTTGCGAAGACTACGATTGCTACTTCCGCATGGCGCGCCAATATCCCGTGGCGTCGCACGCGGCGGTCGTCGCGGAATACCGGATGCATGGCGCCAACATGTCGGGCGACCACCGCGAGATGCTACGCTGGGCCCTGCTGGTTCATGACCGGCAGCGGGACGCGGCCGAACCGGACGTGGAGTTGCACAGGGCCTGGATCCGCGGGCGCTTGGGCTGGACGGACTATTACGGCGGTGAGCTTCTCAGGGATGGCATACGGAAGTGGCACTCCGGCGGGATGAAATCCGCGGCGTTCAGGAAAATCCTGAGCGACGCCCGGGAATTTCCGCGTGCGGGGTTCCGCCTTTTGCCCGTCTTAATTTCATCCATGATCAAGAAATACCTCATCCGGCGGATGCTGGCGAAGATTTCACCCTCAGCGAGACGACGCGTGCGCGCCATTCAGTGGAAGCTCCTCAACCTGCTGCCAAAAGCGATCTCTTTCGGCGATTTTACCGGGGTGAAGCCGATCAGCGACGAGTTCGGCTACGATCGCGGTACGCCGGTCGACCGCAACTACATTGAGCAATTCCTGTTCAAGAACATGGCGGATGTAAAAGGCCGCGCGCTGGAGGTCGGCGACGACGAGTACTGTAAACGGTTCGGCGGCGTGCACGTGACGCAGCAGGATGTCCTGCATATTCACCACGGCAACCCCCAGGCGACGCTGGTCGGCGACATGTCGCAGCCCGGCGTCCTTCCGGAGGGGGTGTTCGACGTGCTCCTGCTCACCCAGACCCTGCACCTGGTCTGGGACATGCAGGCCGCGGTGAAGGAGATGCACAAGGCGCTCAAGCCCGGCGGCGTGGTGCTGCTCACCGTCCCGGGCATCAGCCGGGTCGATCGCGATGAATGGGGCTCCACCTGGTATTGGTCGCTTACCGAAACCTCGGCGCGGCGACTGTTCGCAGAGGTGTTCGGGACCGAGAACGTCGAGGTGGAAGTCTTCGGCAACGTCTATGCGGCCACGGCCTTCATCCAGGGCGTCGCCCTGGAGGAGTGCGACTTCAACAAGCTGAAGGTCGTCGACAGCGCCTTCCCGGTGATTGTCGCGGTGCGCGCCCGCAAGCCGGAGTCGTGAGCTTGGGATGGAGGCGCAGGCTGGCGCACGCCCTGACCGGTTCGCCGGCGAAGCCGGTCATCCTGATGTACCACCGGGTCGCGACGCCGGCGTCCGATCCTTGGGACCTTGCGGTCGGCCCGGAACGCTTCGAAGCGCAGATGGAGCTGCTCCGCCGCAGGCGAACCCCCCTGCCGCTGGCCGAGTTCGTCGCACGGCTCGAAGCGAACGACCTGCCTCGCGACGCCGTGGCCGTGACCTTCGACGACGGCTATGCCGACAACCTCACCGTCGCCAAGCCGCGGCTCGAGGCGCACGGCGTTCCGGCGACGGTGTACCTCGTCAGCGAAAGCATCGGGTCCGACCGCGAATTCTGGTGGGACGAGCTGGCGCGCCTCATCCTGGATCGCCGCGCGCCGCTGCACGGGACGCTACAGCTTTCCGCCGAACAGCGGATCGGCCTGGTCGTCGAGGACGCCGCGGCCGCGGAAGGTCCTTGGCGCGGATGGGAACCGCCTCGGAACGCCCGCGAGCGGACCTTCGTCGAAGTCTGGAGCCGGCTTCGCGACATGGATCCCGGCGCGCGCGCGGCGGCGATGGACGGCCTCCGCATCCTCTGCGCCGCAGCGCCCGCCGACCAGGCCGACCTGCCGATGACGGCGGCGCAGGTCCGGGACCTGGTGTCCGGCGGACTGATTGCCGCAGGCGCCCACACACGCACCCACGCCCACCTCCCCAGCCTGCCGGACGCGGCGCAGCGCCACGAGATCGCCGGCAGCAGGACGGCCTGCGAGGCCCTCGCCCAGCAGGCCGTGACCCAGTTCGCCTATCCCTACGGGGAATATGACGCCCGCGCCGAGGCCGTGGTGCGCGACGCCGGCTTCGACTGCGCCGTCACCACCCACGAGGGACCCGTCCGCCCCGGTCGTACGAACCCCTTCGCCCTGCCCCGCCTGCAGGTCCTCGACTGGGATGTCGACGCGTTCGACGCCGCCCTGAGGATGGCCTAGTCATGGCGCCAGCGTCCGCAACCGCCGCGCCGCGGGTTTCCGTGATCATCATCTTCTTCGACGCCGAACCCTTCCTGGCGGAGGCGATCGAGAGCGTGCTCGCCCAGAGCTATGGCGATTTCGAGCTCCTGCTCTGCGACGACGGCTCGACGGACGGGGGAACGGCGCTGGCGAAGGCCTGCGCCGGGCGGCTGCAGCCCAAGGTGCGATACCTCGAGCATCCGGGCCACGTGAACCGGGGCATGAGCGCCACCCGCAACCTGGGCATCCGCAATGCGCTGGGCGAGTTCATCGCCTTCATCGACGCCGACGACGTCTGGCGTCCGCAGAAGCTCGCCGAGCAGGTGGCGATCCTCGACGCCCACCCCTCCGTGGCGATGGTCTGCGGCGCGGTGAACTACTGGAGCGCCTGGGCGGGCGGGATGGACGAGGTGATCCCGACCGGCCCTGTGCTGGACCGCCCGGTGCCGCCGCCAGACGTGCTGCTCAACATCTATCCCCTGGGCCGCGCGCCTGCGCCCTGCCCGTCCGACCTGCTCGTGCGCCGAAGCGCGTGCGAAGCGGTCGGCGGCTTCGAGGAGCACTTCCTGGGACCGCGGATGATGTACGAGGACCAGGGGTTCCTGAACAAGATCTACCTCAGGGCGCCGGTCTATTTCTCGAGCCAGGTCTGGCTCGACTATCGGCAGCATCCGGAATCATGCGTGGCCGAGGTGCATCGCGCCGGCCAGTACGACGAGGTCCGCGGCTATTTCCTCAACTGGTTCCGCGGCTACATCCAGGCGTCGCCGGAACCCGTGGATCCTCGCGTGACCCGGACGCTCGACCGCGCCATCTGGCTCCACCGGCGTCAGCACTGGCGAAAGGCGCTGTCTGCGCCCGGCGCCGTCGCCCGCTCGCTGCTGCGTTTTCCGAAGCTCTCAGGTTCCTGACGCCGGCCGGCGCGCCCCGGGGCGCGGCAGTCGCGCACGGGCCACATCGGCGACCTTGCGGTCGAGCGACCAATCCGCCGGGACCACGCCCTTCAGGCGCAACGCCGGCTTCTCGATCAGCCGCCATGAGATGAAGCCCAGAGTCAGGGCGCCCGCCAGGCCCAGCCCGAACACCTGCCACCATGCGGCCCGCTCCCCCAGCGCGATCTTGACCATCTGCTCGACCGGCCAGCCATACAGATAGGCCCCATAGGAGACGTCGCCCAACCATCGGGGCGTCCGCAGGTCGAAGGGCGCAGAGACCCCCAGGTACAAGATGAGATAGGCTGCGCAGGGCGGGAAGACGAACATCGTCTTGTGCACCAGGAGCGCGGCGCCGATCACGGCCGCGCAGGCCAGCGCGATCCAGACGTTCGGCCTGTGCACCTTCAACAACCACCACGCCAGGGCGCCGGAGACGAACGACGGAATGGCGTAGAAGAAGTATTCGAGCACTCCCTCCGGACCGAACCATTCCTTATAGAGCGCCAAGGTCGAGACGAGGAGGGCGGCGATCAGCAGGGAAGGTTTCCAAAGCCTGGCCGCCGCGAACACGACCAGCAGTCCGTAGCAGACGATTTCCTGCTGCAGGCTCCATATCGACCCGTTGACCTCGCCCTCGCTGAAGTCGGCGGTATGGGCGTAATACTTCACACCGGAAAAGAAGCCGTCCCCCACCAGGTATGCCAGGTGCTTGACGATAGTCCTGGCGTCGGCGCGCAGGAAATCCAGCAGCCCGCCGTCCGGGTAGAAGAACAGCCCGGCGATGGTCAGGGTGACGGCCATGCAAACGAGGTAGGCGGGGTAGAGCCGCAGGAACCGCCGCCACACGAAGCCCGCCATGCCGGGGGTGGACACCCAGCTTTCCGTGACCAGCAGGCCGCTGATGATGAAGAAGGTGTACACCCCGTAGAGCCCGAGGATGTCGCCGCTCAGGATCTTGAACGGCTCGTTGGCCTCGGTCCGCTCGGCGATCAGGAACCCGTGTGAGAAAATCACCGACGACGCTGCAACCAGCCTCAGGACGTCGAGATTCCGGTACCGCACGGCGCGCGGCGGCCCCGGGGTCATACCGTGGTCCGGCCGGGGCTGTAGAACGGCGCCGATCGCGTCGCCCTCAGTGCTGCAGCACGAGCGTCACGCCAACCGCATTGTCGGTGAACCCGCGCCCCGACGCAGCGCCTGACGAATCCTGTTTGCCGTGTGAATAGTGCAGGTTGACGCCCACGGCGCTGTTCATCAGGTAATTCAAGCCCACTCCGGACTCGATCCGCTTGTCGCGGCGGTCCAGGCCCTGGTAGTCGCTCTGGACGTATCTCGACCACCCGTTGATGATCAGGTTCCTCAACAGTTCGTAGTCCGCCTGCAGGCCGGCTTCACGCGTGATCACGGTGGAATTGGTCTCCAGGCCGCTGTCGGTGATCTCCTGGTTTCCGGTAAGCGTCACCGTGATGAGCTGGGTGGGGAACCACCGGATCCGCGCGCGGTAGTGGGCGTCGGATATGCTGTTGCGCCTCGGATCGTCGAAACTCTGCGTGATATGTCCGAAGCTGATCTCGCCGGTGATCAGGTTGGTGATCTCCATGTCGATCCCGGCCAGGATCGAGCGTCCATCGGAGTCGCGATCCTGTCCGACGTTCAGCCGGTAACGGGTCCGGGTGAGCGACCCCTCGGTGAACACCGCGATCGACGGGCTGAGCGCGTAGTCGACCCGCAGGACGCCCACGCCGTCGTCCCGGTCGCGGAACTTCTGGGTAAGCGTGCCGCCGGTGCGCAGGGCGACGTCGGCATACCGCGCGCGGGCGTCCGACAGGCTGGAGGAGATGTGCCACCGGTTCAGCGTCGCCGCCGCCGACACCTGAGCAAAGGATGTGTCGTACTGGATGGGCTCCAGCGCGGTCGACACGTAGGCGGAGGAATACCTTGGCTCGGTTTGGCGGGTCTGGGAGACCTCAAGACTCGCGTTGAGCTCCCGGGTGATGTCCAACTTCCCCCTCGCCTTGACCTTCCAGCCGTCGGTGTTTTCCGTCTTCTGGTCGACGTAGCGGACGAAATTGGAGTTGGCCGACAACGCAAGCGAGTGGCGCGCCCAGTTCGAGTGCACATCCACTTCCGGAGTCACGCCGACGATGACGTCCGAGATCGGATCGGTGTCCGCGGCGTAGATGTTGTCGTCGTGATCGACGCTGGTGGTCACGCGGGGGTAAATGTCAAATGAGCCCAGCCGGAACCCGCTCGCCTCATAGCCCGGCAGCGGTCGTTCCCCCACCGCAACGTTGCGCGTCCTGGGAAACCCCTCTTCCGCGCAGGCCGCGCCCGGCTTTCCCACCGCCACCAATCCCAGGAGGCCGAACAGCATCGCGCAAAGCCTCGGCCTTGCTCCCAACGATGGACGGAGCCCGCCGGCCCGCAATCGGCGCTTCATCCACGCGTCCCCTGGCTGCGCTTCGAGGTTCTGAAGAGCAGGTTCATCTGCTGATGAGCTTCGCCCTTCCAGTGCAACCCGGAATCTGGAACCGACCACACAGCCACCGCGCCATTATCAGACAGCGCGCCCCCAAAATTGCACATGACCTGATTAGAAGTCCAATTTGGAAAGAAGACGTGAAGCCGGCCGGCGCATCGGCGACGGACGGATCCGATTCCGCCAGAGCGTCTTCCGACTAGGGGAAGAACGTGGCCCTTCCAGGGCGCCGCGGCGGCGGCGATTACGTGCCCAACGTGGAATCGCCGCCCGGCTGCTCGTCGGTCAGGAACGAGGACGCCGAGCCCACGCCGCGCCAGAACGCCGCCATCACGCCCTTCTGCGCCGTGGACTGGTCCGGCGCCGAGCCATCGGCGATCATCACGCCATCCTCGTCGAACAGGCGCCACATCCAACCCGAATCCGTCTGGCTCAGGGAATAGGCGCAATGGGACTCTTCCAACTTCGCACTCCGAGGTTTCGACCGGATCCCGCCGGGCGCACGGCGAACCGTCTCCCCGCCGGACCCGGCTCCGCTTAGCCCCCCCTGATCCCGGCTTCTTGTCGCCTACGCCGCGATAGAACGCAGTCAGTAGGACCCGTCGCTCTGCATGACGGCGGGGATGGTCTTGGCGATGATCCAAAGGTCCAGCCCGACACTCTTTCGCGACGCATAGAGCACGTCCATGGCCACGCGGCGGCGATATCGGACATTGCTGCGCCCGCTGACCTGCCAGAGCCCGGTCAAGCCGGGCTTCACGGCGTTGTAATGCTTGTAGCGCCAGCCGTATTTCGCGATCTCGCCCTCGACGATCGGCCGCGGCCCGACAACGCTCATGTCGCCGCGGAGCAGGTTTATGATCTGCGGCACCTCGTCCAGGCTCGATTTGCGCAGGAACTGCCCCACGGCGGTGACGCGCGGGTCGTCACGAAGCTTGTGGTCGCGTTCCCATTCCTCGCGGGCGCGCGGGTCGCTGGCCAGCAGCGCGGCGAGATAGGTCTCGGCGTCGACGCGCATCGTGCGGAACTTGAAGCAGTAGAAGGGTCTGCCGCCCAGGCCGACCCGCTTGTGCCGGAACAGCACCGGCCCCCCGTCCTCCAGCTTGATCAGGACGGCGACGACGATCATTAACGGGAGCATAAAGATCAGGAGGGAAATCAAGAAGATCTTCAGAAAGACCTGCCCCACCGCTCCACTGGATGGCTGCGATTTCCGATTAAGCGGAATCGCGCCAGCTACACCATTCGCGACATAATCGGACATACGGTTAACGCCCAAGGAGACTTACCAACCAGACTCCCTAAGAAACTCAGGATAACGCAGGATAGTTCGGCCCTGCGGAGATTTTTTTGTTGTCGTACTCTTAGTACACACACGATTCATCGTGCGCGAGAAAGAAATGTTTCTCACGGACTCCGAGTCACATGTCGCTCCCTGCTGTTAAGGATTTATAATGCCTTAACTACGGCCCGGCTAACCGAAGAACCCCACGGCGCACAGGAATCACCCCCAGGCGCCCACCAAGCGCTCAGTAGCCCAGACGCCTGACCCAAATTAAGGCGAGTTTAACTCAATTTCGCCGCAGTGCAGCAAGACTTTTGGCAGGCCGCAAGCTCGGTCGCAACGCACGCCACGGCCATGCGGAAACCCCTTCAACCTATTGAAGGCGTTCCTTGAAATATGAAATCGTCGACAGCAGCCCGTCGTCCAGGTCCACCTCCGGACTCCAGCCCATCTCGGACGTGGCCAGGCCGATGTCCGGCTGTCGCTGCCTGGGGTCGTCTTCCGGCAGCGGCAGGAAGACCAGCTTCGAGCTCGATGCGGTCAAGCTGATGACCCGCTCGGCGAGCTCCAGGATGGTGAACTCGCGGGGGTTGCCGAGATTCATCGGCCCCGTGAATTCGTCGGCAGTGTCCATCAACTGGTGCAGGCCGCGCACCATGTCCGCGACGAAGCAGAACGAACGGGTCTGCTGGCCTTCCCCGAAGATGGTGATCGGCTCGCCCGTCAGCGCCTGGACGATGAAATTCGACACCACGCGCCCGTCGTTCGGGTGCATCCGCGGCCCATAGGTGTTGAAGATCCTCGCGACCTTGATCCGCAGGCGGTTCTGTCGCCAGTAATCGAAGAACAACGTCTCGGCGCAACGCTTTCCTTCGTCGTAGCAAGATCTCGGGCCGATCGGATTTACGTTGCCCCAATACTGTTCCGTCTGTGGGTGGATTGCGGGGTCGCCATAAACCTCGCTGGTCGAGGCTTGCAGCACCTTGGACCCCACCCGCTTCGCCAGCCCCAGCATGTTGATGGCCCCGTGCACCGAGGTCTTGGTGGTCTGGACTGGATCATGCTGGTAGTGAATAGGCGATGCCGGGCACGCCAGATTGTAAATCTCGTCCACTTCTACGTATAGAGGAAAGGTGACGTCGTGTCGCAGAAATTCGAAGGCTGGATTTCCGTGCAGATGTTCAATGTTTCTCTTGGTTCCGGTGAAGAGATTATCGCAACAAATCACTTCGTGGCCATGGGCCAGCAGACGATCGATAAGATGTGACCCTAGAAACCCGGCGCCGCCGGTGACCAGAATGCGCTTTCGACTGTCGTAAACTCTCGGCATCGGACACCCCCAGCCACGCATTATGGGCTATCCGAGACGGCGGGCACAAGAACGTCCCCGGTCCCGCATCGCCGCCGTCCGTGCGCGTTCCCTGGGCGACGGCCCGGCCCATCCGGGCGGATGGCCAAGAAACTTGCACGGCGCGCCCGGCGCCGGCCTGGCTCATGCCCGCCCCTTCCCCGACAGATGCGCCTGGGATAGAAGACAACCTATCGACCCGGTGTTGATCTCAACGAGACTTTTCGCCTTCACTGACATCCGGGTGGTTCGAAGTATGGTAGAGATTCGCCGTGGATAACATATTGGTGACGGGATCGGCGGGGTTTATTGGATCCCATGTCGCCCAATACCTGCTCGACCGCGGAGATACGGTGGTCGGACTGGACAACCTGAATTCCTATTACGACCCCGAATTGAAGCGCGCGCGCCTGGCGCGGCTGGAAAGCCTGCCGGGATACCGGCATGCGGCCATCGACCTGACCGACCGGGCCGCGGTGGCGGACCTGTTCGCCGAGGCGCGGCCGACCGGGGTCATCCACCTGGCCGCCCAGGCCGGGGTCCGCTACAGCCTCGAACAGCCGGCCGCCTATGTGGATTCGAACGTGGTCGGCTTCCTGAACATCCTGGAGGGGTGCCGCGCCGTGCAGCCGCGGCACCTGGTCTACGCCTCGACCAGCTCGGTGTTCGGAGCCAACGGCAAGCTGCCGTTCTCGGTGCACGACCCGGTGCACCATCCGATCACCCTTTATGCGGCGACCAAGCTGGCCAACGAGAGCATGGCCCACGCCTATGCCCACCTGTTCGGGTTTCCGACGACGGGCCTGAGGTTCTTCACCGTCTACGGCCCATGGGGCCGGCCGGACATGGCGCTGTTCAAGTTCACCGAGGCGATCCTGGCCGGCCGGCCGATCGACGTCTACGGGCAGGGCCAGATGCAGCGGGACTTCACCTATGTCGACGACATCGTCGATGGGATCGTCGCCGCCTACGGCCATCCGCCCTCGCCCGATACGACCTGGGATCCGCAGCGCCCGGACCCGGCGACCAGCGGCGTCGCGCCCTGGCGGATCCTCAACCTGGGCGCCAGCCGGCGCACCGAACTGATGCGCTATATCGAGGTGCTGGAGGAGAAGCTGGGCCGCAAGGCCGAGCTCAACCTGTTGCCCATGCAGCCGGGCGACGTGCAGCGCACCGAGGCGGACGTGGACGAGACGCGGGCCGTGCTCGGCTATGCGCCGAAGACCCCGGTCGAGGCCGGCGTGGGGGCCTTCGTGGACTGGTACCTGGATTATTACGGCGTCAGTTCCGGGCGATAAGGCCTGCGCCGGGAGGGGTCGCTACGAATTCACCAGCCGGCCGCCGTCGAGCACCAGGATGTCGCCGGTGTGGAAGGCCGAGGCGTCCGAGGCCAGGTAGGCCGCGGGCCCCTCGATGTCGGAGATTTCGCCGCAGCGGCCGAGCGGCGTCTGTCCGGCCATCTGTTTCGCCACCGCCTCGTTCTGCGGCCTGTCGGTCATGGCGGTGCGGATGAGGCCCGCCGCGATCATGTTGGCGCGCACGCCGTAGGGGCCCATCTCGACGGCCAGGCCCTTGATCATCGCGGCCACCCCGCTCTTGGCCGCGCCGTAGTGCTCCAGCCCGGCGTAGCCCCGGAAGATGGCGAGACTGCCGCAGGCGACGATGGAGCCGCCGGGGTCGCCGGCCTGGGCGCGGGCGCGCATGTGCCGGGACGCTTCGCGCAGGGTGTAGAAGGCGCCGTGCAGATTCACGTTCAGCAGCGCGTGGTACATCTCGCTGGTCATGTCCGGAAAGGATGGGGCCCGCGAGCTGATCCCGGCGTTGGCGAACACGCAGTCCACCCGGCCCATCGCCTCGACCGTGCCGGCCATCGCCCGGACCACCGCGGCCTCGTCGGCGACGTCCACCGCCTCGGCGTGGCCCCGCCCCGCGCCCAGCGCCTGCAAGGCCGCCAGGGCCTCGGCGTTCCTGTCGGCCCGGCGGCCCCAGACCACCACGTCGGCGCCCTGCTTGGCGCAGCCCTGCAGGAAGCCCAGGCCGATGCCGCTGTTGGCGCCGGTGGAGACCACCACCTTGCCGGTCAGGTCGAACAATCCGCGCGGCGCCATCTCAGGCCTCGACCCCGGTGGCGACCGGATGCTCCCGCAGATAGTCCGCGAAGTATGGCTCCAGGTCGCGCTTGCCGAGGCCCCACTGGGCCAGTGAATAGCTGTGGACGCCGAATCGGCCCTGCGGATTCTCGTCCAGCCAGCCCCGCATCCCGGCGGCGGCCTGCGGCGTCCACTCGTCGCCGAGCCAGGCGTAGATCTTCTTCATCTGGCCCAGCGGGTCGGCGGTCATCTCGTCGTAGTAGAGGTGGTGGAAATCGCCCGGCCGCTCGCGGCTCACCTCCAGGGGCCGCTGGGCGTGGAGCGCCAGTTGCAGCGGGAAGCGCTCGCGCATGTAGGCCGCGTCGAGGTCGCGGTTGAAGCGGGCCCGGGAATGGGAGCGCATGCTGAAGATCGAGGCCGTGGCCACGTAGGGGTCGCGGTGCGTCCAGATCACCTTGGCGTCCGGGAAGGTCGCGAACAGGGTGCGGATGAACAGCCCGTCCGAGGGCATCTTCAGCGTCCACAGGCCGGGGTTGGTGGACTGCAGCACCTGCAAGGCGCGCTTGCGGTGCGCGAAGGCCTCGGTCATGTCGCAGAACAGGAGCCAGTCGTGGTAGGTCGGCGTCGTCGAGACCACCGCCAGCAACAGCGACTTGAAGTCCTGGGCGACCAGGTGGACGCATTCGGTCGGCCCGTCCGCCGCCTCGAAGTGCCGCGCGGCCTGGCCGGGATCGGCCTTGATCATCGCCTGTTCCCTGGCCTTCTCCGCCACGCAGCGGGGATCCGTCGTCAGCGCACCCGGGGCGGCCGGCGGCACGAGGTTGTAGGCCTCCCACTTCAGCAGCGAGCGCCGCGCCGGGTCGGCCGCCATCAAGTAGCTCAGCATGGTGGTGCCCGTGCGCGGCATGCCCAGGATGAACACCGGCCGCTTCACCGGCGCCTGGGCGGCCTGCGGGTTGCGGCGCAGGAAGTCGTCCACCTGCAGCCGGTTGGCCAGCGCGTTGGTGCACATCCCCGTCAGCCATCTGCGGCCCACGTCGTTGAGCATGCCGGTCCTGGCGTGGTCGGCCAGCAGGATCTCCAGCCCCTCGCGCCAGGATTCGCTGGCGAACTCCGAAAGGCCGGTCTGACGGCGCGCCGCGCCCAGGATCTCGTCGAGCGTCACGTCCCCTCCCTTTGCGGCGCCCGCCGCCAGGCCAAGCGTCCGAAGCGTTCGTACCGCTCCCTCTTCGTGAACAGTTAGCCCATGAATTTGGCGCGGCGCCAGACCTCGCGCGGTCGACGCCGTCCTGGAGCGTCTCGCCCCGGTCTGAACAGGAGAAGAAGCAAGGGGCTCGGGGTCGGAAGCTGAGTCCGCAGCGCCGCAGCCTGGCGCGGTCAGACCACCGCGCGGCCCATCTTCTGGCGCAGGGGGCTGTCGGCGTGGGGATCGCCGAAGTGGTAGAGCGCGGTCGAGCGGATGTTCTCCACGTCGCACGCTTCATTGGTGTGCAGCGACCGGTAGCCCCAGAAGAGATACAGATTCCCCGGCACCATCTTGACCTTCTTGAACTTCCACAGGCCCCAGTCGTGGGCGCGGCGGAGCAGGGCCTGGGTGAGCTTGTTGTCCAGCAGGATCTTGTCCACGAGGTTGATCACATAGAGCGGCCGTTCCTTGCGCAGGTTGGGCGCGACCAGCAGATGCCCCTGCTTGCCCGTCGAAGGGATGAGGATCGGCAGCAGCATCGTCACCACGTAGGAGTCGAAGTGGAAGATGAAGGCCTGCCTGGCCCCCGTCTCGCCCTTCAGGCAGCGCAGCACCTGGTAGATCGACTGGCTGGGCGCGGGCCGCCGAGCGCCGCCTTCATAGACGCGGCGGATGAAGCTCTGGAACCGGGGAGAATCGGCAAGCGCCGCCAGCAGGGTCCCCGCGACCGCGTCCCTGCCGTTGAAGCCCACGTATTCGCCGCCCGCCTCCTCGACGGCGCGCTCCACGAACTCCTGGAGGTCGCGCAGGTCGGCGGGCGACACGAAGTCCGGCAGCACGGCGACGCCGGTGCGGTCCATGTCCGCGACAAGCGCCTGAACCGTCGCGTCGGAAACCTCGGGCGCCTCCAGGCGCGCCGGGGTCTCGGATGGGTCCGAGAATTCCGCGCGCCGGCGCTGTGCGTCCGACTGCACAATCTGCCCCACCATTTGAGTAGTTCCTGTCAAAAATTCACGTATATCTCCGAGTTCAACTTATTTCGCAGCCGTTAACCAGGCTCAAGGAGGCGGCTCCAGGGGCGCTTTCTTTGCGGTCACGCTGGAGCCTGTTGGTGCACAAGCGGCGCCTGAGGGTGGACGGATGGTCAATATTCGAACAGACCTCGACCGCTTTCGACGCCTGCGGCCTCAACCCCGCCTCGGAGGTCTCCAGACCGTGCGCAGGTCTTTTCAGGCGGCGGAGCGGGCCGGTAGGGTGCAGGCCGCATCGTCGAGAGAAAACCTCTCGCACCCCGCCCCGGATCGCACCTGACGCAGCAGCAGGGGTGGCCGCCGCGACTTAAGAAGGAGGGCCTACGTGGAGCTTGTTCGAGGTGAGTTTCTTCCGCCGAGCGTGCGTGGATTCTACACAGGTGCGATGAAGCGGTCGTGGAGACTGTTCTCCAACAAGGAAGTCACCCGCGCGATACCGGACGCAGGCGCCATGACCCTCCGGCCCTGGGAGTACATTGAGGCCCGGCTGTTCTTCTACCGGATCTGGGAGCCGGAGATCACCCGGTTCATCGACGCCCATCTCGGCCCGGGCGACGTGGCGATCGATATCGGCGCCAACATCGGCTACTACTCATTGCTGATGAGCCGCAAGGTGGGCCCCCGCGGCAAGGTCTACGCGGCGGAGCCCTCGCCCTCGATCCGCGCGCGGCTCGAGCACAACATCGCCATCAACAACCTGCAGAACGTGGTCGTGCTGCCGTACGGCATTTCGAACAAGGCCGAGGAGCGCTACCTGCAGCTTTCGAGCAGCGACAACTCCGGTGAAAGCCGCTTCGTCGACGACCCCACGGAGAAGAATCTGGAGGGCAAGCTGCCGCTTCGCCGCCTGGTTGACCTGGTGCCTGCGGAGGCGCTGGCCCGGGCCTCGCTGGTGAAGGTCGACGTAGAGGGCATGGAGGTCGAAGTGCTGGAGGACCTGCTGGACAACCTCGGCGTCTTCCCGGGCAAGATCTCGATCTGCGCGGAGGTCCGCCGGTTCGGGGACGGCGCCGCGCGGGTCGACGCCCTGATCGACCGCTTCCGCCGGGCGGGCTTCGTGCTCTACCGCTTCGACAACCGCTACCTGCATTCCGACTATGCGAAGCAGACCAGCCGCGCGCCTCAGCTTATGGAGGCGCTGCCGGAAGGCCAGCACGACGTCGCCTTCGTGCGGGGATGACCGCCCTGGACTTCGGGGCGCGCAGGGCGACCGCCTCGGCATAGACGTCGGCGTATTCCGAGGCGACCCGGTCGATCGTCCAGCGCTCGAGGTTGGCGCGGCTCGCCGCCTGCAGCCGCGCGAGTTCGGCCGGATCGTCGAGCAGTCCCAGGAGCGCCTCCGCCAGCCGGTCGGGGCGTCTCGCCGGCGCCAGCAGGCCGGCCGCGCCCTGGTCGAGAGCCTCCGGAACGCCGCCGACGTCGGTGGCGACGATGGCGCAACCCGCCTCCCTGGCCTCGGTGAGCACCAGGCCGAACGGCTCGTCGTGGGACGTCAGCAGGAAGATGTCGGCGGCGTTGAGGAAGGACTTGGTGTCGCGCAGCTGACCCAGGAAGTGGATCCGGCCGGCGGCGGGCGATGCGGCGGCGAGGGCCTCGTACTCGGCGCGCCCCGGGCCGTCGCCCACGATGTAGAGCTCGACGTCGCCGCGCCGCCCGGCGACGATCTCGAACGCGGCGATCATGTCGGGAATCCCCTTGCGGCCATGCAGGGCGGAGATGGTCACGACGTTCGGCGACTTGAGCGCGACGGGCTGGCTGGGGAAGAAATCGCGCCGCGGCGCGCCGAGGGTGCCGTTCAGCACGACGCGGAGCTTCGAGCGCGGGACCCGGCGCCCCGCCATGCATTCGGCGGTGCTGCGGCTGACCCCCACCACCAGGTCGCCCAGGCCCATGAGGATGGCGTGGCCGTCGAAGGCGTTGTGGACGGTCGTCACGAGGGGGACGCCCCGGACATGGCCGACGGCGGCCCCGATGACGGCGCCGGTCATCATGTGGGCGTGCAGGACGTCGGGCCTGAAGCGCCGCACGAGCCGCCCGAGCCCCAGCAGCATCCTGGCCACGGAGACCGGGTCGCGCCGTTCCTGCTGCAGGAAGGCGTGTTCGACGCCGTGGCGTTCGAGCAGTTCCACAAACTCGCCGCCGGCCGCGGCCATGCAGACCGTGTCGCCCCTGGCGGTCTGCGCACAGGCCAGGTCGACCGCGGCGTGCACATTGCCGTTGGCGAAGCCGCAGTGGTTCATGATGTGGAGGATCCGCATGCGCCTTTGAACCCTACCCAGCACCCATCTCGAACGGTCGCATCCGCGCCGCGCCGATTGCAAGAAACAGTTCAGACCCTCGGACAAGGTGCGAAGATTGCAAGAAAAACGCTCCCGCCTTGCGTAAAGAGCGTCGCCCGCGCGGCGGGGGACGGCACATTCAGGCGCCGGCGCCGCCCGGACGCCCAACCGGATCGCGCCCGAGGGTCGACCCCATGGGCGAATTCGGGGCCAGGTCCGGGCTCAACGGCGGAAGGAAGGCGGGGTGCGCCCGCGGCGGGGCGGCCGCGCCGGTCTCGACGCTCACCGCCAGCGGCCAGGCCAGGGCCGCGCCAAGCCCGAACAGCCAGGCCGCGCCAAGCCCGAACCCCACCGAGGGCGACGTCAGCGAAATGACGAACAGGTTGGGGAGCAGCGACAGCTTCACCATGCGCATCAGGCCGGAGTCCTCCGTGTCCGCCCCGCGGCTCAGGAACACCCGCGCCATGAACACCGACATCAGGATCGCCCCGGGCGCGCCGATGTTGCTGAGCACCGCGAACACCCAGCTCGATGAGCGGCAGCAGCCGATCCCGGCGCCGAGTCCGTGGGAGTGCAGGAAAGCCTCGTAGGCGACCCGGTTCCACATGCTCCGCTCGACGTAGGAAGAGGTGTGGGCCTTGTGGATCACGACGGCGTCGACAAGCTTGGCGACCGTGGCCACCACATCCGGCCGGAGGACCGCCACGCATATGGCCGCCACCACCAGCATCATCACCCAATAGGCTGCGAGCCAGGCCCGCTCGCGGCTGTCGAACATGCCGCCGGCGATGCCCACCAGCACCACGAGGACCACGGAAACCAGGGCCACATAGCCGCCGGACGAGGTCGACAGATAGGTCAACAGCGTCAGGAGCGCCGCGAGCGGGACCCGCCAGCCGCCCCAGGGCGCGGCCTGCCGCCGGTCGGGCGTGATGGCGATCGGGGCGAGGAACGACAGGCAAAGCGCCGCATAGGCAGAGGCCTCGCTCATCAGGCCCACGACACGCTTCATGTCGCCGACCTCGCCGTCGACCATCAGGACGTAGGCTGAGGTCCGGTAGGGCAAGAGCAGGCCGGTGAGGCCCGCCTTGCTGGCCAGAAGGTCGACCAGCCCGGTGATCACCGCCACGGCCCCGCCCCATCCGAAGGCGACCAGCAGCTGGTGTCTCCGCACCGGATCGCAGGCGACGAAGTAGATGTTGACGACCGTGAGGCTGGTCAGGATGAAATAGAGCGCCTGGATGAAGTTGCTCGGCGTCGGTCCGAGGGCCGTCGGGGCGGCGACGGCGACCAGCCGCATGGTGATGACGTCCAGCTGGCCGGCGAAGATCCGCGGCAGCAGCAGGGCGGACACCACCGCATAGAGCGTGCAGAGCGTGAGGAAGCCGAACCGGCGATAGTCGAACAGCGCGCCGAGGTAGACGCGCGGGCCGACGTCGAGCACCACCTTCACGCTGAGGACGGCCGCGGAGATCCAGGGCGGCATGATGCTGATGCCGCCGACCGCCTGCGTGGGGATCACGGCGAGGGTCCCGAACGACCAGCTTATGAAGAACAGCAGGTAGATCGCGGGGCCCCGCGCGAACAGCGCCCAGATGGCGACCAGCCAGAAGATGACGGCCGGGTAGGTCAATGCGCCCTGCCCCCGCGGATTGCGGCGGGGACCGCGTCGCCCGGGCGCGCGGCGGTCCTCACATGACCTCCTCGATCAGGCCGCGCAGGCGCTCGGCGCTGCGTCGCCAGGTGAAGGCCTGGGCGTGCGCCTTCGCCTGCTCGCGGCGGGCCGCACGGCCGCTGTCGTCCCCCGCCACGCCGGCGATCGCCTCCACCCAGGCGCCCACGTCCTCCAGGGGGGCGTAGGTCGCAGCCTGGCCGCAGACCTCCGGCAAGGCGCCGGCCGGCGCGACGACGGCGGGACAGCCGAGGATCATGGCTTCCAGCGGCGGCAGGCCGAACCCCTCGGTCGAGGAAGGGAACGCCAGGCAGGCCGCGCCTTCGAGGAGCGCGCGGATCTCCCCGTCGGAACACCGGCCCGCCAGCTGCACGTTGGCGCCAGGCGCCAGGCCGAAGACGCGCGCGATGGCCGGGGCGTCGAGCTCGCCGCTGACCACCAGGCGCAGGTCGCCGAGGCGCGGGTCGGCGAACGCCTTGAGCAGCAGGTCGAGGTTCTTGTGCGGCTGCAGGTTGCCGAAGGCGAAGACGTAGCTGGCGCCCTCGAGGCCCAGGCGCGCCAAGATCGCGGGCTCGGCCCGAACCTCCAGCATGTGGTCCGCGCCGTTGGGCGCCACCCGGATGCGGTCCGCCGCGGCGACCCCGAAGCGCACCAGCATGCGCTTGGAGAACTCCGACACCGTGAGGACGAGGCGCGACTGGGCCGCGAGGCGGGGCAGCGCCAGCCGGTACCAGCGGACGAACGCCGCCGAATAGGAACTGGGCGCCAGATAGACCTGGGCGTCGTGGATCATGGTCAGCGCGCTGCGAGAGCCGAGCGGGCCGACGTTGCAGAGGTTGACCAGCCCCGCGGAGCCGGTCGCGAACGGCAGTTCGAACTGTTCCCAGGCCTGGCCCGTCAGCAGGCTGTCGTCGCGCAGCCGCAAGGCGGAGAGGGAGAGGTCGCGCTTGCGCCCGCGCGGCGCGCACACCTCCCAGCCGGCGTCCGTCGCGCCGCCCCCGGCCAACAGCCGGTCGAGGCCGAGCGTCAGGTTGGCGGCCACCCGCTGGACGCCGGTCTGCCGGGCGCACAGGAAGCGGCCGTTGAGCACGATCTTCACCTGGCGGCCTCAGACGTAAAGCTGCGGCGGAGCCTCGCGCATCCGCCCCACGGCGCGATAGGAGAGGCTCATCTTGACGAACTGCTGCACGCAGTAGCGCACGACGTGCATCCGCGACTTGGAAGGCTTGAGGAACGAAAGCTCCGGATGGTCGGCCAGGAGCCCCCGGTAGGGCGCGCCCCACGCCTCCCCCCAGGGCTGGGCGGCGACGTTCCAGGGCCGCGGGTTGGACATGAAGTGGTAGATGCGCGGCAGGGCGACGGCCTCGGCGCGCGAGCCGATCAGGAAGCCCGGGAAGTTCCAGCGGTTGGAGATCAGGGTGCAGGCGTCGCGGGCGCCGAGGTTGAGCGCGTCCTGGTCGGGGAAGCGGAACGCCTCGCCCCGCTCGCGGTAGACGCCCAGGCAGGTCTCGGCGATCGCCCCCCAGCCCGCCCGGTCGATGACCAGCACCCCGCTGTTGAAATAGTCCTCCGCCGCCCCGGTCAGGCCGATCTGCTGGCGATAGGCCGCGAGCCGGCGGCGATGGGCCAGGTCGTGCTGCGCGAACAGGATCGCCGGGTCGCGGCAGGCCAGGAAGCCGCCGGCGGGCACGTCCGCCCGGAACAGGGGCTCCAGGGCGCCGCGGACCTGGGTGTCGCCATCGATATAGACCACGCGGCGGTAGTGCGCCGGCAGGATCTCGCTCAGGAAGAAGCGGCCGAACATGACGTGCAGGCCGTCGATGTCGGCGTGCGAGGCGCGGATGAAGTGGACGCCGCGGGCGGCCGCCACGGCGGCGACGGCCTCGCTGTGGGCCGTGGGCTCGCCGATGCAGGCGATGACCACGTCGGCCACGGCGGGCGGGACGTGCGCACGCGCCTGCAAGGCGCTGACCAGGGTCGGGAAGAGATAGCCCTCGTCGATCACGTAGCAGACGCAGCCCCGCGGCTGCGGGGCGGCTTCAGCCTGATGTTGCAAGTTCGCCCGGTGCATGCGCCACGGCCCCTACTGGAAACTCGAGATCTGCTCGGGGTCGGCGCGGCCGGCGACCAGGTGCAGGAGGCCGCGCCAGTTGCCGAGCACCCGCCCGCGGCGGTCGATGTGCGGCTCCGGCGCCAGGACCCGGACGTGGTTGGCGACCAGGTTGCAGCACATGATCCGGGCGGCGTGGCTGAGCCGCATCGTGCCCTTGCGGACCAGGTAGACGGGGTTGACCATCTGGGAATATCCCAGCCGCTTGCCGGGCGAGCGGCTCTTGGCGACGCCCAGGTGCACGCCTGCGAAGGCGTTGGTCCTCACCACCCGGCCGCGGCGCGCGATCTGGCCGGCGAAGTCCACATCCTCCTGCCAGCCGTAGAGCGGCAGGCGTTCGTCGAACCGCAGCCCGTCGGCGGCCTTGCAGCGGAAGGCCATGTTGCATCCGTAGGCGGTGCGGATGTCGGCCTGGATCGCGGGCGCGGGCGGCGGGGCGGCGTCATAGATCTCGACGATCGCTTCGCCCTGCTCCCAGGAGAGCCCGCCGCGGGTCACCCCGTCGGCGAGGACGACGCCGGTGGCGCCGACCACTTCCGGGTGGGCGGCGAACAGGGCGCCGACGCCCTCGAGGCTGCGCCGGCTGGGCAGGTAGTCGTCGTCGTAGAACACGACCACGTCGCATTCACCGCTGATCCGGGTCATGCCGCGGTTGCGTTGGGCGCAGAGGCCGCGCGGCCCGAACACCACCTCGACATCGTCGCCAAGGACCGGCTGCGGCGGCAGGTCCTCGGCTTTTTCGACCGAGAAGACGATCCGGGCCGGCGGCTGCGACTGGCGGCGCAGGCGTTCCAGGACCTGTCCGGCCTCGTGCGGCCGGCCCAGGGTGGCGATGACCACGGCGATCCTCATCGTCCGTTCCCTCCCGCGGCGATCGCGCAAAGACATGGTCCGGGTTGAATCGGCGCCGACGAACCGATCCCGCTCACAACCAAGGTGTCTTCAATTCGAATAGGATGACGCATCCACGCAATATCCGAGGGCGGAAGCCAGACTTCAGGTCTTATCGACCATGATGCGAGCGGAAGACTGCTGCGGGCGCAATACGGCAATTCATGAAAGACCTTTACAGAGCCAAGGCGCCCAGGAAGAGGGCAGGAAAGCGGCGAACACACGATGATTGCGGCAGGCCGGTCCTCGGACGCTGACCTGCAGGAAAGCGCCTGCGATTGTCACAGACGCGCCTGCCCGATCCCCGGGCAGGCCGGAGAGAGCGAACGGTGGTCGAGCGTCGATGCTGATCCTTGTCGTGGCAGCCAGCCTGGGCCTCCTGGCGCTGCTGTTGCTCGAGCCGGTTCGCCAATGGGCCGGCCGGCGCCGGCGCCGGCGCCGCTGGGACGCCTACTTCAAGAACTGAGAACGCCGCGCCGCGGCCAAGGCGCAGGAAATGGCCGCGCGTGAACCTCGCCGGAAAGGGCGCTTCCGGGACGGCGGCGGCTAGCGTGGGGCCCCGGCCGGTCCAGTCGCGGCGCCCGTTGCTTCCGCAGGCGCTGCAGCGGCCGGTTCCGGGGTGGCCGCAGCGATCCGGCGGTAAACCCGGATACGGGCGATCTCCATCGTCTTGGGAGTGGTGAGCTTCTCGATCGGCCAGCCGCCGCCGATCGCGAGATTGGCCAGGATGTAGAACGGCTGGCGATACTCCGGCGGCGTCTCCATCGCGCCGACGACGCGGTGGTTGAGGTAGAAGGTGGTGGTCTCCGGCTCGATCAGCACGCCGAACTTGTTGAACTGGTCGGTGAGCAGGTTGTCTTGGACGCGGATGAGAAAATCCCTGCTCAAGACATCCTTGCCGCCGCGCCAGATGTGCGCCACGCAATGGTAGTAACGGGGAAATCCCCCGTAATATTCCATGACGTCAATTTCGGCGGAGGATTCCGACTTGTCGACGCCGATCAGCCAGAAGGCGGGCCAGACCCCCATGCCGGACGGCAGCTTGGCGTCGATCTCGAAATAGCCGTACTGCTGGACGAAGCCGCGGCCTTCCGGCCCGTCACGGTCGCGCGACGAAATCAGGCCTGAGCTCCACCGGCCGTCGGCGCCACGGCGGGCGGTGATGTTCATGCCCTTGGCGCCGCGCGAGAACGGCCCGTCCGGGCCCGGCGCGGCGAAGCCCGCGTCCCCGAAATCACCGTTCCAAGGCGTGTGGTTGTACCAGCGCATGCCGGAACCCGGCCGGTCGCCGATGCTGAGGGTGGAAAAGCCCTCCTCGAACGAGATCTCGTATCCGCTCAGGTCGAGGGGGGTTCCCGTCGGGGCCGTCTCGGCATGGGATTGCGTCGCACCGCAGCCGCCGGTCGCCAGAGACAGGAACACGACGGCTGCGGCCAGGGCCGCCCGCGCCGCACCGGGCCTGCGCGCGGTCATGCCCCCGTCCCGCTGCGGAGGCGGCCGGGGCTGCGCCGCACGCCGTCGTCCAGGGCTGGGCGCACCGGCTTCAGACGCGCGCCGCGTGGCCTGCGGCCAACGGCCGGCTCACGCAACTGTCCCGCCCCGTCAAATAGTACAGAAGTGTAGAATTCATGTCGGACCCGCCGCTCTCATCAACGCGATTTCGCCCGTGGCGAGTTCCAGCGTCGAGTTGTTTCAAGCACACGTAGAGCGTCAACACCGGGGTGGCGATTAATTATCTCGCGACGTGACCTGGGCGCCCATTAAATGATCAACAGACGATCATGCATTATTGGGGGCGACGATCTTTGCTCGCAATCCGTCGACAGACAGGGCGCGCCCTGCTTCATTGTATATTGCGGAATGAAGACTTCCATACCTGACCAGCAACGGACCACGCCGCCACCGCCGCCAGACGTGCGCAGGGTCTTTTTGTGAAGTCATCGCGGCGATCGAGGCGAGTCCATTGTCGTTCGAGATTGAGTGATGGTCGAAAAGTTACGGAAATGCGCTTCGCGCGGGTGCGGCGTCGATACGCGGTCCCGGCAAGGCCGCGGCCCCTCCAGGACATCGTGTTCCGAAGTCCATGGCGTCGGCCGCGCGTTCCAGATGAGTGAGACGACGCCATGCACGTAACGCCCAATCTCGGAAAGACCCCCGCACCGGCGGAACGGGCGTTCAACCTGCCGCAGCTGATACGCATGGCCCGGCGGCGCCTGCGGCTGATGTCGGCCGTCTTTCTCCTGATCGTCGCCATGGCCGCGGCGGTTACGATGTCGATGCGGCCGACCTTCACGGCCGACGTGCACCTGATGATCGACAAGCCCAGCCAGGAGCTGCTGGCCAGGGAGACGCCCACCGCCGCCGACACCGTGCTCGACGCCAGCGTGGTGGAGACGGAGGTCGAGGTGCTGCGCTCCACCGCCCTGGCGGAATCCGTCATCGCCAAGCTGGGGCTCGACAGGGATCCGGAATTCAATTCCGCCCTGGCGCCGCCGGACCTGAAGACGCGGCTGCGCCAGTCGCTGTCCCGCGTGAAGCCTGCGTCCGTCCCCCGTGAGGACGCGCCGAAGAGTCCTGTGGTCGACGCGGTCCTGGACAGGCTGAAGGTCAGCCGGGTGGGCACGAGCTACCTGGTCAATCTGGCGTTCACCAGCCACGATCCGGACAAGGCCGCGCGGATCGCCAACGCCTTCGCCGCCGATTATCTGCGCTCGCAACTGGAGGCGAAGTTCGACGCCTCGCGTGAGGGCAACGCCTGGCTCCACAGCCGCATCGGCGAAATGCGCCAAAGGGTGGTCGATGCGGAGACCGCGCTGCAGCGGTACAAGATCGAGAACAACCTGCTGAGCGCCCAGGGCGCCACCCTGGCGGAGCAGGAGATCTCCACCCTGGACCAGCAGGTGGCGCTGACCCGCGCCCAGCAGGCCGAGGCCCAGGCTCGCCTGGGCACCGCGATGAGCCAGCTCGCCAGCGGCAGCAAGGGCGACGACGTCGGCGAAGCCCTGAGCTCGCCCGTCGTCCAGCAACTGCGCCAGCAGCGCGCCCTCACCAGCCAGCGGGTCGCCAACCTTCAGAGCCGCTACGGCGATCGCCACCCCGACCTCTTGAAGGCCAAGCACGAACTCGCCGACATCGACAGCCAGATCCAGGGCGAGATCCAGCGGGTGGTCTCCAACCTGCAGGCCCAGGAGGCCGTCGCCCGGCAGCGCACCGTCTCGATCGAGGACAGCGCTTCGCGTTCCCGCCAGGATCTGGCGCAAACCAACCGTTCGATGGTTCGCCTGAACGAGCTGCAGCGCGATGCCGACGCGGAACGCACTCTCTATGAGAGCTTCCTTAGCAAGTTCAAGGAGATGAGCGCGGAAGCAGGCTTGGCGCGCAGCGACGCCCACGTGGTCTCGCTCGCCCGGGCGCCTTCGTTCCCGAGCGCGCCGCGCAAGGGGCTGAACATCGCATTCGGGATGGTGCTGGGTCTCGCCGCCGCAGTCACCGCCGCGCTGATCGCCGAAATGTTCGACAACGGCGTGGCCGACATCGAGGTCGTGGAGCGCGAGCTGAACGTCAACTACATCGGCTCCATCCCGAGCCTGCGATCGATCGTCACCACCGATGACCCGCTCTGCCGCCGGCCCATAGACCATATCGTCGCCAAGCCGGTGTCGAGCTTCGCCGAGTCGTTCCGCAGCCTGAACGCCGCTATCGGGTTCTCGCGCCTGGGCGCCAAGCCGAAGGTGCTGGCGGTCACCTCCTCCCTGCCCGGCGAAGGCAAGACGACGACCTCGGTCGCCCTGGCCCGAAGCGCGGCGATGTCGGGGCTGCGCGCGGTCGTCGTGGATTGCGACCTGCGCCAGCGCGCCGTGAACCAGCTTCTGCAGGTGGAGCCGACCGTGGGCCTGGTCGAGGTGCTGAACGGCGAGGCCACGTTGGACGAGGCGCTCATGCTCGACGCGGCGAGCGGCGCCATGGTGCTGCCGCTCGTGCGGCCGCACTATACCCCGCAGGACATGTTCAGCTCCGAGCAGATGGCCCGCATGATCGAGGAGCTGCGGCGGCGCTTCGACCTGATCGTGCTCGACACCGCGCCGGTGATCCTGGTGACCGAGACCCGGATGATCGTGCGTCACGCCGACGTCGTCCTGCTGCTGGTCTACTGGCGCAAGACGCGGCGCAGCCTGGTGCGCACGTCGCTTCGCCTGCTCGACGCAGCCGGCGCGACCGTCGCGGGCGTGGCCCTGACGCGGGTCGACGTGCGGCAGGCGGCCAGCGTCGATCCTGACGACCCGTCGGCCTATTACCGCGCCTACCGCAAATACTACACCGCGCCGGAACGCCCTGCCGGCCGGCGTCCCGCCGCCAAGGCGCCGGCCGCCGGCATGGAGAGATGAGGCGCCGCAGCTAAGGGCTGAGTTGCTCGGCCAGGAAGGTGGGGTTCCGGCGCTGCTGACCGCGGGCGCCCGCTTGGAGGACGGATGGCGGTTCCCGGAGCCCTGGCTCCAGGGGCGCTGACCTTTTCGCCCAAAAAGTAAACAACGAGGCTGTCGGGCGGTCTCAGGCCCCAAACATCTTTACGTTTTCGCCCCATACTGGCATGTATTCTGAATATGTATGGCGATGCGTTTCGGCAAGGCGACATTCAAGGAAGGCAATTGGCCCTTCCTGAACAAAGCAAGATAGACTGGTTTCCCCGTCATGCATTTCGGAAAACTATGGATGTTTGGCCTGACCTGGCTCACATTCCTATCCGCTGCGTCATTCAGCTACGTCATTCAGCTACGATCAGCCGAAAAGAAATTATCCATAAGAACTCTGGTGACTCATATATTCCCGGTCGCGGAATGGGGATCCAAATCCACAAGAATAGACGTTCTTATGTATGTTGCTTCCAAATTCATCGGAGGGATTTTTGCAGGCGTAAATCTGGCGACGACGGCCGGCATGGCCGGGATCACCTCGTTCCTGATCGATAGCGGATTCCCCAATCACCCGGTCTACGACTACAATGTAGCTACGATTATATTGTGGTCACTGATGTTTTTCGTTCTGACCGACTTCGCGAATTACCTCACCCACTATCTGCAACATTTTGTTCCCGTACTCTGGGAACTGCACAAGGTTCATCACTCCGCCACCTTCCTGACGCCGTTCACGACCAAGCGAATGCACCCATTCGGGGATCAATTCGATGGTCTGGTCGCCGCGGCGATCGGCGGCGTAGCGCTTGGACTTGGCCGGTCGCTCAATGGCTTCACCCTGCCGCAGATGCTGGTGATGATCGCCAACGCAAACTTGATCGGCACCATCCTTGTTCTCGATTCACTGCGACATTCTCATTTTCCCGTCGGGTTTGGGCCGCTGGACAAAGTCATACTAAGTCCACACATGCACCAGCTGCACCACAGCTATAAGGTCGAGCACTGGGACACGAACTTCGGCAACAAACTTTCGATATGGGACCGGTTGTTCGGCACCCTGGTCGAGCCCCGCAAGGGTGAATCCTTCCCGTGGGGCCTCGGCAAGGCCGAAGACGCGGATTACCACACCCTCGCCGGGGTCTATTTTCTTCCATTGATCAAGATCGGGCGCCTGCTCCGAGGCCTGCCCTCGTACAGAGACCCCAGTGCTCCGGTTACTGCGCCGGCGCCGTTCTTCGATCGGGTGTTCTTCCGCAAGCCGGCTCATTTTGGAAAACAGCCCAACCCGTCGGCGCCCCAGCCCTACTGACCCAGATCATGCGAGTTGGTTGTTGGTAGGATCCGGCCGCCGGGCGAATGGCGCGAGGGCTTGGCCGAGCCGCCGTCCTCACACCGCGCGCGTATCCCTAACTCCGCGCGGGCGCATCGAGCGGGACCATCGGGACCTGAAGCAGAAGTTCGGCGTCCCGGCCGACCGGACCGGACAGGCCCTGGGCGGCGGGCCGGCTGCGACTCTCAGCGGTCGCCGCCGGCGATGACCGACAGGACGCCCTCGTCGAAGCGTTCGGGCGAGAAGCGCTCGGCGTTGCGCACCGCGTGCGCCGGATCGAACTCCGGCAGCCAGGCTTCCATCGCCTCGACCGCGGCGATCAGCGAGTCCATCGTCTGCTCCTGGAAGAACAGCCCGGTGATGCCCGGGAGCACGGTGTCCAGCGCGCCGCCGTTGCCGTAGGCCAGCACGGGGCGGCCCGACGCCATCGCTTCGACGGGCACCATGCCGAAATCCTCCTCGGCGGTGAAGACCAGCGCCCGGCAACGGGCGTAGGCGTCGCGCAGCGCGTCGAAGCCGAGGCGCGGTACGATGGTCACGTTCGGGCGCGCCCGCCGCTTGAGTTCGCGCATCATCTCGCCGTCGCCCACCACCAGGAGCGGCAATCCCAGCGCGTTGAACGCGTCCACCGCCAGGTCCGGCCGCTTGTAGGCGGTCAACTGGCCGACCCAGAGGTAGCGCGCTTCCACGTCGTCGGACGGGTGGAACAGCGACACGTCGACCGGCGGATAGACCACGCTGGACGGTCGACGATAGGCCTTTTCGATCCGCTGCTGGATGAAGGTGGAGTTGGCCATGAAGCGGTCGACCCGGGCCGCGGACGCATAGTCCCAGCGCCGCAGGTCATGCGCCAGGAGCGGCATCGCCAGACGCGTGAGCAGCCCCGCCGACCGTCGGTAGTCCGAATAGTGGTCCCACAGGTACCGCATCGGCGAATGGCAGTAGCAGACGTGCAGTGCGCCGGGCGGGGAGATCACCCCCTTCGCCGGCCCGGACTCGCTCGAAATGATCAGGTCGTAGCCGCGCAGGTCGAGCTGTTCGAGCGCCATGGGCATCAGCGGCAGGTACTTCTGATAATGGCGCCGGCTGCCGGGAAGATTCTGCACGAAGGTGGTGCGGACCGGCCGGTCGCGGATGACCTGCGACACGGCGGAAGGGTCGTAGACGTGGGTGAACACGTCGGCGTTCGGGAACAGGCGTATGAGCCGTTCCAGCACGCGTTCGCCGCCCCGCATTCCGACCAGCCAATAGTGGATGATCGCCGTCCGGGGCTGGCCGCCGACGCGCGACATGCGCGTGGATGGGTAACTTCCGAAGGGCGAGGCCCGCCGCGGCGCGAGCCGGCCGGAGTCGTCGTCGCGAAACAGCGCGTGAGCATCGCGGCCAGGCAAGGCGACGGTCTGTCCGATCGACGGCTCCCGGTGCGCCGCGCCGTTGAGGGCGGCGCGCGAGAAGACCCCTCCATTGGCGATCGGGGTAATTCGGGCGCTCTGTTCGCTCATTTTTCGTCACCTGCGTCGAGACTGACGCCCAGCGATCTCCCGCTTCGGTCCGGCGGCGTCCAAGACGCCGCCGCAGAGCCGTAAGCCGCGCCCGCAGACGCGAAGTAAGACCTATGGACTCAGAAATATAAGTGAATTCGATCTACTCGTCCGGAAGCTTTACTACCCCAGAACGCCACAACTATTTCCCCATAATCATTCAATACACAAATATACACTCTGGAAATGCAATAAATGATCAACAAATAATAAGACATTGGTCGGCAAAGGACCCGACTAATTCCCACTTATACTAAATTTATTAGATATATTTACCTAAAATAACAGGTATACTCACAGCCCAGAATTGTATATTCACGTCAAAATATGGGGAGCGCGCATCCGATAGCCTATTGGGATGCACACCAAGCACGCCCGAAGCGCTCGCCCGTGTTACGCCCCCCATGTACTTTCTATGTGCGTCTCAAGCTTGAGCATGATGCAAGCGTTGAAATTCGCCAGGACCGCAGGTTTTCGAGATAACCTTTTTGAAACCTATGATTAAAATTATATTAAACCACTGAAAATGGCAAGTTTCTCCCAAAGCAACTGCAACATGGCCTTTCGATTGCTTAAAATCGTTGCGCATCGGGCAGGCGCAGCAGGCAAGGCGCCCTCCAGCGGTCGCAGACCGGAGTCCCAATGCCGCGGGGCGGCCCAGGCCGGGCGGACAAGACTGATCTGGAGGCCCGCGCGCCGCGCTTGAGCCCGCGGTCACCCAGGCGCCCGTGTATGACGTCTGTAACGCCACCGCCCCCGACCCGGGCGGAGGCCGCATATAATTTGATCTCTCCTGCACTGATTTTTGCTCGATTCATCAGCCGCGCTGGCGGTCGGCCTCGCGTGCTGTAGCCTTGCCGTCAAATCCGGTCGGGCTGCTGATCGGGAGTTCCTGGACAGGTGCATGGACGGACGACGACTGGCTTTCGGCGCCGCGACCATGGGCGTGTGCAATATCGGCAAGATTGCGCTGCAGTTGGCGCTGACGCCGCTCCTGGCCCGCCTGCTGGGGCCGGCGGAGTTCGGTCTCTACGGCCTGGCGATGCCGTACGTGCTGTTCATGATGATGCTCGCCGACGCAAGCCTGGGCCAATCCCTGGCGCGCGAGCCTGAGGATAACCAGCTCGCCTGGTCGTCGGCCTTCTGGCTGCTCCTGGGAATGGGGACGATCCTGGCGACAGCGCTCAGCCTGTGGTCAATCCCCCTGGCGCTGATCGCGCACCAGCCGCGGCTGCCGCGGGTGATGACGGCGTTGTCGGGCAGCGTGGTCCTCCTGGTGCTGGCCGCCCTGCCCGCCGCCCGGTTGACCCGGCGCGGCCGCATCGAGATCTACGCCTTCGTCGATCTGGGCGGCACGGTCGCCGGAGCCGCCGCCGCCCTGTTCTGTGCGGCCCACGGCGCGGGCGTCTGGAGCCTGGTCGTCCAGATGCTGACGCTCTACGGAATCCGCGCGCTGGCCCTCAACATCGCGGCCTTCCAGGCGCCGCGGCTGGCGTTCAGCTGGCGCGCCGTGGCGCCGCACAGCAAGATGGGCGGCGGCGTGGTGGCCGGGAAGATGATCGACAGCGTCGGCCGCATGCTGGAGGCGAGCCTGGTCAGCCGCCGCTTCGGCGCTACGCATCTGGGCCTCTACAGCTTCGCCTATCAGGCGGCCTGGTCGATATCGCAGGCGGTGAACAATCCGGTCTGGACGGCGCTGTTCGTCCATTGCCTGAACAAGTCGGACGACCTGAGCCAGCGCCGGCTCTACGAACGTCTGATCCGCCTGGTGGCGATGATCACCTTGCCGGCGACGGCGCTGGTCGCAGCGCTCGCCGAACGGATCTGCCGGGATCTGCTCGGGCCGGCCTGGACGCCCGGCGCCCTGCTCCTGGCGCTCCTGTTCCCCTGCCTGGCGTTGGGCCTGCTGGGCCAGCTGAGCGGCGCGGCGCTTTACGGCCGTGGACGCAGCAAACCGCAGACGATCGTCTCCGCCGTCTACACGGCCTTGCGCATCCTTGCCGTGCTCGCGCCGCTTGGCGGATGGAGGGGCCTCGCAGTCCTGGTCGCGCTCAGCAACCTGGCCTATTTCGCCATCGGCCTGGCGAACGCCAAGATCACCCTCGGATGGCCGGTGTCCCGCGCACTGACCGCCATCGCCGCGCCGGCGACCTCAGCCGCCGCCGCGGCGAGCCTGGTGTGGTTCGCCCAGGCCCACGCCCCCGCCGGGCTGCTGGCGTTCGTCGCGCTCGGCCTGTTCGGCGCTACGGCCTACCTCGTCATCCTGGCGGCGCTCGACTTTCCGAACGTCAAGCGCGACGTGGGACACCTGGTGCAGATGGTGGCGCCGAGCGCCCGCAGCGCGGGGTGAGCCGGCCGCCGTGTCGCCGCCCGGCGGGCCTGGATCGGGGACCGTGAAATCGTGCGGCTCGATCATGACGCAGGCGTCCCCGCGAAAAACCCCGGGCCGGCGGCGCAGATCTCGTCCCGTCCGCTCGCGCCGCCTCAGGCCGCGCTCCGGCGAGCGTCGGCGACTCGCGGCGGCGGCGCCAGCTCGGCTTGCATCCGGTCGAAGGCCTCGATCAGGCAACGCTCCGCGCTGCGCTGATCCGGTGCGGACCCGTCGGCGATGGTCTCGCCCATTTCATCGACCAGGCGCCAGGTCCATCCGATTTCGACCTGGCACAGGCAGTAGGCGACCAGGGAATCTTCCATGTGAAATCTCGGTTCGCAGAACGGCGATCCCCCCGGCATGTTCATTTCTCGTTGAGGCCTTTTTTTGTGGGTGCGTGTGGGCCGGGCAGGTGATCGATCGACTAGTAGCAGCCTCGGCTGAACAGCACGGCCGGCGCCGTCCTGAGCAGGATCCACACGTCCAGAGACATGTTGCGACGCTGCGAATAGAGCGAGTCCAGGGCCACGCGGGTCCGGTAATCGACATGGTTCCGGCCGCTGACCTGCCACAGGCCGGTAATGCCCGGCTTCACCGCCTGATAATGCCGGTAGCGCCAGCCGTAGCGGGCGATCTCGGCCTCGACGATGGGCCGCGGGCCGACCAGGTTCATCTCTCCGCGGAGCAGGTTGATCAGCTGGGGCAGTTCGTCCAGGCTGGACTTGCGGAGGAAGGCGCCGAGCGGAGTCACCCGCGGATCGTTGCGCAGCTTCTGGTCCCGCTCCCACTCCCGCCGGGCCTCGGGGTCGTGGGCGAGGAGCTCGGCCAGCCGTTCCGCCGCGTCCACCCGCATGGTGCGGAACTTCCAGCAGCGGAAGGCTGCGCCCCCCTGCCCGACCCTGCGGTGCTTGAACAGCGCCGGCCCGCCGTCCTGCAGCCGCACGGCCAGGGCGATCATCGCCATCAGCGGCAGCAGGAAGACCAGCAGGGCCAGGGCGATGCCCTTCTGGACGGCCTCGCTGGCCGTGTTGAGATCGACGTCGCGACCGCGGCCGAGGGCTCCGGCCTGACCGGCGCCGGCGGAAAGCCCAAGTCGCGCGCCCGACGCTATACTCCGCCGCCGCGGCGAAATCCTCGGCGCAAAGGACACGCCCGGCGTCACCGACACGCTTTCTTGAATGTGCGCCAACGTCTCTATTCTTCCCGGGATCTTCTGCACCCAATAGGTCCTTCGGGGACTGGCCGTGCTGTCATTCTGATCGATGCAGGACATTTGAATAGATCCACGTTAGAATTGTACGCTCAACCTCCCGCACCGAAATCCATTTCCGCCATAGGCGCGTGCTCTATTATTCGCCCAGCGGGTTTATTTTCTGTGGGATATCCACGACTGACGTCCCGGTAATCTGCACAGCGCTACATGAACTGATGTTGTCTGGTCCCGTCCTCGCCAGCCAACACAAAACAGGCGGATTAGATCTGAGGCCGCATTCTGCCGAAGGTTTATGCATTCTTAATGTCGCGGCGTTGGTTGTGAGGCAGAAGCTCTCCGGAGCTTTTCAAAGGCCTGGACACCTAATTCGCGCGGGACGCGAACTGGCTCTATGACATGGATATTGTCCTACATGCTCAAATTTCAAATATTAGCAACTGCGAACAAATTTCCGCCGCCGGCGCGCGCCTCTCACCGTGAAGTTTTCCCTGCAATAATTATAAAAGACCGTCAGAATTTCGGTCCGGCACAGTCGAACTCATCGTCGGCGCCGCCGGAGGTCGCAGGCGGACGCGCGCCGAGACGGCAGTTCCCATCCGGAACGGACGATATTACTGTTGTGGCGGGTCGGCGTCTCCGATTGCGGTCGTGGATGACAAACCGTTAATCGAAGACGTGCTTAATCAGCAACAAACGCGGCCGCCGCGCTTGGAATTCACCTTGGCCAACAGCAGCCCTCAACCTGGGCCTGACAAGCCGCGACGGCGACCGGGGCGTCCGCGGCCACGCTGGGCGCGGCTTTTCGGACTGATCGTCCTGCCGGTCCTCGCGTGGATCCTCGTCATCCTCGTCATCCTCGTCGCCACCGCGGCCTGGCGGCATCTCGCCTAGCCGCCGGGCCCCAGGCAAGGCCGCAAGCCGCGCGGCGGTCCATGGCTGAAACTGAGGGAGTATTGTCCCGTCGGTCCGCCTTGTTGCATCAGAAGCCGGCGCCGGCCGGCAATCGAGCGAGCCGGGGCCTCGGGTTGAATTCTTCCCTGCCCGCGCCGGATATCGTCGGCCGGGTTCCGGAGGCGGTCGCTTCCGGCAGCTTTCAACCGGCGCCCAACGAATGACCCTGGCATCCGCCGCCACGACCATACGGCCACCCGGCGGCGTTCCGCGCGCCGGAACCGACGCAGCCAGGGCGGCGGAATGACGCTGGCCGCAAGCCCGATCAGGGTCTCAGCCTGGCTGGCGATCGGCTTCGGCCCCATCGAACTGGCCATAAAGGTGGTCCGGGCGCTCCACCATCCCCCGTGGCCGGCCTTCGCCGTATATGACTACGTGCCCTCGCTGTTCCTGCTGTCCGGCGGTTTTTTCGGATTGAAATACAAGTCCATGGAGCGGTTTCTGATCACCGGGTGGGCGATCAGCTTCGCGGACTACTACCACTCGTTCTTCGTGCACCTGGAAAATCTGCCCGGCGAGCGGCGCACCGGGTTTGCGTCGGAATATGGCATGTCGGCCGCGACCGGCGCATTCCTCGCCATCGCCGTCGTCGGGCTGGTCGCCGCGCTGTGGCCGGCGCCGCGCGACGGACTGCAGCGCTGACGGAGTGGAGCCCGCCGCGTGGGGGGCGCTACGGCTGCTCGGCGTAGCCGAACAGTGTCATGTCGGTTTCGTACAGGTGGGCGACGAAGTCGATTTCCGACGCCTCCAACACCTGGTCCCCCTTGAATTCCGGGTCGGTGACGTTGTCCTTCGTCAGGATTCCGCCCAGGCCGATCTTCTCGCGGATATAGTCGAAGTCGCTCCCGAGATTCTCATATTTACCAACGAAATCAATGAGTATTTCCCGTTTTCGGTTGCAGATCAGTTTCCATTGGGGAATGAAATGCACGTAATTGACCACCTCGTTGCAGAACGAGGGATCACGCATCCTGTCGATGAAGGCGTGAATGTCGTCGCATCCGCTCAGGAAAGCCCGTCTCCACTGGGCGTCGGCCCGCGTCATGCCGCCCTGCTTCAGGAAGGCGAAGGCGGAGACGAAGCGGTCCACGGGATGTCGGGTGAAGGTGAACTTGAAGCACTCGGCGAACACGTCAGGCGCAGCCCTCTGCCAGTCCGTGGCTCTCCTGTGCGCGCCCAGGCTGAGTGACGATTTTCCGAACAGGCTTTGGGTGACAGCGTTCCCTGCCGACTTGGGAATGTGAATGAAGATGACCTTGTGGTTCGCAAAATCCGGCGGAAGCTTCCTCCGTGCAATCATGGAGAGCGCCCGGTGGTAATGCCGGCGAAAGACGAAATACGCTCGCTTCCTGTCGAACTTCGACTTCAGAAACCGATGAACTCCCGACTCCCGGGGCTCCGAAAACAAGTCTATGTTCACCACGCGTCACATCATTTTCCAAGGCAGTGGCAAGTTTCACCGTGCGACGGCGAATGACAACAAAATGTGGCGAACAAGCTCGACCAACGGTTGGAGCGCGCGCCGAAGAGCGCTTCCCTTGCAGAGTGCGCCGCGAAATTGGGCTGCATCGCCCCTCGAGGCGGCTCGCCGGCCGCCGGCAGGATCGAGGTCGGCGGCGCATCCCCCGCGGGCGTTCAGTCCAGGGCGGCGAGTTCCGAGCGGAGCCACATGGTCTCGCTGAGGTTGATGCCCGCCGCCCGGTCGAGCAGGATCGAGAGCGCGTCGCGCTTGGCGGCCCTGGCCTCGGCGTTGTCCGGGTCGGCCTCCAGCGCGATCTCCAGCAGGTGCATGGCCTCCACCGGCTCGCCCGCCGCCAGCCGGTCGCGCGCCCGCGCCGCCAGCCGCCCGGCGCCGCCGGCCAGGTCCGCCAGGTCGCCCGACACGGCGCTGCGCGGCGTGTCGTAGAGAGCGCTGGTGTAGTCGTAGTCGAACCAGCCGGTGTACTCCGCCCAGATGGCGCGGACGTTCCAGGCGGCCTTGCCGTGCCCCTCGCCCAGCACGAGCTCCGGCGGCGGACGCACCTCACGCATCAGCGCATGCAGGTGCTTGCCGGCGTTCATGCCCGCCACCGTGGCGTCGTGCAGCCACTGAACGGAGTCGATCAACTTGGTGATCCCGGCGCGGATGGCCTCGCCGCCTTCGATGGCCTCGTGGCCGGTGAGCAGCAGTTCGGCGCCCAGTTCACGCACCCTCTTGGCGGATTCGATGTACTGCAGCGCCCAGCGCGGCTTGTCCCCGCGAATGGTGTTGAGGTTCGGCTGGTGGCCGAAGATCGGGCCGAACAGGTTGCCGACGATGGCGATCTTCTCGTCGGGCATCCAGACCACCATGGCGTCGCGGGTCTCGCCGCCGGGGGTGTAGATCGCCTCGAAGCGGCGCCCGCCCAGCGCGAACGCGAAGCGCTCGTCCACCAGGACGTCGGGGACGAACTCCCTGGTGGGCTGCGCGGCCGCGCCCTCGCCGCCGATCGAGGCCCACAGCTTCATGCCGCGCCGGCGGTAGTAGGGCCGAAGCGCCGCCGCGTAGGCGCGGCCTTCCGGATAAAGCCGATGGGTGACCAGTTGGGTCTCGGGGCCCTTGAACACCTCGACCGCGCCGTATTGGTTGCTGTGGCTCTGGGTCAGCACGATGTAGCGGACCGGCGCCTGGGAGACCTTGCGGAACAAGCCGTAGCCCCGCTTGCCGTCATTCAGCGTGCCGGCGTTGACCAGCACGTCGCCCTCGGGCGTGGTCGCCAGGTAGCTGTTGCCGACCCCGCGGCTCTCCCAGACCCCCGGGGCCCGCAGGATCGCCTCGCTCTGCCCTTCGCCGGACTTGACCAGTCCCGCCAGCAGGGTGTCCGCCGCGGCCGTCACCCGTGTCACCATGTTCCGGGACCCCGCGTGGGCCTCGCGGCCTTGTCCGGCCGATGGTCGCCAGGACCGTGCACCACCACCTGCTTCATCGCGCGCTCCCAGGTTCGGCCTGCGCCCCCTCTCTGCGACAGCGGGCTTGGGCGGACTATAGCCGGCGGCGCGTCGGCCAAGGCAAGGCCCGACGCGCCGGACCTCCGCGGGGGACGCCCCCGGCGGAGCGGGGTCCCGGCCGGCGCCACGGCCTGGTTGCGCCGAAAATCATCGATCGTCCGGCGACGGCGCCGTTCTGTCAGCGCGTGAACACATATTATGCGTACCCGAAGCGAACGCTGCTATCGCTGGACGCGACGCTCGTTCGTGCGGCAGGATTCTGGGAGTGCAACGCATGAGGTCGCTGCGTATGGGACGATTGGTCTTGCAGGCGATGGTGCTGGCCGCCAGCCTCTGCCTGATGTCGTGCGCGGGGCTTCCGGCCGCATCCGCCGATCCCCCGGCCACCGACCCGGTCGCGGCCTACAAGCTCGGCCCCGGCGACAAGATCCGGGTGACCACCTTTGGCGAACAGTCCTTGACCGGCGAGTTCTCCGTCGACGGTTCCGGCAAGATCTCATTGCCATTGGCCGGCGAAATCCAGGCCGCCGGCTTCACCGCGCCGGAAATTGAAAGGTCGGTGGCGACCCTGCTGAAGGAAGGCGGCTATGTGCGGGATCCGAAAATCACCGTCGGAATCCTCACCTATCGACCGTTCTTCATCCTGGGCGAGGTGCAATCGCCGGGCGACTACCCCTACACCCATGCCCTGACGGTGGAAAACGCCGTGGCGACCGCAAAGGGGTTCACGCTCCGCGCCAATACGAAGAGGGTGTTCATCAAACACGCCGGGGAGACCGCCGAGACGAAATATCGGCTGACGCCTTCGACCCTTGTCGCGCCGGGCGACACGATCCGAATCCCCGAGCGGATCTTCTGATCCTGGGCTAAGCGACGCCGGCCTGTCCGGCCTCTGCGCGACCTGCCTCAACGCCCCCTTGAATGAGCCGTGCGCCGATTGAGGGCGCCCAACGGGCCTTGCGACAGCGCACGCAACACCCGATGCGCGGTCAGTGGTCGAGCCGAGACCTGTTCTTGAGATCGAGCATCTCGGATCATCGGCTCGCTCAAGGTATCGAGATATTCGCGCAACTGGTTATGCGACGGCCCTGCGCGGCGCACCCAGAACAGGCGCGCGACATCCCTGGCCAACGTTGTTCGATTCACGGCGCCCCTCCAGTTCCCGGCACCATACCGGATTTTCACTGGCGAATAAAGTCAATCTGAGTACTGACACCGAAGATTAGTAAAAGCTTCGTTCATGGATAGGGCCAGATATTAAAAATTCCTTCGAGTCATAACCGAGGGTTTAGCGGCGAGCGCGATCAGTGAAGTTTCAAGGACACGAAGACAGGGCGACCGACAACAGCGGTCGCCACCTTTTCGCCACCCATTCGCCGCGAATGGCGGCTGCCACGAAGGTTTCAATTTCGCCCATGCAGGTCATTGCGGCGGCGGCGCCCAGCGGCGAAAGCTGCCGGCTTCAGGACTTCTTGAGCACCGCGTCGGCCTTGCGGTCGATCTGCTTTTCCTCCGCCTTGCTCATCCGGCCGGCCTTCACCGCCTGGGCGGCGCGGGCCTTGGCGTTGCGGGCGTGGGGCTTGTCCTCGACGGGATAGGCCCGCTTGTCCGGTTCGGCGAATTTGGACTTGGGCAGCTTCTTGCGGGCTTCGGTGTTGAGTTCACCCATGGCAGGGCTCCTTGCAGGGTTTCCTCCTGAACGCCCATGTGCGCCGCGCGTTCATCGACGGTATCTCTCGCCCGCCCTGTCGGAATGGGCCGTCCTCGCGCGTCCTAGGGGAAACGGCCGCCAGCCCGGGAGCCAGTCATGAGCCTGCAGCACCTCGCCTTTCCCAACGAGAGCCCGGCCTACCGCGCGGCCCGCAACGCCCTCCTGGAAGAGGAGATGGCGCTGCGCCGCCAGGTCGAGCGCGTCGCCGCCCGGCGCCGCGCCCTGCCCCCCGGCGGGGCGGTGAAGGACGATTACCGCTTCGTGGGCCCCGGCGGTCCGGTGACGCTCTCCGGGCTATTCGCGCCCGGCAAGGACACGCTCGCAGTCTACAGCTTCATGTTCGGCCCCGAACGCGCCCGCCCCTGCCCCGGCTGCACCCACTTCCTCGACGCCCTCGACGGGCAGGTGCGGCATGTGGACCAGCGGATCAACTTCGTCGTCGCGGCCAAATCGCCGATCGGACGACTGACCGACTTCGCCGAAGCGCGCGGCTGGACCGGGCTGCACCTGCTTTCCACCGACGGCAATGACTATGACCGCGACTACTTCGGCGATTCCGCGGGCCTGTCGGCGGCCATGCGCGAGCAGCAGGACTTCAAGCCCGGTGAAGAGTGGGACATGCCCATGCTCAACGTCTTCCGCCGCGAGGCCGTCGGCGTCCGCCACACCTGGGGCTCGGAGTTGTTGTACGTCCCGCCGGAGCCTGGCCAGCAATACCGCCACAACGACCTGCTCGATCCCATGTGGAACCTGTTCGACCTGACGCCGGAGGGCCGCGGCGACTTCAATCCGAAGCTGGACTACGGCTGACCCGCACCTGGGCTTCGGGCGCGGCCCGGCAACCTATTGGCGCATCCCGTGTTGCTCTTATGCGGTCCGGGAATGCTCGGGCCGCCGCACGAGCCCGACGAAAATGCTGAGGATCGCCCTGTCCGCCCTTATCGCCGCCGTCCCGATGGCCGCGGCCGCCCAGACGGCTTTCAACCCCGCCTACAGCGTTCAGGCCTACCCGCCCATCCCCGCCGCGCAAGTCTCGGACCAGAACCGCAGGACGCTGCGCCTGAGCCAGCACCTCGGCGCCGAGACCGAGAGCGCCGGCAATCCCCTCACGCTCTCCCGCGGCCTCGAGCGGGAGGCGGAGCGGGACCGCAGGGGATCGACCTTCGGCGTGGCTTACCTGCCGGTGGCCCCCAAGACCGACCTGTTCGCCCGGGTGGGCTACGGCGGCGACACGGCCGGCTCGGTGGACAGCGCCCGCAACCGGACCTCCTTCAAGTTCGGCGCGGGCGCCCAATATTCGCCCAAGGCCGGCGAGGGCTACCGCGCCGACTTTACCCGCCAGGATTTCCGCAACTCCCGGATCAAGGCCAACGTGGTCTCCCTAGGGTTCGTCCGCCGCTTCTGAGCCGTCGGTCCAGCGGGCGCGCCGGCGCGCGGTCGGCTGACGCTCTTCGCCTGGCGAGCGGCCGAAGTGGGCCTTGTAGGCGCGGGAGAAGTGGTTGGGGCTGGCGAAGCCGCAGGCCAGCGCCACCTCCGTGCGCGGCATGGCGGTCTGGCGCAACAGCACCTGGCTGCGCTCCAGCCGCAGGAGCAGGTACTGGCGCATGGGCGTATGCCCCAGGTGCTGGACGAACAGCCGCTGCAGTTGGCGCACCGTGCTGCCCGCGGCTGCGGCCAGTTCCTCCACCGTGGCCGGCTCCTCCAGGTTGGCCTCCATGAAGGCCAGGGCGCGCAGCACCTTCTCGCTGGAGACGCCGAAGCGCTCCGACAGCGTCATCCGTTGCGAGCTGCCCGCCTGGCGCACCTGGGTGCGCAGGTGCCATTCGCTGACCGCGGCGCCCAGCTTGGCCCCGTGGTCGCGCTCGATCTGGTCGACCATCATGTCCAGCGCCGCGATGCCGCCGGCGCAGGTCAGCCGGTCCCGGTCGATCTCGTAGAGGGTGTGGCGGATGTCCAGGTCGGGGAACTCCTCGGCCAGCGCCGGCGCGTGCTCCCAGTGGATGGTGCAGCGGTAGCCGTTGAGCAACCCCGCCCGCGCCAGCACATAGGGCCCGCCGGAGATGCCGCCGATCCGCACGCCGCGCTGGCTCAGGCTGCGCAGCCAGGCCAGCGTCGGGCCATGGTCGAAGGCCGCCGGGGCGCCGCCGGCGCAGACGAACAGCGCGTCCAGCCGCCCCTCGTCGCCCACCCGTCCGTCCGCCGCCACGGCGACGCCGTTCGACGCCGTCGCCGCCTGGCCGTTCACGGAGATGTGGCGCCATTCGTAGAGCTTGCGCCTGGCCAGGATGTTGGCGGCGCGCAGCGGCTCGATGGCCGAGGCGTAGGACATCAGCGCAAACCCCTCCAGCAGCAGGAAGCCGGTCAGCTGGGTTGCCTCGCGCAATACGGCGTACATGTCGTTTTTGGATACGTATTCGTCGTTTCTGTGCCCACCCTCATCCTCACAAGCAACTAATTTGCCTGTCAAGCGTGGTTCGTCGCGTGCGCGTTGTCGGGTGGGGTTTGTGCGCTATTCGATCTTCAGCCTTCTCGCCAACGCGCTGGGCGGGCATCGGGCCTGGAAACCCGTCTGGCGCGATGCGGCGCCGAAGGACAGCTACGACGCGGTCGTGGTGGGCGGCGGCGGCCATGGGCTGGCGGCGGCCTACTACCTGGCCCGCAACCACGGCATGACCCGGGTGGCGGTGCTGGAGAAGGGCTGGATCGGCTCCGGAAACGCCGGTCGCAACACCACCATCATCCGCTCCAACTACCTGCTGGACGGCAACATCCCGCTCTACGAGCAGGCCATGCGCCTGTGGGGGGGCCTGGAGCAGGACCTCAACTACAACGCCATGGTCAGCCAGCGGGGCGTGCTGAACCTCCACCATTCCGACGCCCAGCGCGACGCCTACGCCCGCCGCGGCAACGCCATGCGCCTGCACGGCGTGGACGCCGAGCTGCTGGACGCCGAGGGCGTGCGCCGCATGGCGCCGTTCCTGAACTTCGACGACGCGCGCTTCCCGGTCACCGGCGGGCTGCTGCAGAAACGCGGCGGCACGGCCCGGCACGACGCGGTGGTCTGGGGCTACGCGCGGGCCGCCGACCGCCGCGGCGTCGACATCGTGCAGAACTGCGAGGTGACCGCCGTGCGCCGCGAGGCCGGCCAGGTGGTGGGGGTTGAGACCAGCCGCGGCTATATCGCCGCCCCCGTGGTGGGCCTGTCGGTCGCCGGCCATTCGTCGCGGCTGGCCGAGACCGCGGGCCTGCGCCTGCCCGTCGAGAGCCACCTGCTGCAGGCCTTCGTCTCCGAGGCGGTCAAGCCGCTGATCCCGGGGGTGATCACCTTCGGCGCCGGGCACTTCTACATCAGCCAGTCGGACAAGGGCGGGTTGGTGTTCGGCGGCGACCTGGACGGCTACAACTCCTACGCTCAGCGGGGGAACCTGCCGGCCGTCGAGGACGTCTGCGAAGGCGGCATGGCGCTGATGCCGATGATTGGGCGCCTCAGGATGCTGCGCAGCTGGGGCGGCGTCGTCGACATGTCGCAGGACGGCTCGCCGATCATCGACCGCACGCCGGTAGACGGCCTCTACCTCAACGCCGGCTGGTGCTACGGCGGCTTCAAGGCCACGCCCGCCGCCGGCTGGTGCCTGGCCCACCTGATGGCCACCGGCCGGTCCTGGCCCACGGCGGCCGCCTACCGCCTGGATCGCTTCGCCACCGGACATCTCCTCGACGAGAAAGGCCAGGGGGCGCAGCCCAACCTGCACTGACCATGCGCCTGCCCTGCCCCTTCTGCGGCGAACGCGACCTTGCGGAGTTCACCTGCCGCGGCGAGGTCGCGCCGCCGCGGCCGGACCCCGCGGCGCCGAACGCCGAGGCGGGGTTCGCGGCCTGGCTCTATCCGCGCATCAACCCGGCCGGGCGCAGCCGCGAGCACTGGCGCCACGCCGCCGGCTGCCGCCGTTGGCTGGTGGTGGAGCGCGACACCCGCACCCACGAGGTGTTCGCGGTCAGCCTGGCGCAGGGGCCGGACGCATGACCGGGGCCTTCCGCCTGGAGCAAGGGGGGCTGGTCGACCGCGGCCGGCCGCTGGCCTTCAGCTTCGACGGGCGGACGCTGCACGGCCTGGCGGGCGACACCCTGGCCTCCGCCCTGATGGCCAACGGCGTGCGGCTGGTGGGCCGCTCGTTCAAATACCATCGTCCCCGCGGCCTGCTGGCCGCCGGGCGCGAGGAGCCCAACGCCCTGGTGGAGATCGGCGTCGGCGCGCGGCGCGAACCCAATCTGCAGGCCACCGCCGTCGAGCTGTTCGACGGGCTCGCCGCCGCCAGCCAGAACCGCTGGCCGTCGCTGGCCTTCGACGCCATGGCGGTCGCCGGCCTGGCCGGCCCGGTCTTCGCGACGGGCTTCTACTACAAGACCTTCATGTGGCCGGCCGCCTTCTGGGAGCGGCTCTACGAGCCCGCCATCCGCCGCGCCGCCGGCCTGGGCCGCGCCTCGGGCCAGGCGGACCCGGACGCCTACGAGAAGAGCCACGCCTTCTGCGACGTGCTGGTGGTGGGCGCCGGGCCCGCGGGCCTCGCCGCCGCCCTGGCCGCCGCCCGGGCCGGCGCGCGGGTGCTGCTCTGCGAGGACGACTTCGCCCTCGGCGGCGGGCTGCTCTCCGAGCGGGCGCAGGTGGACGGCCAGCCCGCCGCCGTCTGGGCCGCCGCGGCGGCGGCGGAGCTGGCCAGTCTGCCGGAGGTGCGGATCCTTCGGCGCACCCAGGTCTTCGGGGTCTACGACTGCGGGGTCTACGGCGCGATCGAGCGGGTGAGCGACCACCTGCCCCGGCCCGCCCCCGGCCTTCCGCGCCAGCGGCTGTGGAAGATCGTCGCCCGCCGCGCCGTCCTGGCCGCCGGGGCGGTGGAGCGGCCCCTGGTGTTCGGCGGCAACGACCGGCCGGGCGTGATGCTGGCCGGCGCGGTGCGCAGCTACCTGAACCGCTTCGCCGCCGTCCCCGGGCGGCGGGCGGCGGTGTTCACCGCCACCGACGACGGTTGGCGCACGGCGGCCGACCTGCGGGCCGGTGGGATCGAGCTCGCCGCGGTGATCGACGCGCGGGCCGAGGTCGCGCCCGGACTGGCGGATGCGGCGCGGGCGGCCGGCGCGGAAGTGTTGCTGGGCGCCCAGGTGACCGACGCCGTCGGCGGCCGGGCGCTGCGGCGCATCGAGGTGCGCGACGCCGGCGGCGCACGCCGTACGATCGCCGTCGACCTGCTGGCCGTCTCCGGCGGGTGGACGCCGCAGATCGCGCTCGCCGCCCATCACGGCGACCGACCGGCCTGGGACGAAGCCAAGGCCGCCTTCCAGCCCGTCCGCCCGCCGCCGGGCATGGCGCTCGCCGGGGCCGCCGCCAGCGAGCTGGCCCTGGGCGCGGCCCTGCGCGACGGCGCCCACCGCGGGGCCGCGGCGGCCGCCGCCCTGGGCTTCAGCGCCCGGGTGGCCGCCCCGCGCGCCGACGACGAGCCGTCGGCCGCCGCGCCGCTGTGGCGGGTGGCGGGGTCGCGCACCAAGGCCTTCGTGGATTTCCAGAACGACGTCACCGTCACCGACGTGGAGATCGCCGCCCGCGAGGGTTTCCGCTCGGTGGAGCACCTCAAGCGCTACACGACGCTCGGCATGGGGACGGAGCAGGGCAAGACCTCCAACCTCAACGGCCTGGCCCTGATGGCCGAGCTGACCGGCGCGTCCATCCCCGAAACCGGCACCACCCGGGCCCGCCCCCCGCAGTTTCCGGTGGCCATCGGCGCCTTCGCCGGCCACGCCCGCGGCCGCCATTTCCGCCCGGCCCGCCTGACGCCGTCGCACGGTTGGGCGCAGGAGCTGGGCGCGACCTTCGTCGACGCCGGCGAATGGAAGCGCGCCCAGTGGTTCGCGAGGCCGGGCGAGGCCGACTGGCTGGCCACCGTCAGCCGCGAGGTGACGGCGGTCCGCTCCGGCGTCGGCGTCTGCGACGTCTCCACCCTGGGCAAGATCGACCTGCAGGGCCCGGACGCCGGCCGCTTCCTCGACCGGGTCTACGTCAACACCTTCTCGACCCTGCCGGTCGGCAAGGCCCGTTACGGGGTCATGCTGCGCGAGGACGGCCTGGTGCTCGACGACGGAACCACGGCGCGCCTGGGCCCCGACCACTTCGTGATGTCCACCACCACGGCCGGCGCCGCCCGGGTGATGGCCCACCTGGAGTTCCACCACCAGGCGGTGTGGCCGGACCTCGACCTCCAGATGGCCTCGGTGACCGAGCAATGGGCGCAGGTCGCCGTCGCCGGCCCCCGCTCGCGCGAGCTGCTGCAGGCGCTGTTCGGCCAGGCGGTCGACCTGGCGGACGCGGCCTTCCCCTACATGGCCGCCGCCGAGACCCGCTGGGGCGAAATCCCGGCGCGCGTCTTCCGCCTGTCGTTCTCCGGCGAGCGGGCCTTCGAGGTCGCCGTGCCCGCGGGCTACGGCGAGGCCCTGGTTCGCGCCCTGATGCAGGCCGGCGCGCCGCTGGGCGTCACGCCCTACGGGACCGAGGCGCTGGGGGTGATGCGCATCGAGAAGGGCCACGCGGGCGGCGGCGAGCTGAACGGCCAGACCACCGCGGCGGACCTGGGCCTCGGCCGGATGATGTCGAGGAAGAAGGACTATGTGGGCCGGGTGCTGGCCGGCCGGCCCGGCCTGGCCGACCCCGACCGCCCGGCGCTGGTAGGGCTGCGCCCGGTCGATCCCGGCCGGCGGCTGCGCGCCGGCGCGCATTTCCTGCCGGTGGGCGCGCCGGCCACGGCGGCGCACGACGAGGGCTGGCTCACCGCCGCCGCCTTCTCGCCCACGGTGGGCGGCTGGATCGGCCTGGGCCTGCTGAAGGGCGGCCCGCGGCGGTACGGCGAGCGGGTGCGGGCCTACGATCCGGTGCGTAACGGCGACGTGGTGGTGGAGGTCTGTCCGCCGGTGTTCGTCGATCCGGAGGGGAGCCGCCTGCGTGGTTGAGTCGACAGCCCCCTTCGCCGGCCTGTTCGAGGCCGTGGACGGCCCGCCCGGCTTCTGGGTCGAGCCCCGCGCCGGCGACGGCGTGGCCCTCGTCCAGGCCCGCCGCGGCCAGGGGCCGGCGCTGATCGCCCGGGTGCGCGAGGACTGCGGCCTGGCCCCGGCGGACGGGCCGCGCTGCGCCTTCGGCCCGGCCACGGTCTTCGTGGGGACCGCGCCGGGCGCCTGGCTGGCGGTGCGCGAGGCCGGCGGCTTCGCCTGGGCTGCGCGGCTGGCCGGGCGGCTGGCCGGGCTCGCCGGCGTCGTCGACCAGTCCGGCGGCTACGGCCTGCTGCGGCTGGGCGGCCCCGCGGCGGGCGAAGTGCTGGCCAAGGGGGTGTCCATCGACCTGCACCCGAAGGCGTTTCCGGTGGGCGCGGCCGCCGCGACGGTGACCGCGCACGTTAAAATCCTGCTCTGGCGGCGCGCCGATGGTTTCGAGCTGGCCGTCCCGCGCAGCTCCGCCGGCCATGTCGCCCACTGGCTGGGCGCCGGCGCCGCCGGCCTGGGCCTCGAGGTGCGCTCCACCCGGCCTTCCGTCGCTTGACAGCCCGCGCGCCCTGGACGTCTGTTCACCGCATGGCTTCCAGGACTTCCGCCGCCCCCGCCGACGCCGGCGAAATGAAGACCGCCTCGGGCGCGCCGCAGGCCCCCGTCCGCACCCTGGAGCGCGCCCTGGGCGGCCAGATCCGCCAGCGGCGGCGCCAGCAGGACCTGTCGGTCGCCGACCTGGCCGGCGCGGCCGGCATCTCCACCGGCATGCTGTCGAAGATCGAGAACGGCCAGATCTCGCCGTCGCTCTCCACCCTGCAGGCGCTGGCCCATGCGCTGGGCGCGCCGTTGAGCTCGCTGTTCGCCGCGTCCGAGGACCGGCAGGACTGCTCCTACGTCCGCCACGACCAGACCGTGGTCATCGAGCGGCGCGGCACCAAGGCCGGCCACGTCTATCAGCTCCTGGGCCACGCCCTGCGCGGCGACATCGCCGTCGAGCCGTTCCTGATCACCCTGCAGGCGGACGCCGTGCCGCACATCGGCTTCCAGCACGCCGGCATGGAGTTCATCTACATGCTGTCGGGCGAGGTGATCTACCGGCACGGCGAGCGCACCTACCGCCTGACCCCCGGCGACGCCATGCTGTTCGACTCGGGCGCGCCCCACGGGCCGGAGGAGCTGGTCCAGCGGCCGATGACCTACCTCTCGGTGATCATCTATCCGCGCAACGCGACCTGAGGTTCCGGCCCGGACATCGACCGGGCTTCGGTGGGGGACGAAAACCCTAATCGACCGCCAGGATCACGTGGGGGGCCTTGACCAGCGCCGTGACGGAGTCGCCCGGCTTGAGGTCGAGGATCTCCGCGCTCGCCCGGGTGAGGGTGGCGGTGAGCGACTTGCCGCCGGCGAGCGCCAGGGTGACCTCGCTGGAGACCGCGCCGTCCTCGCGGTGGGACACCTGGCCCCGGAGCTGGTTGCGGGCGGAGGTCTTCAGCCCCTCGCCCACCGCCAGCGTCACAAAGCTCGCCTTGATCAGCGCCATGGCGGGCTTGCCGGGGACGAGGCCCAGGTCGGCGACGCTCTGGCAGGTGACGACCGCCACGATCTCCAGTCCCTCGGCGACCTTCAGCGTCACCTCGGAATTCACCGCGCCTTCGATCACCTCCGCGACCACGCCGCGCAGGGCGTTCCGTGCGCTGGTCTTCATGCCCAGACTCCATAACAGGCCTTTGAGGTCGTCCGCCCCGTCGCCGGCCAGCTGCGCCTGCAGCCGCGCCAGGGTCTCGGCCAGCTCCGCCTCGACCCGGTGGAAGGCGCCGACCAGCGCCTGGCCGCGGGGCGTGACGGCCGCCGCGCCGCCGCGGGCGCCGCCGGCCTGGGTGGAGACCACCGGCTGGTCGAACAGGTTGTTCAGCGCCTGCACCGCGTCCCAGGCGCCCTTGTAGCTCAGGCCCACGCGCTTGGCGGCGGCGCTGATCGAGCCCAGCTCCGCCACGGCCTCTAGCAGCGCGATTCGCTCGGCGCCCACCCGGCTGGCCCCGCGGCGCAGCAGCAGGGTCGCGTCGAGATCCTCCGCGCCGGAGCCCGTCTCGTCACTATCCATGCATTACGCTGCCGCCGTCGACGCTGACGGCCTGGCCGTTGATCCAGCCGGCCTCGTCGGAGAGCAGAAAGGCGACCAGCGCGGCGATGTCCTGCATGGTTCCGAGGCGGGGGCTCGGCACGCGCCGCCGCTGCTGCTCGCGGAACTCCTCGGTCGTGTTGACCAGCACCGCGTCCGTCAGGATGACCCCCGGACAGATGCAGTTGGCGCGGACGCCCTCCTTGCCCCAGCGGATGGCGGTGTGGCGCATCAGCCCGTTCAGCCCGGCCTTGGCGATGTAGTAGCTCATCCGCTGGGGGGCCGAGGTCTTGCCGGCGTCGGACGAGGTGTAGACGATCGCCCCGCCGCCGGCCTTCAGCATCTCCGGAACGGCGAAGCGGGTGCACAGCAGGTGACCGCGCAGGCTGACGGCGTGCATACGGTCGAACACCTCCAGGTCGGTTGTGACCGCGTCATAGTCCTGGAGGTTGAGTTTCCGGTCGGTGGCGTTGACGTGCATGAGGTCGAGCTTGCCGAAGCGCTCGACCGTGCGGTCGACGAGCGCCTTCACCGAATCGGGGTCCGCGATGTCGAAGGTGATGGCCAGGCCCTCGCCGCCCTCGGAAACCATCCGGTCGACGAGCTTCTGGGCGGCGTCGAGGTTGACGTCGCCCACCACCACCCTGGCGCCCTCGCGGCCCAGGCGCAGGGCGGTCTCCGCCCCCATGCCGGTCGCGCTGCCGGCGCACAGCGCCACCTTGCCTTCGTGCCGGCGCATCGCAGACCTCCCGTCGTTCGCCGGGCGGCCCCGGACGTGGTGGATTGCGGCCCATCAATTGGCGGTCCCGCGCCCGTTGTCCAGTCGAAGCGGCGCCGACCAGGCGCTGATCCAGGGCCTGGCTATGCGGTTCCCGCCGGGCGCGCTATGGCGGCCCCATGCAAGCGGCAGCCCTCGTCGAAGCCCCGTGGCGGGACCCCGGAGCCGTGCTCTCGGCCTTCGCCGACGAGCCGTGGGCGCTGGGTCTGGTGGGCGGCGGCGCGGACGCGCGCTGGGCCTATCTCGCCCGTCAGCCCGACCGGACGCTGGTGATCGGGCGTGACGACCCGGGCGACGCCTTCGCGGCCCTGGCGGAGCTCGCAGGCCCGCGCCGGCCAGGCCTCGCCGGCGGCCCGCCGTTCCAGGGCGGGGTGGCGGGCCTGGCCTGCTACGAGCTGGGCGACCGGGTGGAGCCGCTGGGCCTGGCGCGGCTGGACGGCTGGCCGGACCTGGCCTGCGCCCGCTATCCGGCGATCCTGGCCTTCGACCAGGCCGGGCGGCGGCTCTGGGCGGTGGGCCGGGGCGCGGACGAGGCCGCCGCCCGCGGCCAGGCCCGGCGGGCGCTGGGCTGGCTGGGCGCCGCGCCGCAGCCGCCGGGCGCCGGGGGCGCGGATCTCGCCGCCGACGATCCCGCAGCCTACGAGCGCGCCGTGGCCGAGGTGGTCGAGCGGATCGCCGCCGGCGAGATCTTCCAGGCCAACATCGCCCGGCGCTGGCGGGGGCGGCTGGCCCCCGGCGGACGCCCCTTCGACGTCTTCGCTCGGCTGGCCGAGGCCAGCCCCGCGCCGTTCGCCAGCTACCTGCGCCTGGCCGGCCGCGCGGTGGCCTCCAACTCGCCGGAGCGGTTCCTCGCGCTGGACGGGATCGAGGCCTCCACCCGGCCGATCAAGGGCACCACGCCCAGGGGCGCGGACGCCGGGACCGACCGGGCGCTGGCGGAGGCGCTGGCGGGTTCGGCCAAGGACCGGGCCGAGAACCTGATGATTGTCGACCTGATGCGCAACGACCTGGCGCGGGTGTGCGAGCCCGGCACGGTGGCGGTCCCGCAGCTGTTCGCCGTGGAGAGCTTCGCCAACGTGCACCATCTGGTCTCGACGGTGCGCGGGCGGCTGGCGCCGGGACGCGACGCGGTCGACCTGCTGCGCGCCGCCTTCCCGCCCGGCTCCATCACCGGCGCCCCGAAGGTGCAGGCGATGCGGGTGATCGCCAGGCTGGAGGCGCCGCGGGGGCCGTTCTTCGGCGCGATGTTCCGGCTGGGCTTCGACGGAAACCTGGACTCCAGCGTGCTGATCCGTACCGCGGCCTTCGTGCAGGACGCCGACGGCTGGCGGGTGGAGGCCCGGGCCGGCGCCGGCGTGGTGGCCGACAGCGAGCCTTCGGCCGAGCGGGCGGAGACGGAGGCCAAGATCGCGGCGGTGGCGGCGGCGCTGCGGAGCGGATTCTGAGGTCTAGGAGGCCCAGGAGGCCGGGACAAGCCCGGCGATGGCGTCGTTGCCGGAGCGCCGCGCGTCAGAAGCTGCTCGGCGCGGTAGCCGCGGCGCTCATGTGGGCGAGGGCGGCGGCGGCGCTGAGGGCGGCGGCGGGGCGGCCGGCGGCCAGCGCCGCCTCAACCCGGGAGACCGCGGTGCGCAGTTCCGGCGGGCAGGCCTTGGCGCAGGCGGCGGCGCGGGTTTTCAGCGCCTCGAGGTCGGCGCGGGCCTTGTCGGGCTGGCCCATGCGGGCGAAGGCGACGGCGCGCTCCTCGCGGGCGGGGATGGACTGCGGGTCGCTGGTGAGCGCCTTGTCGAACTCGCCCACGGCGCCGGGCAGGTCGCCCTTCTTGACCTTGACGAGACCGAGGAGCTGGCGGCCGCTGGCCTGCTGCGGCTGGGCGCTGAGGATCGACAGGGCGGCGGCCTCGGCCTTGTCGAGCTGGCCGGCGCGCAACGCCTCGACTCCCTTGCGATAGTCGGCGGCCGGAGCGGCCGGCGGGGCCGACGCTGGCGCGGGATCCGGACGGGCGGGCGCCTGCGGCGCCGCCGCGGCCTGCGTCGCCATGGCCAGAAAGGCCGACACCAGGACCGATGCTCGTCTCACGCAACACCTCCGCCGACGCCCCGACGCGCCGTTGCACGACACCGACAGTCTAAACGCTCAGGATCGCCTCTTAAAGGCCTTGAGACGCTTAACGATTTTCCTAACCATGTTCGGCCCGGACGGCAGTCGGTTCAGGCGACCGCGCCGGGCTTCAAGGCGCCGCCGAGCTTAGCGGAAAGCTCGCGCGCGTCGAACGGCTTGCGCACGACCGCGTCGGGATCGGCGCGCTCCAGGCTTTCGGCGTCGGCGTAGCCGGTGAGGAACACCACGGGCAGGCCCGGGCGGCGCGCGGCAGGAAGACCTGGACCGAAGTTCCCTTCCCCGGCCCGGTGATGATCCGCACGCCGCCGCCGGACTGCTTGGCCAGGCCGTAGACCTGACTTAGCCCCAGCCCGGAGCCGCGGCCCACGGGCTTGGTGGTGAAGAACGGCTCGAACGCCTTGGCCCGCACCTCCGGCGTCATGCCCGTGCCGCTGTCGGTGACCGAGACCATCACATAGTCGCCGGCCGGCGGCTCCTCGGGATACTGCGGCGCGCCGAGCAGGGTGTTGGCGGTCTTGACGACCGGGGAGCCGCCGCCCTCCATGGCGTCGCGGCCGTTGATGGCCAGGTTGAGGATCACCAGCTCGATCTGGGTGGGGTCGATCGTCGCCGGCCACAGGTCGGGCTGCAGGACGGTCTCGATGCTGGCCACGCCGCCCATCGTGCTCTGCAGCAGGTCGCGCCGCTCGCGCACCCGCCGCTCCAGCAGGGCCTCGGCCTCGCGGATCTCCTCGATGAGCTGCCGGGCGTCGTACTGGCGCTGGCGGGCCCGGAGAGCGGTGCGGGCGACGCTGACCAGGCTGGTGGGATGAAACGGCCGCTCCAGGAACACCACATTGCCCAGCGCCGCCACCATGCGCGAGGCGGCTGGATTGCGCTCCATGCCGCCGCGCTCGGTGAGCGGGATGAACGGAAAATCCGACCAGGGCGGTTGGTCGCGCACCCACTGCGCCAGCGGCGCGAGGTCCGACGTCCGCCGCGCCTCGTCGCTGACCAAGGCGAACCCGGCGCCCGTGGCCAGGGCGCGGCAGAGGTCGTCGACCTCACGACAGGCCAGCCCGCCGATTCCGGCCTCGGACCACATTCATTCCCTACGACTGCCGAAGGGCGTCCGCAAAGGCGCCGCTTCGCCGGGATCCTCAACGCCCCAAGGCGCGGCGGGTTCACGTCGCGAGGGCGGGAACTTTGGTCAGGCGGAGGCGGACAGGGCCGCCATGGCGGCCTTGCGGCCGGGCCGCCCGTAGGCCGGGGCGCTCTCCCAGCGGACGGCGTCGCGGACGATCTCGTCGAGGCCGGAGACCTTGGGCGTCCAGCCGAGCACCGCGCGGGCGCGGGCCACGTCGGCCAGCAGGCTGGGAGGGTCCCCTTCCCGCCTGGCGCCGACGGCGTGGGGGACCGGTCGGCCCAGGGCGCGGGCTGCCTCGGCGATCACCTCGAACACCGAATAGGCGCGGCCGGCGCCGATGTTCACCGCCTCGAACGCGCCCTCGGCCAGCGGCGCCTCCAGGGCGGCCACGTGGGCGGCGGCCAGGTCGTTCACATGCACGTAGTCGCGCAGGCAGGTCCCGTCCGGGGTGTCGAAGTCGTCGCCGAACACGGTGAGCGCCTTGCCGTCGCCGAGCGCCGCGGCGATGGCCAGCGGGATCAGATGGGTCTCCGGCGCGTGGGCTTCGCCGATCAGGCCGGAGGGGTCGGCGCCGGCGGCGTTGAAGTAGCGCAGCGCCACCGCGGTGAGGCCGAACGCCCGTCCGTGGGCGGCGATCAGCCGCTCGCAGGCGAGCTTGGTGTCGCCATAGGGGCTGGCCGGGTCCTTGGCGGCGTGCTCGGCGATGCTCTCCAGGGGACCTCGGCCGCCCTGGCCGTAGACGGCGGCGCTGGAGGAGAACACCAGGCGCCGGACGCCGCGGGCCCGCATGGCCTGCAGGAGGGTGGCGGTGCCGCCGACGTTGTGCTCCCAGAAGAGGTCGGGGCGGGCCACCGAGCGGCCCACCTCGATCAGGCTGGCGAAGTGGATCACCGCCTGGACGTCGTGCTTAGCCATGGCGTCTGCCAGCGCCGCGGCGTCGCGCACGTCGCCGTGCGCCAGCGGGCCCCAGCGCACGGCCTCGCGGGCGCCGGAGCTCAGGTTGTCGAAGACCACCGGCAGGTAGCCCTGGGCGTGCAGCGCCTGGGCGGTGTGCGCCCCGATGTAGCCGGCGCCGCCGGCCACCAGCACCGCGCCCTTGCCTGACTTCTCCATTCGGCCTGTCCTCACCCGCTTTCGTAACGTCGCCTTACCAGCCGGCCCGCGGCGATTGCGAGGGCTTTCGACCGCTCGCATGACGCCTCTGCGGGTTTGCGGGTCAATCCCCGGCAGCCTCGGGGCGCGACGTGCAGCGATTAGGCGAGTTCGACCTGCCCGGCCGCCTGGCGGCGGGTCCACAGCCTGGCCCGGGCGCACGAGGTGCTCTACGCGCCGTCGGGGTGACCTTGGCCGGCGGCTGGTGGCGCTCGACCTTGCGCGAAGCCCCGCTTGCGCGCCCACTGGCCCCGCGGATCGTCCGATCCCGGGCGGTCGCGCCAGCCAGGAGGGCGTGATAGTGATGCTTCGGACCTTGAAAGCCGCCGCCGTCGCCACGGCCGTCGCCGCGGCGGGCGCCCTGCCCCTCCCCGCCTGCGCCCAGATGGCCGAACGGGTCTACGACCAGGGGCCGGTCTGGCAGATCAGCTCCATCGAGACCAGGCCCGGCATGTTCGACGACTACATGGCCTACCTCGCGACCACCTGGCGCAAGTCGAACGAGCTGCAGAAGAAGCGCGGCGATGTGCTCGACTACCGGGTGCTGGCCGTGGACGCCCCGCGGGACCACGAGCCGGACGTGATCCTGATCATCCAATACAAGAACATGGCGGCGTTCGACCGCTCGCTCGACGACCAGGACAAGGACAACGCCCTGCTGTTCGGCTCGACGCCCAAGAGCAACCAGGCCGCCGTCTCGCGGGAATCCATGCGCGTGCTGCGGGGCGTCATGAACACCCGCGAGATCAAGTTCAAGTAGCGGGTCGCGGCGCCGCGGCCGCCTACCGCGGCAGCCGGCTGGCGCCCATCAGGTAGGCGTCCACCGCCTGGGCGCACTGGCGGCCTTCGCGGATGGCCCAGACCACCAGGGATTGGCCGCGGCGCATGTCGCCGCAGGCGAAGATGTCCGGGGTGGAGGTGCGGTAGTCGACCACATTGGCCTTCACCGCGCCGCGGGGGTCGAGCTCGACGCCGGTGTCGGCCACGAAGCCCGGCTGGCGCGGGCCGGTGAAGCCCATGGCCAGCAGGACGAGGTCGGCCTTGATCTCGAAGGCGCTGTCCGCGATTTCCTGCATCTGCATGCGGCCGTCGGCGTCGGCCACCCATTCGAGGCGCGCGCACTCCAGCGCCGTCACCTTGCCGTTCGCGGAGACCACCCGGCGGGTGGCGATGGCGAAGTCGCGGTCGCAGCCCTCCTCCTGCGAGGAGGAGGTGCGCATCTTCAGCGGCCAGTTGGGCCAGGTGAGCGCCTTGTTCTCCCGCTCCGGCGGCTGCGGCATGATCTCCAGCTGGACCACCGAGGCCGCGCCCTGGCGGTTGGAGGTGCCGATGCAGTCGCTTCCGGTGTCGCCGCCGCCGATCACCACCACGTGCCTGCCCTCGGCGGAGATGGCGCCATTGGGCGCGGCGACGGCCTCGGGGTCTCCGGCGTTGCGCTTGTTCTGCTGGATAAGGAATTCCATGGCGAAGTGGACGCCGTCCACGTCGCGCCCGGCCGCGTCCAGGTCGCGCGGCGCCTCGGCGCCGCCGGCCATCACCAGCACGTCGTAGTCGTCGAGCAGGCGCCGCACGGTGACGTGGACGCCGACCTCCATGCCGGTGCGGAAGATCACGCCTTCGGCCTCCATCTGCCGGACGCGCCGGTCGATAAGGTGCTTCTCCATCTTGAAGTCGGGGATGCCGTAGCGCAGCAGGCCGCCGATGCGGTCGCTCTTCTCGAAAACGGTCGGCGAGTGGCCGGCGCGGGCGAGCTGCTGGGCGCAGGCCAGCCCCGCCGGGCCCGAGCCCACCACCGCCACCCGCTTGCCGGTGCCGCGGGGCGACGGCTGGGGCGTGATCCAGCCTTCCTCCCAGCCGCGGTCGATGATCTGGACCTCGATGGTCTTGATGGTCACCGGGTTGTCGTCGATGTTCAGCACGCAGGCCGCCTCGCAGGGCGCAGGGCAGATGCGGCCGGTGAACTCCGGAAAGTTGTTGGTCGACAGCAGGTTGTCGAGCGCCGTGCGCCACTGGTCGCGGTAGACCAGGTTGTTGAAGTCCGGGATCTGGTTGTTCACCGGACAGCCCTGGTGGCAGAATGGAATCCCGCAGTCCATGCAGCGCGCGGCCTGCCGGCCGACCTCGCCATAGGACAGCGGCTTCACGAACTCCTTCCAGGTCTTCAGGCGTTCGGCGGGCTTCTCATAGGACCGGTCGCGCCGGTCGATCTCGAGGAAACCGGTGGGCTTGCCCATCGAATGGTGCTCCGGATCTAGAGGGTTACTCGGCGGCGACGGCGGCCGCCGCCAGCCGTTCCGCCGCCATGTCCAGAAGGGCGCGGCGGTAGTCCCTGGGCGTGACCTTGACGAAGGCCGCCAGGCTCGCGTCCCAGTTGTCCAGGATGTACCGCGCCCGCGCGCTGCCGGTGTAGAGCTGGTGGCGCTCGACGAGGATGCGCAGCCGCTCGGCGTCGAACCGCAGGGGGTCGCCCATGCCGGCGTTCTCCACCGAGATGGAGCGCTGGCTCGGACGCAGGCCCTCGTCCGTCTGGGCCGTGTGGGCGATCTTCTCCAGGTCCACCATCGCCGGGTTCACCAGTGGGGCGAAGCGGCCCTTGGGGTCGTAGACGTAGGCGATCCCGCCCGACATGCCGGCCGCGAAGTTGCGCCCGGTGTCGCCCAGCACCACCACCACGCCGCCGGTCATGTACTCGCAGCCGTGGTCGCCCACGCCTTCGACCACCGCCACGGCGCCGGAGTTGCGCACGGCGAACCGCTCGCCGGCCACGCCCTCGAAATAGGCCTCGCCGGCGATGGCGCCATAGAGCACGGTATTGCCGACGATGATGTTCTCGGTCGGGTCGCGCCGGGCGCCGGGCGGCTGGCGGACCACCACGCGGCCGCCGGACAGGCCCTTGCCCACGTAGTCGTTGCCGTCGCCCAACAGCTCCAGGGTCACCCCGCGCGCCAGGAACGCCCCGAAGCTCTGGCCGGCGGCGCCGGTCAGGCGCATGGAGATGGTGTCCTCCGGCAGGCCTACGTGGCCGTAGCGGCGCGCCACCTCGCCCGAGAGCATGGCGCCCGCTGTGCGGTTGATGTTGCGGATCGCGAACTCGCCGCGCACGGGCACGCCGTTCTCCAGCGCGTCCCTGGCCGTGGCGATCAGCTGGTGGTCCAGGGCCTTGCCGAGGCCGTGGTCCTGGCTGTCCATGTTCCACAGCCCCTTCCGGCCCTCGGCCGGCGCGGAATAGAGGATCTTCGACAGATCCACCCCCTGCGCCTTCCAGTGGTCCACGGCCGGGGCCATGTCGAGACGGTCGACCCGGCCGATCATCTCGCAGACCGTCGCGAAGCCCATCTCGGCCATGATTTCGCGAAGTTCTTCCGCCACATAGAAGAAGAAGTTGATGACGTGCTCGGGTTGGCCGGTGAAGCGCGCGCGCAGCACCGGGTCCTGGGTGGCCACCCCCACCGGACAGGTGTTGAGGTGGCACTTGCGCATCATGATGCAGCCCGCGGCGATCAGGGGCGCGGTGGCGAAGCCGAACTCGTCGGCGCCCAGCAGCGCGCCGATCGCCACGTCGCGGCCGGTGCGCAGGCCGCCGTCCACCTGCACGGCGATGCGGGTGCGCAGCCCGTTGAGCAGCAGGGTCTGCTGCGTCTCGGCCAGGCCGATCTCCCAGGGCGAACCCGCGTGAGTCAGGGAAGTGAGCGGCGAGGCGCCGGTGCCGCCTTCGAAGCCCGAGATGGTCACATGGTCGGCGCGCGCCTTGGCGACGCCGGCGGCCACCGTGCCCACGCCCACTTCCGAGACCAGCTTCACGGAGATGCGGGCCTTGGGGTTGACGTTCTTCAGGTCGTGGATGAGCTGGGCCAGGTCCTCGATCGAATAGATGTCGTGGTGCGGCGGCGGCGAGATCAGGCCGACGCCCGGCGTCGAGTGCCGGACGCGGGCGATGTTCTTGTCGACCTTGTGGCCGGGCAGCTGGCCGCCCTCCCCGGGCTTGGCGCCCTGGGCCATCTTGATCTGGATGTCGTCGGCGTTGACCAGGTACTCGGTGGTCACCCCGAAGCGCCCCGAGGCCACCTGCTTGATGGCCGAGCGCATGGAATCGCCGTTCGGCAGCGGCTTGAAACGGTCGGATTCCTCGCCGCCCTCGCCGGTGTTGGAGCGGCCGCCGATGCGGTTCATGGCCACCGCCAGCGTGGTGTGGGCCTCGCGGCTGATGGAGCCGAAGCTCATCGCCCCGGTGGCGAAGCGCTTGACGATCTCGCTGGCCGGCTCGACCGCCTCCAGCGGCAGGGGCTCGTCGGCGGGCTTCAGCCGCATCAGGCCGCGGATGGTGAGCAGCCGTTCGCTCTGCTTGTTGATGGTTTCGGCGAAGGCGCGGTATTCGCCGGGCAGGCCGCCGCGGACGGCGTGCTGCAGGCGCGACACCGATTCCGGGGTCCAGGCGTGCTCCTCGCCGCGCAGGCGGAAGGCGTAGGTCCCGCCCACGTCCAGCATGTCGCGGTAGACCGGCGCGTCGCCGTAGGCGTCGCGGTGGCGGCGCACCGCCTCCTCGGCGATCTCGCGCAGGCCGGCGCCTTCGATGGTGGTGGCCGTGCCGGTGAAGTAGGCCTCCACGAAGGCGGTCGAAAGGCCCACCGCGTCGAAGATCTGGGCGCCGCAGTAGGACTGGTAGGTGGAGATGCCCATCTTGGACATCACCTTCAGGACCCCCTTGCCGACGGCCTTGATGTAGTTCTTGCGCGCCTCGTAGGCCGAGAGCGGCCCGCCGGCGCCGCCGCGGAGCTGCTCCAGGGTCTCGAAGGCCAGGTAGGGGTTCACCGCCTCGGCGCCGTAGCCCGCCAGGACGCAGAAGTGGTGCACTTCCCGCGCCTCGCCGGTCTCGACCACCAGTCCGGTCTGCATGCGCAGGCCCTGGCGGATCAGGTGGTGGTGCACCGCCGCCGTGGCCAGCGCCGCCGGGATCGGGACCCGCTCCTGCGACACAGCCCGATCGGACAGGATCAGGATGTTCATGTCGGCCAGGACCGCGTCGGTGGCTTCGCGGCACAGGCGGGCGAGCGCGCCGTCGAGGCCCGCCGCCCCCTCCTCCGCCGGCCAGGTGGCGTCCAGGGTGGCGGTGCGGAAGGCGCCGTCCAGCAGTTCGCTGATGGCGCGGATCTTGGCCAGCTCCTCGTCGGTGAGGATCGGCTGGGCCACCTCCAGGCGCTTGTGCGTGCCGGCGTGGCGGCCGAGCAGGTTCGGCCGGGGGCCGATCATCGACACCAGGCTCATGACCAGCTCCTCGCGGATCGGATCGATCGGCGGGTTGGTGACCTGGGCGAAGTTCTGCTTGAAGTACTCGTAGAGCAGCTTGGCGCGCCGCGAGAGCACGGCGATGGGCGTGTCGGTGCCCATGGAGCCCACGGGGTCGTCGCCCGTGGCGCCCATCGGCTCCAGGAAGAACTGCAGGTCTTCCTGCGTGTAGCCGAACGCCTGCTGGCGATCGAGCAGCTGGGCCGGGTCGTTGGAGAGGTCGGCGCGTCCGGCCGGGGCTTCCGGCAGGTCCTCGAGCTTGAACTGGGTGTCGGCCAGCCACTCCTCGTAGGGCTCGGCCTGGGCCAGGCTGGCCTTGATCTCCTCGTCCTCGATGATCCGGCCCTGCTCCATGTCGATGAGCAGCATCTTGCCGGGCTGCAGGCGCCACTTGCGCACGATCTTCTCGTCCGGGATCGGCAGCACGCCGACCTCGGAGGCCATGACCACGTTGTCGTCGTCGGTGATCACGAACCGCGCCGGGCGCAGGCCGTTGCGGTCCAGCGTCGCGCCGATCTGGCGGCCGTCGGTGAAGGCCACCGCGGCGGGACCGTCCCACGGCTCCATCAGGGCGGCGTGGTACTCGTAGAAAGCCTTGCGCTTGGCGTCCATCAGCGGGTTGCCGGCCCAGGCCTCGGGGATCAGCATCATCACCGCGTGCGCCAGCGGGTAGCCGCCGGCCACCAGCAGCTCCAGCGCGTTGTCCAGGCAGGCGGTGTCGGACTGGCCGTGCGGGATCAGCGGCCACATCTTGGCCAGGTCCGCGCCCAGCAGGTCGGACTCCATGCTGCGCCGGCGGGCGTTCATCCAGTTGACGTTGCCGCGCACGGTGTTGATCTCGCCGTTGTGGGCGATGAACCGGTAGGGGTGCGCCAGCCTCCACGACGGGAAGGTGTTGGTGGAGAACCGCTGGTGCACGAGCGCCAGGGCGGACACCGCCAGCGGGTTGCGCAGGTCCTGGTAATAGCTGCCCACCTGGGTCGCCAGCAGCAGGCCCTTGTAGACCACCGTCCGCGTCGATAGCGACGGGATGTAGAGCTCGGTCAGGCCCGGCAGGTCGTGCTTCTGGGCGAGATCGCCCAGCGGGTTCTGCAGCTGCTTGCGCACCGCCAGCAGCTTGCGCTCATGGGCGTCCTGGTCGCGGATGTTGGGCCCGCGGCCGATGAACGCCTGGCGGATCACCGGCATCTCGGCCAGCACCGCGCCGCCCAGGCCGGTGGTGTCCACCGGCACGTCGCGCCAGCCCAGCAGGGGCTGTTTCTCGACCTTCAGGAAGTGCTCGAGCTGGGCGACGCCCAGGTCGCGTGCGGCCGCGTCGCGCGGCAGGAAGCACATGGCGACGGCGTATTCGCCGGCCGGCGGCAGGCGCACGCCCTCCCCGGCGGCCCAGTCGCGATAGAGCGCATCCGGAATCTGAATCAGAATCCCCGCGCCGTCGCCCACCAGCGGATCGGCCCCGACGGCCCCGCGGTGATCCAGGTTCACCAGGATCTGCAGGCCGTCCGAGATCACCTCATGCGATTTGCGGCCTTTCAAATTGGCCACGAACCCTACACCGCACGAGTCATGCTCGTTCGCCGGATCATACAGTCCTTGGCGCTGGGGCGACCCCATTCACGTCCCTCACTCTCGACACCAAACGTCGCGCATGCGTCAACGCGGCCGCTTAGGGCCGTCCTGCCGCATCCCGCCGCATTTACCCGGCAAGGTCAGGGCTTGTCGATGGGGCTGATGCCGAGGAAACGAAATGATCTTCTAACTTTAGCGTGTCGAGCAGGCTCTTCCCCGCCCGGCTGGCGTCTGTGCAACCGGTGAGCACCATAGCCGTGGACAGCTCGGCTCTCAGAGTCGAAAGCATCCTCGACACCTGCTTTTGCCCGCCGGCGCCCAAGGCGTAGGCCCAGGCGCGGCCGAGGAAACAGGCCTTTGCTCCCAAAGCCAGCGCCTTGAGCACGTCGAGGCCGGAGCGCACCCCGCCGTCCAGGTAGACCTCCAGCTGGCCGCCCACCGCGTCGACGATCGGCGGCAGGGCGCTCACGGAGGAGCGCACCCCGTCGAGCTGGCGGCCGCCGTGGTTGGAGACGACGATCCCGTCCGCCCCCAGGCGCGCCGCCTCGCGGGCGTCGTCGGGATCCAGCACGCCTTTCAGCACGATGGGCCGGTCCCAGGTCTCGCGCACCCAGGCCAGGTCCTCCCAGGTGACGCCGCGGTCGAAGTTGCGGCCGACCCAGACCCAGAAGTCGTCGATGCCCCTGGCCTCGGGGATGGCGGCGACCACGTTGCCGAACAGGTGCGGCCGGCCGCGGGCCCACACGTCCCATAGCCAGGCCGGCCGGCTCGCCCCCTGCCAAACCCGGTTCAGCGCCCCGCCGAGGCTGCGCGGCCCGCTGAGGCCGGAGCGGACGTCGCGGTAGCGGGTCCCGGCTGCCGGCAGGTCGACGGTGAACACCAGGACGGGGCAGCCGGCGGCGTGGACGCGGGCCAGCAGCTCGCGCATATAGCCGCGGTCCTTCAGCATGTAGAGCTGGTACCAGGGCGGGGCCGCGTCGCGGGCCACCTCCTCCACCGCGCAGATCCCCGCCGTCGACAGGCAGAAGGGCACCCCGGCGCCCGCCGCGGCGCGGGCGGCCTGCACCTCGCCGCGGCGGGCGTACATGCCGGCCAGGCCCACCGGCGCCAGGCCCACCGGCATGGCCCAGGTCTGGCCCAGGGTCTGGACGGACAGGTCCAGGCGGGTCATGTCGCGCATCACCCGCTGGCGGAGCGCGATCGACTGGAAGTCGGCCAGGTTGCGGGCCAGGGTGACCTCCGCGTAGGAGCCGCCGTCGATGTAGTCGAACAGGAGCCGCGGCAGGCGCCGGCGCGCCAGCTCGCGGTAGTCGGCGACCGACGCCGGAACCATGCCCCCTCCCCTCCGCCCGCACCGCGCGGGCGCGCCTGACTTGACGCGCACTTGCGTCCAGCGGCGCAATCTTAGACTAGAAGCCATCGGCGCCGCCATGGCGGCGCGCCGCTCGTGAGGAGACCTGGCGATGAGCGACCGGATCGAACGTCCCTGGGCGCTGATGCGCCACCACGCCGGCTGGGCGGACGTTTTCCACGTGGAGTCCGACACCGCCGATTCCGTCACTGGCTTCTATCCCGACCGCGAGACCGTGGGCCCGCCGGTGACCTATTCCACCCGCGCGGTGCTGGCCCGCTTCCCGACCCTGGAGGCCGCGCGGGCGGCGCGCGAGGGCGCGGTGTCGGAGTGGCGCAAGCATGACACCGGGGTGCGCGACGCCGAGACCCGGCTGCGTGACGCGGAAAAGGCCCGCGAGGACGCCTGGCTCGCCTGCCTGCGCCAGGCGGCGGAGGGCTAAGGGGCTCGAAGGCCGTCGCCCGTCAGGGCGTCGGCGCCGTGCTGGTGGACATCACCGGCTTGGAGCCCGGCGTGTGCGCCATCGCCTTGGTGCGCGAGGAGACGGCGTCCTTCTTCACCTTGGTGTGGGTGTGGGACCTGGAGAACGTGCCCTGATCCATCGCCTGGGCCTTTGCCTGGGCCTTTTCCCCATTGCCGCTGATCTTCGCGCGCGTGTCGGCCTTGCCGTCGGGCGCAGCGGCGGAGCCGCCGGCGCCGATGGCCGTCGCGCCGCCGCTGGTCGCGCCGAGGCCCACGGTCGAGGCCGAGGTGTTTCCCGCCGCCGCCGAGCCCGCCGTGCCGCCGGTCGCCGCCCCCGGCTGCGAGGCGCCGGTCCCGGCGGTGGTCGCCGACTGCGCCCATCCGGCCGCGGGCGCCAGGGCGAGCGCCGCAGACGCCGCAACAACAGCTGCTTTCATTTATGTCTCCTCTTCGGGGTGGCGCGGATCACCGGCCGGTCGTCCGCGCAAGGCAGGGTCTGGACAGTCGAGCCGGGAGATCCCGCTCCGGCGGCCGTGGTCGGGCCCGGGCCGCTCGCCCAGGCGCTGCTGACCGCGGCGCCGTCGGCGGATCGCACCGTCACCCCACGGCCGCAGCCCGGTCTCTGCGTGCGGGCCTGCGCCGAAGCGTCCGGCGAGTGGAGCGAAGACCTGACCTGGCCGCCGCCGGCCTCGACGGTGACGCCCGGGGCCGAACCGTGCAGGCGCCCGTTGGGGTCCGCCGTCACGCTAGCATCCTGGGCGCAGGCCGCGCCGGCCCAAAGGGCGGCGCCGAACGCGGCCAGAAGGATCGTCTTCATCTGATCACGCGCCGAGACGGCCGGCTCGAAGCCGGCCGCCAGGTCCCGACCTAGTGGCGATGGCGCCGATGCTTCTTGTGCTGCATGGCGCCTTGGTCGCTCCAGGCGCTCGACGCGCCGGTCCCGACCGCCGACGAGGTGTCGCCGCGGCCGGCCGTCGAGGCGCCCGTGCCCGTCGTGGAGGACGTGTCGATTCCCGAGCCGCCCGCCGCGGACGCGCCCGTCCCGAGGGTCGAGCTCGCGCCCGAACGGCCGGCGGTCGAGCCGCCGACGCCCATCGTGGACGAGGTTCCGCCGCCGGCGCCCGCGGAGGAACCGCCGGCGCCCAGGCCGACGCTCGCCGTGCCGCGGCCGGCGCTGGCGGCGCCCACGCCGAGGGTGGAGCCCGAGCCGGAGCCGGTGGCGGAGGAGCCGCCGGTCCCCAGGGTGGAATTGCTGTAACCGCCGCTGGTGTTCGAAGCGCCGGAGCCGACGGTCGAGGTGGACTGCGCAAACGCGATCGGCGCGGACGCCATCAGCGCCGCCGAGGCGACGCTGGCGACAAGGGCTTTAATCATCGAGTTCCTCCGAGCTGGTCGCCCCGTGCCCCGGGGCGACTTCAGACCGGCCGGAAACGGCCAAAGCTCAAGAATGTTCCAAGCTTAACTTTAGTAAACTCAACCTTGTAGGACGACAGGCTCAACGCCCGGCCCGTAGGCGCCCAGGTCACATCCTGAGGCCGCGGGCCACGAACCAGACGAGGGCCGCGGCCGCCAGCGCCCCCGCCGCCGCCCGCCAGGCGGGGGCGAACTTGAGGTCCGGGTCGACGGCGAAGCGCCGGCGGCCGGTGATCATCGGGCCGATCAGGTCCTGGCGCTTGTAAGCCAGGTAGAAGACCGCCGCCGCCAGGTGCAGGACGACCAGCGCCTGCAGGGCCGTGAAGGCGAGCGCGTGCAGCGCGGCGGCGCGGCGGCCGGCGTCGAAATCCACGAACCTCGACAGCGGCCCGGATTCGATCCCATCCACGTCCACCGCGAAGAGGCCGAATCCCGCCTCCGCCGCCAACGCCGCCAGCAGGGCCGCCACGCTCCAGGCGCCCAGCGGGTTGTGGCCGGCGGTCTCGGACGGTGCGCGGCGGCCGAGGGTGCGGGCGTAGGCGGCCACCGCCCTCGGCCCCTTCAGGAAGCTGGCGAACCGCGCGCTCTCGGACCCCGCGAAGCCCCAATAGAGCCGGAACAGGACGAGGCCCAGGACGCCATAGCCGCAGCGCCGGTGCAGCTCCATCCGGCCGATCTCGGCGGTGAACCAGGCGGCGGCGGCCAGCAGCACGATCAGCCAGTGCCCGATCCGCACCGGCGCGTCCCAGAGCCGGGCGCGCAGCCCCGGCGTGTCGCCGCCCGAGCCCGCCACCGGATCAGGAGGACTTGGCCCGGTACTTGTCGTGGCAAGCCTTGCAGGCGGCGCCGGTCGCCGCGACCTGCGCCCTGACCGCGGCCGGGTCGCCGCCGTTCGCGGCGGCCGAGAGGCTGGCGGTGGCGGCCTGCAGCCCCCTGGCGGCCGTGGCGAAGCCGGCCGCGTCGGACCAGATCTCCGGCTTGGCGCCGGTCTTTACGCCCGCCTCGGGACCGCTGCCGGCCGGGAACCAGTCGGGCGCCCGGGCGGCCAGGGCCTGCATCCTGGACGCGGCGGCCTTGATCGCCGCCATGTCCGGCGCGCCGGCCTTGAGCTGGTCGTTGATGGTCTTGAAGGCCCCGCCGAGCTGCTTGAAGTTGGCCTGCCGCGCCTTCACCGCATCGGCGCCGGCGCTCTGCGCCAGGGCGCCTCCGGCCGCCACGGCGAGACCCAATCCCAGCGCCGCCGCCGTGACCGCCAACCGCCCGCGCCAGATCCCGGCCATCCGCAACTCCCGTTCATTCATTCGATCGAAGGACCGAAGAGTGGAGGCGCGCGGCGGCGTCCGTCAATCCGCCTCTCTGCGCTCACCGGCGGGCGGTCTTCACCGGCGCGCCGTCACGACCGGCTTCGGCGATCAGGGCGCCGCAGGCCGCGTCCTTGGCCAGGCCCGGGTCCACGAACGGCAGGATGGCGGCCAGCGGCGAGAGCACGCTCCCCAGCGCCGCTGCGACGCCGCCCTGCGCCACCACGCCGCCGGTCTCCAGGCCGACCTTCGGAGCGGTGATCGGCCCCTCGACGGTGATCGGCGCGTTGAGGCGGCCGATGCGGAACTTCTTGGGGTGGCCCTTGAGGCGGATGTCGATTCGTTCGGTGGCGAGGTTCACCGTCCCGGAGCCGGTCGCCACTACGGGGCCGGTGTCGAAGACCATGTGGTCGGCGGTCAGCACGCCGTTGACCGCCCGGAAATCGGCCACGGCGCAGCGGATCGGCGTGGTGTCCTGGTCCTTCGACCACAGCAGGCCCAGGCCCTTGACCACGTTCACGCCCATCAGCTCGGCGAAGGCCTTGCGGATCTGGCCGCCGGGGACGACCAGCGTCACCTGGCCGCCGGCCGCCGCCGCCGCGCGGTGCACCGAATCACCCGCGCCGTGCAGCTTCACGCGGCCCGCCAGCGCGCCGGTCAGCGGGGCGCCGCCGGTGCGGACCGGGACGAACTGCTCGAGGCGGGCGTTGGAGATCCTGAGGTCCAGGTCGGTGACCGGGGTGGCCTTGCGCGCGTCCAGGCGCACGGAGCCGGCGATGCGGCCCCGCGGCAATTCGAAGGCCAGGGGGTCAGCGGTGAGCACCCCGTGGTCGAGCTTCAGCTTCACCGAGCCGGAGCGCAGCGCGACCGGGGCGTCGTGGACCGACTGGGCGCGGTAGTCCACGTCGGCGTCCATGGCCCGCAGGCGCTCGACCTTCAGGGTGGCGTCGGGAAGCAGGCGCTGCTGGGCGGCCATCCGCCGGCCGACCGCCGCCTGCTGCGGCGAGGCGGTCTCGCCGGGGCCGGCCTTGGGCGCCCCGCCGAACACCGCGGCCAGGTCGTCGAAGTCCAGGCTGCGGGAGACGAGTCCCGCGGTCAGTTTCGGCCGGCCGCCCGCCGTGTCCACCGCCAGGCGGCCCGTCAGGTCGGTGTCGCCCACCCGGCCGGTCAGGCCCTCGAAGCGGTAGCGGGTCCCTTCGCGGGCGAACCGCGCGGAGAGGCGGTAGGGCGGCGTGTTGGGCAGGGCCACGCCGGTCAGGTCGTAGAGGTCGGCCAGGTCCGGCCCGCGGGCGGTGGCGTTCATCGACAGGCGGCCCAGGTCGAACGGCTTGGTCACCGAACCCTTGGCCGTCACGTAGGTCGCGCCGGCGCGGATGTCGGCGTCAAAGGGGTAGGGCCGGTTACGGTCGATGTTCAGCAGCGGCCCGCCGGTCACCTGCATATGGAACGGCTCCTGGTTCAGGGCGCCCTGGCCGGTGAGCTCGAAGCCGCGGTTGGCGGCGCCTAGCGTCTCGCTGGCGCGGATGGTCCCGCTGAAGACGAGGTGGCGCTTTTCGTCCACCAGGCGCAGCCGTCCGTCGTTGATCACGAACTTACGGATCGGCGGCAGGCGCAGCGGCTGCTGCGGCTTGCGGCCGTCGGAGAAGTCCCAGGTGGCGCGGCCCCTGGCGTCGCGCCGCAGGTCGACGTCGGGGCGGTCGGCCTGCACCAGCATCAGGTCCACCTGGCCGCGCAGCAGCGGCAGGATGCGGATCTGCACAGCCAGCCGGTCGATGCGGGCCATGGGCTTGGGCCCCGCCCAGGCTGGCGCGCCGATGCGGATCCCGTCGGCCGTGGCGCTGGGGCTCAACGACCAGGGATGCACCTTCAGGTCGCCGGTGATGTCCACCTCGCGGTGCATCCTCGCCGAGGCGTAGCGGCCGATGGGGCCGCGCAGCATGTTCCAGTCGGCGAAAAGCAGCAACGCCGTCACGGCCAGCACCAGGGCGGCCAGCACCCCGCCGGTCCAGTAGAGCGCCCGGCGGCGCGGCGACGCCGGCTCGCCCGGCTCCGGCGGCGCGGGCGGCGGCCTGCGGGTCCGCTCGGCCGCCTCGTGAGCCATGCGCCGCAAGCCCTCGCCGGCGCGCATCAGGGCGAAATCACTCGACACAACGGCGTCTCCAGGGCGTCCCACGGCGGGAAAACGCCCGAGGCTCCGGATGTGTCCCTGGCTAGTGGGCGACGCTGTCGCGCACCAGCACCCGGGCGGCGGTGAGGGCCAGGATGCGCAGGTCGAAGCCGAAGGACATGCGGTCGAGGTAATCGCGGTCGAGCCTGGCCTTGTCGGCGACCGGCAGGGCGTCGCGGCCGTTGACCTGCGCCCAGCCGGTCATGCCGGGGCGCAGGGCGTCGACACCGTCGCGGGTGCGCAGCGCCACCAGGTCGTCCTGGTTGAAGAGGGCGGGCCGGGGCCCGACCAGGCTCATGTCGCCCACCAGCACGCTCCAGAGCTGCGGCAGCTCGTCGAGGCTGGTCTTGCGCAGGACGCAGCCCAGCGGGGTGATCCACTGGCCCGGCGCCTGCAGCAGGTGGGTGGCGACGTCGGGGCAGCCCGCGCGCATGGTCCGGAACTTGGGCATGGCGAAGAGGCGGTTGCCGCGTCCCACGCGCCGCGACCAGTGGATGGCCGGCCCGGGCGACTCCAGGCGCACCATCAGGCCCAGCGCCAGCAGCACCGGCCACAGAACGATCAGCCCCGCCGCCGCCGCCAGGATGTCGAAGCCCCGTTTCACCCGCCTGGCCGCTCCCTGCGCCGCACGCGTCACCTTTTAGGCGCCCGCGCGCAGCCCGCCAAGCGGGGCTGACGGATCAGTCGCGGCGCGGCGCGGAGGCCGGCGCCCGCGGACGGCGCGGCGCGGAGGCCTTGGGCCTGGAGGCCGGCTCCTCCGCCGGCGGCGTCAGGGAAAGCGCCTCGGTCAGCGCGGCCTCCTCGGGCGGCGGGGGTTCCGGTTCGGGAGCCGCCTCGAGCGCTGTCTCGACGGTGGTCTCCAGGGTCTGCTGCGCCGTCTCGGCGGCGGCGACGACGGCCTCGGAGGCGGGGGCCGCGGCCTCGACCGCCGTTTCGGCGGCCGCCTTGCCCGCGCCCATCAGGGCCTCGAGGTTGGCCGGCTTGGCCCAGCGCGTCATCCACCAGTAGGCCAGGCCCGCCCCCGCCGCGCCGGCGTAGAGCAACCAGAGCGGCGAAGCCGCGCCCACGGGCAGGCGCAGCGCCCGCTGGGCGATGGCCACCGCTTCGGTCGGGGGTTTCATGGGCTCGATCATCGACATCACGGCGTCTCCAGCCTGCGATCGGATTGTGCGTCGCAACATACCACGCCTCCGATGTCTCGCATCCGCAAAATCGAGAACGCGTCAGCCCGGGGTCAAGATCCGCGCCGAGCCCCCCTGCCCCAGGGTTTCGGCGACCCAGTCGCAGGCCGCCTGCAGCGGCGCTTCGAATCCGGCCGGCGGGTTGGCGAAGGCCAGAACGCAGCCGTTCATCCGCATGGGGTCGCTCAAGGGCCGGATGCGGGTCTCGGCGATCAGCAGGGGCGTGCGCCGCGCCGCGTCCTCCAGGCTGCGCAGGAAGGCGTCGAAGGTCTCCAGGTCCTTCAGCGGCAGCCAGATCATCAGGACGGCGCCGGCGTTGCGGACCAGCGCCGCCCGCGCGGCGGCGGCCGTGCGGCGGTAGTCGTCCGCCCGCTCGAAGGGGGGGTCGATCAGCGCCAGGGCGGGGCCGCGGGCCGGCAGGGCCTGGGCGGCCGCGGCGAAGCCGTCCGTGCAGCGGGTCTCCACATTGGCCCGGCCGCGCAGCAGCCGGGCCAGCGCGCCATGCTCCTCGGGCCGCAGCTCGCAGGCGACCAGCCGGTCGCGGGGCCGCAGCCGCTCGGCCGTGAGCCAGGGCGAGCCGGGATAGGCCGGGCCGCTCCAGGCCTTCTCCGCCGCCGCCACGGCCCGGCGCAAGGCCTGCAGAGGCGCGGGCGCGTCCGTCGCCGCCATCAGCCGGGCGACGCCGGCCGCCGCCTCCCCCGAACGCTGCGCCTCGGGGCCGCCCAGGTCGTAGCGGCCCGCGCCGGCGTGGGTGTCGATCACCGTCAGCGGCGCCTTCGCCTGGGTCAGGCGGGAGAGCAGCTCGATCAGGGCGGCGTGCTTGACCAGGTCGGCGAAGTTGCCGGCGTGGAAGGCGTGGCGGTAGTTCAAGCGGCGTCCTCCCGGCGGTACGGAACCGCGCCGCCCCATACCACGTTGAGCCGCGGCCCGCGGAGACCTCTCACGATGCCTATGCGCCCGTCCCGCCCGCCGTTCCGGTGCTGACGGTGGCGCGCGACCTGCCCGATCCGCCGACCGCCGCGCCTGGCCTGCACTACGTCAACGACCAGGACCCGGGCCTCCGCCGGGTGAAGGCCGCCGCGGGCTTCGGCTACCGCGACGCGGACGGCGCGCCGGTGCGCGACGAGGCGGCGCTGACGCGGATCCGCGCCCTGGTGCTGCCGCCCGCCTGGACCGACGTGTGGATCTGCCCCGACCCGAAAGGCCACATCCAGGCCACCGGCCGCGACCAGCGGGGGCGCAAGCAGTACCGCTACCACGACGCCTGGCGCCGGGCGCGCGACGAGAGCAAGTACGACCGCCTGGTCGCCTTCGGCCGCGCCCTGCCCCGCCTTCGCGCCCGGGCGGAGGCCGACCTCGCCCGCCGCGGCCTGCCGCGGGAGAAGGTGCTGGCGGCCGTGGTGCGCCTGCTGGAGATCACCCTGATCCGGGTGGGCAACGACGAGTACGCCAGGACCAACAGGAGCTTCGGCCTGACCACCCTGCGCGACCGGCACGCCAGGATCACCGCCACGGGTGTGACCTTCGAGTTCCGCGGCAAGAGCGGCAAGACCCACGTGACCGGCCTGCACGACCGGCGCCTGGCGCGCATCGTCAAGTCCTGCCAGGACATCCCCGGCCAGCGGCTGTTCCAGTACCTGGACGAGGACGGCCAGCGGCGCGCGGTGGAGTCCGCCGACGTCAACGCCTATCTGCGCGCGGCGATGGGCGAGGACTTCTCGGCCAAGGACTTCCGCACCTGGGCCGGGACGCTGTCGGCCGTGCGCGCCCTGCTCTCCACGCCCAGGCCCGAGAACGAGACCGAGGCCAGGCGCCAGCAGAACCTTTGCGTGAAAGCGGTGGCCGGCCTGCTGGGAAACACCCCGGCGGTCTGCCGCAAGGCCTACATCCACCCGGCGGTGCTGGCGGCCCACGCCGGCGGGAGGCTGGAGCTCAAGGCGCCGGCCTCCGACCGGGCCTTCGAGCTGGCGGTGCTGCATTTCCTGGAGACGCTGCACGACGAAGCGGACACCATGAGCCGGAAACCCTCCCGGATCCTCCCCGCAGGGGCAGGGGGACCGCCGCAGGCGGTGGAGGGGGCAAGCGGCGTCGCCGAAAAGAACCCCCCTCAGTCAGCCTGACGGCTGACAGCCCCCCCGGGGAAGGGGAGCATCTCGACCCCAGCGATAGCCCGTTGTGCAGGGGAAGTAAGCCGAGCCGCATCTCGGACCGATCGTCGCGCCGGCTCGGCCGGGCGCTGTTCATCCTAACGATTCAAAACTCTTTCACGTCTGGCGGCCACGATCCGGCCCGACGCGAGACCTTCGGAACGGATCAGGCATGGCGGCGCCCAGCGCAGGCGACATCTCCGCAGCGCTCCTCGACCCCGACTCCTGGTGGGGCGGCTCGACCGTGACGTTCAGCGTCGCGGGCCTGGGCGGCGCCTGGCCGGGCTACGGCGCCGACGGCGAGCCCAGCGATCCCGACTACGGCGTCCTCGGCCCGGGCCAGGCCGCGCGGTTCGCCTCCGCGGCGGGGGCGTGGGACTCGGTGCTGCAGCTCTCGCTGGTCCAGACCCTCGACCAGGTGCAGCCAGGGCAGGTCCGCGTCGCCTTCACCGACGTGGACAAGTTCGAGCCGGGCTCCTGGGGCTACACCATCATGCCGCCCTTCCACGGCGGCGCGCCCACCGCCCGGTCCGGGGACATCTGGATCGACTACGGCAAGGCCGGCGCCGGCTTCGCGGCCACCAGCTACGACTACATGGCCATGATCCACGAGCTGGGCCATGCGCTGGGGCTGAAGCACCCGTTCGAGGACGGCGCGACCCTGCCCGCGCCCTACGACAACCACCGCTACACGGTGATGAGCTACACCCAATATGCGGACGACCAGTTCAGGACGGTCGAGCCCACCGCCACCGGCGTCAGGACCGTGCTGACCGGGGTCTTCCCCTCGACGCCGATGGTGTTCGACGTGCTGGCGCTGCAGAGCCGCTACGGCGCGGACACGGCGACGGCCGCGGGGGACACCATCTACAGCTTCTCCCAGTCGACGCCGATGATGCAGACGATCTGGGACGCCGGCGGGACCGACACCATCGACCTCTCCAGCCACACCCGCGGCTCGGTCGTCGACCTGACGCCGGGGGCCTACTCCTCGATCGCCTACTATTCGGCCGGCGCCCAGGCGGCCTACTGGACGTCGATCTATCCCTGGGCGGCGAGCTTCTTCCAGACCCAGTTCGCCCAGGCCAACACCTACACCTGGTCCGATAACCTGGGCATCGCCTATGGAACGGTGATCGAGAACTTCACCGGCGGGTCCGGGGCCGACAGCGTCACCGGCAACGACGCGGCCAACACCCTCCTGGGCGGCGGCGGGGCCGACAGCCTCGACGGGGGCCTGGGCGAGGACTACCTGCGCGGCGGCGACGGCGACGACCGGATCGTCGGCGGCGCGGGCTTCGACGACATCAACGGCAACACCGGGAACGACATCGCCGCGGGTGGGCCGGGCGACGACTGGGTGGTGGGCGGCAAGGACAACGACCTCCTGGGCGGCGATGAAGGCGACGATATCGTCTACGGCAACCTGGGCGCCGACACCTGCGACGGCGGGGTTGGGAACGACATCGTCCGCGGCGGCCAGGGCGACGACGTGCTGACCGGCGGGGCCGGCGACGACTGGCTGTCCGGCGACAGGGGGAGCGACACCGTCACCGGCGGGGCGGGCGCCGACGTGTTCCACAGCTTCTCCGGCGCCGGGATCGACCGGGTGACCGACTTCCATCTCGCCGAAGGCGACCGGGTGCTGCTGGATCCGGGCACGGCCTATACCGTCGCCCAGGCCGGCGCCGACACGGTGGTCGACATGGGCGGCGGCGACCAGCTGATCCTGGCGGGCGTCTCGATGACCAGCCTCACCGGCGCCTGGATCAGCTAGCGTCCGGGGACGCTTCCGCCGGACGGGTTCATGTCGGGAATTTCATCAAATCTTGTATGGACGCGCGGACTCCGCGCCCCCACATCGGGCGGGGGCCAGGAGACGTTCGACATGCCGGATCTTTCATTGCCACCGTCGGTGACGGTCGGCCCGACCGCCGTCGGTGTGTCGATCCTCACCGACGACGGGGCGACCGTGATGGTCAGCCTGCCCCGGCCCAAGGGCCTGCACGACCTTCCGGCCGAGGAGATCGCCGGACGCGCCCGGCGGCTGGCGAAACGGGCGATGATAACCGCCGCCGAAACCCTGGCCGATTAGGCTATCGGGCCGGACCGGCTCCCTGTCCGTCGCCGCCGGCGGAGCCGCACGCCGCCTCAGCCGTTCCGTCCCTGGAGATCGCCTTTCGCATGACCAAGACCGTCACCGTCAACATCCCCCACGACCTCGGCAAGGCCGAGGCGCGCCGGCGCATCGAGGCGGGCTTCGGCCAGCTGGGCGCCCAGTTCGGCGGCGAGGGGCTGATGAGCGTCACCCGGGCGTGGGAAGGCGACCGGCTGAGCTTCGGCGCCAAGGTGCTGGGCCAGGCGATCGCCGGCCGGCTGGACGTGCAGGATCAGGCGGTGCGGATGGAGATCGACCTGCCCGACGTGCTGGGCATGATCGCCGGCAAGATAAAGGGCCGCCTGCAGAAGGAAGGCCAGCTGCTGCTGGAGAAGAAGTAGCGGCGACTTCGCGATCCTTCTTCCCTTGTTCCCTTGCGGGAGCAGGGCGTTTTCCTAAGCCCCGAAGCCGCCGCCGCCGTAGCTGTGGGCGCTCATGCGGCCGCCGAAGCCGCCGCGGGAGAGCACCGAGGTGCGGGTCTGGATCTTGGGCGGGGCCTCGCGGATCGCGGCCGGCGGATCGAGACCATTGGTCCCGATCTGGGTGCGCCCGGTCGAGTAGTCGTTGAACACCCGGCCGCCGTAGCCCGTGTAAAGGCCGCCGTCCCGCTGGTCGCGGTAGAGCGCGCCGCCCCGGAAGCCGCCGTTCATGAGCTGGCCGATGACGAAGCCGGTGAGCAGCGGGGTGAAGAAGCTCCCTTGCCCCGCCTGGGTGTTGGGCACGCACTGGCCGGCGCCGTAGACGTCCTCGCAGGTCGCGCGCTCGGCGAAGCGCGGCGCGGTCTTGTCCTGGTCGGCGACGGCGGCCTTGGCGGCCTGTTCGCAGGCTTCGTCGGGCACTTCGTTGGCGGCCTTGCAGGCGGCGAGCGAGGCGTAGGTGTGGGCGTTGAGCGGGGCGCCCTGCTCGATCTGCACGGCGGGCGGGCTGTTCCAGTCGGCGGAGGCGCCCGGCGCGTCGCAGGCGGCCAGCGAGACCCCGGCGCTGGCGATCACCGTGGTCAGGACGAGCCGGCGGCTGCGCTTCAGCAGCGGCCGGGGCGGGGTGGGCGAGGCGGACATTGCGGCGCGCGCTCCGGTCAGGCGGTCATGCAGGCGGCGTTGATGATCCCCACCGCCACCGAGATGCTCAGGAGATAGAGGGCGCAGGCCATCTCGCCGCGCTCGATACGGGCCGAGACGTCGCGCACGGCGACCCGGCGGACGATCCAGAACACCGCGATCTGGATCACCCCGGCCAGAAGCGCCCAGGCGGCGAACTCCGGCAGGCTGTGGGTCTGGGCCAGCGCCGAGGCCAGCGGGATCACATAGCCCAGGATCGCGCCGCCCAGCACCACGGCGGCGGCGCTGTTGCCCTGGCGGATCAGCTGTTTCTCGTCGTGCGGGGTGATCCACTGGTAGACGTACTTGAAGGCCAGCGCGAAGGCGCCGGCGAGCCCGAAGGCCAGCAGGAAGGCGAGCGCACCGCTCGCGAACAGGACCGGGTCGAACATCGCAGGCTCCGTCAGGCGCTGAATTCGGCGATGTCGAGCGGCACGCCGATCATCACTTCATGGGTCATGTCGCCCCCCTCGGGCTCCTGTTCGATCGCCAGCAGGAGTTCGCGCCCCTCGCCGGGCAGCTCGCGGGCGAACAACATGCAGGTCTGGTAGATTCGCCGCGTCGTGGCCGCGTCGCGGTTGTCATACACGCTTTCCCAGAAGCTCACCGGCGCCTGCGTCTCGGCTTCGTCGCCGAACCAGAAGCGGCGGTAGTCCGGCAGGCCTTCGCCGGTAAAGGTCCGCGCCTGCAGCCGGTCGCGCCAGCGCCGCTTGTCGCCGGGGGCGGCGGGATAGTCGCTGGACCAGGGGACGAACAGGGTGTGGTCCTCCGACCCCGCCCCGTCGCGATCGCCGGAGAGCACCTGAAACATCACGTCGTCGTCGGTGTAGAACCGGTGCACGAAGCCGTCGGCGCCCAGGTCGATCAGGCCCTGGGCCACGATCTCCAGGGTGTCGCCGTCCAGGCTGAAGCGCGCCGCATCGCCGAACCGGCGCCAGGCCAGCGGATCGACCCGCAGGCTGCGCCCGATGGTGATGTTGCGCACCATCGGCAGCGCAGGCGCCGCCGGGGTGCGGCCACGGCCGAACAGCCGGTCGAACATCAAACCGTCATCCTCTGCGCGCCCTATGACCGCAGCCGAACGCGCGGGTCGCCGTTACGGGCAATGCCCGTAGACATCCACCCGGCGATTGCATCGTGTCAAGCATACATGTATGCATTCCGCGAACATGCCGCCAACCGCCAGACCGTCCGCCGTCAACGCCGCCGAGCGCACCCGGGCCTGGCGGGACGCGCGCCGGCGCATGGGCCTGGTGAAGCTGGAGCTATGGGTTCCCCCCGCCGCCCGCGCCGATATCCAGGCCGCCGTGCGCGCGATCCTCATCGCCTCGAGCCGCGGGCCGGCCCCCGCCCATTCCACTTCTCCGACCCGAGGAACCCGCCCTATGGACCAGGTCATCGACATCGACTGGACAGTGAAGACCCTCAGCGAGGCCTTGCAGACCACGGCGCTCGCCCGCGAAGGCGAGATGACCGTCCGGGTGATGGAGGGCGCCGACCCCGTGGTGCGCATCGTCATGCACGAGCACGGCGACCTGCCGATCTATCTCAGCGTCGGCGCAGAGCAGATCGTGGTCTCGGCCCTGCTCTGGCCGGTGGACGAGCAGGAGGACCGGCATGCTTTCAACGAGTTCCTGCTGAAAGCTCAGAAAATCGTGCCGCTCTCCAACTTCGGCATCACCACCGTGGCGGGCCGCGACTATTACGAGGTGTTCGGCGAGCTGGCCTGCAAGACCACCCTGCAGACCGTGCTGATCGAGCTGCGCATGCTGGCCGAGAACGCCATCCGCGCGGCCTCCGACCTGCGCGACAGCTTCTCCGCCGCCGCCTGAGAAAGGGACTCGACATGGCCATCTGGACCAAACTCTTCGCCCTGGTGCGCGGCACGGCCTACGAGGCCGGCGGCGCGGTGGTGGACGCCAATGCGCTGCGCATCCTCGACCAGGAGATCCGCGACGCCGACAACGCCCTGGGCAAGGCGCGCGACGACCTGGCCGCCCTGGTGGCCCGCCGGCGGATCCTGGAGAAGGAGCTGCAGAGCTTCCGCGACCAGGCGTCCCGCTACGAGGGCTCGGCCCGCGCGGCCCTGGCCAAGGGCGACGAGGCCCTGGCCCGCGAGGTCGCCCAGCGGATCGCCGACCTGGAGCAGGACGTGACGCTGAAGGCGCCGCAGCTTGCCGAGATGCGCGGCGCCGAGGACCGGCTGCACCAGATCATCGCCGCCACCCAGCAGAAGGTGGAGGGGCTGCGCCGCGAGATCGACGTGGTGAAGGTTAACGAGTCCGTCCAGCGCGCCCAGGCCTCGGTGGTCGCGGGCGGCGCCGGCGCCACGGCGTCGCTGGGCTCGGCCGCCGACAGCCTCAAGCGCATCAAGGAGCGCCAGGCGATCCGCGACGAGAAGTTCAAGGCCTCCGCCGAGCTGGAGGACCGCCGCACCGGCGCGGACCTGGACGCCAAGCTGCGCAACGCCGGCATCCTGCCCGGCCAGACCAGCGCCGACGACGTGCTGGCCCGGCTGACCGCGCCGAAGGACGAGCCGCTGCAGATCGAGGCGCCGGCCCTGAAGCTGGGCGCGCCTTCGCCCGACCGGGACGCCTGACCCCCTTGCAGCGGATCAAGGTCGCCGAACGCCCGGGCTGGCGGGAGAAGGCCGAGCGCCTGGGCTTCACCTTCCATCACCTGGACGGGCGCCGCTACTGGGACGAGCGGGCCTATTACCAGTTCACCCTGGCCGAGGTGGAAGACGGGATCGAGGCGCCGGCCGCCGAGCTGCACGCCCTGGCCCTCGAGGTGGTCGCCGAGGCGGTGAAGAGCGAGCGGACGATGGCCCGCCTGGCCATCCCGGAACCTTTGCGCGACTACGTGGCCCAGTCGTGGGCCGAGGCGGCGCCCTCGCTCTACGGCCGCTTCGACTTCGCCTACGACGGGCGCGGGCCGGCCAAGCTTCTGGAATACAACGCCGACACCCCCACCAGCCTCTACGAGACCGCCGCCTTCCAGTGGATCTGGCTGGAGGACATGATCGAGGCCGGCCGCCTGCCCGCCGGCGCCGACCAGTTCAACAGCCTGCACGAGAAGCTGGCGGCCCGCTTCGCCACGTTGTTCCCCGCCGGCGGCTTCGTCCACTTCGCCAGCGATCCCGAGGCGGTGGAGGACCGCCAGACCGTCCGCTACCTGCAGGACATCGCCGCCCAGGCGGGGATCGAGGCGAAGTTCGTGCCCATGCAGGCCATCGGCGTCGACGCCGACGGCCGCTTCGTCGACCAGGACGACTACATCGTCCAGGCGATCTTCAAGCTCTATCCCTGGGAGGAGATGCTGCGCGAGCCGTTCGCCGCGTACCTGGCGGGCTCGCAGACCCTGTTCCTGGAGCCCGCCTGGAAGGCGATCCTCTCCAACAAGGGCCTGCTGCCGCTGCTCTGGGCGCGGGAGGAGGGCCATCCGAACCTGCTGCCCGCCTATTTCGAGGACGACCCGCGCATCGCCGAGCTGGGCGCGTCCTATGTCAGGAAGCCGCTGTTCTCCCGCGAGGGGGCCAACGTCGAGCTGGTCGATCGCGGCCGGCGCGCGCCGGTGCTGGACCAGGGCTACGGCGCCGAGGGCCATGTCCGCCAGGCGCTGCATCCCCTGCCCCGCTTCGACGGGTATTATCCGGTGGCCGGCGCCTGGATCGTCGGCGACGAGCCGGTGGCGCTGGGCATCCGCGAGGACCGCAGCCGGGTGACCAGGAACCTGTCGCGCTACGTCCCGCACGCGATCGTGGGGTGACCCAATGATCGCCGGGACAAGCCCGGCGATGACGCTCAAATCAAGTTTGGACCATGCCGCGGCTACACCGAAGCGGGTTCCGCCCCATAGCGGAAGCGGCCGGCGAGCTGGCCGGCGATATCATAGATCTGCACCTCGGCCGCGAGGCCTCGCTGGCTCGCCCTCTGGGCGAGCTCACGCGCCTTCTGCTCGGCCTTGCCGCCCGCCAGGAACATGAGTGGATTGGCGGCGAGGGCGTGATCGACAACCCAGCCGCCCTGGACCGCGCTTACGGTGATGACGTTCATGGGTGGCTCCCGTTCTGACGCTCGACCCCACGGGCCCCATTAAGCGCCCTTTTGCGACGCTTGTACCTGCACAAAGAGGTGAATCCGATCTGCAACCCGGACGGGAACCGGGTCAGGGCTCCCAGAACGGCCTGGCCTGCCTGAACGCCGCGAAGGCCTTTTCGGATGCATCGAGCAGGTCGGGTTCGCGCCGTTCGCGGCGGCCGACGATGAGGCCGGCGGCGAAGGCCACGTCGGCCCCGCGGCCGTTGAGGAAGCCTGGCCCCTGGGCGCGGGCCACGGCGATGTCGTTCAGTTCGCCCAGCGTGTCCTGCAAGGTGCGCAGGCTGGCCAGGTAGCGCGCCCGCCGGCGCTCGGCCTTGGGGCCGAAGGCGCCGCCGAAGAACTCCGTGGCGTAGCGCAGCTTCTTGGCCTTGATCCTCAGCTGGTGGCGCTCGGCCGGCTCCAGCTTGGCCAGATGGCGGCCTTTCTTCAGCACCTTTTCGCTCAGCCGATCGAGCTCGCGGGCGCCGAGGTCGCGGACGGGCTCGCAGCGCCGAGCGGCCTCGGCGTGGGTCCAGGCGCCCACCTCCACCCAGGCGGCGACGTCCAGCAGCAGGGCGGCGAAGCGCGGCGATTCGATCGCCGCCACCGCCCGCTCATAGGCCTCGGCCTGGGCGTGGCGCAGGCGCGCCCCGAGGGCGGCCATGGTGGGATCGCCCTCCCCGGCCGCCGCCTCCGCCGGGCGGAAGGTCGATTGCATGAAGACGTCGATGTCGCGGGCCTCGTCCAGCGCCTCGGCCAGCCACTTGGTCTGGGCGCGCACCTCGTCCAGGGCCGGGCCCCGGAGAACGCCGCCGAAGACCGCCAGCGCCGCGCGGAACCGGCGCAGCCCCACCCGGGTCTGGTGCAGGGCGTCCGGCAGGCGCGCCCGGCGCAGCAGCTGGGCGTTGCCGGCGATCTGCCCCAGGGCGCTGCGGGCCACCCGGCGGAAAGCCTCCGCCGCGCTCATGTCGCCGGAGACCGCCGTGCGTTCGGCCTTCAGCGCCGCCAGGCCGTCGTGCCCCGCCAGGCGGTAGCCGCGCTCGCCCTTGGAATCGAAGCTGAGCCGGATCGGCGCCCCTTGCGCCAGGTCGCGGGCGAGCGCGAACAGCGCCGCCGGATCGCCGGCCTTCAGCTCCAGTTCCAGTTCGCGGATCGGCTCGCTCTGGGAGCCCGCGGTGATCTCGCCCTGGTCGAGGCTCACCTCCACCACGTCCCCGTCATGGCGCCACAGGTGCACCTGGCGCTCGACGATGGTGGCGAAGACCGGGGCCAGGCTGCCGGCGTGGCCGTTCAGCACGTCGCCGGCCGGGGTGTCCTGCAGGGCGGCCGTGTCGGGGCGGACGCCCGCCACGGCGCTTTCCCACTCGTCGCGGGCGAAGAGACCGGCGCCCTGGCGCTTCTTGACCGTCTGGACGAAGCCGTCGTCGGCCTCGCGCACCCGCAAGGTGACGCCGTGGTTCTTCAGGTCGTGGTGCGGGGTGTCGAAATAGACCGACCGCAGGCGCTTCGGCGACGCCGGCCCCGCCAGCGCCGGGTGGGTCTTCAGCTTCTCGATCGATGCGGAATCCACCTCGAACTTCAGCTCGGTCTCCAGGCCGGCGGTCGGACGCGGGGGCGCCATCGGGCAACTCGGATCGGTTTCGGGCGCGCCGAAGCGGCGGCTGTTCGCCGCTCGACTGGACGCGGGCGGCACCCTGTGACCAGAACGCGGCGCTTGTCTATCGCGCCGGCCCCGAATCATGCCTCAGGCGGCGGAGAGGCCGTCGAGGCGCCCGCGCAGCAGCTCGATGACGGCGGAGAAGTCCTTCCCGGCATGGCCCAGGCCCGCGAACAGCGCGTAGAGCGCCTCGGCCTGCGCGCCCATCGGCGTGGCGGCCCCCGACCGGGCGGCGGCTTCCTGGGCCAGCTTCAGGTCCTTCAGCATCATGGCCGTGGCGAAGCCGCCCCCATAGCCGCGGTCGGCCGGGGTCTCGGGCCCCACGCCGGGAACCGGGCAGTAGGTGGTGAGCGACCAGCACTGGCCGGAGGACTTCGATGCGATCTCGAAGAAGCGGTCGGCGGCCAGCCCCAGCTTCTCGGCCAGCGCGAAGGCCTCGCAGACGCCCAGCATGGACACGCCCAGCAGCATGTTGTTGCAGATCTTGGCCGCCTGGCCCGCCCCGGGCTCGCCGGCGTGGATCACCACCCGCGCCATGGGCGAGAGCGCGGCCTCCGCCGCCGGGAAGTCGGTGCCGGCCGAGCCCACCATGAAGGCCAGCGTGCCGGCGTCGGCGGCCATCACCCCGCCGGAGACCGGGGCGTCGGCGAACCGGAAGCCCTTCGCCGCGGCCTGGGCCGCCACGGCGCGGGCGCTGTCGACGTCGATGGTGGAGCAGTCGATCAGCAGCGCCCGGGGGTCCGCGTTCGGCAAGATCTCGTCCTGGTAGACGCTGCGCACGTGGGGGCCGGCGGGCAGCATGGTGATCACCACCTCGGCGTCCGCCACGGCCTCGGCCACGGCGCCGACCGCCCGGCAGCCGGCGGCCTGCGCGCGGGCCAGCGCGGCCGGGGCGAGGTCGAAGGCCGCCACGGCGTGGCCGACCCTGGCCTGGTTGGCGGCCATGCCCCCGCCCATGTTGCCCAGTCCGATGAAGGCGATGCGGGTCATGTTCAGGCCCCTTCCAGCGGCGTCCATTCTTCGGCGGACGGCAGCGGCGCGAAGACCGCCTCGACGCTCGCCTCCGTCACGCCCTCGAGCGTGGGCGGATTCCACGCCGGCGCATTGTCCTTTTCGACGATCACCGCGCGGACCCCCTCGCGGAAGTCGTGGGTCGCCACCTGGCGGGCGCCGATGCGGTACTCCATCGCCATGTGCTCGGCGAAGCTGGCCGACTTCGCGCCCAGCTGCAGCAGGCGGAAGCTGACCTTCATGGAATGCGGCGACTTGGTCTGCAGGGTGGCGAGCTGCCCGGCGGCCCACGCCCCGCCGTCCGCCTGCAGCGCCGCGAAGATCGCCTCGACGCCGTCGCCCCCGAACAGGCGGGCGATGTGGTCCTGGTCGGCGGCCAGCGGCGGCCGGCCGGCGTCGGCCTCGTATTCGGTGAGCAGGGTCTCCGCCGCCGCCGGATCGGCGATCAGCCGGGCCTTGAACCCGGGGATCGCGGCGCTCTCCAGATAGTCGGTGGCGACGCCCACCAGCTCGCAGTCGGCCGCCTTGATCCGCGCGCCGGTGAGCGCCAGCCACAGGCCGATGTGGTCCGGCATCCTGGGCAGGAACCAGCCGCCGCCCACGTCCGGGAACAGGCCGATGCCGGTCTCCGGCATGGCGAAGGTGGTCCGCTCGGTGGCGACCCGGTAGCGGCAGGGGAGCGAGATCCCCACGCCGCCGCCCATGGTCACCCCGTCCATCACCGCCACGATCGGCTTGGGGTAGCCGAACAGCAGGTGGTTCAGCCGGTACTCGACGAAGAAGAATTCCCGGGCGGCCCGGCCGTCCCCCGCCCCGCTCTCGGCCAGCATGCGGATGTCGCCGCCGGCGCAGAAGCCGCGCTCGCCGGAATGGTCCAGCAGCACGAGCTCGACGCCGGGGTCGTCGCGCCAGGCCATCAGCGCGCCGGTCATCGTCCGGCACATGCCGGTGGTCAGCGCGTGCAGCGCCCTGGGGCGGTTCAGCGTCAGCCGTCCGACCCGGCCCTCCACGCCGACGAGGATTTCCGGCTCCTCCATGAGCTCAGTTCATGGTCGGCATATGGAACGCCGCGTCGGTGACGTCGCCTTCCGGCCAGCGGGCGGTGACGGTCTTGACCTTGGTGTAGAAGCGCACCCCCTCCATGCCATGCTGGTTGGCGTCGCCGAAGGCCGAGCGCTTCCAGCCGCCGAAGGAGTGGTAGGCGACCGGCACGGGAATCGGCACGTTGATGCCGACCATGCCCACCTGCACCCGGCTGGCGAACTCGCGTGCGGCGCGGCCGTTGCGGGTGAAGATCGCCACCCCGTTGCCGTACTGGTGCTGCGACGGCAGGGCCAGGGCCTCCTCGAAGGTCTCCGCGCGGACCATCTGCAGGACGGGGCCGAAGATTTCTTCCTGGTAGGTCTTCATGCTCGGCTTGACGTGGTCGAACAGGGTCGGGCCGATGAAGAAGCCCTTCTCGAAGCCCTGCAGCCGGAAATCCCGGCCGTCGACCACCAGCTCGGCGCCTTCCTCGACGCCCAGCTTGATGTAGCCGGCGATCTTGTCGCGGTGGGCGGCGCTGACCACCGGGCCGTACTGCGCCGCCGCGTCGGTGGAAACGCCCACCCTCAGGGTCTCGATCTCAGCGATCATCTTCTCGCGGAAGGCCTCGGCGGTCTTCCTGCCCACCGGCACCGCCACCGGCAGCGCCATGCAGCGCTCGCCGGCCGAGCCGTACGCGGCGCCCACGATGTCCTTCACCGCCTGGTCGAGGTCGGCGTCGGGCAGGATCAGGCCGTGGTTCTTGGCTCCGCCCATGGCCTGCACCCGCTTTCCGTTCGCCGTGCCGCGGGAATAGACGTACTGGGCGATGTCGGATGAGCCGACGAAGCTCACCGCCTGGATGGCCGGGTGGTCGAGGATGGCGTCCACCGCCGTCTTGTCCCCGTGCACGACGTTGAGCACCCCCTTGAGGTCCATGCCCAGGTTGGCGCCCGCCTCCGCGAACAGCTCGGCCAGGCGCACCGGCACGCTCGGATCCTTTTCCGAGGGCTTCAGGATGAAGGTGTTGCCGACGGCGATCGCCACCCCGAACATCCACATCGGGATCATCGCCGGGAAGTTGAACGGGGTGATGCCGGCCACCACGCCCAGCGGCTGGCGCAGCGAGTAGACGTCGATGCCGGGCCCTGCGCCCTCGGTGTATTCGCCCTTCATGGCGTGGGGGATTCCGCACGCGAATTCAATGACTTCCAGGCCGCGCTGGAAATCGCCCTTGGAGTCGGCGACCACCTTGCCGTGCTCGGAGGAGAGCAAGTTGGCCAGTTCCTCCAGGCGCGCCTCCACCAGGCGCTTGTATTCGAACATCACCCGGGCCCGGCGCTGCGGGTTCACCGCCGCCCAGCGGGGCTGGGCCTGGGCGGCGGCCTGGACGGCCAGGTCCACGTCCTCGACCGAGGCCAGGGCGACGCGCGCCTGCACCTCGCCGGTGTTGGGGTCGAACACTTCGCCGAAGCGGCCCGAACGGCCGGCCGCGGCGGCGGCGTTCACGAAGTGCTGGATGTCGCGCATGCTCTTGACTGCTCCGAAGGGACCGTACGCTCGCAGGCGTCGGCATCCCCTGTCAGGTGGCTCTCGTCAATCCTCCAATCAAGCGATTGCCCATACGCCGCGCCTCCCCTAGACCGGCATGAACGCTGCAAGCGAGACTGAGCGCGTCGATGTCCGACAATCTCTATGACCTGCTGGCCTCGCGCTTTCCCGCCGATCCGGCCGCGCCCTGCTTCCTGTTTCCGGACGGCTCGCGGATCGGCTATGGCGAGGTCGCCGACCAGGCCGGCCGCCTCGCCGCCCTGCTGATCGCCAAAGGCGTGGCCCCCGGCGACCGGGTGGCGGTGCAGGCGGAGAAGAGCCCGCAGGCGGTGATGCTCTACCTGGCGGCGCTGAAGGCGGGCGCGGTCTTCCTGCCGCTCAACACCGCCTACACCGCGGCCGAGGTGGACTACTTCCTGGCCGACGCCGAGCCGCGCCTCTTCGTGCGGGACGTCCAGGCCCTGGTCGCGGAGGCCGCGGCCTGCGCGCCGCTCGCCGCGGCGGTTCCCCGGGCCGCCTCCGACCTGGCCTCGATCATCTACACCAGCGGCACCACCGGGCGCTCGAAGGGCGCCATGCTCAGCCACGGGAACCTGGCGGCCAACGCCCTGGCCCTGCACGAGATCTGGGGCTTCTCGCAATCCGACGTGCTGCTGCACGCCCTGCCCATCTTCCACGTCCACGGCCTGTTCGTGGCGCTGCACTGCGTCTTCCTGTCCGGCGCGCCGATGGTCTGGCTGGCGAAGTTCGACGACCGCCAGGTGCTGGAGGGGCTGGCCCGGTCGACGGTGATGATGGGGGTGCCCACCTTCTACACCCGCCTGCTGGCGAACCCCGGGTTCACCCGCGCCCAGGCCGCGCACATGCGCCTGTTCGTCTCCGGCTCCGCGCCGCTGCTGGAATCCACCTTCGCCGAGTTCGAGGCGCGCACCGGCATGCGCATCCTCGAGCGCTACGGCATGAGCGAGGCGGCGATCATCACTTCCAACCCGTTGGACGGCGCACGCCTTGCCGGCAGCGTCGGCTATCCCCTGCCCGGCGTGGCCCTGCGCGTCGAAGGCGGCGAGACCGGCGTGATCCAGATCCAGGGCCCCAGCGTCTTCTCCGGCTACTGGCGCATGCCGCAGAAGACCGCCGAGGAGTTCACCGCCGACGGGTTCTTCATCACCGGCGACGTGGGCCACGCCGATCCGGACGGGCGGGTGTGGATCTCCGGCCGGGCCAAGGATCTGATCATCTCCGGCGGCTTCAACGTCTATCCGAAGGAGATCGAGCTGATCCTCGACGAGTTCGAGGGCGTCGCCGAGAGCGCCGTGATCGGCGTGCCGCATCCGGACTTCGGCGAGGCGGTGGTGGCGGTGGTGATGGGCGCCGGCGACGAGTCCCAGCTGATCGCCCGTACCCGCGACCGGCTGGCGGCCTTCAAGGCGCCCAAGCGGATCCTGTTCGTCGACGAGCTGCCGCGCAACGCCATGGGCAAGGTGCAGAAGGCGCTGCTGCGCCAGATCCACGCGGGCCTGTTCGCCGGCTGATCAGACCGTCTTGCCGATGGCCAGCAGCTGCTCGCGCATCCAGGCGACGGCCGGCTCGGACATCCGGTCCCGGCGATAGACGATCTGCACCTCCACCGGCGGCGAGGCGTCGGTCGGATCGATCAGCTGCACGCGGCCGCTGTCCGAGGCCATCAGCGCCAGCCGGCGCGGGGCGATGGCGATCATCTCCGAGCGCGACACCACCGCCAGGGCGGTGGTGGTGTCGGACACCGTCACGCCCACCCGCCGCCGCAGCCCCCGCATCGCCAGCGCCCTTTCCACACGGTCGGCGTCCTCCCAGCCCGGCCGCGAAACCAGCTCCTCGCCGCCGCGGGCGCCGGCCGGGACGCCGCGGGGGCGGTTGTTGATCACCACGTGCGGCGCCTGCACCAGGTCCTCCAGCCGCTTCAGGCTGTTCGCCAGCGGATGGCCGCGGCGGACCACCCATACCAGGGTCTCGTTCAGGATCGGGTCGCCGGCGAAGCGTTGCGGCAGGCTGTCGAACACCCCGATGGCGAAGTCGACGCCGCCGGCGTCCAGCCGTTCGGCGAGGTCCGGCGCTTCGACGAAGTGCAGGCCGACGTTGGGGGCTTCGACGCTGAGCTGGCTCACCAGGCTGGGGGTCAGCACGGCGCAGACGTAGGCCGCTGCCGCGAAGGTGAACTGGCGCTCGCTGGTGGCCGGCTCGAAATCCTCGGTGGCCAGCGCCGACTGCAGCTGCTCCAGGGCGGCGCGCACCTGCGGCCCGATGGCCTGCGCCCGCGCCGTCGGCTGCATGCCATTGGAGCCGCGCAGGAAAAGCTCGTCGTCCAGGATGTAGCGCAGCCGGTTGAGCGCGTGGCTGACCGCCGATTGCGTCACCCCCAGCCGCACGCCGGCCCGGGTGACGCCGCCTTCTTCGAACACCGCGTCGAACACCCGGAGTAGGTTGAGGTCGAGATTGGCGATATGACGTGGGTGCATGTCGCCGGTGACGATATATCATTTCCGTCATTGAGTGCTACGCCGTACCTCCGCTAGACCTTGGGCATGCGGCGTGCGCTCGCAGCGCAGCGCACCTATTAACGTGGCAGTGGCCTGGGAGGAGCCTGCGGGTGCGGGACGGCGAAGACGGTTTCACGGACGCAGGCGTCTCGATGCGCCCGGCGCCCCCGCGCGACAGTTGGTTGCGCCGCTGGCGCTGGCCGCTGATGATCGGCGGGCCGCTGCTGCTGCTCGCCGTCGTCGCCTTCGTGGTCATCACCGGCGGACGTTCGCAATCCACCGACAACGCCTATGTCCAGGCCGAGAAGGTGCCGGTGAGCGCCAGCATCGGCGGCCGGGTGGTGAGCGTGAACGTCCGCGAGAATCAGCGCGTGAAGACCGGCCAGGAGCTGTTCAGCCTCGACAGCCGCGACCTTGCCGCCAGCCTCGACCAGACCGAGGCGCAGCTCGCGGCCGCCCGCACCCAGGCGATGTCGCTGCGCGCCGCCTATCTGCAGGAGCAGGCCGCCGTGCAGGCCGCGCGCGAAAGCGTGGCCTTCACCGCCCGCGAGGCGCAGCGCCAGCACGCCCTGGTGGTCGCCGGCGTCTCGTCCCGCCAGCAGGAATCGGAGGCGGTCCACGCCAATGAGCAGGCGCAGCGCCAGCTGACCGTCGCCCAGGGGCAGGCCGCCGTGGCGCTGGCCAACATGGGCGGCGACGCCGACCTGCCGCTCGATCGCCAGCCGGCGGTGATGGAGGCGGCCGCCCGAGTCCAGAAGGCCAGGCTGAGCGCCTCCTACACCGTGGTGCGCGCGCCGAAGGACGGGATCGTCACCCGGGTGCAGCAGCTGCAGGTGGGCGGCTACATCAACCCCGCCCAGACGGTGTTCTGGCTGATCTCCGGGGTCCCGTGGGTCGAGGCCAACTTCAAGGAAGACCAGCTCGGCAAGATGCAGGTCGGCCAGCCGGCGGCCTTGAAGATCGACGCCTATCCCGACGTGGTCTTCGCCGGCCATGTGGCCAGCTTCAGCCCCGGCACCGGCGCGGCCTTCTCCGCCCTGCCGGCCCAGAACGCCACCGGCAACTGGGTGAAGGTGGTGCAGCGCCTGCCGGTGCAGATCGCCTTCGACAAGCCGCCGCCCGACATGGCCGCCCGCGTGGGGCTGAGCGCGAACGTCAAGGTCGACGTCCGGCCGGCGGCCGCCCGGGCGCGCTGACCGCCGTGGCCCTCGCTTCGGGCGCGCGCCTGCCGATCACCGTCTCGGTGATGGCTGCGTCGACGATGAACGCGCTGGACACCACCATCGCCAACGTCGCGCTGCCGCACATGCAGGGCAGCGTCTCGGCCTCCCAGGAGCAGGTCGGCTGGGTGCTGACCTCCTACATCGTGGCCGCCGCCCTCACCACCCCGCTCACCGGCTGGCTGGCCGCGCGGCTCGGCCGCAAGCGGCTGCTGCTGGTCTCCATCAGCGGCTTCGTCATCGCCTCCATGCTTTGCGGCGTCTCCAACAGCCTGCCGGAGATCGTGGCCTTCCGGTTCTTCCAGGGGATGTTCGGCGCGCCGCTGACCCCCCTCTCGCAGGCGGTGATGCTCGACGTCTATCCGCCGGAGAAACACGGCCGGGCGATGGCGGTCTGGGGCATGGGCACCGTCCTGGGGCCGGTGGCCGGGCCGATCCTCGGGGGCTTCCTCACCGACAGCCTCTCCTGGCGCTGGGTGTTCTTCATCAACCTGCCGATCGGCATCCTGGCCTTCGCCGGCTGCTGGCTGTTCATCTCCGGCAAGAGCACCGACGACCGCAAGCCGTTCGACTTCCTGGGCTTCGCGGCCCTGGTCGCCTTCATCGGCTCGGCGCAGCTGCTGCTGGACCGCGGCCCCAGCGTGGACTGGTTCTCCTCGCGGGAGACCTGGATCTATCTGATCATCGCGGCGATCGGCCTGTGGGTCTTCGTCCTCCACTCCCTCACCGTCCGGCACCCGTTCTTCGACCGGCGGCTGATGGCCGACCGCAACTTCATGGTGGTCACCCTGTTCGGCTTCGGGATCGGCATGCTGCTGTACACCGCCGTGGCCCTGCTGCCGCCGATCACCCAGGGGCTGATGGGCTATTCGGCGTTCGACTCGGGGTTCCTGACGGTCCCCCGGGGCGTCGGGGCGCTGATCGCGATGTTCCTGACCGGGGCGCTGGTGGGGCGGATGGATACGCGGCTGATCCTCGCGCTGGGGCTCACGCTCACCGCCGTCGCCGCCTGGCGGATGTCGCATTTCGACCTGGTCATGGGCACGCAGCAGATCGTCGTCGCGGGCCTGCTCCAGGGGCTTGGCATCGGGGTGATGTTCGTGCCGATGAACGCGGTGGCCTACGCCACCATTCCCTTTTCGCTGCGGGCGGAGGCCTCGTCGGTCAACACCATCGTGCGCAACATGGGCTCGAGCGTCGGCATCTCGGTGATGCAGGCCTCGGCGGTCGCCAACGGCCAGGTGATGCACGAGTCGCTGGCCGGCCGGATCAATCCCGCCGATCCGGTGGTGGCCGCGGGCCTGGCGGCGCCTTACGACACCGTTTCGGTGGCGGGGCTGTCCGCGCTCAACGCCGAGATCTCGCGCCAGGCGACGATGGTGGCCTATCTGGACGACTTCCGGCTGATGCTGATCATGGTCATTTGCGCCAGCCCGCTGCTGCTGCTGATGCGGCCGCCCAAGATCCGAACCGGAGAGATGGACCATGCAGCCGTGGAATAGGCCGCCGGCCGCCGGCGCGGCTCTCGCCCTGATGCTGGGCGGCTGCGCCGCCGTGGGTCCCAGCTTCCAGCGGCCGCCGGCGCCGGCCGCGGCCGGCTACGCCATGGCGGGCGACGCCGCCTCCCCCCGGGCGGAACTGACGCCCGAGACGCGGCCCGCGGGCGTGTGGTGGACGGCCCTGGGGTCGCCGGAGCTCGACCAGGTCATCCGCCAGGCGCTGAAGGACAGCCCCACGCTGGCCGAAGCCGACGCCGTCCTGGCCCGGGCCCAGGCCGAGACCGACGCCGCGCGCGGGGGCCGCCGACCCCAGGCCGACCTTTCGGCGGGGGCCAAGCGCCAGCGGATCAACACCGCCACCCTGGGCTTCTCCGGCTTTCCCAGCCCGACCGTCAACCTCTACAACGTGGGCGGCGCGGTCTCCTACGACCTCGACCTGTTCGGCGGGCGCCGCCGGCGGGTGGAGGAGGCCGAGGCCAGGGCCGAGGCCCAGGGCCGCCGGGCCGACGCCGCCTACCTCAGCCTGACCGGCAACGTCGCCCTGGCCGCCGTCCGGCTCGCGGCGTTGCGCGCCGAGCTCGCCGCCCTGCAGGCCACCGTCGCCGACGACAGGCGGCTCCTCGATATCGTCGTGGCCGGCATCAAGGCCGGCGGCGAGGCCGCCGGCTCCCTGGCCGCCGGCCAGGCCCAGGTCGCCAGAGACGAGGCGCTGGCCCCGCCGCTGGAGCGCGACCTGGGGGAAGCGCGCCACCGTCTGGCGCTGCTGACCGGCCAGGCGCCCGGAACCTGGAGCCCGCCCGAGTTCGACCTGGCGGCCTTCACCCTGCCCGGCGCCATCCCGGTCGCCCTGCCCTCGTCGCTGGTGCGCCGGCGCCCCGACATCCTGGCCGCCGAGGCCGACCTGCACGCCGCCACGGCCGAGATCGGGGTGCGGACCGCCGAGCTTTATCCAGACGTCAGCCTGACCGCCAACCTGGTGCAGACCGCCACCACGCCGGACAACCTGTTCCGCTACGGCGCCAGCGGCTGGGCGGCGGGCGCGGGCCTCACCGCGCCGCTGCTGCACGGGGGAACGCTGCACGCCAACCGGCGCGCCGCCGAAGCCGAAGCCCGCGCGGCCATGGCCCGCTACCGGCAGGCGGTGCTGGCCGCCTTCGTCCAGGTGGCCGACAGCCTGCAGGCCTTGGCCGAGAGCGACGCCACCGTGGCCGCCCTCGCCCGTTCCGAGACTGCCGACGCCCGCAACCTGCGCAACGCCGAGGAGGCCTATCGCCTGGGCGGCGCGCCCCTGATGCGGCTGGTGGACGCCCAGCGCCAGCTCAGCCGCTCGCGCCGCGAGCGCGCCCGGGCGGAGGGCGAGCGGCTGGGGGACGTGGTCAAACTGTTCGCCGCCGCCGCGGCGGACTGGCGCGACACGCCGCCCGCGGGCCCCGGCGCCGTCGCGGCGCGTTGATCCTGGGTTGCGCCGCCGGCCTGCGCCCAAACGAAAACGGCCTCCCGAAGGAGGCCGTCTCGCGAACTTGGGTGCGGGGACAGGATTTGAACCTGTGACCTTCAGGTTATGAGCCTGACGAGCTACCGGGCTGCTCCACCCCGCGGCAAAGCTGTCTGAAATCGTGATTTGAAGGGTCTGACTGGACATCCATTCGCTT
>NZ_DASXYF010000081.1:0-44658 GCF_036502675.1 Phenylobacterium sp.
GCGGTCGTCCTCACGCTTGGGACCTGGCCGGTTCTTGGGCAGGTGAGGCTCGATCGCCGCCCACGCCTCGTCACTAAGCCAATAGACGTCTTCCATGAACGCCTCCTCTGCTTCTGATGCAGAGTGATTCCAGATTTGAACGTTAAATCAATAGACTGGTTAGGTCTTCAGCCTAGCGCCTATCCCCGCGGCCGGCGCTTCAGCGCCACGTAGAGGGCCCCTTCCCCGCCGTGCTTACGGTGGGCGTCGGAGACCCCGGCGACCACGGGGCCGAGGCTGGGCGCGGCGAGCCACTCCGGCGTGCGGCGCTTCAGGATCCCGTCGCCCTGGACGCCCTTGCCGGTAATGACCAGGGCCGCACGATAGCCGTTCTCCCAGGCCCGGAACAGGAAGCGTTCGAGGGCGGCGCGCGCCTCGTCCTGGGTCATGCCGTGCAGGTCGATGCGCGCGGCGATGGGGTCGCGCTCCCGGGCGAGGCGGTGCTTGCGGCGGGGCTCGATGGGATGCGGCGCGGCGCGGCGCGGCGCGGACGGCTTGGCCCTGGTCATCGCCGCTGCGGAGGCGGCGGGCGCCGGAAGCGGACCGGCGGGAGGCGCCCCCTCCCCCGCCGGCTGCGGCGGCCGGGGAAGACGGCGCCCCGGCAAGGGATGGACGGTGGCGGCGACCACGGACCAGAGCCGAAGTTCGTCAGGCTTCAGCGGGCGCTTCACGGGGCGAAGGGCCGGGTGTCGGGCACCAGCCGGTAGAGCCTGAGCACGTGGCGCACCCGGCCGGCCTCGGCTCCCGCCGCATCCCCCTGACCCAGGTAGAGGTCGGAGCGGACCGCGCCCTTGATCGCGCCGCCCACGTCGAGGGCCAGCGCCAGGCGTTGGTAGACAGGCTTGGCCCCGGCCAGGCTCGGGCGGCTCGCGTCCACCCAGAGGAGCTCGCCCATCTGGTGGGCGCCGGGATCGACCGCCACCGCGTGGCCGGCGGGCAGGCCCACCTTCGCCGCGCCCAGGGGCGGGCTGCCGTCGTAGGGCGCGAGGGTGAAGAACACATAGCGCGGGTTGAGCCGCATGATGGCGTCGGCGGCGGGGCCGCGGTTGGCGGCGAGCCATTGACGGATGGTGTCGGCGCCCGTGGCGTCGGGCGCCAGCAGGCCGCGTTCGCGCATGGGGTTGGCGATGGCGACGAAGGTCCGGCCGTTGGTGGCGGCCACTGCGGCCCTGATCCGCCGGCCGTCGGGGAAGTCCAGCACGCCGGAGCCCTGCACCTGCAGCAGGAACAGTTCCTCCGGGCGCATCCAGGCGAGCGGGCGGGCGACGGGAGAGGCCTCGATCTCGCTGCGGTCCGGATAGGGCTGCAGCCGGCCCCCGCCGCGGCGGGCGGCGACCGGTCGTCCGGCGCGGGCCCGGTCGAACACTCCGCCGTCCACCATCACCAGGTCGGCGGGCTTGCCGCGCACGGGGCCGGTGAAGTCGCCGCCGGGCCGATCCCGCGCGGGGTACTCCGGGACGAAGTAGGCGGTGAGCACCCCCTCCCCTTCGATGCGCCGGGCGTGGAAGTTGGTCTCGAAGAACCGGCGGGCGCCTCGGCGGTCGAGGTTGGGGGCCGCGCGGGCCCGGCGGCAGACCTCGACCATGGCGGGATCGGCCGCGACGCCGCAGCCGCTGACGAACGCCGCGTAGGCTGACGCATGGTCCTCGTCGTTCCAGCCGGGCAACCGGGCGACGGAGGCGCTCGGGGAGCTGGGGGGGGTGCCGGAGGAACCCTCCGGCGGGGGCCTGGAGGGCGCGAGCGGACGTTCGACGGCGGCGCAGGCCGCCGAGACCAGGGCCAGCAGCGCGGCCCCCCAGACGCGCAGGCGCATCGGCCTCAGGCCTCCGCGGCGTCGACGTGGACCAGAAGCCAGTTGGGGTCGCGGCTCTTCAGGTTGCGCTCGAAGGTCCAGAGCTCGGCGGTGCGGCGGTCGTCCACCGCCTCGCCCTCGGGACCCTTGGAGCGGCTGCGGAACTCGCCCAGGAACCGGGTGGTGATGCGGGCCGTGTCGCCGGCCACCTCGGCGCTTTCCAGGTCGGCGCGGGGGGCGGTGAGGAACTCGACGGTCTCGCTGGAGCCCTCGTTCTCGCGCTGCGCGATCACCGAGTCGAAACTGGCCATGACGTTGGGGGCCAGCAGCTTGCGCAGGGTGGCGCGGTCGCCGGTGGCGAAGGCGCGGACGATCATCTCGTAGGCAGCCTTGGCGCCGGCCAGGAACTGGGCGGCGTCGAAGCCGGGGTCGCGGGCCTTCAGCGCCGCAAGACCGGTGAGCGCAACGCCGTCGTCGGTCAGCTCCTGTGGCCGGTCCGGGCCGCGGACGCTCGCGGTGACCGTATCGGCGGCGGGGGTGTCGCCCGGCTGCCGGCCCACGCGCCGGCCCAGCACGGAATAGAGCTGGTAGAGCACGATGGCCGCCAGGGCCGCGAAGATGATCAGCGTTATGATGGGCAACACGGACTCGAAGGTTGGGCGCGGACGCCAACCCTCAATATAGGGCGTGGGGGCGTCCCCGTCAGGGGTGACATTGCATAGGCCAGGGGCCCATGATAGCAGCCCCGCGACTTGGCGGGGTGCGCGGTTGGCGTCCCCGGAGCCTGGCGGCGCCGTATAGGGCCCCGCCCCTAGCACGGATTTCTTGCATGACCGACATCGACGTGGCCGCGGGCCAGGAAAATGGCCAGGGGCAGGCGGAGCCGGGAATCCGCGTGCTCGCCCAATACATCCGCGACCTGTCGTTCGAGAATCCCCGCGCGCCGGAGGCCCTGCGCCAGACCGGGGCGCAGCCGCAGATGGACGTCGGCGTGGAGATGAACGCCCGCGGCCGCGACGACGGCTATTTCGAGGTGGACCTGAAGCTGTCCGCCCGCGCCAGCCGCGAGGACGGGCCGCTGTTCCATGTGGAAGTGCTCTACGGCGGGGTGTTCCAGATCACCGGCGTGCCGCAGGACCAGGTCGAGCAGGTGCTGCTGATCGAGTGCCCGCGGTTCCTGTTCCCCTTCGCCCGGCGGGTCATCGCCGACGTGACCTCCGACGGCGGCTTCCCGCCCTTCCTGCTGGACCCGATCGACTTCGCCGGCGTCTATGCGGCGCGGCAGGCGCAGGCCGTGGAGACGGTGGGCAACGCCTGAATTCCCGGCGTACCGGGGTCTACAGCCCGAACTTCTTCCAGAGCTCGTCGCTCTTCACCGCTTCGCGGATGAAGGCGGCGTGCAGTTCGCGCTCGGCGCCGGTGGAGCGGGGCGCGAGCGCGCGGGGGCGCGGGCCGTAGGCGTTCTGGCGGGCGACGGCGACCGCCTCCACCAGCACGGGGGCCGAGAGCTCGAGGCGGCGCTCGCGGCCGCCCTTCAGCTCGAGATAGACCGCGGCCAGCAGATTGGTGTCGACGAGCGCGCCGTGCAGGTCGCGTTCGGCCAGCGAGATCTTGAACCGCTTGCAGAGCGCGTCCAGCGAATTGGGTATGCCGGGAAAACGCGCCCGGGCCAGGGCCAGGGTGTCGATCCAGCGTTCTTCCGGCAGGTGCACGCGACCGCAGCGGCCCAGCTCGTGGTTGATGAAGGCGCGGTCGAAGCCGGCGTTGTGGGCGATCAGCGGCGCTTCGCCGACGAATTCGAGGAAGCCGTCCACCACCTCGGCGTGGGCGAACCTGGGCTTGCCGCGCAGGAACTCCGCGGTGATGCCATGCACCCGCTGGGCGCCCTCCGGCATGTCGCGCTCGGGATCGACATATTTGTGGAAGGTGCGGCCGGTGGGGACGAAGTCCTCCAGTTCGAGGCAGGCGATCTCCACCAGCCGGTGGCCGAGGTGCGGTTCGAAGCCGGTGGTTTCGGTGTCGAGGACGATCTCACGCGCCATGCCGTTTCATGCCCGGGTTCGGCGCCGGCTTCAACCGGGCGCGAGGTCGCGGGGCCGCCTCCATTGGGGATCGTTGAGGGCGGCGACGATCTCCGCCACCTGGGCGCGGGCGGCGTCCAGGCCCTGGCTGGAGTCGATCACATAGTCGGCGCGGCGGCGCTTCTCGGCGTCCGGCGTCTGCTTGGCGAGGATCGAGGCGAACTTGGTCTCGGTCATGCCCGGACGGGCCAGGACGCGGGCGCGCTGCAGGTCGGCCGGCGCGCTGACCACCGCCACAGCGTCGACGCTCCCCTCCCCGCCGGCCTCGAAGAGCAGCGGGATGTCGAGGACGGCGAACGGCGCGCCGGAGGCCCGGGCGGCGTCCAGAAAGGCTTCGCGCTTGCCGGCCATCAGCGGATAGACGACGGCCTGCAGGCGCTGCAGCGCCGCGTCGTCGGAAAGCACCCGCGCGCCCAGCAGCTGGCGGTCGACGGCGCCCTCCACGACCACGCCGGGGAAGGCCTCGCCCACCGGGCCCACGGCCCCCCCGCCTGAGGCATAGAGGCGGTGGACCTCCGCGTCGGCGTCGTAGACCGGCACGCCGGCCTCCGCGAACATGGCCAGCGTCGCCGACTTGCCCATGCCGATGGAGCCGGTGAGCCCCAGGATCCTCATAGGCCGATCCTCATAGGCCGATCCTCATGGCCCGGCCTGCAGATGCGCGAGCGCCAGGGCGCGGACGTCCACCGGTGGCGGCGGGCGCCCGAAGAAGGCCTCGAAGGACGGCGACGCCTGTCCGATCAGCATGTCGAGACCGTCGACGGTGGCCAGGCCCCGGGCCGCGGCGGCGACGAGGAAGGCCGTCCGGCTGCGGCCGTAGACCATGTCCATGGCGACGGCGCGGTCGGGGGCGGCGTGCAGCGGCAGGGCGAGGGATTGCGGGTCGGTGAGCCCGACCGAAGTGGCGTTGATCACCGCCGCGGCGCCCGCAAAAGCGGCTGTGGCCTCAGCGAGGCCGAAGGCCTGCACCCGAGACCCAAGGTCCAGAGCGATGGCGTCGGCCTTGGCGCGGGTGCGGTTGACGATGCGCAGCTCCGGCGCTCCGGCCGCGAGGAAGGCCGCCGCCGCGCCGCGGGCGGCGCCCCCCGCCCCCACCACGACGACGGGCCCGGCGGCGGGGTCGAACTTCGGGTCGTGGCCGGCGAAGGCGGCCAGCAGCCCGATCCCGTCGGTGTTGTCGGCCACGATCGTCCCGTCGGCCTCGAAGATCAGCAGGTTGGCGGCGCCGGCCCGACGGGCCCGGTCGCTGGGGCGGTCGGCGACGGCCAGGGCGTCCGCCTTGAAGGGGATGGTGACGTTGAGGCCGCGCACCGCCCCACCCCGCAGACCCTCGGCGAAAGCGCGGAAGCCGTCGGCGTGCGGTGCGAACGCGACATAGACCGCGTCGAGCCCCGCCGCGGCGATCCAAGCGTTGTGGACCAGCGGGCTCAGGGAATGGGCGACAGGCGAGCCCGCAACGCCGGCCACCAGGGTCGCGCCGGTGATTGGACGGCTCATGCGGTCAGCACCCCCTCCCCGCGCAGCAGCTCCAGCAGGCCCAGCATCGGCAGGCCCAGGATGGCGAAATAGTCGCCGTCGATATGGGAGAACAGCTGGGCGCCCAGGCCCTCCAGCCGGTAGCAGCCCACCGAGCTCAGCACGTCGTCGCCTTCGCGCGCCAGGTACTGCTGCAGGAAGGCGTCGGAGAAGACGCGCATGGTCAGCGTGGCGGTGGCGGTTTCCCGCCAGATCACCGCGCCGGACTTGGCCACCACCACGGCGGCTTCCAGGCGGTGCGTCCGGCCGCGCAGCAGGGCGAGGCGCTCGCGGGCCTCGTCGAGGGTGGCGACCTTGTCGTAGAGCCGACCCTCGAGCTCCAGGGTCTGGTCGGCGCCGATGACGTATTCCGGACGGCCGGCGGAGATTCGCAGGGCCTTGCGCTCGGCGAGCGCGCCGGCGATCTCGCGAGGGGTCGCGGCCTGGGCCAGCAGCTCGCGCTTGACCGCGTCCTCGTCGACGCCGGACGAGACGGCGGCGAAGGCGACGCCCGCGCCTTGCAGCAGGGCTTTGCGCGTGCCGCTCTGCGAGGCCAGGACGACCTGTGGGGTCACCCCAGCACCTCGATCTGCCCGTGGCCGCCGTGCATCAGGTTGAGCACCGCCGCGGCGGTCTCCTCCACCGAACGGCGGGTGACGTCGATCACCGGCCAGCCCTGGCGTTCGAACAGCCGGCGGGCGAGCACGATCTCGTCACGGACCCCTTCCGGATCGACGTAGGTGCTCTCCCGGACCTCCTTCAGGTTGAGCAGCCGGTTCTTGCGGATCTGCACCAGCCGGTCAGGCGAGACGGTAAGGCCCACCACTAGCGCCTTCTTGAGCTGGAACAGCTTTTCCGGCGGCGCCCGGTGCGGGACCAGCGGCACGTTGGCGGCGCGCACGCCTCGGTGAGCCAGGTAGATGCAGGTGGGCGTCTTGGAGGTGCGCGAGACGCCGACCAGCACCACGTCGGCCTGCTCCAGGTCCTGGCCGCCCTGGCCGTCGTCATGGCCGATGGCGTAGTTCAGCGCGTCCATGCGGTTGAAATAGTCGGTGTCCAGCGCGTGCTGCACGCCCACCCGGCTGGTGATCGAGGCGCCCAGGTAGCGGGACAGCGCCGAGACCAGTGGATCCAGCGCCGGAATACAGGCCATGTCCAGCTGGCGGCAACCCTCCTCCAGGGACGCCCGCAGCTTGTCGTCGACGATGGTGTGGATGACGACGCCCGGGGCTTCCTCGATGTCGGCCAGGGCGCGCTCCAGCTGCCGGGGCGAACGGACCAGGGCGTAGATGTGCTCGATCGGCAACACGTTCTCGAACCGTGCGCAGACGGCGCGCGCAAGCGCGTTCAGGGTCTCGCCGGTGGAGTCGGAGACCAGGTGGACGTGGAAGTAGGTGGCGAGGCGGACAGCGCTCATCGGGGAAATATTTCTGGGGACAGTTGAGTCGATACCCTCTTAGCGAAGCCCGGCCCGCTTGGGGATAGGTCGCGCTGATTCCCGGAGGTCTCGTCGTCGGTCTGCACGACGGGGATCAAAGGCCGGTTTCCAGGCCGCCTCGTCCCCCGACGCCAGGCAGGCGCCGATGGCGGCCGGCGAGTCCGGGACGGAATCCTGGCGGATTGGTTATCAGTACTCCGATCCCGAACACCCTTAATGAATCGTTAAGGCCAACGAACGCGATTCCGGTTCATGCCCGTAATTCACAGGCCCGCCATCTCGGCTGCCGGGAGGGAGCCCGGCTTGGGGACAGGCTGGGTATGGCCGGGACACTCCGGGAATTATCCCCGGGTCCGACCGGCCCTACCTCTTTCTCAATCTCCTAATTTATATGATTTCCAGGAAGAAGATGCGGTGTGTGAACCACTAGGCTTGAGCCTTTTGCGGGAAGCCGGTTTAACCGCGGCATGACCGAAACGTCCCAACCGCTCCTGTTGCGCGCCCTGGCCGGAGAGACGTTGGCGAGGCCGCCGGTGTGGTTCATGCGCCAGGCTGGCCGGTCGCTGCCGGAATACCGCGAGCTGCGGTCCAGGGCGGTGGACTTCATCGCCTTCTGCCACAATCCGGAGATGGCCGCGGAAGCGACCCTGCAGCCCATGCGGCGGTTCCCGATGGATGCGGCCATCGTCTTCGCCGACATCCTGCTGCTGCCGCGGGCGCTGGGCCAGGACGTCTGGTTCGCAGCCGGGGAGGGGCCGAGGCTGGGACCTTTGCCTCCGGTGGAAAGGCTGGCCGACGAGATCGAGGCCTCGACGAGGCGGCTGTCGGCTGTCGGCGAGACCCTGTCGCGGGTGCGCGCGGCGCTGGAGCCCGAGCGGGCGCTGATCGGCTTCGCCGGCGGGCCATGGACGGTGGCGACCTATATGATCGAGGGGCGGGGGAGCGACCGGTCGCGTGCCCGCGCCTTCGCCTATCGGGAACCTGAGCTGCTGGACCGGCTGCTGGACGTGCTGGTGGACTCCACGGCGCGCTACCTGGTGATGCAGGCGCGGTCCGGGGCCCAGGCGCTGAAGCTGTTCGAGTCCTGGGCCGAGGGCCTGGCGGAGGATGTGTTCGAGCGGGTGGTGATCCGGCCGCACCGGGCGATCGTGGAAAAGGTACGGGCCGCGGGCGTCGACGCGCCGTTCATCGGCTTCCCCCGCGGCGCCGGCGCCCTGGTGGAGACTTACGCCGCCGCCGTGCCGGTGCAGGCGGTGGCGCTGGACACCCAGGCGCCTCTGGCGCTGGGGCGGCGGCTGCAGGCACGGGGGATGCCGATCCAGGGCGCGCTGGACAACTTGCTGCTGCAGGCCGGCGGGCCGGGGCTGGACGCGCGGGTCGAGACCCTGCTGGCGGCCTGGAGCGGTGGACCCTACATCTTCAACCTGGGCCATGGGGTGACGCCGGACACGCCGGTGGAGCACATCGACCGGGTGGTCCAACGTGTGGTGCGCGAGGCGGTGAGCGTTTGAAGCGCCTGGCGGTGGTGCTGTTCAACCTCGGCGGCCCGGACGGGCCGCAGGCGGTGCGGCCCTTCCTGTTCAACCTGTTCCGCGACCCGGCTATCCTCGCCGCGCCGGCGGTCGTGCGCTATCCTCTGGCGGCGTTGATCGCCGTGCGGCGGGCGAAGGCGGCGCAGGCCAACTACGGGCTGATGGGTGGCGGCTCGCCGATCCTGCCGGCGACGCAGGCGCAGGCCCGGGCGCTGGAGGCGGCCCTGCGGGCGGCCTTGCCGGGCTACGAGACGAAGGCCTTCATCGCCATGCGCTACTGGCCGCCGCTGACGGAAGACGCAGCCGCGTCCGTAGCGGCGTTCACGCCCGACGAGGTGGTGCTGCTGCCACTCTATCCGCAGTATTCGACCACCACCACGGCCTCGTCCCTGGCCGCCTGGCGCGCCGCCTACCGGGGAAAAGGCCGTATACGGACAATATGCTGCTATCCCGACGCCGAAGGCCTGGTCGCAGCACATGCCCGGATCATCGAGGCGACGGCGGACGGCGACGGCGGAAAGGGGGTGCGGCTGCTGTTTTCCGCGCACGGCCTGCCGGAGCGGGTGGTGGCCGCGGGCGACCCCTATCCGGCGCAGGTGGCGGCGACGGCGGCGGCGATCGCGGCGAAGCTGCCCGGTTTCCCCGACTGGACCATCTGCTACCAGAGCCGGGTGGGGCCGCTGCGCTGGATCGGACCCTCGACCGAGGATGAGATCCGGCGGGCCGGGCGGGAAGGGAAGGGGGTGTTGATCGCGCCGATCGCCTTCGTCTCGGAGCATGTGGAGACCCTGGTGGAGCTCGACCACGATTACCGGAGGCTGGCGGGCGAAGTGGGCTGCACGCCCTACCTGCGCGCGCCGGCGCTGGGGGTGGACAGCGGGTTCGTCGCGGCCCTGTCGATCGCGGTGGAGGCGGCCCTGCAGCGGGCGCCGGGACCGGCGCCGGCGGGGCCCTGGCGCTGTCCCGGCGCCCTCGGCAAGTGCGGTTCGAGGAGCGCGGCGTGACCTACGATCTGTTGCGAGGCGGCCATATCCTGTCGGTGATCGCCTGGATGATCGGGCTGATGTACCTGCCCAGGCTCTACGCCTACCACACCAAGGCCGCGCCCGGCTCCGAGATGGACCTGACCTTCCGCAAGATGGAGGCGGGCCTCTACCGGCTGATCATGAATGTCGGCATGATCGCGGCCTGGGGTTTCGGCCTGGCGCTGATCTACTACGACGGAGCGCACCGGCTGGGCTGGGGTTTCCTGACGCAGCCCTGGATGCTGACGAAAATAGCCGGGATCCTTTTCATGACCGGCTGGCATCACTATCTGGGGCAAGCGCGCAAGGCCTTTGCGGCCGGGCGCAATCTCCGGTCGGAGCGCTATTGGCGGATGGTCAATGAGCTGCCGTTCCTGGCCGCCGTCGTCATGGTGCTGGCGGTCACCACCGAGTTCGGATCCCATTGACGCAGACCGGCTTCGCTTGACCCGGAGGCCCGCTTGTGTTTCCGCTGACGCGTGCGGAGTCTTCTCCGCATCCCGCCTTCTAGCCGGCGACGCGCGCGCAACCGCAGCGCAGCCTGCCGGCCCCCACAGAACGACTCGGCGCGCATGCGCCCCAATTTGAACCGGCACGACGCCCCGGACCCGTCAATCCTGATGACTGGGCGCGGCCATACGAGTGAATTCCATGCCTGACGAAACCCCTTCCGAGCTGCTCGACGCGCCGGTCGAAGACGCGGATGTCGCGATCGACGGCGGAGACGAGGCCTCCGAGCTCAGCGCCTCCATCGCGGCCCTCGGCCTGACGCGGATGTCGCTGCAGGAGCTGAAGGACAAATCCCCCGCCGACCTCCTCTCTTTCGCCGAGACGCTGGAGATCGAGAACGCCAATTCCATGCGCAAGCAGGACATGATGTTCGCGATCCTCAAGGTGCTGGCGGAGGAGGGGGTGGAGATCTCCGGCTCCGGCACCATGGAGGTGCTGCAGGACGGCTTCGGCTTCCTGCGCTCGCCGGAAGCCAACTACTTGCCCGGGCCCGACGATATCTATGTCAGCCCCTCGCAGATCCGGAAGTTCGGCTTGCGCACCGGCGACACCGTCGATGGCGCCATCCGCGCCCCGCGGGAAGGCGAGCGCTACTTCGCCCTGGTGAAGGTCGACCAGATCAATTTCGAGAACCCGGAAAACGTGCGCCACAAGGTGCACTTCGATAACCTGACGCCGCTGTATCCGGAAGAGCGCCTGCGGATGGAGATCGAAGACCCGACGCTGAAGGACCGCTCGGGCCGGATCATCGACATCGTGGCGCCTCTGGGCAAGGGGCAGCGCTGCCTGATCGTGGCGCCGCCGCGGGTCGGCAAGACGGTGATGCTGCAGAACATCGCCAAGTCCGTCGCTGCCAACCAGCCGGAATGCTACCTGATCGTGCTGCTGATCGACGAGCGGCCGGAAGAAGTCACCGACATGCAGCGCACGGTGCGCGGCGAAGTGATTTCCTCGACCTTCGACGAGCCGGCGACCCGCCACGTGCAGGTGGCTGAGATGGTGATCGAGAAGGCCAAGCGCCTGGTCGAGCACAAGCGCGACGTGATCATCCTGCTGGACTCGGTGACCCGGCTGGGCCGGGCCTATAACACCGTGGTGCCGTCCTCCGGCAAGGTGTTGACTGGCGGCGTGGACGCCAACGCCCTGCAACGGCCGAAGCGGTTTTTCGGCGCAGCGCGGAACGTGGAGGAGGGCGGCTCGCTGACCATTATCGCCACGGCGCTGATCGACACCGGCAGCCGGATGGACGAAGTGATCTTCGAAGAGTTCAAGGGCACCGGCAATTCGGAAATCATCCTGGACCGCAAGGTCGCCGACAAGCGGATCTTCCCGGCCATCGACATCCTGAAGTCCGGCACCCGCAAGGAAGAGCTGATCACGCCGAAGGATCAGCTGCAGAAGACCTATGTGCTGCGGCGGATTCTCAACCCCATGGGGGCACAGGACGCCATCGAGTTCCTGTTGGACAAGCTGCGGCAGTCGAAGAACAACGACGACTTCTTCCAGTCGATGAACACCTGACGCGCAGGGCGCGCCGATCCGCCCCGGCGCTACCGTGTTTCACGTGAAACACTACCCTGAGGTGCCAGCCCTCAGGCCAAATTCCGGGCGAAGAACTCCAGGCTGCGCCCGCCGGCCAGCCTGGCGGCCTTCTCGTCATAATGCTCGCTGCCCGGCCGCGCGAAGGCGTGGTCGCACCCCGGATAGGTGTGGGCCTCGATCAGGGCGTGGGGTTTGAGCGCCTGCAGGATGATCGCCTGCGCAGCCTCGGGCACGAACTGGTCCTTCTCGGCGATGTGCATCAACAGCGGGCGGGTGAGTTTCTCCGCCTCGGCCACGCGGGATTCGAGGCCGACGCCGTAGTAGGAAATGCTGGCGTCCACGTCGGTGCGGGTCGCGGTCAGGAAGGCCAGCAACCCGCCCAGGCAGAAGCCAACGGCCCCCACCTTGTCGTTGCAGGCCGGATCGGCGCGGATGTGGTCGATGGTGGCGGCGATATCCGCGACGCCGGCGTCGACGTCGAAGGTGTTGAACAGTTCGAAGGCGCGCTTCCATTCCGCCTCGGTCTTGTCGGTGAACTGGATACCGGGCTCGATCCGCCAGAACAGGTCGGGGCAGATTGCCAGATAGCCTTGGCCCGCCAGGCCGTCGGTGATGTCGCGCATCACCTGGTTCACGCCGCAAATTTCTTGGATGACCACCACGGCGGCGCCGCCGCCTGCTGACGGACGCGCCACATAGGCCTGGAACGGGCCGTCAGCGGTCGTGATCGTGGTGGACTCGCCCATTCGTCGCTCCTGGTTTCAATCGCCCTCTAGCGCACCGGGGCGATGACAAGCCATATCTAACGACATCAAGCGCTTCGGAGACCGCCATGAAGATGACCATCGAGGTCGACTGCACCCCGGAAGAGGCTCGGCGCTTCATGGGGCTGCCCGACGTCTCCAGCCTGAACGATCATCTCGTCAAGGAGATGCAGTCGAAGATCAGCGCCAACATGTCACTGCTGTCCGCCGACGATTTCGTGAAGAGCTGGATGGCTTTCGGAGCCGGCGCGCAGGAACAGTTCCGCAAGCTGATGGACGCCAGCCTGAAGGCGGCGTCCTGACCGGATGAACGACACGATCTTCGCCGCCGCCACCGCGCCCGGGCGTGCCGCGGTGGCGGTCGTGCGCGTTTCGGGGCCGCTGGCCGCAGACGCCGTCAGGGCCCTGGCCCGCCGCCGGCCGCCGGCGCGGTCGGCGCGCGTCAGGATGCTGCGGACTCCGGAGGGGGAGGCGCTGGACCAGGCGCTGGTGCTGTGGATGCCGGGTCCCGGCAGCTACACGGGCGAGGATTGCGCCGAATTCCACGTGCACGGCGGCGTCGCGGTTGTGGAGCGCCTCCATGCGGCCCTGGCCGACCTGGGCCTGCGGCTGGCCGAACCTGGCGAATTCACCCGCCGGGCGTTCGAAACCGGCAAGCTGGACCTTGCCCAGGCCGAGGGCGTCGCCGACCTGGTCGACGCCGAGACGGAAGCGCAGCGGCGACAGGCGCTGAGCCAGGTGGCCGGCGCGCTAAGCCGGGCGCAGTCGGGTTGGCGGGAAGGGCTGCTGGCGGCGCTGGCGGTGTTCGAAGCGGCGGTGGATTTTCCGGACGAAGACGTGCCGCGGGATGTCGCGGAGAGGGCGCGGCCGGTGCTGGAACGGCTGATCGGCGAACTGGAAGCGGCCGGCGCCGACGCGGCGCGCGGCGAACGGGTGCGGGCGGGCTATCGCATCGCCCTGCTGGGCGCGCCCAACGCCGGGAAGAGCACGCTGTTGAACGCCCTCGCCGGCCGGGAAGCGGCGATCGTCAACGCGCGGCCGGGGACCACGCGGGACGTGATCGAGGTTCCCGTGGTGCTGGCGGGTTACAAGGCGCTGCTGGCCGACACCGCGGGGCTACGCGAGGCCGTCGACGAGATCGAGGCGGAGGGCGTCCGACGAGCCCGGAACTGGGCGGCGGGGGCTGATCTGCGGCTCTGGCTGGTGGACGGCGCCCTGGCGACCGAGGCGCATCCGCCGGCGGAGCTGCAGGCGGGGGATCTGTGCGTGCTCACCAAACAGGACATGGGGGAGGGCGGCGCGACGGATTCGGCGCAGGCTGCGGCTGCGGCGGCCGGGCTGGCCGTGCTGGCGATGTCGGCGCGCGTCCCCGAGGACGTGGCCGTGCTTAGAGAGATGCTCCAGACGAGGGTGTCGGCGGCCCTGGCGGGGTCCGAGACGCCGACGGCCACGCGGCTGCGCCATCGCGCGCATCTGTCCGAGGCCGTCGAGCGGCTGCGCCATGCGTTGCAGTCGACCCAGGTGGAACTCGCGGCCGAGGACGTGCGGCTGGCGGGACGGGCGCTGGACCGCATCACTGGCAGGCTGGATCCGGAGGCTGTGCTGGAGCGGATCTTCGCCACCTTCTGCATCGGCAAGTGAGCGTTTCACGTGAAACATCGGTGAGCCCCAACCCGCCGCGGTGACCCAGCCTGCGCAATCGGCTATAAGGCGGCTCCGGCTCGCGCCCGGTGCGCAAGGCCCCACGCTTCGGACCTGATATCTTGAGTTCCTGGGACGTCATCATCATCGGCGGCGGTCACGCCGGCTGCGAGGCGGCCGCAGCCGCGGCCCGGTTCGGCGCGCGCACCCTGCTGCTCACCCATAAGCTCGAAACCATCGGCGAGATGTCCTGCAATCCGGCCATCGGCGGACTCGGCAAGGGCCACCTGGTGCGGGAGATCGACGCGCTGGACGGACTGATGGGCCGGCTGGCCGACCGGGCCGGCATCCAGTTCCGCCTGCTGAACCGTTCCAAGGGCGCAGCGGTGCGGGGCCCGCGCGCGCAGATCGACCGCAGGCTCTACCGCGAGGCGATGCAGGCCGAGCTCGCCGCCACGCCGAACCTGACCGTCCGCGCCGAGGCGGTGGAGGACCTGACCGTCCGGGACGGCCGGGTGGCCGGCGTCGTAGGCGCCTCCGGCGAAGCCTACGCCGCGCCGCGCGTGGTGCTGACCACCGGCACCTTCCTCAAAGGGCTGATCCATCAGGGAGAACTCCGCGTCCCGGCCGGCCGCGTGGGGGAGGGGCCGTCGATCGGACTATCGGACCGGCTCTATGCGCTGGGCCTGAAGATGGGCCGGCTGAAGACCGGCACGCCGGCGAGGCTCGACGGCCGCACCATCGCCTGGGACAGGCTGGAGATGCAGCCCGGCGACCAAGCGCCGGTCCCGTTCTCCTTCCTGACGGGGTCGATCGAGACGCCGCAGGTCTCCTGCGGCGTGACCTACACCACGGAGGCGACGCACCGGATCATCGCCGAGCGGCTGACCGAGTCGGCGGTTTATGGGGGCAGGGCGGTCGGCCGCGGCCCGCGCTATTGCCCGTCCATCGAGGATAAGGTGGTGCGGTTCGCCGACAAGACCAGTCACCAGGTCTTCCTGGAGCCCGAGGGGCTGGACGACGACACGGTCTATCCCAACGGCGTCTCGACCTCGGTGTCGGAAGCGACCCAGGCGCTATTCCTGCGCACCATCCCCGGGCTCGAGGCCGTGGCGGTCAAGCGCTATGGCTATGCGATCGAATACGACTACGTCGATCCGCGGGAGCTGTTTCCGACCCTGGAGGTGAAGCGCCTGCCGGGCCTCTACCTGGCAGGCCAGGTCAACGGCACGACGGGTTACGAGGAGGCCGCGGCCCAGGGCCTGGCGGCGGGACTCAACGCGGCGCGGGCGGCGTCGGGCGCGGAGGCCGCGGCCTTCGCCCGCGACGAGGCCTATATCGGGGTGCTGATCGACGACCTGGTCACCCGGGGCGTCACCGAGCCCTACCGGATGTTCACCAGCCGGGCGGAATTCCGCCTGACGCTGCGGGCGGACAACGCCGACCAAAGGCTGACGGCAAAGGGCGTCGCGCTCAGCTGCGTGGGCGCCGAACGTCGCGCGGCGTTCGGCGCCAAGGCGGCGGCGCTGGCCGCGGCACGGGGCCGGGCGGCCGAATTGCGACTGACGCCCGCCGAAGCGACGCGGGCCGGCCTGCCCGTGAAGGCCGATGGCCAACGCCGTGATTTGGTTCAGCTCCTGGCCTATCCGACCATCGGGTTCGACGAGCTCGCCGCCATCTGGCCGGAGGTCGCCGGCTGGTCGGCGCCGGTGCGGGAGCAGCTGGAGATCGACGCGTCCTACGCCGGCTACCTCGACCGGCAGGCGGCGGACGTCGCAGCCTTCCAGCGGGACGAGAACCTGCAGCTCGCCCCCGACCTGGACTACGCCGCCATGGGCGGGCTCTCCAACGAGGTCCGCGAGAAGCTTGCCGCCGTGCGCCCGTTGACCCTGGGCCAGGCGGCGCGGATCGAAGGGGTGACTCCGGGCGCGCTCACCGCCCTCCTGGCCCATGTCCGTCGCCGCGCCGCTTGAGGCCGCGGTCGCGGTCACCGACGCGTCGAGCTTCGCCGCGGCGAGTGGGGCCAGCGCCGCGCAGATGGAGATGCTGGACGCCTATCGCCGGCGCCTGGTGGAGTGGAGCGCGAAGGTGAACCTGGTGGGTCCGGCGACGCTCGACATCTTCTGGTCCCGCCACGCCTGGGACTCGGCCCAGCTCCTGCCGTTCGCGCCGGACGCCCGGAGCTGGGCCGATCTCGGCGCCGGGGCCGGCCTGCCGGGGGTGGTGCTGGCGGTGCTGGGCAAGGGGCGGCCGGATTTTCACGTGGACCTGATCGACAGCCAGGCCAAGCGCTGCCGCTTCCTGCAGGCGGTGGTGGACGAGCTCGAGCTGCCGGCGACGGTGCGCAACGCGCGGGCGGAGGGCCTTTCCCTGAAGGTCGAGGTGGCGGCGGCGCGGGCCTGTGCGCCCCTGGTCCGCCTCTTGGGGTATGCCGAGCCCTACCTGCGGCGCGGCGCCACAGGCCTGTTCCTGAAGGGGCAAGATGTTGCGTCGGAGCTGGAAGAAGCTACAAGATATTGGGACTTTGACGCGGACATCTTGCAAAGCCGCAGCGACGCGCGGGGGCGCATCGTCCGCGTAAGGAGATTGCGGCGTGCCCGTAAAGCCTGAACTGCCCCTGCGCGTGCTGGTGATCGCCAACCAGAAGGGCGGCGTGGGCAAGACCACTACGGCGATAAATCTGGGTACGGCGCTGGCGGCGGTGGGCGAGCGGGTGCTGTTGATCGATTCCGATCCGCAGGGCAACGCCTCGACCGGCCTGGGCGTCGGCCGGGCGCAGCGGACGACGACGCTCTACGACGTGCTGATCGGCGGCCAGCCGATCGCCGACGCGGTGGTGAAGACCGCGCTGCCGGGACTGGACCTGATCCCTGGGGACGCCGATCTCTCCGGCGTGGAGCTGGAGCTGGGTCACGCGCCCCGGCGCTCGTTCAAGCTGCGCGACGCCCTGGAGCCGGTGCGCCGCGACGGGGCCTACAGCTATGTGCTGGTGGACTGTCCGCCGTCGCTGAACCTGCTGACCGTCAACGCCCTGGCGGCGGCGGACGCGGTGCTGGTGCCGCTGCAGTGCGAGTTCTTCGCCCTGGAGGGACTGACCCAGCTTGTCCGCACCATCGACCTGGTGCGCGGCAGCCTCAATCCGCTGCTGGAGATCCAGGGCGTGGTGCTGACCATGTACGACAGGCGCAACAGCCTGTCCGAACAGGTGGCGCGCGACGTGCGCAGCCACTTCGGGCCGGCGGTCTATGCGACGGTGATCCCGCGCAACGTACGGGTCTCCGAGGCGCCGTCGTTCGGCAAGCCGGTGCTGGTCTACGACCTGAAGTGCGCCGGCAGCCAAGCTTATCTGAAGTTGGCGCGGGAAGTCGTTCAACGCGAACGCCAACGCCGCGTGGCGGCCTGAGGAGCATCACATGGCCGAAGGACGCAGGGGACTGGGGCGGGGGCTGTCGGCCCTGATGGACGAGGTGGATCCCGCGATCGCCGCGCAGCAAGGCGCGCGGTCGCGGGCCGAGACGCCCATCGAGTTGATCCAGCCCAATCCCGACCAGCCGCGGCGCAGCTTCCCCGAGGCGGAGATCGAGGAGTTGGCGCAGTCGATCCGCGAGAAGGGTGTGCTGCAGCCCATATTGCTGCGGCCGGCCCCGCGGGCGCCGGGGCGGTTCGAGATCGTGGTGGGCGAGCGGCGCTGGCGGGCGGCGCAGCGGGCGGGGCTCGTCGCCGTGCCCGCGGTGGTGCGCGAGCTGGACGACCTGCAGGTGCTGGAGATCGCCATCGTCGAGAACGTCCAGCGCGAGGACCTGAACGCCCTGGAAGAGGCCATGGCCTACAAGGCGCTGCTGGAGCGGTTCGGCCGCACACAGGAGGCGGTGGCCAGGGCGGTGAGCAAGAGCCGCAGCCATGTGGCCAACACGCTGCGCCTGCTGCAGCTGCCGCCGGCGGTGCAGGACCATGTAGCGGCCGGGCGGCTTTCGGCCGGTCATGCCCGGGCGATCGCCGCTTCGGAAAACGCCGCGGCCCTGGCCGAGCGGATCGTGGCGGCGGGGTTGAGCGTGCGCGAAGCCGAGACTATGGCGCGCGCCGACAAGGGCGCGCCGAGGAAAGCCGCGGCGCGCAAGGCGGGGTCGAAGGACGCCGACACCCTGGCGCTGGAGCACGACCTGGCCGAGGTGTTGGGCCTCGACGTCGGCATCGTCGACCATGGCGGTGCGGGCGAGCTTACGATCCGCTACGAAACCCTCGAGCAGCTCGACGATCTTTGCCGGCGGCTCACGCGGGGTTAGAGCGGAGCCGGCGCGTCCAGGCCCGCGAATTCCTGAACCGCTATTTATATTTGGTCGGAAACGTCACAGGCCCAGCTTGCGCGCCCGGCCCGCGACGGCCAGGGCCAGGCGCTCGGCGATGAGTTGGTCCGGCGCGCCGCTCTGTTTGCAGGCCCGGTCGGCGCCCAGGACCTCGGGCTGCAGACGGTCGAGGTCTTCCAGGCTCCAGCTCCTGGCCTGGCGCAGGAACTCGCGCTCCTGCTTCCAGAATACGCCGGAAGCCTTGGCCGCCTCCTGCAGGCCCGCGCCGCGCTTGGCCAGCGTCAGCGTGCGGCGCAGGCGGCCCAGGTGCATGCCGATGGCGCGCACGGCCCCCGGGCCGCCTTCGCCTTCGGCAGCGGCGCGGCGCAGGGCGGCCTGGGCTTCGGCGGCGCGGCCGCCGAAGGCGTCGGCGGCGGCTTCGGAGAGCGAGGCCTCGGGCTCCACGCCCAGGAAAGGCTCCAGGTCTTTCGCGCTGGCCGTGAGTCCGGAACCCGGGCCGAGATAGAGGGCCAGGCGCTCGATCTCCTGGCGCGCGACGCCACGCTCGCGCGGCAGGCGGGCCACGAAGACGGCCAGGGCGTCGGCGTCCAGACCGACGCGGTCCTTGGCCAGGGTCTCGCGCACCAGCCGGGCCACGTCGCCGGGCTCGTCCTCGTAGCAGGGAATGGCGGCCGCGGCCGCGGCCGCCTCGGCGGCCTTGCGCAGGGCCGACGCGCGCGCCGGCAGTTCGCCCGCCTCGATCAGGAAGAAGGCCTCGGGGTTGAAGGCGCCGCCGGCATGGGCGGTGACCGCCGCCGCCACCACCTTGTCGGCCTTGTCGGCGGACAGGCGCAGGCGCACCAGCCGCCGGCCGCCCATCATCGACTGCGCGGAAAGCTCGCTCTCCAGGCGCGCGCCGTCGGCGTCGAGATCGCGATCGGTGAGCAGGGCCACGTCGAAGGGGTCGTCCGGCCGCTCGGTGACCTTGCCGGCCAGCTGGTTGGCGCGGTCGCGGACCACGCCGGCGTCGCGGCCGTAGAGCAGCACGCAGCGGATCGCGGCGTCAGGCCTGGCCAGGAACCGCTCGACGTCGGGGCGGCGGCTCAGGATCACGGGCTCAGCTCTTGGATCGCCCGGCGAGCCAGGCGGCCAGCTCGAGCTGGATGCGGTGGGCGGCTTCCTCGGCCGCGCGGTCGGCCACGTCCTGCTGAGCGGCGATGGAGGCGTAGGGCTGGTCGGCGGAATCGTAGGTGAGCTGCACCCGCACGCTACCGCGCTTGGCCTCGGCGCCGGAGGGCAGGCTGACCAGGCTGTAGTTGGCGGTGAGCACGTACTCGTAGCGTGTGGCGACGTTGTCGACCCGCAGGCCGCGCGGGTAGCGCTGCTCGGAAAGCTGGAGCTGCATGCGGTAGATCGGGGCCGCCCCGCGGTTCTTGGCCAGGGCGTCGTCCAGGTGTTCGCGGATCAGGTAGCCGGTGCGCCCTTCCGGGGCGACCACGTCCACCGCCGAGAGCCGGCTGGTGACGCCGGGCACGGCGTAGAGCGGGGTGAAGCCGCAGGCCTGCAGGCCGGGCGCGGCCAGCCCCAGGGCCGCGGCGAGGGCCAGGTTCCGGCAGCGGCGCATGCTAGTTGGCCACGACATTGACGATGCGGTCCTTCACCACGATCACCTTGCGAATGGTCAGGCCTTCTAGGCGCCGTGCGATTTCGGGATCGTCAAGCACGATCTTCTCCACGTCCGCCGGTTCGGCCCCCGCCGGGGCGGTGATCTCGCCGCGGCGCTTGCCGTTGACCTGTACGGGCAGGACCAGCACGTCGTCGACCACCAATTCCGGATCGTGCTCGGGCCAGGGGGCGTCCACCACCATGCCGCCGCCGCCGATGCGGGCCCAGGCCTCCTCGGCCAGGTGCGGCGTGAAGGGGGCCATCAGCCGCGCAAAGGCCGACAGGGCGGCCCGGCGTTCGGCCTGCAGCGAGGCGCTGGCCCCCTGGGCGGGAGTTTCCTTCAGGAGGTTCAGGAAGGCGTAGAGGCGGGCGATGCCGGAGTTGAAGCGGAAGCTGTCGATGGCCTCCGTCACCGCCTTGATCAGCTTGTGGGACGCGCGCTTCAGGGTGAGCGCCGCCGCGTCGGGCGGGGGCGCGGCGCCGGCCGCTGCGGGCTGGCTGTCGAATTCGTCCCACACCCGGTTTATGAACCGCCATGCACCTTGCACGCCGCCGGCGGTCCACTGGGTGTCGCGCTCGGGCGGCGAGTCGGAGAGGACGAACAGCCGGGCGGCGTCCACGCCATAGGCGTCGAAGATCTCCGCCGGCGCCACGGTGTTGCGCTTGGACTTCGACATCTTCTCGACGTCGCCGATCACCAGCGGCTCGCCGGTGTCGGCCAGGCGGGCGCGGCGAACGTCGCCCGCGGCGACGATCTCGACAAGGCCAGGCTCCACCCACTCGCCGTTTTCGCGGCGATAGGTCTCGTGGGTGACCATTCCCTGGGTAAAGAGGCCGTCGAACGGTTCCTGCACCGACAGCAGCCCTTCGTCGTGCAGGGCGCGATTGATAAAGCGGGCGTAGAGCAGGTGCAGCACCGCGTGCTCGACCCCGCCCACATACTGATCCACCGGCATCCAGTAGTCGGCGGCTTCCTTGTCGATCGGGTCTGCGGCCTCGGGGTTGGTGAAGCGGTCGAAGTACCAGGAAGAGTCGACGAAGGTGTCGAGGGTGTCGGTCTCCCGCGTCGCCGGCCCGCCGCAGTCGGGGCAGGTGGCCTGCTTCCAGGTGGGGTGACGGTCCAGCGCGTTGCCCGGGCGGCTGAAGTCCAGGTCGTCCGGCAGGGCGACGGGAAGCTGGCTCTTCGGCACGCCGACCACGCCGCATTTGCTGCAGTGCACAATGGGGATCGGGCAGCCCCAGCCGCGCTGGCGCGCCACGCCCCAGTCGCGCAGGCGATAGACGGTGGCCCCTTCGCCCTGGCCCTGGGCCTCGATGCGTTCGACGGCCCTGGCTTTCGCCGCCTCCACGTCCAGGCCGTCGAGGTCGGCGGAGTTGAAGATCGTTCCCGGGCCGGTGTAGGCCTCGGCGCCCACGGCGAAGGTCCCTGGGTCCTCGCCGGGCGCCAGTACGACCGGCTTCACCGGCAGGCCATACTTGCGGGCGAAATCCAGGTCGCGCTGGTCGTGGGCGGGGCAGGCGAAGATGGCGCCGGTCCCGTAGTCCATGAGGATGAAGTTCGCGATCCAGACCGGCAGGGTCCAGGAGGGATCGAACGGGTGGACGACACGCAGGCCTGTGTCGACGCCGATCTTCTCCGCGGTCTCGATCTCGGCCTCGGAGGCGCCGCCCTTGCGGCACTCGGCGATGAAGGCGGCCATCGCCGGGTCGGCGGCGGCCAGCTGTTCGGCCAGGGGGTGGTCGGGGGCCACGCCTACGAAGCTCGCGCCGTAAAGAGTGTCGGGCCGGGTGGTGTAGACCTCCAGCCCGGCCTCGAAGCCGGCCGGCGGCGCGCCGGCGAACCGGAACGAGAACCGCAGGCCCTTGGAGCGGCCGATCCAGTTCTCCTGCATCAGCCGGACCTTCTCCGGCCAGCGTTGCAGTCCGGCGAGCCCGTCCAGCAACTGGTCGGCGTAGTCGGTGATCCGCAGGAACCACTGGGCCAGGCGCCGCTTCTCGACCACCGCGCCGGAGCGCCAGCCGCGGCCGTCGACCACCTGCTCGTTGGCCAGCACCGTCTGGTCGACCGGGTCCCAGTTGACCAGGCCCTCCTTGCGATAGACCAGGCCGCGCTTCCACAGGTCGAGGAACCAGGCCTGCTGCTTGCCGTAGTAGGCCGGATCGCAGGTGGCGAATTCGCGGCTCCAGTCGATCGACAGGCCCAGGCGCTTCAGCTCGCCGCGCATCTTGGCGATGTTGTCGTAGGTCCAGGCCCTGGGATCGACGCCGCGTTCCATGGCCGCGTTCTCGGCCGGCAGGCCGAAGGCGTCCCAGCCCATGGGGTGCAGCACGTTGAAGCCGCGGGCCCGCTTGAATCGGGCGATCACGTCGCCCAGCGCGTAGTTGCGCACATGGCCCATGTGCAGGCTGCCCGAAGGATAGGGGAACATCTCGAGCGCGTAGTATTTCGGCCTGGCGCGGTCGATGCGCGCCCGGAAAACGTCGGCGTCAGTCCAGGCGGCGCGCCACCTGGGTTCGGTCTCTTTGGGATTGTAGCGGGCCATGGGGCTCAGCGGGGATTTGCGGGACGGGCGGACCGGGACTAGCGCGCCGACGCGGGCGTGGGAAGCCGCAGGTTCCCCGAAGGCCGGCGATCAGCCGCGGATGTTCGAAAGCCGCAGCTGCCGCGCCCGGGTGAGGATGGCGTTCTCGATGTCGGTCTCGGTCTGCCCCGCAGAGGCCGAATCGACCCAGCCTCCGGCCGCGTCGCGCACCTGCTTGAACACCGCCACGTTCAGGCCGTCCGCGCGCAGGCGGGCGTCGAGGATGTAGACCGTGCACTTGAAGCGTTCGTCCGGCTTCTCGGGGTTCACGTACCAGTCGGTGATGACCACGCCGCCGTAGGGGTCTGCGGAGGCCAGCGGCATGAAGGCCAGGGTGTCGAGAGTGGCGCGCCAGAGGTAGCCGTTCACCCCGATCGCCGGGGTGTCGCCGCCCTTGGAGCCTTTGCCGCCGCCGAACAGGTGGAAGCCGCCGCCGCCGGACTCCTGGGTCTGGAACACCCGGGGGCCGCCGTGCGAGCAGCCGGCCAGCGCCGCCAGGCTCGCCGCCACGCCAGCCGTCAGAATCCGACGCGTCCAGAGAGCACGCACGAAGGGCATATTGTTCCGCTCCAACTCGAGTTTCAGTCCCGTTGCGTCGGCGCCGAGCCGCCCTTTAGGCCGCCCTTTAGGCCGCCCTCTATAACAAGGTGGTGAACGGCGCCAATGCGGAATCGCGTGGCTCCGCCGCCACAGGGGGTGGAGAACTTTTCGGTGAAGGACCGGTTAACCCATTGTCACGGTTGACCGGTCCCCCGTCGGGCCTCTAATCCCCGCTGACACGCGGCTCCGCAGGAGGGAGGTGCGCAAGTGGGGCTTAGGGGCCATATCTAGGTCATGTCGGGCTGGAAGCTCATTTCGCTGATCGGCGTCGCCGCCTTAGCCGGGCTTGCGACGACGGCGGCCCACGCCGACCCGGTCAAGTCCAAGTCCATCGACTTCACCGTGCACACGGACACGCCGGCCATCGCCCCCCAGGGCACGAAGTCCCTGCAGTGGGACGCCCGTCGCGGCCGCTGGGGTCTGACCTTCAACATGGATCAGCCGAACAGCCGCGAGATGCAGCTGAACGATGTGCAGGCCGGCGCCTATTTCCGCATTACCCCCAGCCTGCGCGTCGGCGGCGCCGTTGCCCTGGGCGAAAGGGAACGGCCATCGGGTTACAAGAAGACCCAGCCGGAAGACGGCCAGCCGCGCGTGCGGCTTGAGACCGCCCTCAAGTTCTAGGGGTTTCGACCCCCTCCACCGTCGCCAGCCCGACCAGGCCCGCGTCCAGCAGACGCCGGGCCGTTTTGTCGTTGACGCCGCCCAGAGCGTAGAGCGGCGTGGGAAGCCGCCGGGCGAGGCGGGAAAGCGCCATGGCCCCCAAAGGCGCCCCGGCCGATGGGCTGCGGCTCGGAAAAGCCGTGGAGATCACCACCGCGTCGGCGCCGAGGCGGGCGACCCTCTGAGCGGCGCGCGGTCCGTGCGCCGCCGCCGTGACGACCCAGCCGGGCCGGGCCGCTTTCAGCCGCCGCGCGTGGTGCGCCAGGCGCTGCGGCAGATGCACGCCGTCGGCGCCGAGGGCCGCGGCGAGCCTCGCGTCCGCGCCGACGATCAGTTTCAGCCGGCGTCGCCGGGCGACGGCGCGCAGGCGCAGGCCGCGCTGAAGGGCGTCGGCCGCTCCGAAAGCGCGGAAGATGATCGCCGAGCCGCGGGGCAGGGCCTCGGCCTGCCGCTCGGGCTCGGGGGTGCGTGCGGGGTCGGTGAAGAACAGCAGCGCCGGCAGGGGCTTTCGCCCGCGGGCCCGCCGCCCTAAGCAGGCGGCCGTCCGCACCATCGTCCAGTAGCCGCCCAGAATGACCGCCTCTCCTTCCGATCCCGCCCAGGCCTATGCCGACGTGCTCGCCCGGATCGCGCGGGCCGTCCGCGACGCCGGCCGCGCAGCGGGCGATGTGACGCTGGTCGCGGTCTCGAAGCAACAGCCCTGGGCCCGGATCGCCCCGGTGCTGGCCGCGGGCCAGCGCGTGTTCGGCGAGAACCGGGTGCAGGAAGCCAGGAGCCGCTGGGAGGATCCGGTCCACGCCGCTGCGGCGGGGCCGGGGCGTGCGCTGCATCTGATCGGCCCGCTGCAGACCAACAAGGCCCGCGAGGCGGTAGGCGTCTTCGACGTCGTCGAGACCCTGGACCGGGAGCGGCTGGCCCGCGCCCTCGCCGACGAGATCCAGGCCCAGGGGCGCAGCCCCAGGCTCTATGTCCAGGTGAACACCGGCGAGGAGCTGCAGAAGGCCGGCGTGGCGCCTGCCGCGGCCGACGCCTTCCTGGCCGCCTGCCGCGGACCCTACGGGCTTCAGATCGAAGGGCTGATGTGCATCCCCCCGGCTGGCGAGCCCGCCGGCCCGCACTTCGCCCTGCTGGGCAAGATCGCGGCGCGCAACGGGCTCTCGCGCCTGTCCATGGGGATGAGCGGCGACTTCGAGACGGCGATCCGCCTGGGGGCCACCAGCGTGCGCGTGGGCTCGGCGGTGTTCGGCGACCGCTAGCTAGGCCTCGGCGATGGCGATGGCCGAGCCCGGACCGGCCAGGAGCAGCAGCTCCAGCATGTCGGCCCGGGACAGCGCCACGCAGCCCTGGGTGGGCGGAAAGCCCGGTCTGGCCAGGTGCAGGAAGATGGCCGAGCCCCGCCCCGGGAGCGGCGGGTCGTCGTTGTGGCCCAGGATCGCCACCAGGTCGTAGGCTTCGTCCTCGCGCCACATGGCCTCGGCGCTGGCGGGATACGGCAGGGTGACCGGGCGATTGTAGGCGGAGTCGTCCGGCGCGTCGCACCAGCCGTCGCTGGGCGTGATGGGGGCCAGGGGCAGCTCGGTGGGCGGCGCCGGCCCCCTGTCCGGCCGGTAGAGCACCCGGCGGATCGGCCAGACGCCCAGCGGCGACCTGCCGTCGCCCTCGCGCTTTTCGGCGGCGGCGACCACGCCCGCGGGTCCCAGGGCGCAGCGGGTGAGGCGCCCGCCCAGATCGAAGACGCCGTCGGGTCTGGCGGTGAAGATCAAGGCGGCGCTCGCAAATCTTTTGCCCGGAAGGCCCTTCCCGGTGCATGGTCCGACCCATGGCTCAACGCAAGACTCTCCTCATCGTCGACGACGACGCGGACCTTCGCAGCGCACTGGCCGAGCAACTCCAGAGCGAAGAATTCGCCGCCATCGAGGCGGCCGACGCCCGCGAAGGCGTGCGCCTGGCGCAGGAGGCCCGCCCGGACCTCATTCTGCTGGACATCGACCTGCCCGACATGAACGGCCGCGAGGCGTGCCGGCAGATGCGCAAGGTCGGGGTGGCGGCGCCGGTGATCATGTTGACCGCCGCCCTGTCGGACGCCGACACCATCGAAGGCCTCGACGCCGGCGCCAACGACTACGTCACCAAGCCGTTCAAGTTCGCCGTGCTGCTGGCCCGCATCCGCGCGCAGCTCCGCAGCCACGAGCAGTCGGAAGGCGCGGTGTTCCGCCTGGGCGTCTACGAGTTCCGGCCCTCTGCCAAGATGCTGGTGGACGACAGCCAGCGGAAAATCCGGCTGACGGAGAAGGAAACCAACATTCTGAAGTACCTCTACCGGGCGGGGGAGAAGCCCGTCAGCCGGGAGGAGCTGCTGGCCGAGGTGTGGGGCTACAACGCCGGCGTGACCACCCACACCCTGGAGACCCACGTCTACCGCCTGCGCCAGAAGATCGAGCCGGACCCGTCGAACGCGCGGCTGCTGCTGACCGAGGCCGGCGGCTACCGGTTGGCGCCGTAAGCTACAGCGCCAGATCGGCCGTCACCGGGGCGTGGTCGCTGGGCCGCGTCCAGGCGCGGACGCCCTCGTGCACCTGCGAGACCGCGCCGCCGGTGCGGAACGCCGCGTCGCGCAGGCCGGGCGTCACCAGGATATGATCCAGCCGCAGGCCGCGCCCCGAAGCGCGGAAGTCGGCGGCCCGGTAGCTCCACCACGAGGGCAGCTTCTGGGGCTCGGGCGTCGCCGCGCGCGGCAGGTCGATGAAGTCGAGGGAGGCCCGCAGCGCCAGCATGGCCTCCACCTCCACCGGCGTGTGGCTGACGACCTTGGACATGTAGCGATGGTTCCAGACGTCATGCTCGCCGGGCGCCACGTTGAGGTCGCCCACGATGGCCAGCGGCGCCTTGCGGTCGCGCCGCCCCATCTCGGTGGTGAGCTTCTCGAAGAAGTCGAGCTTGTGGTCGAACTTGGCGTTGAGCGCCCGGTCGGGCACGTCGCCGCCGGCCGGGATGTAGAAGTTCTGGACCTCGACGCCCGCCACCGTGGCCGCGACGCAGCGGGCGTGTCCCTCGCGGCAGACGCTCAGGCCCGGCGCGTCCTCCAGCGGCAGCCGCGAGGCGATGGCCACCCCGTGCCAGCCTTTCTGGCCGGCGACCTTCAGGTGCGGCAGGCCCATCTCGGCGAAGGCCTCGCGCGGGAACTCGCCCTCGCGGCACTTGATCTCCTGCAGGCACAGGACGTCCGGCGCCTGCTCGGCCACGAAGCGGGCGACCTGCTCGATCCGCAGGCGGACGGAATTGACGTTCCAGGTGCAGAGTCGAAGGCGCATGGGGCTCCGGGGGAGGACTGACGGGCGGAAAAAACATAAAAAACGCCCGGGCACTGGAGAAGGCCCGGGCGTTGAAGTCTTTCATGCCGCCGCCGGGAGGGGATAGTTCCGGCACGGAATACGTCGGCGCCAGCGCCAACGCGATGAGTGGCATTCTTGCAACGAGGATAAGAATAGTCAAACAGAATCGTCACCAAGGCTTGCCTGTGGCCAGATTGTCACGTCTTCCCGCGCCCGGGATTCTTCGGGCGCGGGTCCTTCAGGACGAACAGGCCGGGGTCGAGGCCGGAGACGGGCTGCAGGCCGCTGAGGCGGATCGTGGTCTGGCCCTGGGCGTCGGCGACGGTCCAGCCCACCAGCGTCATGGGGGCCCCGAGGAAGGTCAGCGTGATCTGCCCCTCCGCCTGTTTCGTCCCGTCGCGGGCGGTGATGGAGAAGCCGTCGGAGAGCCGCGTCACCCGGGTCACCACCACGCCGCGGTCGAGCCGGATGCGCTTGGCCAGGAACAGCGAGAGCGGCGTCGCCATCAGCGGATAGCTGTCGAAGGTCTTCAGCCGGCTGTTCTGGATGGAGACGGCGCCGCCGTCGGACACCACCAGCAGGCCGGAGGGCGGGTCATAGGCGAAGCGGGCCTTGCCCGGGCGCTTCAGGTAGAGCGACCCTTGCGTCGCCGCGCCGCGGGCGTCGATCTGCACGAACCGGCCCTTGGCCTCGGCCAGGCCCTCCAGGTAGTCGGTCGCCTTCTGGACCAGCGCCTTGTCCTGCGGCGGCAGCGCGGGCGCCGGAGCGGCAAGCGCGGGGGCCGCCAGGGCGAAGAGGCCGCCGGCCAGCAAGGCCCTGCGGGTAGGCGGGAAAAGGCTCATGCAGGTCTCCGCGGATCGCACTACGCCTAACGCAGGCGCGCGGCGGGATTTGGGCGCGCCGGAGCGCGGCCGCAAGCCCGCGGGATGGACCCTAGGGCGGCGACCCGGCCAGGATCTCGCGCTTGCCGGCGTGGTTGGCGGCGGAGACGACGCCCTCGCGCTCCATCCGCTCGATGAGCGAGGCGGCCCGGTTGTAGCCGATCTGCAGGCGGCGCTGGACGTAGCTGGTGGAGGCCTTGCCGTCGCGGGTGACCACGGCCACGGCCTGGTCGTAGAGGTCGTTTCCCCCGCCCTCGCCGCCGCCGGAGCCCGGGTCGCCGGCCTCGCCCTCTTCGTCGCCGCCCGCCGTGACCTCTTCGAGGTACTGCGGGATTCCCTGCTCGCGTAGGAACTTGGCCACGGTCTCCACCTCCTCGTCGGAGACGAAGGGCCCGTGCAGGCGGGTGATGCGGCCGCCGCCGGCCATGTAGAGCTGGTCGCCCTGGCCCAGCAGCTGCTCGGCGCCCTGTTCGCCCAGGATCGTGCGGCATTTGAAGTCGCAGGGCATGCCGGAATACCTCGAAGAGGTGACGACGGCCGAGGAGGAAGAGGGCGAGGACGGCGCGGTGTTCGACGCAACCGGCATGGGGATGGCCGAAGGCGGCGACCTCTACAGCCAAGCCGTCGCGGTGGTGAAGCGCGACCGCAAGGCCTCGACCTCCTACATTCAGCGCCGCCTCCAGATCGGCTACAATCGCGCCGCCACGCTGATGGAGCGCATGGAGCAGGAAGGCATCGTCGGCCAGGCAAACCATGCCGGCAAGCGCGAGATCCTGGTGCCCGAAGAGGGCGATTTCGAGCGGTAAGTACCCCGTCATTCCGGGGCGCCCGCCGAAGCCCGCAGGGCGGAGGCGGACGAACCCGGAATCCAATGCAAATGACGGTGTATCGTTTCTGGATTCCGGGTTCGCTGGTCGCCCTTCGGACGACCAGCGCCCCGGAATGACGGAGCAAATTAATCCTCGCTCCACGCGAATCAGCGCATGATTCGCGGGTCGCGAAATAGCCACAGGCGGGCCCTATAGCGCGACTGCGGGGCGGATGGGACGGGTGGAGCGGAGACTGAAATGGCGGGATTTCCCAAGGCGCGAAACGGCCGTGCTGCGGCTTTGGCCGTGGTGCTTGCATGCCTGACCGCAGCGCCTGCCTTGGCTGATGCGGATGTCCCGCTGCCGCGTCCGCGGCCGCACGCGCATCATCGCTTCACCACCGGCTCGATCTCGACGCCGACGATCATTCCCCCGGAGGCTCTGCGCGCCCGTGCTCAGGCGACGACAGGGCAAACGCAGCAGGCACAAGTCCAGGCGCCTAATCCGATCACCAATCCCTTCGCCGCGCTGCTCGGCCGGCCGGGCTCGACCACCGCGCTCAATCCCGAGCAGCGGGCGGTCATCGACAAAGTCAACAACTACCTGTCCAGCGTGCAGACCTTGTCGGGCAATTTTGTCCAGGTCGGGCCCGACGGCGGCCGCACCAAGGGGACGTTCTTTATCTCCAAGCCCGGCAAGGTGCGCTTCGAATACGACAACCCGAGCCCGATCGAGCTGATCGCCGACGGCCAGTCCGTCGTCGTGCGCGACCGTAATCTCGCGACCCAGGACGTCTATCCGCTGTCGCAGACGCCGCTGCGCTTCCTATTGTCCGACAAAGTCGACCTGATGCGCGACACGAACCTGGTCGCGGTCTATGCCGACGATGTCTTCATCACCGTGGTGGTCGAAGAAAAGACCGCGCTGATCGGCACCAGCCGGCTGATGATCATGTTCAGCGCCAAGGACATGCAGCTCAAGCAATGGACGGTGACAGACCCCCAGGGCTACGACACCACCGTCGCCGTGTACAATCTCGACACGAGCAAGAAGCCCGACCCGGGCATGTTCAGGATCGACTACACGAACTATCACAATTGAAATCCGTCATTCCGGGACGGCCCGCAGGGCCGGGCCCGGAATCCATACTCCGCAGCGCTGCGGCGTATGGATTCCGGGCTCGCTCGCTGATGCTCGCGCCCCGGACGGTGTTTTGCACAGCCGCCGCTATGTCGTGGAAAAGGGCCGCCTGACCGCTTAAATTACGGCCATGCCGCTGAAGATCACCACCTGGAACATCAACTCCGTCCGCCTGCGCATCGACCTGGTCGCCAAGTTCATCAAGAGCGCGCGTCCCGACGTGCTCTGCCTGCAAGAGACCAAATGCCCGGACGACGCCTTCCCGCTCAAGCGCTTCAAGCGGCTCGGCTACGAGCACGTCGCGCTCAACGGGCAGAAGGGCTATCACGGCGTCGCGGTGGTCTCGCGCGTACCGTTCGAAAGCTTCCAGTTCGAGAATTTCTGCGGCAAGACCGACTGCCGCCACATGTCGGTGGTGCTCGGCGAGCGCGCCGGCCTCAAAGACCCGATCACGCTGCATAATTTCTACGTGCCAGCCGGCGGCGACGAGCCGGATCCCGAGATCAATCCGAAATTCGAGCACAAGCTCTCATTCCTCGACGAGATGCGTGCGCATGCCGACTTGAAGCCGGCCAAGAACGAGCGCGCCATTCTCGTCGGCGACCTCAACGTGGCGCCGCTCGAGCACGACGTCTGGAGCCACAAGCAGATGATCAGAGTCGTGTCGCACACGCCGATCGAATGCGAGAAGCTCACCGCCGCGCAGAAGGCCGGCGCATGGATCGACACCATGCGTGTGCATACGCCGGAGCCGGAGAAGCTCTACACATGGTGGAGCTATCGCGCGATGGACAACTGGCGCACTGCCGACCGCGGCCGCCGGCTCGATCACGTGTGGACTTCGGACGCGCTCGCCGGCCAGATCTCGAAGATCAAGATCGCAAAAGACTATCGCGGCGCCGAACGTCCCTCCGACCACGTGCCCGTAACGGCGACGGTGGAAGTTTAGAGAAACGCCTGTCATGGCCGGGCTTGTCCCGGCCATCCCGCTTAGGGGCGCAGTGCCCTCCTAAGCGAGATCACCGGGTCACGCCGCTTCGCGGCGGCCCGGTGATGACAACCAAGCTACTTCGTTTCCCCCGCGTCCAGCTTCCGGCGCACCGTGCCGAGTTCGCGCGTCCAGGTCTGCAAGCGGGCGGTCATGATGCCGCGCAGCTTCTCGGCCGCGGCGGGATAGCCTTCCAGCATCTTGCGAAAGAGATGGCGCGGAATGCGGATGACCACCGTCGGCTCCTTGGCGATGGCGGTGGCGGGGCACACCATGTCGGTGAGCAGTGCCAGTTCGCCGACCAGCGTGCCGGGGCCGACCGTGTATTCCTTGCCTTCCGAGAACGTGCCCGGCTCCATCAACAGCGAGCCTTCCTGCACAAGGTAGCCGCCGTCGGCGAGTTCGCCGGCATAGAAAAGGACTGCGCCGCCCGGCAGATTGCGCGTCTCCGCGCCGATCGCCAGCACCTGCAGGGCCTGCCGCCCGAGGGCCGCGAAGGTCGGCACCCGCTCGAAGATGGCGATTTCGTCTTCGAGATTCATTGCGCGCTCGTCATTCCGGGGCGTCCGCCGGAGCCCATCGAGCGACGGCGGATGGGCCCGGAATCCATACTCCGCAGCGCTGCGGAATATGGATTCCGGGCCCGCCCGCTGCGCTCGCTTCCCGGAATGACAGCTGTGATTCTCACGGCACCAGCTTGTAGCCGCCGGCTTCCGTCACCAGGATCTGCGGCATGGCCGCGTCCTTTTCCACCTTCTGCCGCAGCCGGTAGATGTGGGTCTCCAGCGTATGGGTGGTGACGCCGGAATTATAGCCCCACACTTCCTGCAACAGAGTCTCGCGCGACACCGGCTTCTGCCCGGCGCGGTAGAGATAGCGCAGGATGGCGGTTTCCTTTTCCGTCAGCCGCACTTTGCTGCCCTTGGGATTGAGCAGGATCTTCGAGCTTGGCCGAAAGGTATAGGGGCCGATGGTGAAGACGGCGTCCTCGCTCGCCTCGTGCTGACGGAGCTGCGCGCGGATGCGCGCCAGCAGCACGGCGAACCGGAAGGGCTTGCTGACATAGTCGTTCGCACCCGACTCCAGCCCGAGGATGGTGTCGCTGTCGGTGTCATGCCCGGTGAGCATGATGATCGGCGCCTTGAACCCGTTCTTGCGCAGAATGCGCACCGCTTCGCGCCCGTCGACGTCGGGCAGGCCGACGTCCATGATCACCAGGTCGACCTGACCGTTCTTGGCGATCTGCACGCCCTTGGTGCCGCTGTCGACGGAGATCGCCTCGAACTCCTCGTGCAGCGCCAATTGCTCGACCAGCGCTTCGCGCAGTTCGGTGTCGTCGTCGACAATCAGAATGATCCGCTTATTGGCCATCGTTCTAAAGGCCCCTTCGGCGCCGCCGCGGCGCCTTATGCACTAGCTATACTCGGGGTTCGGAAATCTCAAAGGTAACCGGAGCCCTCACTACCATTTCACGCGATGTACAATCTTTTCCAAAAGCCGCTTTTCGAGCCCCATGCCATTCTCGCGAAGTAGAACATTCGGGGCTAAAAGAGCAAGCGAGAACTGATATTTAGGGGGCCTCGCTGAACTTTCCAGGACCACTCTGATGCGAAAGCGCGCCCTGTCACGCGTGACGGTCCGCCGTAAGCCGGGCGATCACCGGCGCGGCTGGCTCACGGCTGGGCCATTGGCCTTGCCCGTGGCGCTCGGGCGCGGCGGCATCATCGCCAACAAGCGCGAGGGGGACGGCGGTACTCCGCGGGGCGCCTTCCGTCCGAAGCGGCTCTGGTGGCGCGGCGAGCGCCACCGCCGTCCGGCTACCTCATTGCCAGTGCAGCGGATTCGCCTTGATGACGGCTGGTGCGAGGACCCTGCGGACCGGCATTACAATCGGCCGGTGAAGGTGCCGCCCGGGAGCAAAGCCGACCGCCTCGCCCGCACCGACGGCCTCTACGACTTCATCGTCGAGATCGACCACAACACCCGACCACGCGTGGCCGGCCGCGGTAGCGCGGTATTCATCCATGTCGCGCGGTCCGGCTTTGCCCCGACGGCCGGGTGCGTCGCGCTGACCACCAGCGCTCTGCGCCATCTGCTGGCACGCCTCGGTCCGCGGACGCGGATCGTCATCGAATAGCCGTGCCGTAAAAAGCGGCATCACCAGCCCCTGTCGCGCCCCGTGTTTTATTGACAGCGCGGATCGCGAGGCATAAGTGCGACTTTCGTTCGCAAAACTCTGTCAGCAGGCTCTGTCGCTGCGAACAACACATCACAGGACACTATGGATACCGGCTCTAGCCGCTGCACGACGGCCATTGTTTCGGCTCGCCGTGCAGGCCAACACATCAACCGGATCGATCTTGGCGCAGCCCGCCGGGAGAGGAAGGCTCTGACGTAACGGTCCTTAGCTCTTCGCTCACCCCGAGGCCGGCCAGGACCGGCCATATGGAGGTGAGCCATGAAGCTCGCATTCGTAAACGCTTCAATTGTCCGCCTCGACGCCGTTCGCGGCGTCGCGCTTCGCAGCCGCTCCGCGGCGAACATCCCGCTTCGCACAGCGTCCGACCGTCCGCGCAAGGCCCGGCACAGTGCCGGCCGCCTCGCGGCGCACTGGCATGTCTCGCCCGAGACCGGCCGGGTCGAGTGCCGCTGGTCGGTGGAAGAAGCGCCGGCCGACGACTCCTTATGTCGCCATGTCGTTCGATCACGCTCCGCGCAAGCGGACCGTGATCGCGCGGCCTAGGTCGGATTGTCGAGGCTGAACGTGCCGGACCTGTCGTCGTAAGCGAAAGCTTCGGCGAAACGCCCCCAGCCGACGACGGCCCGCAACGTCTGCTCCGCGCCGTCAGTCGCCATGTGGTCCTCGAGCTCGTCGAGGAACCGGCTCTTCGGGGCCTTGTGGTTGGCGCGTTCCTGCAGCACGCGGTGGATGTGCGCAGCCAAGGGCACGTAGGTCATGAGCTGCCGCTGGAAGAGCCGCTTGCGGTCGTCGACGCCGGATTCAGCGAACTGCTTGCCGGTGTCGGTCAACTTGATGTCGCCGCCTTCGACTTCAGCGAAACGGAACAGTTGCAGGGTTTCGGCGACGGGAAAGAGATCGTCCACTTCCATCTGCAAGGCGCTGGCGATCACCGGCAGATCAGCTTTGCCATCGTAGGGCGCGCCGGCAACCGCCTCGATCAGGCCGGCCATTGTGTTGGCCGACACGCGCGGCAGAACCATCTCGATGCCCATGCCGGCGAAGCGATCCGGCGCAGCGCGTTGGGGCACGGCGGGGCGCGCGGTCATCGCGACGTAGATGCGTTCGACCAGATCGCGGAAGGCCGGCTCGAGACGGCTGCGCGGCTGCGGCAGATCGACCTTGATCTCCTCGATGATGTGACCCGGATTTCTCGAAAAGACGAGAATGCGGTCGCACATCAGCACCGCCTCCTCGATGTTGTGCGTCACCAGCAGCACCCCTTTGATCGGCAGCTTGCCTTCGATCCAGAGATCGAGAAAGTCGGTGCGCAGCGTCTCCGCGGTGAGGACATCGAGCGCGGAGAACGGCTCATCCATCAGCAAAATGTTCGGATGCACGACCAGCGCACGGGCAAAGCCGACGCGCTGACGCATGCCGCCGGACAATTCGCGCGGATAGGCCGACTCGTAGCCGTCGAGGCCGATCAGATCGATGCCCGCGAGCGCGCGCTGGCGAATTTCTGCTTCCGGCAGACCGAGCGCCTCGAGTCCAAGCTGCACGTTCTCCAGCACCGTCAACCAGGGAAACAAAGCAAAGCTCTGGAACACCATGGCGATTCCGGCCGCCGGCCCGACCACCGGCTGGCCGCGATAAGTGAGGCTGCCTTGAGTCGGCCGCGCCAGCCCGGCGATCAGACGCAACAGCGTCGATTTTCCCGAGCCCGAGCGGCCGAGCAGACTGACGATCTCGCCGTCCTTGAGCGTCAGATTGATGTCGTTGAGGACGAGGAGGTCTTCGCCGTCGGGCTTGGGAAAGGCTTGGCAGCAGGACTGGATGTGGAGCAGGGCGTCAGTCATGGCTCATGTCCTCTCATCCCAGCCGGAATTTTCGCTCGGCGTACCAATACAGCGGCCGCCAGAAGAGGCGATTGACGATGACCACGTAAAAACTCATCACCGCGATCCCGAGCACGATGCGCGGGAAATCACCGGCCGTCGTCGCATCCACGATATAGGCGCCGAGACCGCTCGCTTGAAGCCGCGTGCTGCCCCAGCTCGCCACCTCGGCGACGATGCTCGCGTTCCAGGAGCCGCCCGATGCTGTGATGGCGCCGGTCACGTAATATGGAAACACCGCCGGCAGCGCGATCTTCTTCCACCATAGCCAACCGCGCACCTGGAGATTGGTGCCGACGTCGCGCATCTCCGACGGGATCGCAGAGGCGCCGGCGATCACGTTGAAGAGGATGTACCACTGCGTGCCGAGGATCATCAGCGGGCTGAGCCAGATGTTGGGATTGAGGCTGAGCACGACGATCGCCGACACCGCGATCGGAAAGAGGACGTTGGCCGGAAACGCCGCGAGGAATTGCGCGACCGGCTGAATGAACTGGGCGAGCCGCGGCCGCGTTCCCACCATGACGCCGATCGGCACCCAGACCACGGTGGCAAGCGCAATCAGGACGATCACCCGCGTCAGCGTCGCGAGCCCGAGGAGCAGCGCCGTGCCTGCGCCCTGCGGCGAGATGTTGGTGGAAACGAACACGCCCACCCGCCACAGAGCGAGCAGCGCCAGCGCGGCAACCACGCCATTCCACAGCCAGTCGACGATGCGGGAGCGGCGCCCGGACGGCTTGGCGACGATGTCGCGACGGCCAACGAGCGACCAGCGAAACGTCAGGCGCCAGAGGCGCGATAGCGGCTCGGTCAAGACCGCGACAGCGCGCGAGCCGCGCATCACGTCGAGCACCCATGACTTCGGCGGCCGAACGCCGACCTGCTGCTCGAAGCGAAATCGGTCGGCCCAGGCGACCAGCGGGCGAAACAGCAATTGGTCGTACAGCAGGATGACCACCAGCATTGCGACGATGGCCCAGCAGACCGCGCCGAGATTCCTCTGCTCGATCGCCAGCGCGATGTACGAGCCGATGCCCGGTAGCGTCACTGTGGTGTTGCCGACGCTGATCGCCTCGGACGCCACCACGAAGAACCAGCTTCCGGACATGGAGACCATCATGTTCCAGATGAGCTGTGGCATGGCGAAGGGCACTTCGACGCGCCAGAAGCGCATCCAGCCCGACAGCCTGAATGTACGCGATGCCTCCACAAGCTCGACCGGCACGGTGCGCAGCGACTGGTAGAAGCTGAACGCCATGTTCCAGGCTTGACTGGTGAAGATCGCGAAGACGGCGGCGAACTCCGCGCCCAGCACCCGGCCGGGCGCGAGCGACATGAAGAACACCACCGTCACCGAAATGAATCCGAGGATCGGTACCGACTGCAGGATGTCGAGCAGCGGCACCAGAAGGACTTCGGCGCGGCGGCTCTTGGCCGCGATCGTCGCGTAAGTGAATGTGAAGATCAGCGAGAACGCCAGCGCCACGAACATGCGCAAGGTCGTGCGCACCGCGTATTCCGGCAGGTTTCCCGGCGTCAGCGAGACAGGCGCGACCTGCAATTCGGCAAGCGGCTGCAACAGATGGCGGCTGGCCTCGGCAAGAAAGACCAACAGTCCAAGTGTCAGCAGAACGGCAAGCGCGTCCCAGCGTGTGAGACTGCGCGCACCCTGTCCGACGGAAATGGGAATGGTGCCGCGCATGCTTCGGCACTCCACCTGGAGCTTGCTGTTTTCGGGGGCTGAGGCCGCCGCGCCTGCGACGAATTAAGCCCGATTGTCGGAATTCCAGTCGCTCGCCACCCAAACCCAACGCTTAGTCTGGCCCTTCCAGCGCCGCAAGCTCGTTGTGAGCAATAAAGAATATTTCTGAACGGTAAGTCCGATCTAACTTGGCTACCCACCGTTAATTATGACAGCAGCCTGACAGCCGCGGGCGCGGAAATAACCGACGCATTAACGCTGATGGAATGTAGGACGGCGATACTGGCCACTCACGGGCCGCCGCACTCTTGGGGCAGGCCACCGCGGGCCAGCTTGTATGATCGTCTCACGACCTCTCGACTCCTCCATCCCAACGCGTCCATCGTCTGAACAGATTGGCCGTGTTGCCGCTGTCACCGGCGCCACCGCCAGCGTGGAGCTAACCGCGCGCGGCTTGGGCAACGACAATGCCACCGTCGGCAAGTTCATCGGACTGACGACGCCGAAGGCGCTGATCATCGGCCTCGTCACCGAGGTCGGCGAGGATCAGGTTTCCGGAACGGGCGCGGGCGCGGGGTTGCGCAAGATCGCGCGGCTCGACCTCATCGGCGAACTCAGCGGCACCGGCCGCTTCCAGCGCGGCGTCACCGAATATCCCAACATCGGCGATGCGGCGTCGCTTCTGGGCGAGCGCGAGTTGCGCCTGGTCTACGGGGCCGCCGACTCCGACCACGCACATGTCGGCGACCTGCAGCAGAATCCCAATATCGGCGTGCACATCGACATCGACCATCTGGTGAGCCGCCACTTCGCCATTCTCGGCGCCACCGGCGTCGGCAAATCGAGTGGCGTCGCCATCATCCTGCAGAAGATCCTCGATACGCGGCCGAACCTGCGCATCTTCCTGGTCGATCCGCACAACGAATACAGCCGCTGCTTCGGCGACAAGGCGCAGGTGCTGACGCCCCGCAATTTGCGCCTGCCGTTCTGGCTGTTCAATTTCGAGGAGACGATCGACGCCTTCTTCGGCGGCCGCCCCGGCGTCGACGAGGAAGTCGAGATCCTCTCCGAAGTCATCCCGCTGGCCAAGGCCGCCTATCTGCAATACCGCGCCAACGGCAACGACCGCCTGCTCGCCAAGCGGCGCGATCCGCGCGACGTCGGCTTCACAGCCGACACGCCGGTGCCCTACCGCATCGAAGACCTGATCAATCTGCTCGACGAGCGCATGGGCAAGCTTGAGAACCGCTCATCGCGCATGATCTATCACAAGCTGATCTCGCGCATTCAGACCTTCCGCAATCACCCGCGCTACGCCTTCATGTTCGAGAACGCGAACATCGGCGGCGACACCATGGGCGAGATCCTCGGCGCGCTATTCCGGCTGCCGCCGGACGGCAAGCCGATGACGATCATGCAGCTCGCCGGCTTCCCCGCCGAGGTCGTGGATTCGGTCGTGTCGGTGCTCTGCCGCATGGCTTTCGACTTCGGCCTGTGGAGCGATGGCGTCGCTCCCTTGCTGTTCGTCTGCGAGGAGGCCCACCGCTACGCGCCCGCCGACAAGAAGATCGGCTTCGGCCCGACCCGCCGCGCGCTCTCGCGCATCGCCAAGGAAGGCCGCAAATACGGCGTCTTCTTAGGGCTGGTCACGCAGCGGCCGGCGGAGATCGATCCGACCATCATCTCGCAGTGCTCGACTTTGTTTGTCATGCGCCTGTCGAACGACCGCGACCAGGCGCTGATCCGCTCGGCCGTGTCGGACGCGGCGGCGAACCTGCTGTCGTTCATCCCGTCGCTCGGCACGCGCGAAGTGTTCACGTTCGGCTCCGGCGTGGCGCTGCCGACGCGCATGCGCTTCAAGGAATTGCCGGCCGAGCGGCGTCCGAACAGCGAGGCTTCCGGCAATACGCGCTCAGACGGCGGCGCGCATGTCGGCCGCGATCTCTTGAGCTCGGTCATCGATCGCTGGCGCTCGGCGACGATGAGCCACCGCATGAGCGACGAAGAATACGCCGATTACGGTGCGTCATCCGAAGCGCCGCCGCTGCAGCCCTCAGCCCCCCAGGCTCCGGCCTATCAGCCCACGCCGCTGCAACCGGCGCCGGCCGCGCAGCCGAGCGCCCTGCGTTCGAGCATTCTGAAGAAGCCGCTCGACGCGAATTCATTGGGCAGTGCGCCCACCAACCCTACCGGCTATCCGCCACGGTTCAGGTAGGCTGAAGCCTCTCGATTCTTCGGCCGATCAGGATTTGAAAAACGTGCCCCGATCTCTCTTCCCCTCTCCCCCCAGGGGAGGGGGGAAGAGAGCCCATGGCGACGACCGGAAATTACTTCACACCCACCACATCGATGAGTGCCGACATGCCGCCGTGGCCGAGGCCCTCATTGATGACCGCCTCATAAAAGCGGATATCGAGCGAGGAGAAATCGGCGAAAGCCTGCTCCAGAATCTCACGCGTATAGAGATTCTCGATCTTCGATGGGCCGCCGGTCTTGTACTCGAGCTGCTTCGGCGTGTAGCCCTCGAGCAGTAAGAGCCCGCCCGGCTTCAGTGTCCTTTTGATGCCGGTAAAGATCGTCTCGCGCTCCGGCGGCGTGGCGAACTGGAAAAAGATCGCCGCCACGACGTCGAACGTATTCGGCGGGTAGCTCCAATTGATCACGTCGGCCTGCTCGACGCGCAGCGTCACGCCGCGCTCCTGCGCCAGCTTGCGCGCCTTCTCTTGTGCGTTCGGCGAGAAATCGAGCGACAGCACGTCGAGGCCCTGCTCGGCGAGGAAGACGCCGTTGCGGCCCTCGCCATCGGCGATCGCCAGCGCGGTATGCCCTTTGCGCAACAGATGCGCCTGCGATTTAAGAAACGCGTTCGGCGCCGTGCCGAACCGGTACTCCTCGCCCGCGAAACGCTCCTGCCAGTGGTCGAAATCAGATTGAGTCACGATGCACCTCCTCAACCTCTCGCCCCAAAAATCGCGCTGCCGACGCGCACATGCGTGGCGCCCATGGCGATGGCGGTCGTGAAATCCGCGCTCATGCCCATCGACAGCAACTCCAACCCATTGCACCTGGCGATGTTGGCGGTGAGCGCGAAATGCGGCCCCGGCGCCTCGTCCGCCGGTGGTATGCACATCAGCCCTGAGATCGTCAGCCCGTAATTCACCCGGCAATCGACAATGAACTGATCGGCGTATTGCGGCAGCACGCCGGCCTTCTGCGGCTCGGCGCCGGTGTTGATCTGCGCGAACAGAGTCGGCTGACGGCCCTGTTTGGCGATTTCCTTCGCGAGTTCTTCGCACAGGCTGGGGCGATCAACCGAATGGATCGCGTCGAACAGCGCCACGGCCTCCCTGGCCTTGTTCGATTGCAGCGGCCCGATCAGGTGCAGCGCGATCCCCGGATGCTTTTCGATCAGCGCCGGCCACTTTGCCTTCGCCTCTTGCACGCGGTTTTCGCCGAACACGCGCTGGCCGCCGGCAATCACCGGCTCGATCGCCTCGGCCGGAAACGTCTTTGACACTGCGACAAGCGTCACGCCGGCGGGGTCGCGACCGGCATCACGGCAACCGCGCGCGATCTCGGCGCGGACGGTATCGAGGCCGGTAATTTGAGTATCAGCCGAGGTCATCGAGAGGCCCCTCGATTGTCATCGCCGGGCTTGTCCCGGCGATCCCGCTTAGGGACGCACAGTGCCTACCTAAGCGAGGTGGCCGGGACAAGCCCGGCCACGACAAGCCCCATCAAATAAACGGCCGTGGCCGCCGCGGCGTCACGTTATCGCCGGCGATCTCGACCAGCGCGTTGCGGTCGACGACCTCGAACACGCGGTCCTTCCAGCGCACCGCCTGCGACGCCATCAGCCGCTTCAAGGTCTTGTTCGTATGCACCAGCGACATGCCGAGCGTATCCGCCAGATGCTGCTGCGTGAAGGGAAACTGGATCGTGTTGTTCTTCACCAGGCCCGCCTCCTCCGCGCGCACGAACAGATGCAAGAGCAGATAGGCGGTGCGCTCAAGCGCGGTGCGGCGGCCGAGGCTGACGAGATTCTCGTCGATGAGCTGCTCCTCGCGGGCGGCGAGCCAGGTGATATCGAAGGCGAGCGACGGGAAACGGCTGTAGAGATCCCACAGCTTCGCGCGCGGGAATACGCACAAAACCAGCGGTGTGAGCGCCTCGACCGAATGGTCCATCTCGTTCATCAACGAGCCCTGCAGGCCGACCATGTCGGCAGGCAGCGCATAATTGAGGATCTGGCGGCGGCCGTCGTCCAGCATCTTGTAGCGGAAGGCCCAGCCGTTGAGCACGGTATAGAGGTGCTCATTGCGGGTGCCTTCGCGCAGAAAGCTTGCGCCGGGATCGACGCGCAGTTCGTCGACCTTGAATTGTTTCACGAAGGACAATTCGTCAGCGTCAAACTCACGCAAATTCGACTGCTTGCGCAGCGGGCAAAGTTCGCACGGCGTGATTTGGCCGTTCGAGCGGCCTTGACCGACGATCATGCAGGCTCCGCTGCGCGCCGAGGAGAGCGGCTTGCGCGCTAGATGATGAGGCACACGGCAATATCTCTAACGCATGAATTCGTATTCCGACCAATGCCTTGCACCGGTCCCATGAATTCGCGCGCGATATGTCATTTTTAAATGCCGCCCGACTCAATTCGTTGCAGAAGGAAGAGTTCCCATTGCTGGAACGTCGGCAGGAGATGGTTGTGGCGGAATTCGAAGGTTCGGTTGCAGGCAAGCGCTTCCTTGTGTTGGACGATGAATTCCTGATCGCTCTGGATATCCAGCAAACCTTGGAATCGGCGGGCGCCGCCGACGTTTTGTGTATCGCGCACGCCGACGGTGCTCTGAAAGAACTGCGCAACGGCTCCGCGTTCGATTGCGCGATCCTCGATGTCAAACTCGGCGACCGGCAGCAGAACAGTCTGACCGTGGCAAATCTGCTGACGCAACGCGGCACGCCATTCATCTTCCTCACCGGCATGCGCGGCGAATATCTGCATACAAAGGAATTTCCCGCAGCGCCGGTGGTCGAGAAGCCTTACGACCCGGACGCGCTGATGGCCGCGCTGCGCAAGGCCATGGCGGGGAAGTAGGCCCACGTAACACCAGAGGTGATTGTATAACGCCGCCCCCTCGCCTCATATTCGGACGAGAGGAGCGACCCACATGAGCGCGTACTGCTGCGGCCACACGGCAAAATTCGACGGCCTCTCCGCCGACTACAAGCGGCGGCTCTGGCTGGTCATCGCCATCAACGCCGCGATATTCGCGGTCGAGATCGGCGCCGGCGCGCTGTCCGGCTCGCAGGCGCTTCAAGCCGACGCGCTCGACTTCCTCGCCGACTCGATGACCAACGGCATGAGCCTTGCCGTCATCGGCCTCTCGGCACAGACCCGCGCCACGGTTGCGCTCGCCAAGGCGGCCAGCCTGACCGGCATGGCGCTGTGGGTGCTCGGCTCGACGGCCTACCATGTGCTGGTGCTCGGCGTTCCTCACGCCGAAATCATGGGTGCGGTCGGCGTCCTCGCGCTCGCCGCGAATCTCGCGAGCGTGCTAATCCTGGTCCGCTACAAGGACGGCGACGCCAACGTCCGCTCGGTCTGGCTCTGCTCGCGCAACGACGCCATCGGCAATGTCGCCGTCATGCTTGCCGCCGGCGCTGTCTGGCTGACCGGCACCAAGTGGCCGGACCTCATCGTCGCCGCGCTGATGGCCGGGCTGTTCCTGACCTCGTCGACGCAGATCCTGCGGCAGTCGCTGCACGAGATACGGCATCGGCATCCTGCGCCTGCGGAGTAGTTTCCGCATCTTTTGCTGCGCTCAAAAGTGCAGCATATTTTCCGATTCGCACGCTTGGCGATTCGACCAAGTGTGTATCCCACCACCTCTTTTCTCATGCTGCAGTGCGACATAAATGGCGGACTGGCGCCGCCGGGCGTCATTCGCCAGGCGCGGGCCGTCGGTCAGCGCTGTCCCATGCCCTTTTCGGTTCACGAGCTCATGGCCGCCGCACAGCCCAATTCCCGTTCCAGCCGCCTGCCCCTGTTTGCCCTCGCACTCGCCTCCTTCGGCATCGGCACCACCGAATTCGTCATCATGGGGCTGCTGCCGGATGTCGCCAGCGACCTCCAGGTGACGATCCCGACCGCCGGCCTGCTGGTCACCGGCTATGCGCTCAGCGTCGCCTTCGGCTCGCCCTTCCTCGCGGTGGCGACCGCGAAGATGGACCGGCACAAAGCGCTGCTGGTCCTGGTCGGCGTCTTCATTCTCGGCAACGTGCTCTGCGCGCTGGCGCCGTCCTATTGGCTGCTGATGGGCGCTCGCATCGTCACGGCCCTGTGCCACGGCGCCTTCTTCGGCCTCGGCTCCGTCGTCGCCGCCTCGCTGGTGCCGCCGAACAAGAAGGCGCAGGCGATCGCCATGATGTTCGCAGGCCTCACGGTGGCGAACGTGCTCGGCGTGCCCTTCGGCACCGCGCTCGGCAACGCCTTCGGCTGGCGCGACACCTTCTGGGCCGTAGCCGTGATCGGCTGCATTGCCGCGGCGGCGCTGGCGATCTGGCTGCCGCGCGACATCCCGGTGCCGCAGATGCGGCTCATGCAGGAGGCGCGCTCGCTCGCCAACAAGCAGGTGATCCTCGCCATGATCATCAGCGTGCTGGCCTCGGCGAGCCTGTTCAGCGTCTACACCTACATCGCGCCGATCCTCCTGAACGTGACGCGGATCTCGTCCCACGCGGTGACGCTGATGCTGCTCTTGTTCGGCGCCGGCCTGACGCTCGGCAACTACATCGGCGGCCGCCTCGGCGACTGGAAGCTGATGCCCTCGGTGATCGCGATTTTCATTGTACTGGTGCCGACGGTCGCGCTCTTCACCTACACCAGCGCCTGGGTCACCGCCGCCGCCGCGACCATCTTCATCTGGGGCATTCTCGTCTTCGCGCTGGTCTCGCCGCTGCAGATGCGCGTGGTCAACGAGGCCTCGCAGGCCCCCAATCTCGCCGCCACGCTCAACCAGGGCGCCTTCAACCTCGGCAATGCTACCGGCGCCTGGATCGGCGAGGTGGTGCTCACGCAAGGCATGCCCTACGGCCAGCTCCCCTGGATCGGCGCCGCCATCGCCACCGCCGCGCTGGCGCTCACCATCCTCTCGTTCCGGTTGGACGCGCGGGCACCAGTGCCGGCGCCGGTGTATGTGAAGCGGTAAGGCCAAAAGCGTTCGGAATATCGAGCTAATTTGACGACCTGATATTCTGGCTATAATCTGGCCAGAATGCCGTTCGCCATTATATTGGCTCCGGAAGCGGTCGAGGACCTGAAGCATCTGAAGGCCAATATCCGAAGCACGGTACGAGACGCTCTCGAAGCGCACCTAAGGCACGAACCGATCAAGACAAGTCGCAGCCGGATCAAACGGCTTCGCAGCCTTTCGCGGCCACAATACAGACTTCGTGTCGGGGATGTGCGCGTCTTCTACGACGTTTCCGCCCAGACCATTGAGGTGCTGGCGATCGTTACGAAATCAGAGGCTGAATCATGGCTGGCACAGTTCGGAAAACCGGAATGAAGGAAATTCCACTGTCCGAAATGAAGGACGATTTATCCCGTTTCCTGCGCGAAGCGGAAAAGGAGGAAATCGTCATCACCCGGCACGGCAAGCCGGCTGGCGTGCTCATTGGATTTGCCTCGGAAGACGACTGGTTCGAATACCGCCTGCAGAACGACCCTCGTTTCCTTCGCCGGATCGAAGAGGCCCGCAAGAGCCTGCGGGCTGGCCGCGGCACGCGCCTGGAGGACCTATAGGCTCCTCGGCAGCCGCCCTCCCCGTTGACCCCTCAGCCCTTTCATGCGACCACCCGGCGCCTGAAAAAGAGCCGGAAATGACCGCCGATTCGAGCAAAAACGAGCGTTATAACGCCCGCGAGGCCGAGACCCGTTGGCAGAAGGCCTGGGACGCCCAGGGCATCTTCGCCACGAAGAACGACGACCCGCGCCCGAAATACTACGTCCTGGAGATGTTCCCCTACCCGTCGGGGCGCATCCATATGGGCCACGT
>NZ_DASXYF010000082.1:0-2862 GCF_036502675.1 Phenylobacterium sp.
CCTTGTGCATCGTGTCGAGGGTCGGCTGGTCGCCGGTGTAGGAGTGGATCGTCGTCATGAACCCCTTGTCGATGCCGACGGCGTCGTTGAGCACCTTGGCGACCGGGGCGAGGCAGTTGGTCGTGCAGGACGCGTTGGAGACGACCTTGTGCTCCTTGGTCAGCTTGTCGTGATTGACGCCGTAGACGACCGTCAGGTCGACGCCGTCGGCGGGGGCCGAGACGAGGACGCGCTTGGCGCCGGCGGTCAGGTGCGCCGAGGCCTTGTCCTTCGACGTGAAAATGCCGGTGCACTCGAGCGCTACGTCGACGCCGAGGCCTTTCCATGGCAGCTTGGACGGATCGCGCTCGGCCGAGACCTTGATGGCGCCGTTGCCGACGCTGATGGTGTCGCCCTTGACGGTAACGGTGCCGGGGAAGCGACCGTGCACGCTGTCGTAGCGCAGCAGGTGGGCGTTGGTCTCCACCGGGCCCAGGTCGTTGATGGCCACGACCTCGATGTCGCGCCGCGCATGTTCGACGATCGAGCGCAGGACGAGCCTGCCGATGCGGCCGAAACCGTTGATGGCGACGCGGACGGTCATGATCGGAGGTTCTCCTGAAGGCGGGTCGAGGGCCGTTCCGGCCGGACTGACGGGTTAACGGCGGGTTTTTTAGGGCGGGGAGCCTGGAGTCAACCCTTGCGACAGCATTCCAGGTCCGTCATTCCGCAAGACGGGCCCGCGCCGCAGCAGCGACGGCGGCCGGGGTGATGCCGAAATGCTCATAAAGGCGCTCGGCGGGCGCGCTGGCGCCGAAGCCGCCCATGCCCACGAACACTCCGTCCTCGCCGATGAACCGCTCCCAGCCGAACCTGGCGGCGGCCTCGACGGCGACGCGCACCGTGCCCTTGCCCAGCACCGCGTCCTGGTAGTGGGCGGGCTGCCGGTCGAAGAGCTCCCAGCAGGGGGTGGAGACCACCCGCGTCCAGACACCCTGCGCCTCGAGGATCTCGCGCGCCCCCAGCGCCACCGCCACCTCGGAGCCCGAGGCGAACAGGCTGACCCGGGCCGGGCCGCCGGCCGCGGCGATCTGGTAGGCGCCGCGGGCGGAGAGGTTCTCGTCGCTGGCCGTGGTGCGCGCCGCCGGCGTCTTCTGCCGCGACAGCGCGATCAGCGACGGGGACGTCCTGGCCTCCAGGGCCAGGCGCCAGCATTCGGCGGTCTCGATCAGGTCGGCCGGGCGGAAGACCAGCAGGTTGGGGATCGCCCGCAGCGACGCCAGGTGCTCGACCGGCTGGTGGGTCGGGCCGTCCTCGCCGACGCCGATGGAATCGTGGGTCATCACGTGGATCACCCGGGTTCCCATCAGCGCGCCCAGGCGGATCGCCGGGCGGCTGTAGTCGGAGAACACCAGGAAGGTGCCGGAGAACGGAATGACGCCGCCGTGCAGGGCCATGCCGTTCATGGCCGCGGCCATGCCGTGCTCGCGCACGCCGTAGTGGACGTAGCGGCCGGCATAGTCCGGCGCGTCGAACGCCGGCGTGCCCTTGACGAAGGTGTTGTTGGAGCTGGTCAGGTCGGCCGAGCCGCCCACCATCTCGGGAATCGCCGGAAACACCGTCTCCAGCACCGCCCCCGAATGCTGGCGGGTGGCGGCGCCCGGCTTGGTCGTCACCGCCTCGGCCGCCAGCTTGTCGAGCTGGTCGAAGGCGCCGGGCGGCAGGTCGCCCGCCATGGCGCGCCTGAACTCCGCGGCCTTGGGCGCGCCGGCGAGCCGGGCCTCCCAGGCCTTGCGGACCTTGGCGCCGCGGCGCCCGGCGGCCCGCCAGGGACGGTAGATATCCTCCGGCACCTCGAACGGCGCGGGCTTCCAGCCCATCGCCTGCCGGGCGTCGGCGATCTCGTCGTCGAACAGGGTGTAGCCGTGGCTGTGCGGGTCGCCCTCCTTGCGGCCCGCCCCCTTCGAAATCTTGGTGCGGCAGGCGATCATCGTCGGCCGGTCCTGGCGCACCGCCCAGCGCAGGGCGGCGGCGACCTTGCCCGCATCGTGGCCGTCCACCGTCTTCACCGCCCAGCCGGCCGCCTTGAAGCGGGCCGCCTGGTCGCCGGTCTCGGCGATGGTGGCCTCGCCGTCGATGGTGGTGTTGTTGTCGTCGAACAGCACGGTCAGCTTGGCCAGCTTCAGCCGTCCGGCCAGGCTGATCGCCTCGTGGCTGACGCCCTCCATCAGGCAGCCGTCGCCGGCCACGACCCAGGTGCGGTGGTCGACCAGATCGTCGCCGAACCGGGCGTTCACGTGGCGCTCGGCCATGGCCATGCCGACCGAGGTGGCCAACCCCTGGCCCAGCGGCCCGGTGGTGGTCTCGACGCCCGGCGTATGGCCGTACTCCGGGTGGCCCGGCGTGTTCGAGCCGAGCTGCCGGAAGTTCTTGATCTGCTCCATGGTCACGGCCTTCACGCCGGTCAGGTGCAGGAGCGAATAGAGCAGCATCGAGCCGTGACCGGCCGACAGCACGAAGCGGTCGCGGTCGGCCCAGTCAGGGCGGGCGGCGTCATACTTCAGGAACTTGGTCCAGAGCACCGTGGCCACGTCGGCCATGCCCATTGGCATGCCTTGGTGACCTGAACGGGCGTGGTGGACGGCGTCCATGGACAGGACGCGGATGGCGTCGGCCATGATCTGCTGCGGAGCGGGCATCGGCGGGCCTTGCGAGTCTGATGGGAAGCGAGCGCGCCGTCGCACGCACGGGCGCACGGGTCAAGCAAGGCCACTGGTGAACCTGAGCGCATTGGCGCAGTTAACACCGCTGGTGCGCCCTTCCTGCGGCGCCGCGGCGCAGTCTATAGAGGGCGGGGGGTTCACGGAGCGTACGATGATCCGG
>NZ_DASXYF010000083.1:0-9273 GCF_036502675.1 Phenylobacterium sp.
GCCCACACCTCCATTTCCCCGAACCGCTGGCCGCCGAACTGCGCCTTGCCGCCCAGCGGCTGCTGGGTGACCAGGCTGTAGGGGCCGATCGAGCGGGCGTGGATCTTGTCGTCCACCAGGTGGTGCAGCTTCAGCATGTAGATGTAGCCCACCGTCACCGGCCGCTTGAACTGCTCGCCGGTCTGGCCGTCGTGCAGCATCACCTGGCCGGAGCGGTTGAGACCGGCCTTCTCCAGAAGGTCCTCGATGTCGGCGATGTGCGCCCCGTCGAACACCGGCGTCGCGAACGGGATGCCCTTCGACAGGTTGCGCGCCAGCTCCAGCAGCTCCTCGTCGGACTCCGGAAGCTCCTGGTCCGTGCCGTAGACGCCGTACAGGTACTCGATCAGCGCCTGGCGCTGGCCGCCGTTCTGCCAGGCCTCCATCAGCTGGGCCACCTGCTTGCCGAGGCCGGCGGCGGCCCAGCCCAGGTGGGTCTCGAAGATCTGGCCGACGTTCATGCGCGAGGGCACGCCCAGCGGGTTCAGGACGATGTCCACCGTGGTGCCGTCGTCGAGGTAGGGCATGTCCTCGATCGGCAGGATCTTGGAGATGACCCCCTTGTTGCCGTGACGGCCGGCCATCTTGTCGCCCGGCTGCAGCTTGCGCTTCACCGCCACGAACACCTTGACCATCTTCATGACGCCGGGCGGCAGCTCGTCGCCGCGCTGCAGCTTATCGACCTTGTCCTCGAAGCGGCGGTCGAGGCGCTTGCGGGCCTCGTCGAACTGCCGGCGCATGGCCTCCAGCTCGCCCATCGCCTTCTCGTCGTCGAGGGCGATCTGCCACCACAGGCCCGGCGCGATCTCCTCCAGCTTCTCCGGCGTGATCTCGCCGCGGCCCAGGCCCTTCGGCCCGGAGACGGCGACCTTGCCGGTGAGCAGCTGGCGCAGGCGGGTGGTCATGTTGCGGTTGAGGATCGCGAACTCGTCGTCGCGGTCCTTGCCCAGGCGATCGATCTCGGCGCGCTCGATGGCCATGGCGCGTTCGTCCTTGTCGACGCCGTGGCGGTTGAAGACGCGCACCTCCACCACCGTGCCGGCCACGCCGGGCGGCAGGCGCAGCGAGGTGTCGCGCACGTCGGAGGCCTTCTCGCCGAAGATGGCGCGCAGCAGCTTCTCTTCCGGCGTCATCGGGCTCTCGCCCTTCGGCGTCACCTTGCCCACCAGGATGTCGCCCGGCAGGATCTCGGCGCCGATGGCCACGATGCCCGCCTCGTCGAGGTTGCGCAGGGCTTCCTCGCCGACGTTGGGGATGTCGCGGGTGATTTCCTCCGGGCCCAGCTTGGTGTCGCGGGCCATGACCTCGAACTCCTCGATGTGGATCGAGGTGAAGACGTCGTCGCGCACGATCCGCTCGGAAATCAGGATCGAGTCCTCGAAGTTGTAGCCGTTCCACGGCATGAAGGCGACGAGGGTGTTGCGGCCCAGCGCCAGCTCGCCCAGGTCCGTCGACGGGCCGTCGGCGATGACGTCGCCGGCCGTGATCAGGTCATGCACCCGCACCAGCGGACGCTGGTTGATGCAGGTCGAGGTGTTCGAGCGCTGGAACTTCTGCAGGCGGTAGATGTCGACGCCCGGCTTGGTGGGGTCGGTCTCGTCGGTCGCGCGGACCACGATGCGGGTGCCGTCGATCTGCTCGACCACGCCGGAGCGGCGGGCGACGACCACGGCGCCGGAGTCCACCGCCACGATGCTCTCCATGCCGGTGCCGACCAGCGGCGCATCCGTCTGGATGAGCGGCACGGCCTGCTTCTGCATGTTCGAACCCATCAGGGCGCGGTTGGCGTCGTCGTTCTCCAGGAACGGAATCAGCGACGCGGCGACCGAAACCACCTGCTTCGGCGACACGTCCATCAGGTCGACGTCGGCGCGGGGGAGCAGGGAGGGCTCGCCGTTGATGCGGCCGGGGACCAGGTCCTCGACGATGGCGCCGTCCAGCAGCTTGATGTTGGCCTGGGCGATGACGTGCTTGGCCTCCTCCATCGCCGACATGTAGACCACCTCGTCGGTGATCCTGCCGTCCTTGATCCGGCGGTAGGGGCTTTCGATGAAGCCGTACTTGTTGACCACCGCGTGGGTGGCGAGGCTGTTGATCAGGCCGATGTTCGGACCTTCCGGCGTCTCGATCGGGCAGATCCGGCCGTAGTGGGTCGGGTGCACGTCGCGGACCTCGAAGCCCGCGCGCTCGCGGGTCAGGCCGCCCGGGCCCAGCGCCGAGAGGCGGCGCTTGTGGGTGATCTCCGACAGCGGGTTGGTCTGGTCCATGAACTGCGAGAGCTGCGACGAGCCGAAGAACTCGCGCACGGCCGCCGCCGCCGGCTTGGCGTTGATCAGGTCGTGCGGCATCACGGTATCGATGTCGACGGAGCTCATGCGCTCCTTGATCGCGCGTTCCATGCGCAGCAGGCCGACGCGGTACTGGTTCTCCAGCAGCTCGCCCACCGAGCGGACCCGGCGGTTGCCCAGGTTGTCGATGTCGTCGATCTCGCCGCGGCCGTCGCGCAGGCCCACCAGGGTCTTGAGCACCGCCAGCACGTCTTCCTTGCGCAGGATGCGCACGTCGTCGGGGCAGTCGAGCTCCAGGCGCATGTTCATCTTCACGCGGCCGACCGAGGACAGGTCGTAGCGCTCGCCGTCGAAGAACAGCGACTTGAACATGGCCTCGGCGGCCTCCACCGTCGGCGGCTCGCCCGGGCGCATGACGCGGTAGATGTCGAACAGCGCGTCCTCGCGGGCGGTGTTCTTGTCCACGCGCAGGGTGTTGCGCATGTAGGCGCCCATGGTCACCTCGTCGACGTCGAGCACGTCGAGGGTGGTGAAGCCCTGCTCCTCCAGCGCGGCGATCAGGGCCGGGTCCAGCTCGTCGCCGGCCTCGGCGTAGATCTCGCCGGTCTCGAAGTTGACCAGGTCGCGGGCCAGATACCGGCCGGTGAGCGCCTCGGGCGCCAGCAGCAGGGTCTTCAGGCCGGCGTCGGCGTACTTCTTGGCGTTGCGGGCCGAGATCTTGGTGCCGGCCGGGGCGATCTCCTCGCCGGTGTCGGCGTCGACCAGCGGGTACTCGGGCTTCACCCCGCGCCAGCGCTCGGGCTTGTAGACGGTGGCCCAGCCGGCGGCGCCGGACTTGGCGTCGGTGCGCTTTTCGTAGGAGACGGTGTCGTAGAAGGTGGAGAGGATCTCCTCCCCGTCCATGCCCAGCGCCATCAGGAAGGTGGTGGCCGGCAGCTTGCGGCGCCGGTCGATGCGGACGAAGACGATGTCCTTGGCGTCGAACTCGAAGTCGAGCCACGAGCCGCGGTAGGGAATGACGCGCGCGGCGAACAGCAGCTTGCCCGAGGCGTGGGTCTTGCCCTTGTCGTGGTCGAAGAACACGCCCGGCGAGCGGTGCATCTGGGAGACGATCACCCGCTGGGTGCCGTTGACGATGAAGGTGCCCTTCTCGGTCATGAGCGGGATGTCGCCCATGTAGACGTCCTGCTCCTTGATGTCCTTGACGGAGCGGGCGCCGGTTTCCTCATCGGTTTCAAACACGATCAGCCGCAGCTTCACCTTGAGCGGCGCGGCGTAGGTCATGTCGCGCTGGACGCATTCCTCGACGTCGTACTTCGGTTCCTCGAATTCGTAGGAGACGTATTCGAGCACCGCGCGCTCGTTGAAGTCCTTGATCGGGAACACCGACCTGAAGACCGCCTCGACCCCCTCTTCCCGGCGCTCGCCGGCGCGGGTCTCGCGCTGCAGGAACTGCTCGTAGGAAGAGCGCTGGACCTCGATGAGGTTCGGCATCTGCACGGCTTCAGGGATGCGGCCGAAAGACTTGCGGATCCGCTTCTTGCCGGTGAACGATTGCGCCATGTTTTTCCCTTGCGGGCGCGCGGAGGGGACCCCACGCGCCGGTGTCTGCATCCTGCGTCCACCCTCGACCGCGCGGACGCGGCCGGACGCTGGAATCGCCCCTGTCTCGTCAGGGGCGCTCCCTCGCATGGCCAGAGGGCGGGGGGCCATGCCTCGGAGCAATCACGCGCGAAAAGTCGCGTCGGAAGACGGGTCGAAAATTTCGCGAAGCACGCGAGATAGGCGCTTTGAGCGTCGGCGCCAAGCCCGAAATTGGAAAATGCGCATAAGACCAAGGCGACGCCCGCTTGCGCCGACGCCGCCTCGCCCGTTTTTCGTCGGCTCCGGCGCTCCCGGGGCCCTGTCGACGCCTTGGGCAGGCCTGAGCGTAGAACCGCAGGGGGGCCGAAGGGTTCCGGGGTGCGACGTTTTGCACCACCGCGCTTCGGTGGAGCTCCGTCGTCAGCAAGGGCCGGCCGACGACGCCTTTTGGAAGAGGTCTGTCGAGAAGGCGAGCGGCGGAGCGGGGTCGTGCGCGGGGGCGCCCAGGGTGAGGCCCCACCAGCCGACGTCATGCCAGGCGCCCAGCTTGTAGCCGACCTCGCGGTAGACGCCGACCTGGGAAAATCCACAGGCCTCGTGCAGGCCGACGCTGGCGGCGTTGGGCAGGGTTATGCCGCCGAACACCGCATGGAAGCCCTGCAGTTCCAGGATCGACAGCAGTCGCCGGTAGAGCGCGCGGCCAATTCCCGCGCGATGGGCGTCGCGCGCCACATAGACCGTCGCCGCCGCCGACCAGCGGTAGCCCGCCCGCTCGGCGTAGGGCGCCGCATAGGCGTAGCCGAGCGCCCTGCCCTCCTGCTCGCAGACGAGCCACGGGAAGTCCGGTCCGAGGCGTGCGACGCGGGCCGCCATCTCGGCTTCGTCCGGCGGCGATGCTTCAAGGGAGACCGCCGTCTCCGCCACGTAGGGCGCATAGATCGCCGCCAGCGCAGGCGCGTCCTGCAGGGTGGCGATCCGGATCCAGGACGGCGACGCCATCGACATCTCCCTTGCAACCCGGGGACTGTCGAATATAAGGGATATAATGTCAAATATAGAGGACATCGGAGCGCATCTGGCGGGCCGCATCGCGGCGGCGCGCGCGGCCCGGAAGTGGTCGCTGGCCGATGTCGCCGAACGGTCCGGGGTGTCCAGGGCCATGCTCAGCAAGGTCGAGCGCATGGAGGCCAGCCCGACCGCCACGGTGCTCATGCGGATCGCCTCGGCCCTCGACATGACCCTGGCGGAGCTGCTGACGCCGGCGGCGGGCGGCGACGCGCGGGTGCGCCGCAGGGCCGACCAGCCGGTCTGGACCGATCCGGCCACCGGCTACAGGCGCCGCCAGGTCTGCCTGAGCCCCGCCCTGCCACTGGAACTCGCCGAGGTGGAGTTGCCGGCCGGCGCGGAGGTCGCCGCGCCCGCGGCGTCCTACCTGCTGATCCGCCAGGTCCTGTGGGTGATCGAGGGACGCGTCGTGATCATCGAGGGCGAGGGGCGAACGGCGCTGGGGCCGGGAGACCGCCTCGAGTTCGGCCCGCCGTCGGACTGCGTCTTCCGCAACGAGGGCGACGCGCCCTGCCGGTACCTCGTCGCGGTGGTCCGCAGATAGGCGCCCACGAAAAAGGCCCGGGGGTTCGCCCCGGGCCTTTCCGTATCGGTCGGAACGAGGCGGCGTCCTACTTGATGGTGACGGACGCGCCGGCGGCTTCCAGCTTCTTCTTGACCTCTTCCGCTTCCTGCTTGGAAACGTTTTCCTTCACGTTCTGCGGGGCGGCTTCCACCAGGTCCTTGGCTTCCTTCAGGCCCAGGTCCGGACGCACGCCGCGGACTTCCTTGATCACGTTGATCTTCTTGTCGCCGCCGGCGGTGAGCACGACGGTGAATTCGGTCTGTTCTTCGACCGCTTCGGCCGGAGCTGCAGCCGCGCCGCCAGCGGCGGCGACCGCGACCGGAGCCGCGGCGGAGACGCCCCACTTGTCTTCCAGCAGCTTGGAGAGCTCGGAAGCTTCCAGCACGGTCAGGGCGGACAGGTCTTCGACGATTTTTTCGAGGTTAGCCATGATGTTGGGTCCTTAAGTCGGTGTGATGTGGTTTCGTGGAAATGACGATCAGGCGGCGTCTTTGGCGGCGTAGGCGGCCATGACGCGCGCGAGCTGAGCCGCCGGCGCCTGCAGCACGCCCGCGACCTTGGTCGCCGGCGCCTGGATAAGGCCGATGATCTTGCCGCGGAGCTCGTCCAGGGAAGGCAGCGAGGCGAGCGAAGTGACCGCCTTCTTGTCCAGCACCTGTTGGCCCATCAGCCCGCCAATGACCGTGAACTTGTCATTGTCCTTGGCGTAGGCGGTCGCGACCTTGGCGGCGGAGACGGCGTCCGGCGCGAAGGCGAGCGCGACCGGACCTGCGAAGAGGGCGTCGCCCGCTTCGCCGACCGAACCGTCGAGCGCCTTCTTGGCCAGCGTGTTCTTCACCACCTGCAGCTTGGCGCCCTGTTGACGAAGGCGGCCCCGCAGATCGGTCATTTCCGCAACGGTCAGACCCATGTAGTGGGTCACGACCACGGCCCCGGACGAGGCGAAGACGCCTTTCAGCGTTTCGATCGCGTCCTGCTTTTCAGCGCGGTCCATTGCGGTCTCCTGCTCAAGTGCGGCGCCCGGACGACCCGGACGCCGTAACCACGATCGCCGCGCGCGGGCGCATGCCCGCGTCGGGATCGCTCAGCCTGTCCTTGAGAAGCCGCAGTCCTCACGCGCCCGGGGAGGGCGGCGCGGAAACCTCATCTTCCCGTCTCCCCACGGCGAAGGAAGGGCTCTTCCTTCGGTTACGGTCCGGGTGGCCCCCGGAACCCCGCAGTTCTTGGACAGGATCGGGAAGCCCGGAGGCTCCCCCACCCACGCCCCCGCGAAGGGGCGAAACTCTAAGAGGCGCGGGCTTTACACGCAGACGCGCGGAAATTCAATGGGCGGGCTGCAGCCGCTCCGCCGACCAGCCGCCGGCCCGGGCTGTCAGGCGACGGCGATATCCGTGCGACTGAAGTCATCGCCCTTGAAGAGCAGCGGCGCGCCATGGGTGCGCGCGCAGGCGTAGGCGAAGCAGTCGCCCATGTTGAGCCGCGCCGGATGCCGGCCCTTGCCGTAGCGCTCGAAGGCGTCGAGGGCGAGTTCCCGTTCGGCTTCGCCGATCCCGACCACGTTGATCTTCGACAGTTGCAGGAAATCGGCCACGTCCTGGCGGGCTGCACGCATATCGCCGCCGTACACCCTCGCAAGCGCCAACACCGTCTCGAACAGCGCGACGTGGGACGTCAGCAACGACGGAGCGTTCGCCATCTTTCCGGCATGACGCTCCGCGTCCGGCTCTTCCAGCAGGATCGCGCACAGCGCCGAGGCGTCGATGAACATCAGTCGTCTTCCTGGCCGGACAGCCAGTCAAAAAAAGCCTTGTCCGCCTTCAGGCCGCTTTTTGGACGTCGCGCGACCCTGTCCTGCAGGGCGTGCAGTTTTTCCAGGAAGGTCGGCTCGGCCGCGTCCCTTTTGAGTTCGGCGTCGACCGCCTGCTTGATGGCTTCGGTCAAGCCGACGCCGCGTTTGCGAGCAAGCTCCCGCACCAGCGTGTCCGTTTCCGGATCCCGAACATGGAAAGCCATCGACATCGCCTCCGCGTCTAGACGGCTAGATAAGGCTATCTAGCCGTCTAGACAACTGTGCTAGCCGTGCGCCGCGCACGAAAAAGGGGGCCGCGTCGCCGCGGCCCCCTCCCCGATCCGGATATCCGGCGATCAGGCCTTCAGCGAGGCCTCGTCCACCTTGAAGCCCGGCCCCATGGTCGAGGACAGGCTGATACGCTTGATGTACGTGCCCTTGGCGCCGGAAGGCTTGGCCTTGTTCAGCGCGTCCACCATGGCCTTCACATTGGCCAGCAGGGCCTCGTCGGTGAAGCTCGCCTTGCCGATGCCGGCGTGGATGATGCCGGTCTTTTCGGTGCGGAACTCGATGGAGCCGCCCTTGGCGTCCTTCACGGCCTGGGCGACGTTGGGCGTCACGGTGCCGACCCGCGGGTTCGGCATCAGGCCGCGCGGGCCCAGCACCTTACCGAGGCGGCCCACCAGGGCCATCATGTCCGGGGTGGCGATCACCCGGTCGAACTCCATGAAGCCGCCCTGGATGCGCTCCACCAGGTCCTCGGCGCCCACGATGTCGGCCCCGGCGGCGGTGGCTTCGGCCGCCTTGGCGTCCTTGGCGATCACGGCGACGCGCACGTCGCGGCCGGTGCCGGACGGCAGGGCCACCACGCCGCGGACCTGCTGGTCGGCGTGACGCGGGTCGACGCCCAGGTTGACGGCGATCTCGACGCTCTCGTCGAACTTGGCGGTGGCGTTGGCCTTCACCAGCTTGACGGCGGCTTCGACGGGATGGGTGACCAGGCGGTCGCCGGTGAACGCCTTGATGCGCTTTGCGGTCGCCATGGTCAGGACTCCACGATCTGCAGGCCCATCGAGCGCGCGGAGCCCTCGATGATCTTGGCGGCGGCCTCAACGTCATTGGCGTTGAGATCCTTCATCTTCTTGGTGGCGATGTCGCGCAGCTGCGTGCGGGTGATCTTGCCCGCCACCGACCGGCCCGGCTCCTTGGAGCCTGACTTCAGCCCGATCGCCTGCTTGATGTAATAGCTCGCCGGCGGGGTCTTGGTGATGAAGGTGAAGCTCTTGTCCTGGTAGACGGTGATCACCGTCGGCAGGGGCGTGCCCCGTTGTTCCTTCTCGGTGCGGGCGTTGAATTCCTTGCAGAAGCCCATGATGTTGACGCCGCGCTGGCCCAGCGCCGGCCCGATGGGCGGCGAAGGCGTGGCGGCGCCCGCGGGCACCTGCAGCTTGATATAGCCCAAGATCTTCTTGGCCATCGTTTCTCCTCATGGCTCCTTGGGAGCCGGTTGAGCCGTGGTGCGGGGTAACGGTGGCCGCCCCCTCCCACGGATTTGAATTTCGCAGCAAACCGCGAAGCCGGCGCTCATATCAGCGATAGGCCTCAGAAACAACACGCAGCCCGATTGAACCGCCACGCAAGCCGAGCTCATGCGCGAGGCGCCGCTCATAGGTGGATTCAACCAGCCCCGCGCCGAGCGCGCGATGCACCTTGAGCCCGGCATCAATGATGACGCGGGCTGCCGCGTCGGCTTCCGCCGAAGGCTCTTGGCGTTCTTGGCGTCCTTGGCGGTCCACCTCGGACGTTCGCGCCTAGCTGGTCTTTTCGACCTGGTTGTATTCCAGCTCGACCGGGGTCGCGCGGCCGAAGATCGAGACCGTCACCCGCAGGCGGGCGCGCTCCTCGTCGACCTGCTCCACCGAGCCGTTGAAGCTCGCGAACGG
>NZ_DASXYF010000084.1:0-19858 GCF_036502675.1 Phenylobacterium sp.
CCGAGGACGAATCCGGCGCCCGGATGCTTCGCGCGCCGGACTGGTCGTTCAACCTGGGCGGCGACTACACCGTGCCCACCAGCGCCGGGGACCTCGTGCTGACCGCCAACCTCGCCTACACCAGCCGCTATGCGCCATCGAGCACCGCGCTGGCCCTGACCGGCAGCGGACAGCGCTACGAGCAGCCCACCACGACGCTCGTCAACCTCCGCGCGGCCTGGCATATGCCGGGCGACCGGTGGACCCTGAGCGTCTTCGGGAACAACGTGACCGACGAACGCTACTACGTGCTCATCTCCGGCAACGCCTTCGGGGACGCCGCGGTCGAGGCCAAGCCGCGCAACTGGGGCGTGCGCGCCGACTATCGGTTCTAGCTCATGGCGCGGCTCGACCTGTGGACAATCCGCAAGTCGGCGGCCGCCGCACAGGCGGCGGCTACTCGCCTCGCCCAAAAAGAGACCGAGCGGTTCGACTGATTGACGCCGCCAGCCCGGCGTGGTGGGCTGACGGCGGGCCCGGTCCGGCTCGTCGGGATACGCTGTCGCAAGTCGGACCAACGTCACAAGGCGGCTGACCATGAAATTCTCTCTCGACGGCAAGGTGGCCCTGGTCACCGGGGCGAGCAGCGGCATGGGCCGCGCCATCGCCATCACCTATGCCGAACATGGCGCTGACGTGGTTGTCACCGGCCGCAACACGGAGCGATTGGAGGAGACTGCGGCCGCGGTTCGCGCGCACGGCCGCCGAGCGCTGTGCGTGGAGGCCGACCTGCTGCACCCTGAACAGGCGGCCATTCCCGTGGATCGGGCGATCGCCGAGTTCGGCAGGCTGGACATCCTGGTCAACAACGCCGGCGGCGCGGGCATGTATGTCGAGGGCGGCGTGGCCACCCTGTTCGAAACCACGCTGAAATCCGTGGAAGAGCTGTTCCGGCTGAACACCTTCTCGCCCTTCGTCACCAGCCAGGCGGCGGCGCGCCACATGCGGGACCGGGGCGGCGGCTGCATCATCAACGTGACGTCGGGGGCTGCGACGGTGACCGGCCCGGACGTCCACGCCTACGGCGGATCGAAGGCGGCGTTCCACGCCATGGGGCTCGCCTGGGGCAAGGAGCTTTCCGCGTACAACATCCGCGTGAACGAGATCGTGCCGGGAGCGGTCGACACCACCAACTTGTCCAAGCGCCTGACCACTCCGGAAGATCGCGCCAGGATGGCTGCGCCGCTGGGCCGCCTGGGCGTGCCGGAAGACATCGCCGGGGCGGCCCTTTACCTCGCGTCCGACGAGGCGAACTGGGTGAGCGGCGCCGTGTTGACGGTGAACGGCGGCCTGAGGCGCTGAAGTCGGAAGTTTACGCCGCTGTCCCGTCGCCGGGGCGAAATCGATGTTCGGTCACAGCTGCGCTGGGCTGATGATCTGCAGGGTCTGGCGTAGGCCCATTCGCGCAGGCTGGTCTGGATGAAGCGCTCGGCCTTGCCGTTGGTGCGCGGCGTGTAGGGTCGGGTCCGCACGTGGCGAGCGCCGGCGTCGCGGAGGGCTTTGGCGAAGATCTTGGAGCGATAGGCCGAGCCGTTGTCGGTCATCACCCGCTCGACCTTCACGCCCAGTCGCGCGTACCAGGCGAGCGCTCGCTCGAGGAAGGCGGTGGCGTCTTCCTGGCCCAGGCTCGGCAGGATTTCGGTGTAGGCTAGGCGCGAGGCGTCATCGATCGCCACGTGCAGGTGCTCGTGGCCCACCCCGCGGGCTCGGTGATGGCCCGCATGGTAGCCGGTGACGCGGTGGCCCAGGCCGTCGATCTTGATGTCCAGGTGGAGCAACTCACCAGGCGCAGCTCGCTCGTAGCGGTTGGCCGCAAGCTTCGGCTCCAGCGCCCTTAGCTTGCCCAGACCGAGACGGCGCAGCACCACTCCCACCGTTGAGCGCGGCATGCCGAGCGCACGTGCGATCGAAGGCCCGGTCATCCGCTCTCGTCGCATCCGTTCGATCTCGGCCCCACGCTGCGGCGGCGTCCTGCGCGGACATCGGCGCGGCGCCGAGCTGCGATCGCAAAGTCTCCGCTCGCCGCCCCGCCGATGCCGATCCAACCATCGGTATGCCGTCCGATCGGAAACCCCCGCCGCCCCCGCCGCCTGGCTCACAAGCCAGCCCTCATCGGCGATGCGAGACACCAATACGGCTCGACCACGCGGCGTCAGCCGAGCATTCTTGTGGACGTTCATCCGGGGAGCTCCGGTGGAAGTGGAGTGTTGCAACCCCAGCTTCGTTCAGACCGCTCCCCGGGTGAACAACCTTCGTAGCTTCAACACCTAAGCCGCCGTGCGCATCCCGTGCTCGCCGGCGCATCGGGTCGCTTCGATGGTGACGTGCCCCACCGGCAGCCCGTGAAGGCGCGCCTTGTAGGCTTCGGGCGAGCACGGCTCGGCGGCGATCAGCGCCACGATCGCCGCGTGGACGCCGGGCCCGACCTGCCACACGTGAAGATCGGTCACGCTTGCGTCCCCATCGGCTTCCACCCTTTGCCGGATCACCTGGGCGAGCCGCCCGTCGGACGTATCCAGCAGCACCTTGGAAGTGTCGCGCAGCAACGTCCAGGACCAGTTGGCGATCACCGCGGCGCCGACGATCCCCATGAGGGCGTCCAGCCAGACCCAGCCGAGGAACCGCCCGGCGAGCAGGGCCACGATGGCCAGCACCGAGGTCAGAGCGTCCGCCAGGACGTGCACGTAGGCCGATCGCAGGTTGTTGTCATGATGCGGACGCCCGTGGCCGGCGGGCTCGGGCGCGTGGCCGTGATGGTGATGATCGCCATGATCATGCGGAGAGGCCCAATCGCCATCTGGCGCCGCATGCCGGTGCTGATGCTTGCCGCCGGAGAGCATCAGGGCGCTGACGATATTCACCATCAGGCCCGCGGCCGCGACCACGGTGGCCTGGGTGAACGCGACGGCGTGGGGCGTGAGAAGCCGCTGCACGGACTCGACGCCGATGCCGATGGAGATCAGGCCCAGCGCAAGCGCCGACGAGAACCCCGCAAGCTCCCCGATCTTGCCGGTGCCGAAGGTGTAGCGGTCGTTCCGCGCCTGCTTCCGGGCGTAGACATAGGCCGCCGCCGCCACACCCAGCGCCAGGGCGTGCGTCGCCATGTGAAATCCGTCGGCCAGCAGCGCCATCGACCCGTAGGCCGCGCCGGCCGCGATCTCGCCCACCATCATCGTCGCCGTAATGGCCACGACCCAGAGGGTGCGCCTTTCATTGGCCTCGTGGTCCGATCCCAGGAACATGTGCTCATGGGCGTGATCAGCGTGAGCGTGCATGGGGCTTCCGTCCGGATGCGGCATCCCACGGTCTTGCCGCGCTCTTGTCGAAGCCGTCAACCGTCTCGGACGAGCGCCTGCGCCGGTCGGATCCCGTTGGCCGATGCGGGCGCCTTCGCCGCGTCACATCAATGGTGGACGTGGCTCCCGGCGTTGCGCTTGTGGGTGGCGGCCGCTTTCCTGGCGGAAGCGGAGCGTTCCACGGCCGAACGGCCCGCCGCGACCTTGCCGCCCTTCTCCCCGCCGTTGTGGGCTGCGGGATGGCCGGTGGCCTTGCCGCGGCCGGAGCCCGACTTCTTGCCGCCGCCGTCGTCCTTGTTGACGGTGGCCCAGGCCCGCCGTTCAGCTTCCTGCTCGGGGACGCCCTTCTTCTCGTAGCCCTCGGCGATGTGATCCGCCTTGCGCTCCTGCTTGTCCGTATACTTCGACTTATCTCCGCGGGGCATGTGCGCGCCTCTCCGTTCCTGACCTGCACAAACAATGCGCCCTCAGGGGACGCGGTTCCGGCGTCGCCTTCCGACAATCGGTGACTGAAGTCCGCTGAACAAGGAGGGCTCGGACCACGAGGGTCCGAGCCCGAAGTTTCGCAGTCCGCCGGCGGGTCCTTGCCGCGCAAGGTGACGTGGTCGGCGACCGGCTGGCCGGAGGCGGGCGCCTTCCAGAAGCGCGGCGCGCTCCTCGGGCGGAAGCTTCCAGCCGATGACCCCGTTCCATCGGCAGTGCAATGGGCGTCGGCCCGCCCGGGTCCCACCGGCGGCCTGCGCCGCGCGCCGCTATTGCTGAAGACACGTCAGCCGGTGTTCATTCGCCGCATGGGCCTGCGAGTCAGGCCCCGATCCGCAAACATGAGGACAGGCCTGCGATGACCATCCAACTCACCTTTCCCGAAGGCTGCGCGCTGGTGGCCGGAGGCGCCGGCAGCGTCGGAGCCGGCGTCACCCGCACCCTGGCCCAGGCGGGCCTGCACGTCACCTTCACCTATCTCTCCAACTCCGCCCGGGCGGAACGCCTGGCCGAGCAGATGCGCGACGAGGGGCTCGACGTCCGGGCCCGCCAGATGGACCTGCGCGACGCGGCCTCCATCGACGCCGCGCTGGCGTTCGCCCAGGCCAATGGCGGCCGGCTGCATACCGTCGCCTGCGCCTCCGGGGCGCCGGTGCCGTTCGACAACCTGGCCGACTTCGACATCGCCGCGGTCGAGGACTTCTTCTCCGCCGACGGGATGGCCAACTACCGCCTGGTCAACCGGGCCGTCCCGGTGCTGCGGTCGGGGGGCGGCGGCTCCATCACCCTATGCACCACGATCGCGCTCTACCGGGTCATCGCCTACGACGGGATCTCGCCGTTCTCCAAGGGCGCCGTCGAGGCCCTGGTGCGCCAGATCGCCTGGGAGGAGGCGCGCCATGGCATCCGCTGCAACGCGGTGCCGATCAGCTGGGTGGAATCCGAGACCGCGCATTACGACGGGCAACTGGAGTCGATGCCCTCGCCGAGGCGCGAGCGCGTCATCGCCTTGATGACGCAGATCAAGGAAATGCTGCGGATGCCCGGTCCGGCCAGGCCCGACGAAGCCGGCGCCCTGTTCGCCTTCCTGGCCTCCGATCAAGCCCGCTTCATCACCGGCCAGAGCATCGCCATCGACGGCGGGGCGACGCTTTGAGACGCGCCGCCGCGGGGGTCCTGGTATGAAGTTGCAGGAAGTCCTGCTCTGCAGCACCTTCGCCGTGGTCATGCCGATCGGCCAGATGCTGTTCAAGACCGCGGCCATCTACCAGGCCAGGCTCGAGGGGCCGCTGCTGTGGCGGCTGGCGACGAACGTCCCGCTGCTGGGCGCCTTCGCCTGGTACGGCGCCACGGCGCTGTTCTGGTTCTACATCCTCACGCGGATGCCGCTCTCCATCGCCTATTCCTTCTCGATCCTGGGCTCCGCCCTGGTGCCGCTGATGGCGGGGCTGGTCTTCAAGGAGCCGATGACCTGGCGATTCGCGGTGGGCTATCTCCTGATGCTCTCGGGCTTCCTGGTCATCCTGCGCGGGACCGCCAGCGCCTGAGGGCTCAGATCTTCGCGCCCCCGGCGACGATCTTGTCGAAGCCGGCCCTGGTCAGCTTCACATAGCCCCGCTTGGTATCGCGGTAGTACAGCGGCCCCTTGGCCTTGGCGGGGTCGAACCCGTCGGCGACCAGGTCCATCTTGCGCGGCTTGAAGGTGCCGGTGACGTCGATCTGCGGCAGGATGCGGATGAACACCGGCTGGGCGAAGGGCGGCAGCTCCCGGCCCACATAGTCGCTGAAGGCGGCCACGTCGAACTCCGGGTCCACCACCAGCCCCGCCATGCCGGCGCGCCCGTCGGCGCCCTCCACCGCCACGCCGTAGACGCTGGCCTCGCGCACGCCCGGCGCGGCCTGCAGCCGCTCGGCCACCTCGGTGGTCGAGACGTTCTCCCCCTTCCAGCGGAAGGTGTCGCCGATCCGGTCGACGAAATAGAAGTAGCCGTCCGCATCCTGGCGCATCAGGTCGCCGGTGGAGAACCAGGCGTCGCCCTTGGCGAAGACGTTGCGCAGGATCTTCTTCTCGGAGGCCTGCTTGTCCACATAGCCTGCGAAGTCGGTGCGCGCGTCGCCGGCGATCTGGCCGACGCATTCGCCGACCTCGCCGGCGCCCGCCTCGATCCCCAGGCCGTCCAGCCCGCGGACGATGTCGCCGGTCTCCACGTCGTATTGCACCAGCCGGACGTTGAACGTCTTGCGCAGCCACTTGGGCACGCGGCCGATCGCACCCTCCCGGCCGTCGAAGTTGAACATCGAGACGTTCCCCTCCGTGGAGCCGTAGAACTCCAGGACGTTGGGGATGCGGAACCGCCGCTTCATCGCCGCCCAGACGTCGGGCGTCAGGCCGTTGCCGAACGCCAGGCGAACCTTGTGGCGGGTCTCGTCCTCGGTCTCCGGCTGGTTCACCAGGTAGCGGCAGAGCTCGCCGATATAGACGAACATGGTGCAGCTCTCGGCGACTACCTCCGGCCAGAAGTGGCTCGCCGAGAAGCGCCTGCGCAGCACCACCGAGCCGCCGTTGAGCAGCGCCGCGCCCAGGCCGCAGAGCCCGCCGGTGGCGTGATAGAGTGGCAGGGTCACATAGATGCGGTCCTGCTCCGTGGCCGCCGTCGCGCCGGCGAATCCCCGCATGTAGAGCTGAGCCCGCTGGTGGGTGATCCGCGCGGCCTTGGGCAGGCCGGTCGTGCCGCTGGTGTAGATGAACAGCGCCGTGTCGCGGGCGGTCATGTCCTCTCGCACCGCCCGGTCCGGGGGAAGCTGGCTGCAGCTCTTCAGGGCCTGGGCGAGGTCGCGCTGGTCGCCGTGGGCCTGGCCCAGCACCCACTGCCGCATCGGCCGCTCCAGGAGCGGGCGGACAGCTTCGAACACCGGCGAGGTCTCGGCGTCGACGATGCAGTTCACGGCGCCGGAGATGTTGAGGCAGTGGGCCAGCGAGAAGCCGGCGAGCTGGTTGTTGATCAGCGCCGTCACTACCCCCACCTTCGACAGGCCGTACCAGGCCGCGAAGTACTCGATACGGTTGGGCATCAAGAGCGCCACAACCTGGCCGCGGCGGATGTTCAGGCCCTTGGCCCAGTGGGCGAAGCGGTTGGCCATGGCCTCCAGCTCCGCATAGGTGACGGTGCGCCCCTCGAAGGTCATGGCCGGGCGCGTGCGGTGCTTGTCGAACGCCGCCTGCAGGTCGTCGCAGATCAGGTTGGCGGAGTCCGGAGCGATGGACTTCACACGCTTCAACGTTCGATTGAGCCCGCGCGTAAAACGCCACTCACGCTCAAGCCGGGCCTTGAACCGCATTGCACCCCTCCGCTCCGGCCACCTTGTGGGCGACGGCGACCGTGGGTCAAGCGAGGCGAGCTGCGCGATTGGTCACACTCGTGCGAGGCGAGGCCGGGATGGAAGCGACGGAAGGCGTCCAGTCGACGTCAATATTTACAATCTCCATTCCGGTCTTCGAGACGATGCATAGCGAATATGTATTCCAACACGATTCCTATGAAAGATAATTTCAAGATCTCATATCGATAAGACCAGCTCCGGAACGACCTTCCGACTTTTACGAGTGCTGTATGGAAGTCGCTATAACGACAAGCGCGGCTGTTTCGGATTGGAACGGCCTTCACCTTCATCCGTTATTCTGGCAACCAACACTGCTTGGAGGAACGTCATGCCTGTGGATTTTTCAGCCCGTGAGGATTTGTCGCCGCCCGATCCGGACGCCTCGGCCTTCGCACCGACTCCGGTTTACGCGCGCCCCACGAAGAAGAGCCGCCGCTTCCGCTCCGCCGCCCCGTCGGTGACGACGGCGATGGCCGGGCCGGCCGGCGAGACGGTGCTCACCCGCGGCCCGCTGTCCCGCGACGATGTCGCGGACGACGTCGAGGGCCGCGCCAGGGCGCCGGCGCGCCGCATGCCGGCGGCGGCCTTGCTGGCGCTGCCGGTCGCCCTCGTGGCGCTGGGCGGCGCCTACTACTGGATGCAGACCCGCGACACCGGCGCGCCGCTCGCCGCCAACACCGCCGCCGCGCCGGCGGTCCTGAGCACGACGCCAGCGGTGGAGACCCCGGTCGTCCCGCCGGTCGAGACCATGCCGACGCCGACGCCCATGCCGCCGGCGGCCACCACCCCCCGGGCTGAGCGCGCCGCGACGCCGGCGGTCGCGGCCCACCACGCCCAGACCCGCGTCGCCCGCGCCCGTCCGACTCCGGCGCCGACGGCTGACGACAGCGCGGCCGACGCCAGCGCCGTGGTCCCCGCCAGCCCGCCGACCGCGGTCAACCCGCGAACCGACGTGGCTCCGCCTATGGCCATGGCGCCGCCGCCGCTGACGCCGCCGCCGGTTTCCGGCGCCGTGAACCCGGCCCCCGTGACGCCGCCGCCGGGTGTGACGGGCGCAACGCCCGGGAGCTCCGCGGACGGGACCGGCGCCACGCCGTAACGGCGGCGTCCCGACGCCAACCACGTCAGGCGGGCGGCTCACCGAGCCGCCCGCCTTTTTGATGCTGCGACAATACGCGTCGGCCGCTCGCTCCTGTTCAGGGGTGTTTTATGGTTTCTAAAGGGGCCCTCGCTATGTCAGGTGTGCGGTGCGGGGTTGCGCCGCCGTGTCGCAGCGCGGCGAGGACCGTCTGCGGCTAAGAGCGACCGCAGTTTAAAAGGCGGACTTTAAGGAATGCTCAAAATGATGTTTTCGCGCGAAGTCGCTGAGTGGCTGTCCGCCAGCCTGGTCATCATCTCCGGCGGCCTCGCCGGCCATTACGCCGTGAGCGGCATGAACGCCGTCCAGTGGGCGGGCGCCGTGGCCGCCGTGCTGGGCTCGATCACCGTGGCGGTGTCGGTTCGCGTCTGGCCCGCCGAGGTCACGGTCGAGGACAAGACCCGCCGCCGCGCGCGCTCGGACGACTGATCTCCCATCCGGGGGGAGGCTTTGACGCCTAATCGACCTTCACCCGGATCTCCCCGCCGCCGTCGCGGAATTTCTGCGCCATCTCGGCCAGGCCGTCCGCCACGTCGTTCTGGGCGCTGGCCGCCGCGCGGATGTCCTGGCTGATCTTCATCGAGCAGAACTTCGGCCCGCACATCGAGCAGAAGTGCGCGGTCTTCATCGCCTCCTTCGGCAGGCTCTCGTCGTGGTATTCCCGCGCCGTCTCGGGATCGAGGCCGAGGTTGAACTGGTCTTCCCAGCGGAACTCGAACCGGGCGCGCGACACCGCGTCGTCCCAGGCCCGCGCCGTGGGATGGCCCTTGGCCAGGTCGGCGGCGTGGGCGGCGATCTTGTAGGCGATCACCCCTTGCTTGACGTCTTCCCGGTCCGGCAGGCCCAGGTGTTCCTTCGGCGTCACGTAGCAGAGCATGGCGGTGCCGAACCAGCCGATCATCGCCGCCCCGATGGCCGAGGTGATGTGGTCGTAGCCCGGCGCCACGTCGGTGGTCAGCGGGCCCAGGGTGTAGAACGGCGCCTCGCCGCACACCGCCAGCTGCTTGTCCATGTTGGCCTTGATCTTGTGCATCGGCACGTGGCCGGGCCCCTCGATCATCACCTGCACACCATGCTTCCAGGCTACCTGGGTCAGCTCGCCCAGGGTCTCCAGCTCGGCGAACTGCGCCGCGTCGTTGGCGTCGGCGATGGAGCCGGGGCGCAGGCCGTCGCCCAGCGAGAACGACACGTCATAGGCCCGCATGATCTCGCAGATGTCCTCGAAGCGGTCGTAGAGGAAGTTCTCCCGGTGGTGCGCCAGGCACCACTTGGCCATGATCGAGCCGCCGCGGCTGACGATCCCCGTCGTCCGCCGCGCGGTCAGCGGCACATAGGCCAGCCGCACGCCCGCATGGATGGTGAAGTAGTCCACCCCCTGCTCGGCCTGTTCGATCAGGGTGTCGCGGAACACCTCCCAGTTCAGGTCCTCGGCGATCCCGCCCACCTTCTCCAGCGCCTGGTAGATCGGCACCGTGCCGATCGGGACCGGCGAGTTGCGCACGATCCAGTCGCGGATGTTGTGGATGTTGCGGCCGGTGGAGAGGTCCATGACCGTGTCCCCGCCCCAGCGGATCGCCCAGACCATCTTGTCAACCTCGTCGGCCACGGTGGACAGCACCGCCGAGTTGCCGATGTTGGCGTTGATCTTGACCAGGAAGTTGCGGCCGATGGCCATCGGCTCCAGTTCGGTGTGGTTGATGTTGGCGGGAATGATCGCCCGCCCGCGGGCCACCTCGTCGCGCACGAACTCCGGCGTGCAGAAATCCGGGATCGCGGCCCCGAAGTCCTCCCCGTCGCGGATGAAGACGTCGCCCTCGCGCCGGCGCAGGTTCTCGCGGATCGCCACGTACTCCATCTCCGGCGTGACGATCCCGCGGCGGGCGTACTCCAGCTGCGTCACCGCCGCCCCGGCCCGCGCCCGGTAGACCCGGCGCGGCTGGCTGAACCGCGGGGCCAGGCCGGTCCCCTGCGCAAACCCGTTGTCCTCCGGCTTCACCTCCCGCGGCGCCTGCACGATCTCCACGTCGCCGCGGGAGACCACCCAGGGCTCGCGGGTGCGCGGCAGGCCCTTGGCGATGTCGATCACAGCCGACGGCTCCGTGTAGGGACCGGAGGGATCGTAGAGCGTCAGCGGCGGCTCCTGGGCGCTCGGATGCACCGCCACCTCGCGGAACGGCACACGGATGTCCGGCCACAGCACCCCGGGCTGGTAGACCTTGCGCGATCCTGGCCGCTCCCCGGTCGGAACGGCGGCCGTGGAGCTCAAGGGAGTCTGGATGTTCACTGCGGCCTCCTGGCGGCTGTGCGGCCACGGGCGGCGAGAAGAGGACGGCTTGATCATACGGCCGGCGCCTTCCCTTCGCCGGCATGACCCGGATCAGGTTCTACGGGTCGCGGGCTCGCCCGCCTCTCAGCCGCCTCGCGCGGCCCCCCGAGGGCTCTTCTATAAGACTAGGCGCGTCGGCGCGCCCGCGCCACGCTTTTCGGGAACTTAGGGCGTGCTTCGGATGCTATGCTGCCAGCAAAAGGAGGAGCCCATGAAGACCGTCCTCGTCCTGGCCGCGGCCGCCGCGCTCGCCACCCCCGCCGCCGCAGCCGACGCAGCCGACGCCTGCTTCCGCACCCACGACATCGCCGCCCACCGCAAGGTCGACGACCACACCCTCTACGTCCGCGTGCTGATCAAGGACATCTATCGGGTGACCACCAAGGGCTCTTGCCTGGCCGGCGCGAACAGCTCCGACCCGCTGATCCTGAAGACCGTAGGCGCCTCCGGGCTGGTTTGCCACCCCATCGACCTGGACCTGGGCGTGCGGATGGGTCCCGGCGCCGGGACGTCGCACTGCATCGTCGACTCCATCACCAAGCTCACGCCGCAGGAGGCGGCGGCGATTCCCAAGAAGCTCAAGCCCTGATAACCGCGATATCCCCGTCGCGGAGGCCGCGCGGGACGTGCTAGGCAGGCCGCATGTCGGCTTCCTCCGCTCCGTGCGCGCCTCAATCGGCGCGGAATCGCGCCTCCGAGGCCTCGCAAGGAGCCTTCGCATGAGCCTGATCCTGGGCCTCCTGGGCGGCATGGGCCCGGCCGCAACCCTGGTGTTCCTCGAGAAGCTGCAGGCCTTCACCCCCGCGAAGGCCGAGCAGGACCACATCCGGGTGATCGCCGACATCAACCCCGGCGTGCCCGACTTGAGCGCACCGGGATCGGGCGCGGGTCCTGTATTGGCGGAGATGGCCGGCGCCCTGCGCGGCGCCGGCGCCGACGTGCTGGCCATCGCCTGCAACGCCGCCCACGCCCACGCGGACCTCATCCAGCGCGCCTCCGGCCTGCCGTTGATCGACATGATCGAGACCGCCTCGGACGCCGCCTGCGCCACCGGCGTGCGCCGGGTGGGCGTGCTGGGCGCCAGGGGCGCGCTCAGGCTCTACCGCGAATACCTGGCCGCCCAGGCCATGGGCATGGTCAGCCTGCCGTCGGATCGTCAGGCGGTCTTCATGGAGGCGCTGGGCCGCATCAAGGCCGGCGATCTCTCCTCGCCGGTCCAGGCGCAGATGGCCGAGCTGGCCGCCGACCTGGCCGCCGAAGGCGCCGAGGCGGTGATCGCCGGCTGCACCGAAATCCCCCTGGTGCTGCGCCCTGAGGAAGTCCGCATCGAATTCATCGACCCCGTCGAGCATCTCGCCCGCCGCTGCGTCGACGTCTGCCTGGGGATGGAGGCCGTCCCGCAGTTGCTGGGGTCGTAACTCTTAACCCTTAAAGCCGCGCCGCCCCGAATGTATCGCAGTTCGCCGGGTCGCCGGACTCCACCCCCGTCCTGAACCACCGCATCCGCTGCGCGCTGGTCCCGTGGGTAAAGGTGTCGGGCATGACGCGGCCCTGCGTCTCCTTCTGCAGGGTGTCGTCGCCCACGGCGGAGGCGGCGCGCAGGCCGTCCTCCACGTCCTTCGGGTCCAGGGCCACCTGGCCGCCGGAAACCTCGGAAGCATGCGCCGCCCACACCCCGGCGTAGCAGTCGGCCTGCAGCTCCAGCCGCACGGAGCCGCTCTGCGCCCCGCGGGCGCCCTGGCGCTCGGCCTTCGCGGTCTCGCCGGTCAGGTTCTGCACGTGGTGGCCGATCTCGTGGGCGATGACATAGGCGCGCGCCGCCTCGCCTTGCGCCCCAAAGCGGCTGGCCAGCTCGTCCCAGAACGACAAATCGAGGTACACCCGCTGGTCCTGCGGGCAGTAGAACGGCCCCATCGCCGCCTGCCCCGTGCCGCAGCCGGTGCCGGTGGCCTGGTCGTAGAGCACGACCTTCGGCGGGGTGTAGCGCTGGCCTTGCTGCTGGAAGATCGCCGTCCAGACGTCGTCCACCGAGGTGGAGACCACGTTGACGAACTTGCCGGCCTCGTCATTGGGCGCGCCTTCGACGCCCGCCTGCTGCTGGCCCTGCGGCGCCACGGCGCTGACGGTGTTGAGGGTGGTGGACGGGTCGATGCCGAACACGAAATAGCCGATCAGCGCCAGGACCACTCCGCCGGCGCCCACGCCGCCGACCACGCCACCGCTCATCCCGCGGCGGTCCTCGATGTTGCCGGATTGCCGTCCGCCGAGCCAGCGCATGTCGTTCGTCTCCTGTTGGGCCTGGGCAGCTTAACGCCAAGCGGAGGCGCAGGCTCCGGCCATCAGCGGCGGTTCTCGGCGGCCGCCTTCACCCGGGCGTTGGAGGCCGCCAGCCGGTCGTCGGGAACGGAGGCGTAGTGCCGCGGCGGCGCGCCCTTCACGGGCGGAAGCAGGCGGACCGGCGCCGCGCCGCGGCTGGGGTCGGTGTCGCGCAGCGCCTGCTCGGCGCGCAGGCGGGCGTCCAGCGCCATCAGCTCGTTGTGCAGCGCCACGTCCCGCTGGCGCGCGGCGGCCAACTCGGCGTCGACCTCGCCGGCGCGCTGGAAGACGTAGGCGCCCTGCGCCCGGGCGGCGGAGCCGGCGGCGGCGAGGATGAGGGCGAGGGTTAGGGTGCGCATGAGGGCTCCTGGAGTGTGAACGCCTCGACGGCGGCTCCGGGTTCCCTGGGAAGGTCAGGACCTCAGAGCACCTCCCCGAACTGCTCGGCGCGCTGGCGGCGCGCCGCGTCCGTTTCATTGCTGAGCCTCGCGGCGGCCTTCAGCAGCAGCACTATTCCGACGGGAACGAGCGTGAGCAGGCTGTACAGGCCGATCGTCAGCGACCCGGTGAGGGTGCTGATCTTGCCGGCCCAGTAGGGCCCGACGCCGGAAGCGACCACGATGACGACAAGCGAAAACGCCGCCGCGGCCGTCCCCCGCATTCGGGGAAGCACAAGATCCTGCACCAGGGCGGCGAAGCCGCTCGACCATACGAGGCTGAGGAAGCTGAAGACGAAGAACGCGGCCAGGAAGATCGGCAAGTCGGGCGCCCACATCATCACAAAGAACGCCGGAATGGGGCCCAGGAGCGCGATCAGCCCCATCCACATCGGGGCGCGCCGGTCGTGGCGTTTCCAGCGATCGGTGACCAGGCCGGAGAGCGTCACGCTCAGCCCCGCCGAAACCGCCGACGCGACGCCGAGGTAGAGCCCCGCCTGCCCGGGGCTCGCCCCCAGCTCGCGCATGGCGTAGGGCGCCGCCCACATGTGCATCGTCCCGCTGACACAGGCGATGATGGCGCCGCCCGCGAGCGAGAGCGCGAAGGTCGGGCAGCCGAACGTCAACTTGAACAGCGGCAGGTCGCGGTGGCTCAGCACCTGGCCCCAGGTGGTGATGGAATAGACCCCGATCGTCACCGAGATCCATTGCGCCCAGTCATGCGTGGCGGCGCCCAGCAGGATCGCGCCCGCGACGAGCCCGGCCGCCAGGATCAGGTTTTTGCGGACGGCGCGCCGACCGCCGACGTACAGCAGCTTCACGAGCGTGAACGGCGGCACGGCGGCCGAGAGTTCCGAGACCACCAGCCGAAACGGCGACCCGGCGTCGGACTTGGGGTTCGGCCGGGGTTCCTTGAGGTTCGCGATCAGCACCGCCAGCAGCAGTCCCGGAAGGCCGACGATGAAGAACGCCGCCTGCCAGTTCGCGATCCGGCAAGCGCCATCGACCGGCAGCGAGAGGCAGATCTGGCCCCAGTGCTGCAGGATCATCCCGCCCAGCAACAGCGACGCCGCGGCCCCCAACTGGTTTCCCAGGAGATAGACCCCCAGCACCGCCGCCCGGTTCCTGGGCGGGAAGTAGTCGGAAAGCAGGGAATGGGAGCACGGGCTGGCGGTCGCCTCCCCGACGCCCACCCCGATGCGCGCCGCCGCCAAGCCCGCGAAGTTCACCGCCAGCCCCGACAGCGCCGTCATCGCCGACCAGAGCGCCAGGCCGGCCGCCATCAGCCTGGTGCGGCTGAGCGCGTCGGCGATGCGCCCGATGGCGATGCCCACCACCCCGTAGAATACCGCGAAGGCGGTGCCCAGCAGGAACCCCAGCTGGGCGTCGGTGAGGTTCAGGTCGGCCTTGATGCTTTGCGCGACGATCGAGATGATCTGCCGGTCGACGTAGTTGAAGAAGCTCGCCACCGCCAGCAGCGTCAGGGCGTAATAGGCGTACGGGCTTGCGACCGTCCCGCTGGCCTTGGCCGCCGCCTCTCCATCCCCGATCGGCGGTGCGACCAGGTCGGCCGACGGAGACACCACTTGCTCGCTCATTCTACTCACCCTTCGCAACGCGGGTTCGGCGGCGTTGCACTCAGAACGACACCTTCGCTTCCACGCCGAACGTTCGCCGCTCGCCATAGAGGCTGGCCCCGATTCCGACCGTTGGTCCGAAGTCGACGGAACTCACGACATACCGCTCGTCGGTGAGGTTCTCCCCGTACACGCTTAGCTCCGCCCGCGAGGCGTGCCCCAGAGGAATGCCCGACAGCGACAGCCTGGCGCCCAGCAGGCCGTACGGCTTGCTGTCCAGCAGCGGCCCGTACGCGGAGACGTTGGGAATGTTGACGGTATAGAAATGCCGGCGGCCCTTGTAGGCGTAGCTGACCTGCATCCCCCACTTCCCGTAGTCAGTCGCCGGGAGCGAATAGTTGAGGATGAAGTTTGCGGTCCATTTCGGCACGTACTGGAACTGGGCGATGTCGCCGTAATTGGCCAGCGAGCCATTCGTAAACACGCCGGGGGTCGCTGTGGCGACCGGGCTGGGGAAGAAAATCCTCTGGTACTTCGGACTGGTGTATCCAACGGACCCCGAAAGGGTCAGGTTGTCGATCGGAACAGCCTGCGCCTCGAGCTCGAAGCCCTTGTACGTTGCTTTCGCGTTGCCGGAGTTGCTGCCGCCGCCGGCGATGAACTGCCCGACCTGCAGGTCCTGGTAATCCGTATAGTAAGCCGCGCCGTTGATCCGCAGCCTTCTGTCCAGGAACTCGGCCTTGAGTCCCGCCTCGTAGGACTTCACCTTCTCCGGCAGGTAGATCAGGCTTCCGCCGAGCGCGGCCCGGATGTTGAAGCCGCCGGCCCGGTAGCCCGTGGCGTATCGGGCATAGGTCATCACGTCAGGGGTCCATCGGTAGGAAACGGACGCCAGAATGGAGGTGTCGTTGGACTTCAGCGTACCGGACCTCGCCGAAGGAGCGTACTGGTCCAGGTCCTTGTTGTCCTCGGTGTAGCGGGCGCCGCCGGTCAGTTCGAGCTTCTGCTCCAGGAAAGCCGGCTTCCAGCTCGCCTGCGCAAATCCTGCGATCGATTCGTTGGAGACGCGATACGACACGGTGCCGAGCGACGGGATGGCGAACTGTCCCCCCGGGCGCACCACCAGCAGGTTGGTCGTCGTCGTTTCGCGGCCCTGCTCGGTGAAGTAGAATCCGCCAACCACCAACTGGACGTCTCCGAACGTGCCCAGCAGCTGGATTTCCTCGGACGTCTGCTGCTCGGACGTCTTGCGCGCCGGCAACATGTAGAAGCCGTTGAATGACCGCACCACGGACGTGGCGAGCGTGTTGCCGACCCGTCCCACCAAATTCGAAGGTCCTGTGAACGACGGGGAGTCGTAGGTGAACCTCCTGTAGGCCGAGATGGACTTGAGGGTCAGAGCGTCGCTCAACTCGTAAGTCAGCGTCAACGAGGTTCCGCCCGACTTCAGCTTCTGATCGCCCCCCGTCGCCCAATGCGGCACCGAGCTCTGCGGCGCCGAGGTCACCGCATAGGGATTTCCGCCGAGGCTTGGAGACAGATTGAAGAACCTGGTGACATCCGGACTGGCGAACCTGATCTGAAAATAGGTGCTGGAGCCTTTCATGTCGTCATAGTCGGCGGCCACCGCTACGTTCAACGGACCCCATTCGCCGACAGCCTTGCCCCAGAAGGAATCGGATTTCAGCGCGCCCGGATCCTTGTTGTCGGGCTGGTCGCCGTTGTCGACGGTTCCGTCGTTCTGCCGGTGCTGGTAGGCCGCCGACACCTTGATGTTCGAATTTCCCAGCAATCCGCTGTCGATTCTCAGGCGCAGGCTCTGCGAGTTGTAAGTTCCGTATGACGCCCGGATGTCCCCGCCGAACTCGTCCGCCGGGGTCCGCGTCACGATGCTGATCGCGCCGCCGGTCGTATTCCTGCCGAACAGCGTGCCTTGCGGGCCGCGGAGAACCTCTATCCGCTCCGGGGATACGAGGTCGGAAAGCGAATTGTTGTTTCGCGCATAATAGACGTCGTCGACGTATATTCCGACTGGTGGGTCCTGACCGAACTGGGACTCGGACGCGCCGATGCCTCGAATGAAGTGAGACGCCGCGCCAAGGGCGTTCGGCGTCTTCGCGGTAGAAAGATTGGGCGCCATGCTGGCGACCCTCTCAATAGTGTAACCGGGTTGCCGTTCGAGCGCTTCCGCTGACAGCGCCGTAATCGAGATCGGCGTCTCCTGCAGGCTCTCCGCGCGCTTTCGCGCCGTGACCACAATCTCCTCGAGGGCGGCCGGAGCCGTGTGAACCTGCTGCTGGCTGTCTTGAGCGCGGGCGGAGTGACAGAAACCCACGCCCGCCGTCAGGGCTGCGCTGGCGAGCAGCAGGCCACGGCTTGTCTTGACGTTCATGCTGTAGATTCTCCCTGACGCCGGATTACTCCGGACTAGGCGCCATGCGCCGCTGGTTGCTTCGGAATTGGCCCAACTGTGTGGTCCAGGCTGTGCTTTTCGGCGTCCCCCGTACCGCCGCTTCCCAACGCACGAAGACACAGGCGGCCTATGCCGTGCATCGGTGGCCCTGCGCACCTCTCACCTGTCCATTTCGTCTTTTTATTCTATATTTCGAACAGAGTGTGGCAGTTTCGGCGGAATGACCCGGCCGGTCAATGGCTTTTGCATCACCACGCGGGATGACTCAGGCGGGCGTCCGCTATTGACAAGTCGACGCCGCATTCATAGCGTCCCCCCTGGAAATCAGGCACTTAACATCAATAATTACCAGTATTATACAAATATATACTTACTATTATTGATTATATGGCGGATATTGACGCAGGGTGAGATGCATTTCTTCGGGATGCCTGGAACCGATGCTTGGCGCCGCTACGCCACGGAGCTTCGCATTCCATTGCCGGATGCCGGAGACAATGATTTTGCTCTGCGGAACTGCCCGTGATGCGCGACTTCGAGAAGTAATGCATATCCTCGTGACAGATTTGGAGAATTTCCATCATGGACATGACTGGTCACGTCGTTTTGGTTACCGGCGGCGCCGGCGCGATTGGCCTGGAAACCTGCGCGCAATTCCTGGCGGCCAATGCGGCCGTGGTCGTGAACGGTCGGGACGCCGGCCGCTGTGAAGCCGCCGCCGTGCAGCTGCGCGGACGGTTTCCCGGCGCCAGGGTGTTCGCCCTGGCCGCCGACGTGAGCGACTACGCGGCCAGCGCGGCCCTGGTTGCGGATGTGGAGGCGGCGGCTGGGCGCCTCGACGGCCTGGTGCATTCCGCGACCGGCGGCGCGCCGGGGGTCCTGGGCAAATTCGAACAGACCGACCCAGCCCAGTACCTGACCCTGATGCAGCGCTCGTTATGTACATTGTTGAACATCTGCCACGCCGCCCTTCCCGCCCTGCGGCGCGCCGGAGGCGGCGCTATCGTGGCGCTCAGTTCGGACTCCGGGAAGATCGCCGCGCCGAATCAGACGCTTCAAGGCGCGACCCGCGCCGGCGCTATGATGTTCATCCGGAGCTTGGCGTTGGAAGCCTCGGCCGACGCCATACGTTGCAACTGCGTTTCGCCGACGTTTGTCCAAGGCACTCCGATCTTCGATCGCATGCTGGCGCAGGATCCTCAGTCGGGCCGGGCCGCGCGGGCGGCCTCGCGAGCCAAGCTGGGGCTGCCGACGGCGAGCGACATCGCCGCGCTGACGGTCTTTCTCTGCAGTCCGGCGGGCGCGCATCTCACGGGCCAGGTCATCAGCGTGAATGGCGGCCTCAGCGCCGCTTGAACCCGTCGCAGGCCCGGCCAGGCCGCCAGCAGTAGGATTTGGCCGAGGGCGAGGTAAGCAGAAAACGACCCCCGTTATGCCGGCGCTGTATCAAAGCTGCTTATGAACGTTTTTGATCTAGGTAGCAGCAAATGTCAGTTCCGGACTCCTGTCGATCGAGCTACGGTTGTCAGTTGAATAAACAGGGAATCCGCCATGACGGAGGAGGAGCGTCGCGCGATCGAGCAGGATTGCGCCCGCCTGGTGATCGCCTACCACGTCTATGTCGACAATTATGACCATGAAAAGGTGCTGTCGCTGTTCGCCGAGCACGCCGTCGTAGACCATGCTGTAGTCGGCATGATCCGCGGCAAGGCGGCGCTCGCCGCCTATTTCGACGCCAAGGACACCTCGACCGTCGCCCAGCATGTGATGACCAACGTTCTGATCGACGTGATCGACGACGACCACGCCCGCGGCACGGCTTACTGGACCGCCTACATATCCCCCGCGGCGGCGCTGCCGGCGCCGATGTCCGGCCCGGCGGCGTTGGGCAGTTACCAAGACACCTTCATCCGCACGCCGGCGGGCTGGAAGTTCCATACCCGCCGTGTGATCGGGCGCTTCGCAGCTTCGGACCGGGGCTCGACCACCCTGCTCAAGGGCGGGGCGGCGGCGGTCGAAAAGGTCCGCGAGAAATTGGGCGGCTAGTACGCACGTCAATAAAGCCCGAGTTGTGATTCAAGGTATAAATGGCTCAAAAGCATGAAAAGTCCGGCTGACGCTGGGGAATCATATGTTCAGTTCACTGTCGCGGAAAATCGCTTTTCAACATCCCGTTAGCGCTGGCCGCAGTCTCCAGCAGCCCATGCGGATCTGCGAATGCGGTCGCATCGCGTCTCGGCGCTCGCCGCAAACGCGCATCCTGCGACATCTGGGATTTACAAGAGACGGGGAGTGATGTGCGCGAAGTTCGTCCGAGTTTTTGCCGCCTTTGCGGCTCCTATTGCCCCATCCTGGTTACGGTCGAGGATGGACGGGCCGTAGACATCAAGGGCGATCACGACGCCCCTCTGTATGACGGATACACCTGCCCGAAGGGGCGCGCGCTGCCCGA
>NZ_DASXYF010000085.1:0-18394 GCF_036502675.1 Phenylobacterium sp.
TGCGCCTCGGCGCCGGCGCGCGACAGCGCACGGTGGAAGAGGGTCGCCTGGCTCATGTCGAAGGCGCGGGTGGCGGTTATGAAGAGCGTCGGCGGGAACTTGGCGAGCACCTCGGGCGGCGCGTGCAGCGGCGCCGCCCAGGGATCGTTCACCGCAACGCCGGCGAAATATCCGAACGCCTCGCTGCGCATCTGGACCGGGAAGATTTCCTCCGGAGCGGACGCCGGCGGCGGCGGCTCCCCCATCCCGATCTTGCCGAAATAGGCCGCATCGCCGACGCCGCCGGCGCCGCTGCCGAAGACGCCGGCGGCCGCCGGGGGCGGGACGCCCTCATGGATCAGGCGCGCGACGACCTGGGCGGTCAGCCTGCCGCCGGCCGAGCCGCCATAGATGCCGATGTTCTGCGGGGAATGGGATTTCAACAGCTCCCGGTACACCGCGACCACGTCCTCGGTGGCCGCCGGGTGCTTGTGCTCGTAGCCCTGCCGGTAATCGACGGAAACGACCTTGATCCTGGCCAGGTTCGCCACCGGAATCGCCTCGACCCGCCCTCCGTGGATCGCGCCGCAGAAGTACGCCCCGCCGTGCAGATTGATCAGGATTCTGTCCGGGTCCGCCTCCGCCGCCGGCGTGAACACTTCGACGGGAACGCCGGCGATCTCGCCCGGCGCTATGGCCACCGGGAAGGCCGCCAGGAGCGCCCCGGCGAGCGGCCCCAGGAACTTCTCGTCCAGTTGCCGCCGGGCCTTGTCGACCTCGGCGATGAACTCCGCTTCACTGGTCACATCGGCGAAAGGCGCAAGGCCGAGCTCTGAGTGCAGCAGGGCGTTGATCTGCGCCTGGCGCGCCTCCGGACTCAGGGCGGCCGAGATGGGCAGCTCGAAGGCGTCGATGTGGATCACCCCGTCGGCGTCGACCTGCATCTTTCTCCGGGGCGCGGCGCCCGGAGGCGAGGCGGAACCGCTGCGGCTTTCCGGCTTGGCGTTCATGGTCTCTCCCTTCATATGACGTGTCGGGACGGCGCCCGCGTCCCGCGGTCGCCGCCCGAGGCATCAGAACTCAACCGAGAGGTCCACGCCATAGGTGCGCGCCCGTTCGTAGTTGCCGGTGAACAGGAACCCGACGCCGCCCGAATTGGTCAGCTTCCTATTGTCGAACAGGTTGCGCCCCCAGGCGGCGATCTGCGTCTTCTTCCCTGCGATATTGACGTCGGCGAGGGCGACGCGGGCGTTCACGATCCAGCTGCCGTCGGTGGTGGTGGCCGCCCGGATCGCCGGGGCGCCCGTGTTGGCCGCCAGCATGGTCTTGCCCTTGTAGTTGGCGTCGGCGCGCAGCACGAGGCGCACCCCGGCGACCAGCTCCGCCGTCTCGTACGAGACCGAGGCGCTGCCCGTCCACTTCGGTCGGTCGGACGAATTCTTCTCTCATCGACCGGTTGACGCCGATCCCCGGCAGCACCGACTTTGCCAAGGCCTTTGCCCAAGAATAAATAGAATTTTTCAACCGACTAATCCAGAAACGGCATAAATCTCGGATGCGGAACCTGGGCCGCGCCGGCGCACCGGCTTGCAGGCCGGTTCCTGGCGACAGGGGCCCGCTCAGCCCGCCAAGCAGCTTCGCCGGCGAATCAGCGCTTACCCTCGGCGGGGTCGGCGGCGGGACCAAGGCGGCCCTCGTTCGGCGACACCGGCCTTTGATCGTCACGCTCGCCGTTTTGCTCTCGCTCGAAGGCGCGAGCTTCGTCAGGCGCCTGCTGGACGGGCCCGGTGCGTTCGACCGCGTCCTTCCGGCCGGGCCTGGCCTGGTTCACGGAGTCCGCCCGGGGCGGGCCTCCGACCGGATTGTCCGGTTCGGCATTGTCGCGAACGTCCGGCATCAGCGCCTCCGTCGATCGTGTCTCGATTAGCGCGCCGCGGCCTTCATTGTTCCGAGCCGCAGCTCGGCCGGGCTTCGCTCACGCCGTGACCCGCCGCCACTCCAGTTCGTGGCGGGCGGCGGCCTCGTCGATCGCCGCGGCCTCGAGGATCAGCAGTTCGCCGCGCAGGGTGACCTTGCGGACCAGGTCCTTGCCGACCATCGACGGCTGGCTGGCGAAGTCGACCATGTGATGCACGGAACCGTCCTCCACCTTGAACGGGCCCGAATAGGCGGTGAAGCCGTTGACGAGACCGGGCGCCGGCCAGTCCGGATGCACCAGGAACGCCGCCATCCGGCCGGAACGCTCGTAGACGATGCGGCCGCGGCCGTTGTCGGTATGCGGCAGGGTCACGCTCCCGTCGGCCGCGATGCGGCGCCAGCGCTGCAGGTCCCAGGACCCATAGAGCCGGCTTTCGTTGACCTCGGCGTCCGCCATGGCGCCCCTCTCCTGCTGTCGTCGCGCGATCCTAAGGACCGGCGGGCGCGGCCGCGAGGGCAAATGGACGGCGCCCTCAGTCCCAGACGCGGAAGTGCTTGGAGAGCTTCAGGCCCTGGCGCTGGTAGTGGGAGCCGGATTCGCCGTAGAGCCGGGTCGGCCGCTCGGTGAGCGGCTCATAGACCAGCCGCGCCACGGTCTGGCCGTCCTCCAGGAGGAAGGGCGTCTCGTGGCTGCGGACCTCCAGTACGCCGCGCGAACCCACGGAGTCGGTCTCGGCGGCGCCGAATCCGGGGTCGAAGAAGCCGGCGTAGTGCACGCGGAACTCGCCCACCGACGGGTCGATGGGCGTCATCTCCGCGGCCTGCAGCACCGGGATCTCCACCGCTTCCTTCGAGGCCAGGATGTAGAACTCGCCGGGATCCAGCAAAAGCTCGCCGCGGCGGGGGACCAGCGGCTCCCAGTAGTCCCGCGGGTCGTGGCCGTCCTCGTAGTCGATGTCGATGACCCCGGCGTGGCGGCGCGCGCGGAAGCCTGCGATCCCGTCGGTGAGGTCGACGCCGACGCTGCGGATCGACAGCCTCGGCGGCACGCCGCGCTTCAGGCGCAGCTGGTTGAGCCGGCTGGACGGGCGCACCAGGATCGAGAAGGTCTGCGGCGCGATCTCCACGTAGGTCGGGCCGTGATAGCCCTCCACCACGTCGTCGAAGGCCACGCTGTGGTCGGAGAGCAGGCGGACGAAGACGTCGACCCGGCCGGTGGAGCTCTTGGGGTTGGCCCTGGCCGAGATCCCCGGCGGCAGGGCCAGGCGCTCCTGCAGCTCGGCGATGTAGACGCAGCCCTTTTCCAGCACCGCGCCGCTGGAGAGGTCGAGGGCGTGCATGGCCACGTCGCCCAGGCGCTCACGCACCGTGCGGCCCCGGCCCGGCAGGAACGAGGCGCGCACCCGCCAGGCCCGCGCGCCCAGGCGCAGGTCCAGGCTCGCCGGCTGCACCTGGTCATGGTCGAAAGGCTGGTCGGCGGCGACGGCGCCGCCGGCGATCAGGGCCTCGATGGCCTGGCAGGGCAGGATGCCGGCGGGCAGGTCGCGGCGGGAGCTGGAGGCTTGTCGCATCGGCGCGACAGTCGCCGCCGGGCCCGAGTCTGACAAGCCGCCAATGGCTGTGCGGCCCTTGACCGCCGCCCGCCGGCTGTCCTTATGCCGGCCTCGCCTGCAGACCCGGCAAGGAGACCGCCATGGCCGAAGATCCGAACACCTGGGAGATCGAGACCCGCCTGGTGCGCGGCGGCATGGCCCGCAGCCCCTATGGCGAGATGTCCGAGGCGATCTTCCTCACGCAGAGCTTCGCCTACGACAGCGCCGGCGCCGCCGACCGGCGGTTCTCGGGCGACGAGCCGGGGTTCATCTATCAGCGGTTCGGCAACCCGACGACGCAGATGTTCGAGGAGCGGCTGGCGCTGCTGGAAGGCGCCGAGATGTGCAAGGCCACGGCCTCGGGGATGTCGGCGGTGTACGCCTCGCTCTGCGGCCTGCTGCGCGCCGGCGACCACCTGGTGGCGGGCCGGGCGCTGTTCGGCTCCTGCCGCTGGATCGTGGCCGAGCTGCTGCCGCGCTTCGGGGTGGAGACCACCTTCGTCGACGCCACCGACATCGAGGCGTGGAAGAACGCCGTGCGGCCCAACACCCGGGCCTTCCTGGTGGAAAGCCCGGCCAACCCGCTGCTGGAGGTGACCGCCATCGGGGCGGTGGCCGAGGTGGCGCACGCGGTCGGCGCCAAGCTGGTGGTGGACAACGTCTTCGCCACCCCGATCTTCCAGAAGCCGCTGGCGCTGGGCGCGGACATCGTCGTCTATTCGGCCACCAAGCATATCGACGGCCAGGGGCGGGTGCTGGGCGGGGCGATCCTGGGCGCGGCCGAGCTGATGCAGGAGGCCTACCGCGACCTGTTGCGCCATACGGGGCCGGCGCTGTCGCCGTTCAATTCCTGGGTGCTGCTCAAGGGGCTGGAGACCCTCGACCTGCGCGTGCGCCGGCAGACGGAGAACGCCGCCAAGGTGGCCGAAGCCGTCGCCGCCCACCGCAAGGTCAGGCAGGTCGTCTACTGCGCCCGGAAGGATCATCCCCAGGCGGCGGTGATCGCCAACCAGATGTCGGGCGCGGGCAACCTGATCGCCTTCGACCTGGGGAGCCAGGAGGCCGCCTGGCGGTTCCTGGACGCGCTTGCCATCGTCGACATCTCCAACAACCTGGGCGACGCCAAGTCGATGGCCACCCATCCGTCGACCACCACCCACCGCTCCATGCCCGAGGAGGAGCGCCTGAAGATCGGCCTCACGCCCGGCTGGGTGCGGATGAGCGTGGGGCTGGAGGGCGCACGGGACCTGACCCGCGACGTCAGCCGGGCGCTGGACGCGGCCTGAGGTTCAGGCGCGCTCCAGGGCGTCGGGCTCCACCTGGTAGGTGCGGCTGCAATACTCGCAGGTGACGCGGATCTTGCCGTCGGCCTCGACCATCTCGGCCCGCTCGTCGGCGCCGAAGGAGCGCAGCACGTTCTCGATGCGGTCCTGCGAGCAGCGGCAGAACGCCTTGAGGGGCTTGGCCTCGAAGACCCGCACGCCGTCCTCGTGGAACAGGCGGTAGAGCAGGCGGTCGGCGGGGAGCAGCGGGTCGATCAGCTCGTCCTCGCCCAGGGTCTCGAACAGGGCCTGGGCGCGGGTCCAGGCTTCCTGGGTAGAGCCGCGGGCATCGTCCTCGGCGATGTTCTGGATCAGCACGCCGCCGGCGCGCCAACGGTCGCCCTCGCCGGAGTTGGCGCGGCCCACGGCCAGGCGGACGCGGGTGGGGGTCTGCTCGGACTGGGCGAAATACTGCTCGGCGCACAGCGCCAGGGTCTCGCCCTCGATGGGGGTGACGCCCTGGTAGCGGTCCATGTCCGGGCCCTGGTCGACGGTCATGATGAAGATCCCCTCGCCCAGCAGGCTGCGGGCGCCGGGGCGGGCGAAGCCGGCGGCGGCCTCGGCCAGCCGGTCGGGGTCGAAGCGGCAGTAGCCGCGCAAGGCCCCCTCGGTGTCGTAGTCGGCCACCACGTAGCGGACCGGGCCGGAGCCTTGCGCCTGGACGATCAGGCGCCCGTCGAACTTCAGGTTGGAGCCGACCAGGGCGGCCAGGGCGCAGGCCTCGCCCAGCAGGTTGGCGATGGGCTCGGGATAGGCGTGGCCGGCCAGGATCTCGTCGACGGCGGAGCCCAGGCGGACCAGCCGGCCGCGGACCGGCTCGCCCTCGATCTGGAAAGGTTCGACGAGGTCGTCAGGAGATTGGGACATCGCGGGCATATGGGGTCCTGCATGCCGATTTCGAGCCCGCCACGCACAGCTTGTAATTGTATTATCCGATGGCGCTGAAGCACCAGGCGAGGATCGACTTCTGGGCGTGGATACGGTTCTCCGCCTCGTCCCAGACGAGGGAGCGGGGGCCGTCGATGACCTGGTCGGTGACCTCCTCGCCGCGGTGGGCCGGCAGGCAATGCAGGAAGACGCCGTCAGGCGCCGCGACGGCCATCAGCGCCTCGTCCACCTGGTAGGGCTCGAAGGCGTCGAGGCGGGCGTCGTGGTCGACGTCGCCCATGGAGACCCAGGTGTCGGTGATCACGCAGTCGGCGCCGCGCACCGCCTGGGCGGGGTCGTCGGTCAGCTCGACCTGGCCGCCCTGGTCGGCGGCGCGGGCGAGGTCCACCAGGTCCGGGTGGTAGATGGCCGGGCAGGCGATCTTGAGCTTGAAGCCCAGCTTGGGCGCGGCGTGGATGAAGCTGGAGCAGACGTTGTTGCCGTCGCCCACCCAGGCGATGGTGCGGCCCGCGACCGGGCCGCGGTGCTCCTCGTAGGTCAGCAGGTCGGCGATGATCTGGCAGGGGTGGCCCTTGTCGCTCAGTCCGTTCAGCACCGGGATCTGCGAGGCCCAGGCCAGCCGTTCCACGTCCTCGTGGCGGTGGGCGCGGATCATCACCGCGTCGACCATGCGCGAGAGCACGCGGGCGGTGTCCTCGATGGTCTCGCCGCGGCCCAGCTGCATGTCGGAGGACGAGGAGATGATCACGTCGCCGCCCAGCTGGCGCATGGCCGCGTCGAAGGAGAAGCGGGTGCGGGTGGAGTTCTTCTCGAAGATCATCGCCAGCGTCCGCTCGGCGGCGGGGGCGTCGGCGTCGCGGCGGCCCTGCGGCCAGCCCCGCCGGGCGGCCTTGCGCGCCTTGGCGTCGTTCAGGATCGCCCGCAGGTCCGCGGCCTCGTGGCGCCACAGGTCGATGAAATGTCTAGGCTTGGTCATGGGATGTCCAAAAGCCCCGGACACCCGGCCGCGGACGGCCGGGGTGCGGGAAGGTTCGCGGCGGGGGCCTGCTAAGCCGCGGCCTTGGCGCGGTCGCGGGCGGCGCGGCAGGCGGCCTCCAGCTTCTCCACCGCCTCGCGGGCCTCGTCGAGGGTGAGCGTCAGCGGCGGCAGCAGGCGCACGCAGTTGTCGCCGCCGCCGGCGATCAGCAGCTTCTGGTCGCGGGCGAGTTGCATGAAGTCGCGGTTGTTGGTGGCGAGCTTGATCCCGATCAGCAGGCCCTTGCCGCGGATGTCGACCACCACGTCGGGATAGCGCTGCTGCAGGCCGGACAGCTGCTGGACGAAGTAGCCGGCCAGCTCGCGCACGTTGGCCAGCAGTTCCGGCTTGGCCAGCTCCTCCACCGCCGCCAGGCCCACGGCCATGGCCATGGGGTTGCCGCCGTAGGTGGAGCCGTGGGAGCCCGGGGTCATGCCGCTGGCCGCCTCGGCGGTGGCCAGGCACGCGCCCACCGGGAAGCCGCCGCCCAGGGCCTTGGCGACGCACATGATGTCAGGCGCCGCGCCCTCGGCCCACTCGTGGGCGAACAGCCGGCCGGTGCGCGACAGGCCGCACTGGATCTCGTCGTAGATCAGCAGGGCGCCGGTCTCGTCGCACAGCCGGCGCAGCGCCCGGAGGCTGGATTCCGAGAGCGAGCGGGCGCCGCCCTCCCCCTGCACCGGCTCGATGATGATCGCCGCGGTGGTGGGTCCCATCAGCGCCTTCAGCGCGTCGATGTCGTCGAACGGGGCGACGAGATAGCCGGGCAGGCGCGGGCCGAAGCCCTCCAGGTAGCTCTCGTTGCCCGAGGCGTTGACCGCCGCGATGGTCCGGCCGTGGAACGAGCCCTCGAAGCCGATGATGTCGATCCGCTCGGGCGCGCCCTTGGCCCAGTGGTGTTTGCGCGCCGTCTTGATGGCGCACTCCACCGCCTCGGTCCCGGAGTTGGTGAAGAACACCACGTCGGCGAAGGTCAGGTCGGTGAGCTTCCTGGCCAGCGCCTCCTGCCCCGGGATCGTGAAGATGTTCGACACGTGCCAGAGCTTCTCGGCCTGGTCCTTCAACGCCTGCACCAGCTTGGGGTGGGCGTGGCCCAGCGCATTGACCGCTATGCCGGCCAGGCAGTCGAGGTAGGCTTCGCCGTCCGCCGTGAACAGGCGCGCGCCCTCGCCTCGCTCGAACGCCAGCGGGGCGCGCTGATAGACGCCCATCAGATGGTCGCTGGGAACAGGCGCGGCTTGCGACGCGGTCGTTTCGCTCACGGGAAGGCCCTCCAAAGCCAAATGTCCCCGCCGCGTGGCGACGGGGACTGGAAGGCTGCACCTTTTCCCTTCGGGACGGTGGTCTGTCAACTGTGGAGAGGGCCGGGCGTCGGCCGGCTTGCAAGCCGGGCTGTGCGGCCTGATGGTGCGCCGGCCCTCACGCGCGAGCACAGGAAAACCGATGATCAAGGTGCATCACCTTAGCAACTCGCATTCCCACGTCGTGCTCTGGCTGCTGGAAGAACTGGGGCTCGACTACGAGATCGTGAGGCACCAGCGCGATCCAAGCACGCGCCGCTCGCCGCAGTCGCTGCGCGACGTGCACCCGGCCGCCAAGGCGCCCACCATCGAAGACCGCGGCTGCACGATGATCGAGTCCACCGGCGTCATCCTCTACATCCTCGAGACCTATGGCGACGGACGGCTGCGCCCCCCGCCGGGCACGTCCGCGGCGATGTCGTTCTACCAATGGCTCACCTACATGGAAGGCTCGGCCAAGGCGCCGCTGATGATGGTCGGCTGGGCGCGGCGGCTGGGCGGCGGCGCGCAGACGGCGATGGTCGAGGAAAACCTGAAGGTTCCGCTCGCGCTGATCGACGATGCGCTGGCTGGGCGCGAGTTCATCGCCGGCGACGCCTTCACGGCCGCCGACATCCAGCTCTGCTTCCTGGAAGAACTGGCGGAGGGCATGGACCGCATCGCCCCCTACGCCAACATGCGGGCGCACCTGGAGCGGATGCGGGCGCGCGACGGCTACCGCCGCGCCGAGAGCAAGGGCGGGCCGGTCGGCCTCAAGGCGATGTTCGCCGCCTTGCGGTGACGCCGGCCCGGCTCAGGTCTTGATCTTGTAGCCGGTCTCGAACATCCACAGGCAGACGCAGGTCAGGCAGAGCACCAGGCCCGCGGTCATCACCGCACCGGCGGCGACCGAGCCTTCGGCGCTGCCGATGAAGCCGTAGCGGAAGCCGTCGATCAGGTAGAAGAACGGGTTGAACCGGCTGGCCGTGCGGAAGGGCTCCGGCAGGCGCTCGACCAGGTAGAAGGTGCCCGACAGGAAGGTCATGGGCATGACGATGAAGTTGGTCACCGCCGCCATGTGGTCGAACTTCTCCGCCCAGAGGCCGGCCATGATGCCCAGGAGGCCGAGGATCAGGGCGGCGCCGACCCCGAAGTAAAGCATCACCCAGGGATGGACGAGCGGCAGGTGGGTGAAGGGCAGCACCGCCAGCCAGGTCACCACCCCCACCGCGATCCCGCGGGTGGCGGCGCCGAGGGCGAAGGCCCCCACATGCTCGAGGGGGGTGAGCGGCGGGGTGAGGAAGTCGCCGATCAGGCCGTTGAACTTGGCCTGCAGCAGGCTCGACGACGAGTTGGCGAAGGCGTTGTTGAGGATCGACATCATGATCAGGCCGGGCGCCACGAAGACCGAGAACGGCGTGCCGTGCACCGGGGGCCGCGCGCCCTGCACCGCCACCACGAAGACCATCATGTAGAGCAGCGCCGTGACCACCGGGGCGGCCAGGGTCTGCGTGCCCACCTTCATGAAGCGGCGGACCTCGCGCAGATAGAGGGTCTGGAAGCCCGCCCAGTTGAAGCCGTGATAGTCGCGGGGCGCCGGCGGAATCACCGTATCTGGGGCCAGGTCCTTCATGGGCGCTGATGTGCGCCCCTGCCCGCAGCGGCGCAAGGGTGCGACCTCCTGACGCTATATCTAGTTCCTGTGGACGAAAGGCATGGCGCCTATTGTGGTCGTAAGGGATCTATTTACGATATGTAGTAGTTGATGGGTCCAGGCGTCGCCTGGCGCCACAAGATGTTGATCCCGCGATGGGGTGCAGGTGTCGTCGGGACCGGATTCGCGCTGTGGAGGCGGTAATGGGCTGGACGGACGAGCGGGTTGAAATGCTGAAGCGCCTTTGGCTGGACGGTCTGTCCGCCAGCCAGATCGCCAAGCAGCTTGGCGGGGTGACCCGCAACGCGGTGATCGGCAAGGTGCACCGTCTGGGCCTCTCCGGGCGGGCGACGCCGTCGAAGCCGGCGCGGCCGGCGTTCAAGCCGCCCAGGCCGGCGCGGCCGGCGGCGGCGGCCCCCTCGGCCCCGCGGCGGATCGCCGAGCCCATGGCGGCGGTCCCGGAGGCCCCGCCGGTCCGCTACGTCGACGAAGCCCCGGGCTCCGCCACGGTGCTGACGCTCGGCGCGCACATGTGCAAGTGGCCGATCGGCGACCCCTCGCTGGAGACCTTCACCTTCTGCGGCCGCCGCGCCAGCGACGGTCCCTATTGCAACGAACACGCGCGGGTCGCCTACCAGCCCGTCCAGACCAAGAAGCGGTCCGGCCCGAACGACCTCGCCCGCTCGCTGCGCCGCTACATCTAGCGCGCTAGCCATAGCCGCTCCGTTGGGGAGAGGCGGCGTTGGAGGATGGACGGGAGCCAGCCTATGTTCCGTCCATGACCACCGACGCCGCCGACCTCCTGCAGGCCAACGCCAAGCCTTATTCCGTCTCCGAGCTGGCGTTCGCGCTGAAGCGCACGCTGGAGGACGCCTACGGCTTCGTGCGGCTGCGCGGCGAGGTCTCCAAGGTCACCCGCCACTCCAACGGCCACATCTACCTGACCCTGAAGGACGAGCGCGCCGCCATCGACGGGGTGGTCTGGAAGGGTCAGGTGCGCGGCTTGGGCATCCAGCCCGAGCAGGGGCTGGAGGTGACGGTCACCGGCAAGATCACCGCCTATCCGGCCGGCTCGCGCTACCAGATTGTCATCGAGAGCATGGAGGCGGCCGGCGTCGGCGCCCTGCTGGCCCAGCTCGAGCGGCTGAAGGCCAGGCTGGCGGCCGAGGGGCTGTTCGAGGCGGCGCGCAAGCGGCCGCTGCCGCCCAGCCCGGCGGTGGTGGGGGTGGTCACCAGCCCGACGGGGGCGGTGATCCGCGACATCCTGCACCGCATCCGCGAGCGCTGGCCCTGCCGGGTGGTGGTCTGGCCGGTGGTGGTGCAGGGCGACCAGGCCGCGGCCCAGGTGCGGGCGGCGGTCGAGGGGTTCAACCGGTTCGAAGGCTCTGGCGCCCTGCCCCGTCCCGACGTGCTGATCGTGGCGCGCGGCGGCGGCTCGGTGGAGGACCTGTGGCCGTTCAATGACGAGGCGCTGGCGCGCGCGGTGGCGGCCTCGGCCATCCCGCTGATCAGCGCCGTGGGGCACGAGACCGACACCACCCTGATCGACTTCGTCTCCGACCTGCGCGCCCCGACGCCGACGGCGGCGGCCGAGCGGGCGACGCCGGTGATCGCCGACCTGCGCTATACCGTCGGCGACCTTTCCGCGCGGATGCACCGCTGTGGCGGCCGCGCTGTGGAGGACCGGCGCGGGCGGGTGCAGGCGGCGGGCCGCAGCCTGGCGCGGGTCCCCGACCTGGTGGAGCTGGCCGGGCAACGCTTCGACCTGGCCGCCAACCGGCTGGCCGCGGCGCTGGAGAAGAACGCCTCGGCGCACGAGCGCGACCTGGTGCGGACCGCCTCGCGGCTGTCGCCGCTGCTGCTGCAGCGGCCGCAGCGGGTGCAGGCCGAGCGGCTGGCGGGGGTCGCGGTCCGGCTGACCCCTTGCGTGGAGCGCAGCCTTTCGCGGACCGGCGAGCGGCTGACCAGCCTGGGCAAACTGCTGGCGGCGGTGAACCCGGACCTGCCGCTGGACCGGGGGTTCGCCCGCGTGCACAGGGCCGACGGCTCGCTGGTGCGCCAGGGCGCCTCGCTGCTGGCCGGCGAGGAGATCGGCCTGAAGTTCGCCGACGCCACTCGCCAGGCGGTGATCGACGGCCAGGAAGCCGCGCCGCGTCCCGCCAGGCCGGCCCGTACGCCCGCCAAACCTGCCCCGGCGGCGCAGGGCGATCTGTTCTGAACCCTCCGGACGCGCTATATTGGCGGGCATGAACGCCCACGACCGAAACCTTCCCGCCGGCGGCGAGCGGGCCCACCTGCACTACGGCGACGGCGAGTTCGTGGTGCTGAAGCCGGGACGCTACGTGGAATGTGCGGTGTCCGGCGTGAAGATCCCGCTCGAGGCGCTGCGCTACTGGAACCCGGTCACCCAGGAAGCCTACGCCGGCCCCACCCAGGCGCTGCAGCGCTGGCGGGAGCTGAACGGGGAAAAGTGACCCGTCCTTCTCCCGCGAGGGGAGAAGGTGCGATCACGCCCTTCCCTTCCGGTACAGCTCGTTGGGCCAGCGCTTGTGGACCCAGAACCATTCGGCGGGGCGTTCGCGCACGCGGGCCTCGATGAAGGCGTTGACCTTGCGGACGCCGGCCTCGATGTCGGCGGCGCGGTCACCGGTGCGCTCTAACGGGATGGGGTCGTGGACCACCACCCGGAAGCGGGCCTTGTCCTTGCGCTGGACGCTCATCGGCTGGAGCACGGCGCCGAAACGCAGCGCCAGGCGCGACGGGCCGGGGGCGGTGTGGGCCATGACGCCGAACAGCGGCGCGGCGACCCCGCCGTTGAACTTCTGGTCGTTCATCAGCGCCACCGATTCGCCGCGGCCCATCGCCTCCAGCAGCTCGCGGGCCCCGTCGCCGCCCTTGGGGGCGAACAGGCGCACGCCGTAGCGCCAGCGGCTCTTCTTGAAGCGGTCGTCGACATAGGGGTTGTTGGCGGCGCGGTAGGTGATCTGGCAGGTGATCCCGGCATGGATGATCGCCGCCGGCATGATCTCGAACGACGAGAAGTGGCCGGAGATGAACACCACCGGCGTCCGGCTCACGGCGATCTCGGCCAGGCGCTCCGCCCCCACCACCTCCACCCGGCCCGGATCGGCGATGATCCGGTCCAGCACCGGGAACTCCACCGCCCAGCGGCCGGCGTGCGCCCATTGTTCCTTGAGCAGGGCTTCGATCTCGGCGTCGGAGGCGTCTGGGAACACGACTCGCAGGTTGGTCTCGGCCACCCGGTGGGCGCCGGTGAGCGGACCCAGGCGCTGGAACAGCCAGGCGCCGAAATCGGACACCAGGTCGATGGGAAAGGCGCGCGCCAGGCCGGTGAGCAGGTCGACGCCCAGGGCTTCCAGGCGCCAGGCCAGATCCTGGGCGAACGAAGGCTGCGCTTGCGCCATGCGCCTTAAGTAGGCCGGGGCCCCTGTGTCGCGCAACGCGAACCGGACTCGCTTGGCGCGCGACTTGCCGGATGTCCGGCGGGTCGTCCCGCGGTGGGACGCTGTTGGATGTGAGGGGGCAATGGAGCCCATCGGCAACGATATCGACGTTCACCTCGGCAAGCGGCTGCGCCGCCGCCGCCGCCTGCTGGGGCTGACGCAGCAGCAGCTGGCCGGCGCCTGCGGGGTCCGCTTCCAGCAGATCCAGAAGTACGAGTGCGGTGCGAACCGCATCTCGGCGGCGCGGCTGTGGCAGCTGTCCGCGGCGCTGGAAGTGCCGGTGGGCTATTTCTACGACGGGCTGTCCGACGAAGAGCGCGCCCAGGCCAACGACGCGGAGCCGGGCGGCGAGATGTTCGCCCGCAAGGAGACGCTGGACCTGATCCGCGCCTACTACCAGCTGGGCGAGCGGCCCCGCCGGCGCCTGCTGGACCTGGCCAAGTCGCTGAACGGCGACAACGACGCGGCCTGACGCCGAAGCGACAGGGGTAGGATCGCGCGCCGGGCCACGCTACACCGTGGCATGCTCGCACCTGCCCGTCTCGCCGAGCTCGACGCCTTCCTGGTCGAGCTCAACCAGGCGTCATCCGCCGCCATCCTGCCGCTGTTCCGCGCCGACCACGGCCTGGAGGACAAAGGCGGCAAGGCGGGCTTCGACCCTGTCACCGAGGCCGACCGTGGCGCCGAGCGGGCCATCCGCCGGCTGATCGCCGAGCGCTATCCCGACCACGGTGTGATCGGCGAGGAGTACGGCGAGGACCGGCCGGAAGTCGAGTTCGTCTGGGTGCTGGACCCGGTCGACGGCACGCGGGCGTTCATCGCCGGCCTGCCGCTGTGGACCACCCTGATCAGCCTGCGCTGGCGCGGCGACCCGACGCTGAGCTCCATCGGCCAGCCCTACCTGGGCGAGCTGTTCATCGGCCACGCCGGCGGCTCGCGCCTGATCGCCCGCGACGGCGAGCGGCCGCTTCGGGTGCGGCCTTGCCCCAAGCTCACCAACGCCGTGATCCACACCACCGATCCCAACCAGTATTTCGACGGCGCGGAGCTGGGCGCCTGGAACCAGGTGCGCGCGGCGGCCAGGCTGGCCCGTACCGGCTGCGACGCCTACGGCTACGCCATGGTGGCCCTGGGCAAGATGGACCTGGCCATCGAGGGCGCGTGCTGCAAGTCCTGGGACATCGAGGTGGCCCAGCCGCTGATCGAAGGCGCCGGCGGGGTGGCGGTGAATTGGCGCGGCGAGCCCATCGGGCGCAACGGCGGCCAGTTGGTGGTGGCCGGCGACCGCGACTGCCTGGACGAGGCGCTGGTGGCGCTCAGGCGCTCGGCGAAATAGGGCGCGCCGGGTCGAAAGCCGCCGCCGGCTTCGGCGGGCCGTCGCGCAAATCGCCGACCTATGGCGCGACGCGGGCGGCCAGCGCGTCGAAGGCGGCCCAGACCACGGCCCGGCGGTCGTCGGTCTCCATCAGGATCTCGTGGCGGGCGTCCGGCACCACCACCACGCGAACGTCGGGCAGGCGGGTGGCGACGGCGCGCTGCGCCTCAGTGTCGATGATCCGGTCGGCCTCGGCGATCAGCATCAGCACCGGCAGGGTGATGGCGCGCAGGCGCTCCGCCCTGGCGAACTCGGCCATGGCGCGGAAGGCGAAGTCCAGCCAGCCCCAGGTGACGCCGCCCAGCGCCAGCTCGGGACAGGCCTCAACCTGGCGGCGGTAGCGCCGGAAGCGGCGTTCGTCATGGGTGAGCAGGTTGCCCTCGAACGTGTCGTCGAAAGGCCGGCCCTGCTGCCTGAGGGTGTAGCCGCTCCCCCGGCCGATGGCGCGGAACAGGCGGGCGAGCCCCCCGGCCACCCCGGGCGGCATGGGAAGCTTCAGGCCCAGCATCGGGGCGGAAAGCACGGCGGCGGCGAAGCGCGGCGCCTCGCCCTGGGCCACGGCCAGCAGGGTCAGGCAGCCGCCCATCGAGTGGCCCAGCGCGATCCAGGGCTCCGGCAGGCGGTCCCCGAAGGCGGCCAGCAGGGCGTGGAAGTCGGACAGGAAGGTCTGGTGGCCGTCGGCGTGGCCCCTCAGCCGGTCGGGCAGGTAGCGCTGCGACAGCCCCTGGCCGCGCCAGTCGTGCGCCAGGACGACGAAGCCGCGGGCCAGCAGCTCGCCCACCACCTCGAAATACTTCTCGATCGGCTCGGTGCGGCCGCCGCTCAGCACGACGGAGCCGCGGGCGGGGCCGACCGGCGCGAACAGCGCCGCGCGCAGGCGGGCCCCGTCGGCGCCGGCGAACCAGTGCGCCTGGCCGCCCGGCGGGACGGGCGCCTCCGGCGTGGCGATCAGCGGCGCGGGCTCAGGCACCGGCCGCCTTGGCGAACAGCGCCTGGATCTGCGGCTGCAGGCTCATGGCCAGCGCCATGTCGGACAGGCGCAGGCGGCCGGTCATCATCGCCCGGGTGGGATCGAGCTCGCGCCTGCCCAGCGCGGCCAGGTCGCGGGCGCTGACGGTGACGGTGAGGTCGGCGGGGCCGTCCTCATTGGAGACCGCGCCGCCCGCGATGCGGATGACCCCCTCCCCCTTCAGGTCCAGCTTGACCGAGCGGTCCAGGTCGGCGCCGGCGGCGATGGCGCGGCGGATGCGGTCGGTGAGCTCTTCGACGGACGCCAACGGGTGCTCCATTGCGAACATCGGACCTAGAGCGTGATAGCCGGAAGTGGAAGCCGGTTCCGGAGACCATCACGCTCTATTTCAAAGACTTGCTGAGCATGTTTGGTTCGAGGAGAACCAAACATGCTCTAGCGCCGGACGGCGGGGAAGCCAAGCGGGCGATCAGCGGGGCTTCACGAAGCGCAGCGTCATGCGGTCGCTCTCGCCGATGGCGTCGTACCTGGCGTGGTCGAAGGTCGGGTCGTCCGGCTGGCCGCGAGGCGAGGAGCGGCGGACGGGCGGCAGGGTCCAGACGCCGAAGGGATGGTCGCGGCTGTCCTTCGGGTTGGCGTTGATCTCGCTGGCCTTGTCGAGGACGAAGCCCGCTTCCTTGGCGAGCTGGATGGCGTAGGCCTGCTGCACGTAGCCGTCGCCCGCCAGCGGGTCCTGCACCCCGCCCGGCGCGGCGCGGTGCTCCTCGATCCCCAGGACGCCGCCGGGCTTCAGCGCGTCGAAGGCGTCGCGGAAGGCCTTCTCGGCGACGCCGGCGGCCATCCAGTTGTGCAGGTTGCGCAGGAAGAGCACCAGGTCGGCGGTCCCGGCCGGCGCCACCGGGCCGCTAGCGGGGCCGAAGGTGGTGAACCGGACGTCGCCGTAGAGGCCGGGCCTGGCCCTGATGCGCTCGCGCAGGGCCGCGTCCATTTCCTGGGCCGAGAGGTCGGCCGGGTCGGCGGTCTGCAGGTTGGCCAGATAGAGCCGGCCGTGGTTGGAGGCGAGGTAGGGCGCCAGGATGTCGGTGTACCAGCCGGCGCCCGGCCAGAACTCCACCACCGTCCAGCCGGGCTTCAGGCCCCAGAAGGCCAGGCTCTCGGCCGGGTGTCGCCAGCGGTCGCGGACCTTGTCGCCGGGGGAGCGCCAGCGGCCGGCGACCGCGCCCGGCAGCGTCATCGGACCGGAGGCCCCGGGCGCTTCCGGCGCCTTCCCCGCCGGCTTGCGGCTGCAGCCCGCCAGGACCAGGACGGCGGCCAGCACGCTGCGGCGCGAGAGCACGTCCCCGCCCTCAGGCCGGCTTGCGGAAGCGCAGGGTCATGCGGTCGCTCTCGCCGATGGCGTCGTACTTGGCGTGGTCGAAATCGACGGCGCCCTTGGGGACCTGGCGCGTGGGCGGCAGGGTCCAGACGCCGGCGGGGTGGTCCTTGGTGTCCTTGGGGTTGGCGTTGACCTCTGACTGGGCCTCGAGCACGAAGCCGGCCCTCTCGGCCGCGGCCTTCACCGTCGCCACCGCCACATAGCCGTCCTTGGCGTCGGGAACCTGCGGCCGCGGGTCGGCGCGGTGCTCCTCGACGCCCAGGGTCCCGCCGGGCTTCAGCACCGCGAAGAAATCGGCCATCGCCTTGTCGAGCATGCCGGGCTTCCACATCCAGTTGTGGACGTTGCGGGCGGTGACCACCAGGTCGGCGGAGCCGGCCGGGCCCAGCGGCTTCGACGTGGCGCCGAAGCTCACGAAGTCCACGGCCCCGTACCTGGCCGGGTCGGAGAAGCGGGCCTGGAAGGCCGCGCGGCCCTTGCGCGCCGCCTCGGAGGTCTCGGGGTTGTCCACGTCGGCGAGGGCGGCGACGTAGCGGCCGCCGGCGGCCTTGGCGTAAGGGGCGAGGATCTCGGTCCAATAGCCGTTGCCGGGCGAGATCTCGACCACCGTCGCCCTGGGCCTCAGGCCCCAGAAGGCGAGCGTCTCGACCGGGTGGCGCCACCCGTCGCGCTCCGCGAGCGCCGCGGTGCGCCAGGGGCTCGCCGCCGCGGCCTGGAGGACGGCGTCCTGGGCGAGCGCCGCGGTCGCGACAAGCGCCAGGAGTACGCCGGCGGCGGCGCTCAGTCTCTGGCGGATCATGGGCGAAGCTCCTCGAGGCTGGGTTCCGCCGACCCTAGAGACCGGCGCGGCGGTGGCAAGGCGATCCGTCGAAATGTGAATTTCCGCCCCTTGAACCCCTTTGGGCGAACCTTACCTAGGGTCTCGAAGGCGCTGGAATCCCGGGCCTTCCGGGCGACGGGCGGGGCCAGATCGGCTCGCCCACGGCCCGCATGAACCCTTGCTTGCTGAAGAAGGTGAAACCCATGCGTACGATCGACTTCTCCCCCCTTTACCGTTCCGTCGTCGGCTTCGACCGGCTGGCCGACCTGCTACAGACCGCGTCGGTCGACGCGGCGACCGGTTACCCGCCCTACAACATCGAACGCATCGACGATAACGCCTATCGCGTCGATATCGCGGTGGCCGGCTTCCGTCCGGAAGAACTGGAGATCGAGGTCAGGGAAAACCTCCTGACCGTCCAGGGCCGCAAGGCCGCCAACGACGAAGGCCGCCGCTTCCTGCATCGCGGCCTGGCCGAGCGCAACTTCGAGCGCCGGTTCCAGTTGGCCGACTACGTGGTGGCGACCAGCGCGGACCTGTCCGACGGCCTGCTGTCGATCTCGCTCAAGCGCGAGCTACCGGAGGCGCTCAAGCCGCGCCGCATCGAGATCGGGTCTGGCAAGTCGACCCTGATCGAAGGCGAGAAGGCCGCCTAGTTCCATCCCCTCTAGGAGGCCTCCGCCCGGGGCGGCGCTGCGCAGCGCCGCCCCTTTTTCTTGAGCGATAGAAGTGGGCGGCGCTGC
>NZ_DASXYF010000086.1:0-3454 GCF_036502675.1 Phenylobacterium sp.
CGCGTTCGTGGACCTGGGCGGCATCGACGGCCTGCTGCACGTCACCGACATGAGCTGGAAGCGCGTCAACCACCCGAGCCAGGTGCTGGCGGTGGGCGACACGGTCAAGGTGCAGATCGTCAAGATCAACCCCGACACCCAACGCATCTCGCTGGGCATGAAGCAGCTGCAGTCCGACCCGTGGGACGGCGTGGAGGCCAAGTACCCGGTGGGCGCCAAGTTCACCGGCCGCATCACCAACATCACCGACTACGGCGCCTTCGTGGAGCTGGAGGCCGGCGTGGAAGGCCTGGTGCACGTCTCGGAAATGTCCTGGACCAAGAAGAACGTCCACCCCGGCAAGATCGTCTCGACGTCGCAAGAGGTCGAAGTGGTGGTGCTGGACGTCGATCCGTCCAAGCGCCGCGTGTCGCTGGGCCTCAAGCAGGCGATGGCCAATCCGTGGGACGCCTTCCTGGCGGCCCACCCGGTGGGCTCCACCGTGGAAGGCGAGGTCAAGAACGCCACCGAGTTCGGCCTGTTCATCGGCCTCGACAACGAGATCGACGGCATGGTGCACCTGTCCGACCTGGACTGGAGCGTCCCCGGCGAGGAGGCGATCGCCCGCTACAACAAGGGCGACGTGGTCAAGGTCCGCGTGCTCGACGTCGACGTGGAGAAGGAGCGCATCAGCCTGGGCGTGAAGCAGCTGGCCGGCGACCCGATGGCCGAGGACACCTGGCGCAAGGGCCAGACCGTCACCGTGACGATCACCGAGGTCACCACCGGCGGCATCGAGGTGAAGTTCGGCGAGGACTCGGCCCCGATGGGCGCCTTCATCCGCAAGGCCGACCTGTCGCGCGACCGGGCCGACCAGCGGTCCGAGCGGTTCGCGGTCGGCGACCGCGTCGACGCCCAGATCACCAACATCGACAAGGCCGCCCGCCGCGTCTCGCTGTCGATCAAGGCGCTCGAGATGGGCGAGGAGAAGAAGGCCATCGAGCAGTTCGGCTCTTCCGACTCCGGCGCCTCGCTGGGCGATATCCTGGGCGCGGCCCTCCGCGAGAAGGCCTCGAAGGAATAGGACGGATTTCATTGCTGGAATCCAGAGGCCCCGTCCGGTTCGCCGGGCGGGGCCTTTCCTTTATGCGACATGGAAAGACCGCAGGCGCGGGGCCGGATTGCGCCTTGAACTGGTGGCGCTGTTCGACCATGGTCGCGCCGCTCAGCACGCGAAGGCCCGTATGATCAAATCGGAACTGATCGCCCGTCTCGCCGAGGAAAACCCGCATCTTACCCAGCGCGACATCGAGCGCGTGGTGGGGGTGATCCTCGAGCGCATGATCCAGTCGCTGGAAGGCGGGGGCAGGGTGGAGCTGCGCGGCTTCGGCGCGCTGTCCGTCCGCTCGCGCGACGCCCGGGCGGGGCGCAACCCGCGCACCGGCGCCCCCGTCGAGGTGCGCGCCAAGCACGTGCCTTTCTTCAAGAGCGGCAAGGAGCTGCGCGAGAGGCTCAACGCCGACGAGTGACGACCTGAGAGCGTCAGGAGGTTTTCATGAGCATGGGTTCCGAGTTCCGCGAGTTCATCGCCCGCGGCAACGTCATCGACCTGGCGGTCGGCGTGATCATCGGCGCGGCCTTCACCGGCATCACCACCAGCCTGGTGGACCAGGTGATCATGCCGCCGATCGGCCTGCTGCTGTCGGGCATCGACTTTTCGCACCTGGAGATCGTGCTGAAGCCGGACAACCCGGCCACCAAGGCCGACGAGCTGGTGGCCATCAAGTACGGCATTTTCATCAACGCGGTGATCAAGTTCATCATCGTCGCCTGGGTGGTGTTCCTGCTGGTCAAGCTGGTGAACGTCATCCGCCGGGCCGACGCCAGGAAGGTCGAGCAGGCGCCGCCCGCGCCCACGCCCACCGAGGCGCTGCTGACGGAGATCCGCGACACGCTGAAGACCCAGCGGCCCTAGATCCTCCCCGGAAAGCTGCAGGATTCGCACATTTCTGGACACGAGGGCGGAAATGGGCGCGGCGGGCGCCGTTTCGAAACCGTCCCTTGCGATTTGCAGGCTGATCCCCCTAATCCCCGGCCATGAGCGACGTCCTCGTCAAGATCTGCGGCCTTTCCACGCCCGAGGCGGTGCAGGCCGCGCTGGCCGGGCGGGCGGCCTACCTGGGGTTCGTGTTCTTTCCGCAGAGCCCGCGCGTGGTGACCGCCGAGGCGGCGGCGCGGCTGGCGGCGCCGGTGCGGGGCGCGGCGAAGCTGGTGGCGGTGACGGTGGAACCCTCCGACGCCCTGGTGGACGAGATCGCCCGGGTGCTGAAGCCGGACTTCATCCAGCTGCACGGCCGCGAGACGCCGTCGCGGGCGCATGCGGTGGCGGCCCGGTCGGGCGCGGGCGTCATCAAGGCCCTGCCGGTGGGCGAAGCCTCCGACCTGGCCGCCGCCCGCCAGTTCGACGGGGCGGCCGAGCACCTGATGTTCGACGCCAGGCCGCCGAAGGACGCCGTGCTGCCGGGCGGCACGGGCTCGCGCTTCGACTGGACGCTGCTGGCGGGCCAGCGGTTCTCCAGGCCCTGGTTCCTGGCCGGCGGGCTCGATCCGTGGAACGTGGACGAGGCGGTGCGGCTCTCCGGCGCCAGGGCCGTGGACGTTTCTTCTGGCGTGGAGCGGGGTCCGGGACTAAAGGACCCGGCCTTGATCACGGCGTTCCTGGACGCCGTCCGCCGCGCCTGAGCCGACGCCGAAAGCCCACGTGACCGCAGCTCCTTCGAACAGCCGGGCCAAGCCCAACGACTACGCGGCCTATCCGACGCCGGAGGGGCGCTTCGGCGATTTCGGCGGCCGCTACGTGCCCGAAACCCTGATGCCGCTGGTGCTGCAGCTGGACGCCGCCTACGCCGCGGCCAAGGCCGACCCCAGCTTCCAGGCCGAACTGGACGGCTACCTGACCCACTACGTCGGCCGCCCCTCGCCGCTCTATTTCGCCGAACGGCTCACCGCCCACTACGGCGGGGCGAGGATCTACCTGAAGCGCGAGGAGCTGAACCACACCGGCTCGCACAAGATCAACAACTGCATGGGCCAGATCCTGCTGGCCATGCGGATGGGCAAGACCCGGATCATCGCCGAGACCGGCGCCGGCCAGCACGGGGTGGCCACCGCCACGGTCTGCGCCCGCTTCGGCCTGCCCTGCGTGGTCTATATGGGCGCGGTCGACGTCGAGCGGCAGAAGCCCAATGTGTTCCGCATGAACCTGCTGGGCGCCCAGGTGGTCCCGGTGACCTCGGGCTCGGCGACGCTGAAGGACGCCATGAACGAGGCGCTGCGCGACTGGGTCACCAACGTGCACGACACCTACTACCTGATCGGCACCGCGGCCGGCATGCACCCCTATCCGATGATGGTGCGTGACCTGCAGGCGGTGATCGGCCACGAGGTGCGCGAGCAGATCCTGGCGGCCGAAGGC
>NZ_DASXYF010000087.1:0-36467 GCF_036502675.1 Phenylobacterium sp.
ACATACAGTCCCCGCTCGGCGACCTGCCGGTGGGCGGGCGCTTCGTCGATGGTCAGCACCGGGCTCACGCAGGCGTCGGTGTCGGCGAACAGCGCCGCCCATTCGTCCCGCGGGCGGGTGGCGAAGCGCGCGCCGATCATGGCGCTGATCCGCGGCCACTCCGCCCGGTCGTGGCGGTCGCCGACGCCGGCCGGGTCGAGCTCCAGCAGGCGCAGCAGCACGGCGAAGAACTGCGGCTCCAGCGCGCCCACCGCCACGTCCCGGCCGTCAGCGCAGCGGTAGCAGCGGTAGCTGGGCGAGGCGCCGCCCATCACGCTGCGCTCGCGGTCCAGGAACCGGCCTGCCGGCGGAAAGGCCATCAGCGAGCCCATCAGCGAGGCCACCCCGTCGACGATGGCCGCGTCGATCACCTGGCCCTTGCCCGAGCGGCTGCGTTCGAACAGCGCCGCGCAGACGCCCATGGCCAGGTAGAGCGCGCCGCCGCCGTAGTCGCCCACCAGGTTCAGCGGCGGGGTCGGCGGCCGGTCGGGGGAGCCCATGGCCGCCAGCGCCCCGGTCACCGCGATGTAGCTCAGGTCGTGGCCGGCGGTCGCCGCCATCGGCCCCGTCTGCCCCCAGCCGGTCATCCGCCCGTAGATCAGCCCCGGGTTCAGCGCCTGCACCGCCTCCGGGCCCAGCCCCAGCCGTTCCATGACGCCGGGCCGGAAGCCTTCGATCAGCACGTCGGCGGCGGCCAGCGCGCGCAGGGTCGTGGCCCGCCCGGCCTCGCTCTTCAGGTCCAGCGTCAGCGAGGTCTTGCCCCGCGCGACCACCCGTGACGGCTTGCCGCCGTCGGGCCGGCCGATGATCACCACGTCCGCCCCCATGTCGGCCAGCAGCATGCCGCAGAACGGCCCGGGCCCGATGCCGGCGAACTCCACCACCTTCACGCCGGCGAGCGGCCCTTGCGCAGTCATCCGTCACGTCTCCCGTCTCGCCGCCTCAACCGGTTCCCGGGATCGCGCCGCTGCGCCCTCCAGTCAACTGCGGGTGGTCCTGGCCGCGTCGCCCGGCGCGCCGCCGCCAGAGGATGGCGCGGGGCCGCGGCATGTCCTAGCCTGGGCGCCACTCCCCCGGGGCGTCGCGTCGGTCGAAGGGGAGGGCGCCGCGGGGAGACGACCATGCCGAAGGATCCGGACGTGCAGGACGAGCCGGCGCTCGAGCCCGCCCTGCCCATCGTCGACGCCCACCACCACCTGTGGCGCCGCGACCGGCCGCTCTACGGCTACCCCCGCGACTACATGGCCCCCGACCTCGTCGCCGACGCGCAGGGCCACAACGTCGTGGCCACCGTCTACATGGAATGCCATTCCGCCTACCGCGCCGGCGGGCCCGAGGCGATGCGCCCGGTCGGCGAGACCGAGTTCGCCGTGGCCTCCGCGGGCCGCGTCGGCGCGACGGAGGTCTGCGCCGGGATCGTCGCCTACGCCGACCTGATGCTGGGCGAGGCGGCGGGCGAGGTGCTGGACGCCCACGCCGAGGCCGGCCGCGGCCGCTTCCGCGGGGTGCGCAACATGGTCATCTTCACCGAGGACCCGGGGGCGACGGCCGGCTTCCGCCTCGTTCCGCCCCGCCGCCTGGCCGAGCCCGCCCTGCGCGCCGGCGCCCGCGAGCTCGTCCGGCGCGGCCTGGTGTTCGACACCTGGCTGTTCCAGTCGCAGCTCGCCGAACTGGCCGACTTCGCCGCCGCCCTGCCGGACCTGACCATCGTCCTCGACCACGTGGGCGGCTACACGGCCATCGGCGGCTTCGCCGAACGGCCGCAGGAGACCCTCGAGGCCTGGCGGCGTGACCTCGCCGAGGTGGCCCGGCGACCGAACGTGGTCATGAAGCTGGGCGGCATGGGCCTGCCGACGATCTCGCCCAGCCTCATCGCCGGCGGCGGCCAGGCCTCCTCCGAGGCCATGGCCGCCCTCTGGAAGCCGCTGTTCGACACCTGCGTCGATCTGTTCGGCGCCGAACGCTGCATGTTGGAGAGCAACTTCCCGGTCGACGGCCTGGCCGGCAGCTACCGCCGCCTGTGGAACGCCTTCAAGCGCCTGGCCGCAGGCGCCTCCGCCGCCGAGAAGACCGCCCTGTTCAGCGGCACGGCGGCGCGCGTCTACAATTTGCCGGCGCTCTGAGCCTCAGTCCGGCACGTTCGCCGCCAGCTCGTCCAGCCACACCCGCGCCGTCCCGTCGGAGGGCGCGCGCCAGTCGCCCCGCGGCGACAGCGCCCCGCCGGAGATCACCTTGGGCCCGTTGGGCATGGCCGAGCGCTTGAACTGGCTGATCTCGAAGAAGCGGAACAGGAACACCCCCAGCCACGTCTTGATCTCCGCCAGGCTGTAGGCGTTGCGCCGGTCGTCCGGGAAGTTCCTCGGCCAGGGTCCCTTCTTGACGTCGCGCCAGGCGTGCCAGGCCAGGAACGCCACCTTCGACGGCCGCAGGCCAAAGCGGGTGATGTGGAACAGGCTGAAGTCCTGCAGTTCGTAGGGCCCCACCTTGGCCTGGGTGCTCTGGATCGCGCCGCCCGCGTCGGCCGGCACAAGTTCGGGCGAGATCTCGGTGTCCAGGATCGACAGCAGGGTCGCGTCGGCCGAATTGTGGAACTGGCTGGTCTTCACCACCCAGCGGATCAGGTGCTGGATCAGCGTCTTGGCCACCGAGCCGTTGACGTTGTAGTGGCTCATCTGGTCGCCCACGCCGTATGTGCACCAGCCCAGCGCCAGCTCCGACAGGTCGCCGGTGCCCAGCACGAAGCCCGCCCGCTGGTTGGCCAGCCGGAACAGGTAGTCGGTGCGCAGGCCCGCCTGCACGTTCTCGAAGGTGATGTCGTAGACCGGCTCCCCGTCGGCGAACGGGTGGCCCAGGTCCTGCAGCATTCGCCGGGCGGCGGGCTTGATGTCGATCTCCTCGCCCGTCACCCCCAGCGCCCGCATCAGCGCCCAGGCGTTGGCCTTGGTCCCCTCGCTGGTGGCGAAGCCCGGCATGGTGAAGCCCAGGATGTTCGCGCGCGGCAGGCCCACAGCGTCGAACGCCTTGGCCGCCACGATCAGGGCGTGGGTGGAGTCCAGGCCCCCCGACACCCCGATGACGATGTGCTGGGTCTTGGTGGCGGTGATCCGCTTGGCCAGGCCCTGCACCTGGATGTTGAAGGCCTCGTAGCAGTCCTTGTCCAGCCGGGCCGGGTCGTTGGGCACGAAGGGGAAGCGGTCCACGGGCCGCAGCAGGCCGACGTCGTCGAACGCCGGCTGGTGCTCGAACGAAATCCGCCGGAAGGCTCGTTCCGGATGGCCGGCGGCCGCCGCGGCGGCGTTGAAGGTGGGGGTGCGCATCCGCTCCAGGCGCAGCCGCTCCACGTCGACGTCGGCCACCGCCATCTGCGCCTTGGCCGGGAAGCGGTCGGTCTGGGCCAGCAGGGCGCCCAGTTCGTGGATCGAGGCCTGGCCGTCCCAGGCCAGGTCCGTGGTGCTCTCCCCCGGCCCCGCCGCCGAATAGAGGTAGGCCGCCTGGCAGCGCACCGACTGCGAGGCGCACAGCATCGCCCGCTCGTCGGCCTTGCCCACCACGATGTTGGAGGCCGAGAGGTTGCAGAGGATCAGCGCCCCGGCCAGCGCCCCTTGCGTCGAGGGCGGCGTCGCCGACCAGAAGTCCTCGCAGATCTCCGCATGGAACACGAAGTCCGCCAGGTCCGAGGCCGCGAACAACAGGTCGGTCCCGAACGGGACCGCCTGGCCCGCCAGCCGCATGTCCAGCCCCGTCACGCCGGCCCCGGGGGCGAACCAGCGGTTCTCGTAATACTCCCGGTAATTGGGCAGGAAGCTCTTGGGGACCACGCCCAGGATGTGGCCGCGGCTGATCACCACGGCGCAGTTGTAGAGCCGCCCGTTGCGGCCCACCGGCGCGCCGACGATCAGCACCGGGGCGAGTTCGCGGCTGGCCTCCGCCAGCCCGGCCAGCTCCGCCTCGACCCGCTGCAGCAGCGCGTCCTGCAGCAGGAGGTCGTCGATGGCGTAGGCCGAGATCCCCAGCTCGGGGAACAGCATCAGGTCGACGCCGCGCGCATGGCCCTCCCTGGCCAGGGCCAGGGTCTCGGCGGCGTTGAAGCCGGGGTCGCCCGGCAGGACCTTGGGCGTGCAGGCCGCCGCACGGACGAAGCCGTGCCGGTGCAGGGCGAAGAAGGTGTCGGACAAGGTGCGCTCCCCGGACCTTCGCCTTATCCGCCGCCGACCCATTCGGCGAGGGAGAACTTGTCCGTCGGACGGATCTCCGCGTCCATGCTGTCGCGCATGATCTCCAGCGCCCAGGCGGTGCGCTGGTCGCTGGCGCTCGCCACGGCGTCGGCCGGCGTCCAGAGCTGGTAGTCCCGCATGTGCGCGTCCGCGGCGGTGAACAGCACGCAGATATCCGCCGCCACGCCCGTCAAGACAAGGCGGGTGGCGCCGAGCTTCGGCAGCAGCACCGGCAGGTTCGTCGAGTAGAACCCGGAGAACTGCGGCTTGATGACGAAAAAATCGTTCTCGCGGGGCGCCAGCCGCCGCGCCAGCTCCCGCCCCGCGCCGTCCAGCACGTGCTCCACCAGCCGCGAGCGCTCGGAATGCCATTGGCCGAAGTGGTCGTTGACGTAGACCACCGGCGCGCCCAGCCGGTCGGCGTCGGCCCGCAGCCGCTCGATCACCCGCGCCGCCGCCTCCGCCGGTCCCCGCAGGTGTTCGACGCCCTGCAGGTCGTTGATCATGTCGATGACCAGCAGCGCCACGGACCCGGGAGCGGGCCGCTCGATCTGGGCGGTGGGCAAGGTTGGAGTCTCCCGTGGCGCGAGCGGGCTCGCTCGCCGCAGGAATGATCCGCCGCGCCTTCCTGTTCCGCCGCGATGCGCCCGCCGTGATTTGTCCGCCGCTTTCGGCTGCGCCGCGTCCCGCGGTCTGCTACAGCGGCGCCGCCCCGCGGGGATGCAGGGCGACCGGCAGATCGGGAGAGTTCGCCTTGGGAGCGCTGACAGGCAAGGTCGTCGCGGTGACGGGCGCGGGGCGCGGCATCGGCCGGGCGATCGCGCTGGCCTGCGCGGCGGAGGGCGGCAAGGTGCTGGTCAACGACTACGGCGGCTCCGGCAGCGGGGAGGGCGCCGACCAGGGCCCGGCCCTCGACGTCGTGAACGAGATCAAGGCCGCCGGCGGCGAGGCCGCGGCCAACACCGCCAGCATCGCCGAGCCGGCGGGGGCGACTTCCGTGATCGAGGATGCGGTGGGGGCGTTCGGCCGGATCGACGCGGTGGTCAACAACGCCGGCTTCCTGCGCGACGTCATCTTCCACAAGATGAGCCACGTGGACTGGGACAGCGTCATCGACGTCCACCTGAACGGCTACTTCTACGTCTCCAAGGCGGCCGCCCCCTATTTCAAGGAGCAGGGGTCCGGGTCCTTCGTCCACTTCACCTCCACCTCGGGCCTGGTGGGCAACTTCGGCCAGGCCAACTATTCGGCCGCCAAGATGGGCGTGGTCGGCCTCTCCACCTCCATCGCGCTGGACATGCAGCGTTTCGGCGTGCGGTCGAACTGCGTGGCCCCCTTCGCCTGGAGCCGGATGACCGCTTCCATCCCGTCCGACACGCCCGAGCAGCAGCTGCGGGTCGAGCGGATGAAGCAGATGACGCCGGAGAAGATCGCCCCGATGGTGGTGTTCCTCTGCTCCGACGGGGCCAGGGACGTCAGCGGCCAGATCTTCGGGGTGCGCAAGAACGAGGTGTTCCTGTTCTCCCGCCCGCAGGTGCTGCGCTCCGCCCAGAAGAGCGAGGGCTGGACGCCGCAGACCATCGAGCAGGAACTGATGCCCATGCTCCAGTCCAGCTTCGTGCCCCTGAAGCGCTCGTCCGAGGTGTTCTGCTGGGATCCGGTGTAGGCGGCTGACGCGCCCCCACGCCCCACCGTCGTCGGGCCGTCACGCCGAATCGTTAGGGTGCGTCCGGAACAAGGAGCGCGCCCCATGTCCACGCCCCCCAACGCCGTGCTGCGCAACTTCGGCGACGGCTCCATCGAGGTGTGGATCCACACCGTCCTGCCGCTGCACGTGGCGCTGGAGATCTCCGCCATGGTCGGCCTGCACGGCGCCCCGCCCGCTGGCCGCCCGGCCAATGACGACGCGCCGGACGCGCCGCACGACATCCGGTTCTAAGCCCGCGCCTTCCAGGCCGCAGCCTCCCCGACGCGCGCGCGGGCGGTCGCGAAAAACCTTGACGATCCGCCCGCCATGTGTTCTCTTTTTGTTCATGTCCTCCACCCCGGAGATGTCCGAGCGGCACGGCCGCGTCCTGGCCGAGCTCGCCGAGCTCGGGCTGACCCTCGCCCGCGAACTGGCGGCCAAGGCCGGGGCGGCCCAGACGGATGAGGCGGCCCAGGCGCTCGCCCTGGCCTTCCACCGCATCTCGCGCTCGGTGCGCCTCTCCCTCGCCCTGGAATCGCGGCTCGCCGGCGAACGGCGGCAGGCGATACGCGAGGAGCGTGTCCTGACCGAGCGCAAGGTCGAGAAGCGCAAGGACCAGGTGCGGGCGACGCTCGCCCGCCAAGTCTACGCCGAGACCGAAACCGACGAGGCCGAGCGCCTGCTGGACGAACTGGAAGAGCGGCTCGAGGAGGAGGCGCTGTTCGACGCCTTCGCCGACGGTCCCGTGGAGGCGTGCATCGCCCGCATCCGCGCCGGCCTCGGCCTTCCCGCCGACCCCGCCAACGATCCGGGCCCGGCCCACGCCGCCGGCGCGCCCCGGCCGGCTTGCGCCCGGACCCCCGTACGCCCGACATAGGTTCAATGTTGGGTCGTGCCTGCCCCAGGGGGCGGGGGAAAGCGCCCTCGGCGCCTCAGAGGCAGGGGCGCAGCTCCACCATGTCGTAGGCGATGTCCGCGGGCATGGTCAGCATGTCCATGATCGCGTGGGCCACGCTGTCGAACGACATCTTGCTGGTCCCCGAGGCCGCCAGCGCCGCCTGGTTTGCCTTGGCGAAGCCGATCTGGGTCTCCAGGTCCATGCCGGTGGCGTCGCGGTCCGGGTCGTCCATCACGCCCAGACGCAGGGCCGTGACGCGGATGTTGTCGGGCCGCAGCTCCGTGCGCATTCCCTGGGAGAAGTTCTCCAGCCCGGCCTTGGTGGCGGCATAGGCCGACAGGTAGGCGTAGGGGTTGCGGACGCTTTCGGAAGAGACGTTGATGATGTCGCCGCCGCCGGCCTTGCGCAGCAGCGGGATGGCCGCCCGGGTGCACAGCATCGGCCCCAGCAGGTTGGCGTGCACCGTGGTGCGGATCCGCGCCGGCTCGGCGTCCGCGATGCGGAAGAAGTCGTAGATCGCCGCGTTGTTGATCAGGGCGTCCAGCTTGCCGAACCGCTTGTCGGCCTCGGCGAACAGCCGAGCCACGTCGTCGGGTTCGCCCACGTCGGCCGCGACCGCGATGGCCCTGCCGCCCAGGGGCTCCACGGCCTGGATCAGGCGCGCCGCATTGCGGGCGGCGGCGATCACCTGCCCGCCCTCCTCGACGAAACGCCGGATCAGCTGGCGTCCCAGCCCGCGGCCCGCGCCGGTCACTACGATTGTCTTGCCGTCGAGACGCCCCAAGGCTTCCCCCTCGTTCTTCAGGAATGACCCGCCTCCGCGGGCGTTGAACTGACGATAGCTAGGTTCTTCGGGCGGCCCAACTGGATTTCCGCCGCCCGGCCTGCATTCGGCGCCGGCGTCAGGACGCCTCGGCCCGCACCAGGTCCTCGCGGTAGGTGCGCAAGGCGGCCAGGACGTGGAGCGCGGACCAGAATCCCAGCAGCGAGACGCCCAGCATCGCCCAGCGCAGGGATTCCGCGCCCGCGTAAGGTTTCAGGAGGTCGCTCGCCACCCCGGTCACCAGCGGCCCCAGGCCCGATCCCAACAGGGTGGTCGACATCACCACCAGGGCGGCGACGGTGGACCGCCGCGCCGCGCCGGCCAGGTTCTGGGTGGCCGCCAGGGCCGCCGGAATCGACAGGTAGTGGATGGCCAGGTAGAGGCCGAAGCCCGCCAGGATGAAGCTCTGCTCGTGCATGGTGAAGGCGATCACCAGGGCTGGGGAGTGCAGCGCCATGGCGCCGGCGATCAGCCACAGGGCGCGGCGGGGATCGCGGCGCCCGATCCGGTCGGCGATCAGCCCGCTGGCCAGCATGCCGACGACGCCGGCGACCGCGTTGAGCGGCCCCAGGACCAGGCCCACCTCGCGCACGCTCATGTCATGGTAGCGCAGGAAGAAGCTGGCCGCCCAGGCGCCCACCGCCGCCGCCGCCAGCGCGCTGATGGTCATGGCGATGATCATCTGCACCAGGGCGCGCTGGGTGAGCACGAACGCCAGCACCTCGCGCAAGGGCGGCGGCTTGGCGGTCGCGCCCTGGGCGGTGCGCCGCGGCGGCGCCCGCAGGGTGAAGGCCAGCAGCAGGGCGAGCAGGAAGCCCGGGATGGCGGCCGCCACGAACGCCGTGCGCCACCCGTAGGCCCCGGCGATCAGCCCGCCTCCCACCAGGGCGGCGCCCGCCCCGATGGGGACCGACAGGTAATAGACCGCCAGCGCCGTCCCCCGGCGCTTGGCCGGGAACAGGTCCGAGACCATCGACACCGTCGCCGGGTGCCCCGCCGCCTCGCCTGCGCCCACCGCCAGCCGGGCGGCGAGCAACTGCAGGAAGTTCCCGGCCAGGCCGCAGACGGCGGTCGTCGCGCTCCAGAACGCCAGGCATACGGCCAGCAGGCGGCTGCGCTCGACGCGGTCGGCCAGCACCCCGAACGGCAGGGTCACGGCGGCGTAGGCGACGGAGAACACCAGGCCGTTCATCAGGCCGATCTGCGAATCGCTGAGATGGAACTCGTGCCGGATCGACTCCTGCAGGATGACCATCACCGTGCGGTCCATCAGGCTGACGGACGCCACCAGGGTCAGGAGGACCAGGGCGTAGATCTTTCGGATATTCGACTGTTCAGCCGCCGGCATATGTTCTCCTCCCGGGGAGATCGGCGCCGTGAGCAGCGCTCGGTTTTATGATGAAGGCGGGGCCGCCGCGGCGGCCGTTGGCCTCAGGCGTGCGCTCCTACGGCGTAGTAGGGACTGAACTCGATCATGGCAGACCTTTCCGCTCGCCGGTCCGCCTGACGCAACTGACGGCTCCTCAGCTTGATCGTAGCGACGGCGCCGCCCACGGGGAAGCGCGATCGTGAGGCGAACTCTATCCGTGCATGGCGCGGCGCAGGGCCTCCAGGCTGTCGCGTTCCGACTGCCGGGTGACACGCGCCTCCACCGCCCCGCTGAACCCATGGTAGGCGCCGGGATAGACGTGCAGCTCCACCGGCACGCCGGCCCGGGTCAGGCGGCGGGCGTATTCCATGTCCTCCTCCAGGAACAGGTCGAGAGCCCCCACTGAGATGAAGGTGGGGGGCAGGCCCGCAAGGTCCGGCGCGCGGGCCGGGGCGGCGTAGTGCGGCACGTCCTCGCCGCCCGGCGCCTGGCCCAGCAGCGAGGTCCAGCCGAACAGGTTCTGCGCCCGGTTCCAGACGTAGTCGCCCACGAAGGGATGCGGGTCCGGGCGGGTGCAGGTGCGGTCGTCCAGCATCGGGAAGATCAGGTGCTGGAAGGCGAGGGGAGCCTCGCCCCTGTCGCGGGCGTAGAGGGCCAGGGCCGCAGCCAGGCCGCCGCCGGCGCTCTCGCCCATCACGCCGATGCGGCCCGGGTCGACCCCCAGTTCGGCGGCGTGGGCGTGCAGCCACTTCAGGCCGGCGTAGCAATCCTCCAGCGGGCCCGGATGGGCGGTCTCCGGCGACAGGCGGTGGTCCACCGAGACGATCACGCAGCCCAGCTCCACCGCCAGCGGCCGGTGCTTCGGCTCCATCATCGCCGAGTCTCCCAGGACATAGCCGCCGCCGTGGATGTGGTAGACGGCCGGGCGCGCGCCCGTCGCCTCGGTGGGCCGGTAGACGGTGAGCCTGACCGCCGCCGCGCCGGGCGGACCCTCGACGGTCCGCGTCTCCATCGACACCGGCAGGCCCTGGGGAACGGGAACCGCCGCGCGGCGTACAAGCATCTGCTCGCGCACCGCCGCGACGCCGTCGGCCGTGAACTCCATGGCGGGCATCAGCGCGATCAGCGCCGCCAGTTCCGGGTCCACGAGGCGCCGATTGTTCATCCTGCTCGTCCTTCTTCCTTCGGTCGGAGCGTCTTTGAGGAAGCGTATACCGTTTCGCCTCCGGATTTCGACGCGCGCCCACGGCCGCAGGACTTGACCGTTCCGCCGGCGTCCACGGAGATAGCGGCCGATCCGATGGGGAACAGCGACAGGGCGGCCGGCGGCGACGCAGGATCTGCGGCGGTTCGGTGCGAAGGGGGCGAGACTTTGAGCGAACCGCAAGACGACCGCATCAGCGGCAAGGCGTGGTTTACGCTGGGCGTCCTGCTGGTGATGATCGTGCTGTCCTATCTCGACCGCGGCATCATCGGCCTGCTGGTGCGCCCGATCCGCGAGGACCTGCACATCTCCGACGTGCAGGTCAGCCTGCTGTACGGCGTGTCCTTCGGCCTGTTCTACGCGGTGTTCTCGTTCCCGCTGGGCTGGCTGGCGGATCGGTGGTCGCGACGCGGCGTCATCTACCTGTGCATCACCGGCTGGTCCCTGGCCACCGCAGCGTGCGGCCTGGCCAATTCGTTCTGGCAGCTCGCCGTGGCGCGGTTCGGCGTCGGCGTCGGGGAGGGCGGCCTTTCGCCCGCCGCCTACCGCATGTTGGGCGCGGCGTTTCCCAAGCGGCGCATGGCGCTCACGCTGGGGATCTTCGGGGCCGGAGCCTCGCTGGCGACCCCGATCTCGCAGATCGTCGGCGGCCGGCTGGTCGACTGGGCCGTGCGCATCGGCGGCGTGACCCTGCCGGTCCTGGGCGACGTGAAGCCCTGGCAGCTGGTCTTCCTGATCCTGGGGCCGCCGGGCGTCCTGCTGGCGCCGCTGATCTTCCTGATCCCGCGCGAAACCCGCAACGCCGCCGCGCACGCCGCCCAGCCGGCCCCCGCCGTCGCCGGGGGGGACGGCTTTGGCGCCTTCCTGCGCAGCCGCTGGCGCTACCTGACGCTGCACTTCCTGGGCTTCGGCCTGATCGCCATGCTCTCCTACGGCGTCGGCGGCTGGACCCCCACCTTCTTCGAGCGGCGGTTCGGGATGCACATGAGCGAGATCGGGCTCTACCTCGGCCTGGTCGCCGGGGGCTTCGGCATGGTCGGCTTCGTCGGCGGCGGCTGGGTCGCCGACCGCTGGTTCTCGCGCGGGGTGAAGGACGCGCACCTGCGCTACTACGTGATCGGGCTGCCGGTCACCACCCTGGCCACGGTGCTGGCGTTCACCGTCGTGGACCGGCCGGCCTACGCCTTCGGCCTGCTGGCGTTCATATTCCTGCTGCTGCCGTTCACCGGCCCGGCGGTCGGACACCTGCAGCTGTCGACGCCGGTGGAGTTCCGCGGACGCACCACGGCCCTGTTCACCATGGTGTTCAACATCCTCGGCATGACGCTGGGCCCGCTGATCGTAGCGCTCCTGACCGAGCATGTGTTCCGCGACCCGGCGAAGGTCGGGCTGTCGATAGCGCTGATGACCGGCGTCCTGGGCGTGGTGGCGCTGGTGATCTTCTGCTTCAGCCTCAAGCCCGCGCGCGAAGCCATCGCAGCCCAGGGGACCTGAGGCGCTCAGGCCGGCGGCGCGGCCTGCGGTCCCCGCACCAGGCGGCCGGGCAGGGCGTCGGTCGCCGCTCCGTCCCGCTGGATCACCCGGCCGGCCACGATCGTGGCCAGGTAGCCTTCGGCGCGCTGGGTGAGCCGGCGGCCGCCGGCGGGCAGGTCGCGGACGATCTCCGGCCGGCCGAGCGCCAGCCTGTCGAGGTCGATGACGTTGAGGTCGGCCTTGAAGCCGCGGGCGATCAGCCCCCGGTCGAGCAGCCCCACCGCCTCGGCGGGCTTGCGGGCCAGCTCGCGCACCACGCCCGGCAGCGCCATGCGCGCGCGCCCCGCGCGGGCCTGCGGCCATTCCTTGAGGAAGAACGTGGTGTAGGTGGCGTCGCAGATGGTGCCCAGGTGCGCCCCGCCGTCGCCGAGGCCCAGCACGGTGTCGTTCCGCCCGATCATCTCGGCGGCGAAGTCGAGGCTCTTGTCGGCATAGTTGGCCGCGGCGAGCAGCAGCATGTTGCGGCCCTCGTCCTGCATGAGGAGGTCGTAGGCCAGCGCCTCCGGGGCGATCCCGCGCGCCTGCGACTGCGCCAGGATCGAGGTCTCCGCCGCCGGCTCGTAGTCGGGCGCGGCGCCCAGGGGGTACATGTCGGTGAAGTTGCGCACCCGCAGGCCCAGCATGTTGTTGGGCGCGGGGTCGTTGCTCTCCGAGAGGATTGCGGCGCGCACCTCCGGCTTGCTCAGTTCGGCGATCTTCCGGTCGAACGGCAGCTCGCCCAGCTTCCGGTAGGTGGGGGTGCTGTAGAACGGGTTGAGCGTCAGGGCGTGGCCCAGCAGGAAGCCCACTGGCCGTGGCAGCACCTGGGCGGTGATCTTCAGGCCGCGGTCGTTGGCCTCGCCGGTCCACTTCAGCTGGCGCTTCCAGCGGACCGGATCGCCATGGTTCTGCACCAGGCTGTAGGTCACCGGGCGGCCTGACTGCTCCATCAGCCGCACCAGCATGCCGAACACCGCCTCCGGGCGATCCCAGTCGGCGACGAACTGGATGATCCCCTTGCCGAAGGTCTTCAGCGCCAGGGCCAGCGCCAGGTACTCGCTTTCCTCGGCGGCCAGGGTGGGGGTCGGCTGGCCGTCGCTGGAGCGGTGGATGACGGTCTGGGAGGAGCCGAAGCCGAGCGCCCCGGCGCTCATCCCCTCGATCAGCAGGCGGGCCATCTCCGCCTTGTCCGCCTCGGTGGCGGCCTCATGGCGCAGCGCCCGCTCGCCCATGACGTAGACCCGCAGGGGCGCGTGGGGGACATAGGCGGCGATGTCGATGTCGTGCGGCCGAGCGTCCAGCGCGTTCATGTATTCCGGGAAGGTCTCCCAGGTCCACGCCAAGCCCTCGGCCAGCACCGGGAAGGGGATGTCCTCGACCCCCTCCATCAGCCGGATCAGGTCGCCGTGCTGGCTCGCGCGGCAGGGCGCGAAGCCCACCCCGCAATTGCCCATGACCACGGTGGTGACCCCGTGGGCGGAGGAGGGGTTGAGCCGCGAATCCCAGGTGGCCTGGCCGTCGTAGTGGGTGTGGACGTCGACGAAGCCCGGGGTGACCACCGCGCCCCTGGCGTCGATCTCCTCGCGCCCGCGGTCGGCGACCTGGCGCGAGGCCTCGACGATCCTGCCGCCGCGGACCGCCACATCACCTTCGAAGGGATCGCCGCCGGTTCCGTCGAGAACCAGGCCGCCCCGGATGACCAGGTCCACTTCGCTCACGGCCGGGGTCCCTCCGTCAAATTCCAACGATTATTCCCCACAGGTCAGTTCGCGTCCTCATAGACCTTGACCGGCGGATGCGGCGCCGGCCGGTCGGGGAATATGTAGTCGAGCTCGAAGATCTGGCCGACGCTGAGGAGACCGCCCGCCACGACGTCGGTGTTGATGAACACCTGCACGATCTTGTCGCCGAAGGCTTCCCGGTCGTCGGCCTGGAGCACCGGCGAGGCGGCCATGCGGGCGTCGACCGCCGGGTCCTGGCCAGCCCGGGACTTGAAGCGGGTGATCGCCATGCGCTGGGCCAGGCGCGGCTCGTTCTTCAGGGACGCTTCCAGCGCCAGGACGGCGCGCTCCAGCGCCTCCAGGGAATCGTAGCGCACCCCGATGTGGAAGCCGCCCTCCGGATCCGTGACGCGGGAGGCGCGATAAGCGGCCAGCGCCTGGGCGCCGTCGGGGGCGCGGAAGATTTCGATCAGGGCGTCCTCGAACGCGACCTGGGCCGGGGCGGCGGCGGCGGCGAAAAAGTAGCCGTCCTCGACGGTGGGATCGATCACCACCTTGAAGAAGCGGTCGCCGTAGCGGGCAGGACCCAGATCCTCCACCCGCAGCCCCATGCTGCGGAACAGGCCCACCACCAGATCCCCGTCGCCGGCCCGATAATGCAGCGCCAGATGGCCGAACACCTTGGCTGTATTGCCGACCAGGCTCATGTCGCCGTCCATGTCACACGTCTCCCTGTGCGGCCGACGCCCTGTACGCCGCCGAGCTTGCGGGATTCTCGCGCTGTCCTTCGGATGACGCCAGGATTTTCTCCCCCATCGATGGAACGGTTGGGTTACAGGGACCGCATGCCTGGGCGAGGATCCGGGATGACCGAGACCAAGCCGCCGACACCGTCCCACGCCTTCCGCCCCGATCCCGGCGTCGCGGACCCGCCGCCGCGCGAGGCCCGACGGCCCGGCTGCCGCACGGACCATCCCAGGCTGGTCCTCACCGCCACCATCCTCGCCTCGAGCCTGGCCTTCATCGACGGGTCGGTGGTGACCGTCGGCCTGCCGGCGATCGGGCGCAGCCTGCACGCGGGAGCCGGCGACCTGCAGTGGGTGGTCAACGCCTACCTGCTGCCGCTCAGCGCGCTGCTGATGCTCGGCGGCGCCCTGGGGGACCGGTTCGGCCGCAGCCGCATGCTGGTCCTGGGCACGGCGCTGTTCGCCGCGGCGTCCCTGGCCTGCGCCCTGGTTCCCAGCCTCCCCGGGCTGCTGCTCGGCCGCATGGCGCAGGGCGTCGGCGCGGCGCTGCTGATGCCCAACAGCCTGGCGATCCTGGGCGACGTCTTCCGGGGCGAGGGGCGCGGCCGCGCGGTGGGGATCTGGGCGGCGGCGGGCGCGGCGGCGGGAGCCGTGGGCCCGGTGATCGGCGGCTGGCTGATCGACACGGTGGGCTGGCGGGCGATCTTCCTGATCAACCTGCCCCTCGCGCTCGCCGCCATCCTGCTGGCCTGGCGCTACGTGCAAGACCTTCACGACCGCGAGGCGCCGCCGCTGGACGGCGTGGGGGCGCTGCTGGCGACCCTGGCGCTCGGCGCCCTCACCTGGGCGCTCACCGTAGGCTCCGGCCCGCACGGATGGACCGGTCCGGCGACGGCGGCCGGCGTCGCCGGCGTGGTCCTGGCCGCCGGCTTCGTGGGCGTGGAGGCGCGGCGGGGGGACCGGGCGATGGCGCCGCCATCGCTGTTCGGCTCGTCCACCTTCGTCGGGCTGACGCTGCTGACCTTCCTGCTCTACGGCGCACTGGGCGGGCTGATGGTGCTGCTGCCCTACCTGCTGATCCAGACCGCCGGCTACTCCGGGACCGCGGCCGGCGCGGCCCTGCTGCCCTTCCCCCTGGTGCTGGCGCTCGCCTCGCCCCTCATGGGGCGGCTGGCGGCGCGGATCGGGGCGCGGCCGCCCCTGGCGCTGGGGTCGATGGTGACGGCCGCGGGCTTCCTGCTGGCCCTGAGGATCGGCGACGGCGCCTGCTACTGGACGCATGTCCTGCCGGCCGTGCTGGTGATCGCGCTGGGCATGGCCGGGGCCGTCGCCCCGCTGACCACGGCGGTGCTGGGCTCGGTCGACCCGCGCCACACCGGATCGGCCTCGGGGCTGAACAGCGCCGTCGCCCGCACCGGCGGCCTGATCGCCACGGCCCTGCTGGGCGCGGTGCTCGCCGCCCGGGGAGAGGCGCTGGTCGCCGCCTTCCGCCTCGCCGCCGTCGCCGGCGCCGCCGCTGCGGCCGGCGCCGGCGCGGCCGCCTTCCTGCTGATCCGGCCGGCGAGGCCCGAGCGGGGCTGATCTGGTCGCCATCGACGCCCCCGCTGTCATACGTCTGTGACGACCTCGCGCCATGCATACGGCTTTCCTCGTCAGGATCGCACCTCATGGCCGCCGACGACGTCCCACTCTCCAACATGGAGCGCATCAGGCAGGAGATTGCCGACAGCTTCGACGAGGAGCTGGAGCTGGAGATCGACGAAGCGCGGCTCGAGGAGATGCTGCGCGACCTCACCGACCACCCGGTGCGCGAGCAGCTGGAGCGGCGGTTCTATTTCCGCGAGCTGTTCCGCCTGCAGCACGAACTGGTGCGCCTGCAGGACTGGGTGCGGCACAAAGGCCTGAAGGTGGTCGTGATCTTCGAGGGCCGGGATTCGGCCGGCAAGGGCGGGGTCATCAAGCGCATCACCCAACGCCTCAACCCCCGGGTCTGCCGGGTGGCGGCCCTCCCGGCCCCCAACGAGCGCGAGCGCACCCAGTGGTATTTCCAGCGCTACGCCGCCCATCTGCCGGCGGCTGGAGAGATCGTGCTGTTCGACCGCTCCTGGTACAACCGCGCCGGCGTGGAGCGGGTGATGGGCTTCTGTTCCGAGGCCGAGGTTGAGGAATTCTTCCAGACCGTGCCGCAGTTCGAGCGCATGCTGCTGCGCTCCGGGACCATCCTCGCGAAGTATTGGTTCTCGATCACCGACGCGGAGCAGCAGTTCCGCTTCAACATGCGCATCCACGACCCGCTCAAGCAGTGGAAGCTGAGCCCGATGGACGTGGAGTCGCGACGGCGCTGGGAGGACTACACCCACGCCAAGGAGGCGATGCTGGAGCGCACCCACATCCCCGAGGCGCCCTGGTGGGTGGTGGAGGCGGTGGACAAGAAGAAGGCGCGGCTGAACTGCATCGCCCACCTCCTGGCCCGGACCCCCTACGACGAGATCGCGCACCCGCCGGTCATCCTGCCGCCCCGGGTGCGGCATGCCGACTACTCGCGCACGCCCATCCCCGCCCAGCTCTACGTACCTAGCCGGTATTGACCCTGATGACCCTGCAAACGTCCCGCCGCAACGTCCTGGCCTCCGCCGCCGGGCTGGCCTTCGCCGGTCTCGCCCGCCTCGCCCGGGCCGACGCCCCGCCGGTGATCACGCAGGAGGGGCTGGAGGCCGACGCCTACCGCAGCGAGGTGGCGGGCTATGGCTCGCTGCGCCGCGATCCCGCAGGCCTCTTCGACCTGCCGGAGGGCTTCGCCTATACGGTGGTCTCCCGGGCCGGCGAGCCCATGAGCGACGGCTTCGTCACCCCGCACAACATGGATGGCATGGGCGCCTTCGCTGGCGGCCGCGACCAGGTCGTGCTGGTGCGCAACCACGAGCTCAAGCCGGCCAACCTCGACGACGGCGCCTTCGGCCCCGGCCGGGCGCTGGCCTCGCGGCTGCCCGCCGACCGGATCTACGACCGCACCGACGACGGCCTGCCGATGGTGGGGGCGACCACCACCCTCACCTACGACCTGAAGTCCCGGCGGCTGGTCTCCAGCCACCTGAGCCTGGCCGGCACCACCACCAACTGCGCCGGCGGACGCACCCCCTGGGGCTCGTGGCTCTCCTGCGAGGAGACCCTGCAGGGCAAGGGCATGGAGGCCGGCAAGGACCACGGCTGGGTGTTCGAGGTGCCTGCGGCCCTGAAGGGCGTGGCCGACCCGGTCCCGCTCGCCGGCCTGGGCCGGTTCCGGCACGAGGCGGCGGCGATCGACCCGCGCACCGGCGTCGTCTACATGACCGAGGACATGGGCGACGGCTTCGGCCTGTTCTACCGCTTCCTGCCGGTCGACCGCCGCAAGCTCGCCGCCGGCGGGCGGCTGCAGGCGCTGGCCCTGCCGGAAGGCGCCGACGCCGACCCGCGCAACTGGGAGACCCCGTATTGGCGCCAGGGCGACTGGCGCGACGCCCGCTGGGTCGACCTCGACGGCGTGGACAATCCCTACGAGGACCTGCGCTACCGCGGCCACGCCAAGGGGGCGGCCTGGTTCGCCCGCGGGGAGGGAATCCATTTTGGCGACGGCGAGCTCTACTTCGCCTGCACCAGCGGCGGGCCGGACGCCCGCGGCCAGATCATGCGCTACCGCCCCAGCGCCGCCGAGGGCCAGGCCGGGGAGGCCGCCGCCCCGGGACGCATCCAGCTGTTCTGCCAGCCCGCCGATCCCAGGCTGATGGAGATGTGCGACAACGTCGCCGTCTCGCCCTGGGGCCACCTCTTCGTCTGCGAGGACAAGACCGGCGGGGTGAACTACCTGCGCGCCGTCACCCCGGTCGGCCAGATCTACACCGTCGGCCGCAACGCCCGTCCCGGCGGGGGCGACGTGGCGGCCACCTCGGAACTGGCCGGCGTCTGCTTCTCGCCGGACGGCACGACGCTGTTCGTCAACGTCTATTCGCCGGGCGTCACCCTGGCGATCACCGGGCCGTGGAGCCGGTTCACGGCGTAGCCCGGAAGGCCCCGCGCCGCCGCTACTTCAGGACCAGCGGGTTGACCGGCGAGCCCACCGCGTTGGTGAAGGCCAGCGGCGACGCGGCCAGCAGGAAGGCGTAGCGCCCGTCCTGGGCGCAGTCGGCGGCCAGGGCCTCCAGGTTGAACATCTCGCCCAGCGGCAGGCCCATGTCGCGCAGGCAGAGCATGTGGAACGGTAGCGGAACCTCGGAGTCCCGACGGCCCGCGCCCATGATCTCCACCGCCAGGTTGTCGGCGCAGACGGCGGCCAGCGACCGGTCGTGCACCCATTCGGCGCAGGCGTGGTGCAGCCCCGGCTGATGGCCGTTGAAGGCCGCCCGGTCGCCTTCGATCGTGAAGCGCCGGATGTGGCCGGTTCGGACCAGCAGGATGTCGCCGGCCTTCGGCTGCACCCCTTGCGCGGCGCAGGCGGCGTCCAGGTCGTCCGGCGTGATGGCGTGTTCCGTGGGCAGGGCGTCGACGCCTTTCAGGCGGGCGATGTCCAGCAGCACGCCGCGCGACATGATCCCCGGATTGGCCATGTGCTCGACGCCCAGCTTCGCCGCGCCCCTGGGGCTCAGCACGTCGCAGGCCTTGCAGCCGTTGTAGAGCAGGCCGTCGTAGTGGACGTGGGACAGCGCGTCCCACTGGGTCGCGGCCTGCAGCGGCATGTGGATCACGTCGTCGGCGTAGACGAAGGCGGGCCGCTCGGGGTTGAGCGGGGTGAAGAGGTCGATGGGATAGAGCTTGGGGTTGAAGCGGCGGGCGCCGAGCTGCGGGCCGTTGCTGTCGAAGTTCAGGCCGAGGCTGAAGAGCTTGCCGGACAGCACGGTCTCCGAGGCGGCCTTGAGCACCTCCGGCCCGATGTGGTTGAGCGTGCCGCGCTGGTCCTCCGGACCCCACCGTCCCCAGTTGCGCACGCGCTCGGCCACGGCGTCGAAGTCTGTACGCTTCATCGGCGTTTCCCCCGTCGTTCGAATATCCGGGCGGACGTCCCCGGTCAGGCCGCCGGCTCCGGTTGCGGACCGCGGCCGATCCTACCCGGGAAGGCGCGGCCAGGGCGAGGACTTCCGCGCCGTCCCGGAGGCAAGGCGCGCCGCGGCGGGGCCTGCGCTCAGCGGCGGGCGATCTTGCTGATCGTCTCCATCGCCTCCTCCGTGGGATCGGAGAAGCACAGGAGGGTGAAGCCCGCGTCGCGCCAGCGGGCGAAACGTTCCTTGATCCGCGCCGGCGGGCCGATCAGGGCGCCGGCGTCGAGGAACGCCTCCGGCACGGCGGCGGCGGCCTCGTCCTTGCGTCCGGCCAGGAACAGCTCCTGGATCCGCTCGGCCTCGGCGGCGAAGCCGCGCTCGACCATGGCGTCCTTGTGGAAGTTCGTGCTCTGGGCGCCCATGCCGCCGACGTAGAGGGCGATCCCCGGCCGGGCCTTGTCGAGCGCGCCCTTCACGTCGTCGGTGACGGTCAGGCCGACGTTGGTGATGATCTCGAAGTCCTTCAGCGTCCTGCCGTCCGTCCGCCTGGCGACGCCCTCGCTCAGGGTCTGCAGGTGGCGGGGCGCCGTCTCGGGGGTCACGTGCATGGAAAGCCAGCCGTCCGCGATCTCGCCGGTCAGCCGGACGTTGCCGGGCGTCGACGTGCCCAGCACGATGGGGATGTCCGGATTGCCGTGCAGGATGCTCTTCAGCGGCTTGCCGAGGCCCGACGATCCGGGGCCTTGGTAGGGCAGGGAGATTTCCGATCCTTCATGCGCCACCGGCCCTTCGCGCCGCCAGATCTTGCGCATGATGGCCACGTAGTCGCGGAGCCGCGCGGCCGGCCTGCCCCAGGGCTGGCCGTACCAGCCCTCGACGATCTGCGGGCCCGAGACGCCCAGGCCCACCACCATCCGGCCCTCGCCCGCCAGGGCGTCGATCGTCTGGGCGCACATGGCCAGGTTGGCGGGAGTGCGGGCCGCGAGCTGCGCCACGCCCGTGCCTAGGCGCAGCCGCTTCGTCCGGGCCGCGATGAAGGCCAGCGGCGAGATCGCGTCCGAGCCGTAGCTTTCCGACGTCCAGACGGAATCGAACCCAAGCTTCTCCGCCAGCAGGATCTTGTCCATCGGCAGCGCCATGCGCGCCCCGCTGTAGCCGGTGTCGAAGCCCAGTTTCACGGGACCAACCTCCTCACGCCATGCGCCTTGCCGAGCCGATTGTCGCGCGGCCGACGCACCCTGTCACCGTCCAGTGTCCGTGCGCCCGGCCCGGCCGGTCGAGGCTACGCCGGCGTCTCGGCCAGGAGCCCGCGGATGAAGCGCTGGATCGCAGCGAACGCCTCCGCGGCCCCATGCAGCCGCAGGTCCCGGGTCACGGCTACGTGCTCCATGTCCGGCGTGCTTCGCAGGGACGCCTGGACGCCGGCCGCCCGCAGGGCGGCGGCGAAGCGCCGGCTGTCGTCGAACAGCACCTCGTGCTCGCTGACGTCGATCAGGGTCTCGGGAAAGTCCGCCAGCGGGCCATGGAGGGGCGACGCCAGGGGGTGGCGTGGCGAAACGCCCTGCAGATAGAGCGCCGCCGCCTCCTGGGCGGCGGCCTTCGAGAACAGCTTGTCGACCTCGCCGTTGTCCCGGTAGCTGTCGCTGGTCACCGTCAGGTCGAGCCAGGGCGAGAGCAGGATCAGGCCGGCCGGCCGCACGCCCAGCGCCGGGGCGAGCGCGGCCAGGCTCGCCGCCAGGCCGCCGCCGGCGGAATCCCCCGACAGGATGATGCGCCCGGCGCCTTGCCGGCGCACGGCGGCCAGGACGGACCGCGCGTCGGCCAGGCCGGCGGGAAACGGGTGCTCCGGCGCCAGGCGGTAGGCGGGCGCCACGACCTCGACCCCGCAGCTTGCGGCCAGGGCGCCGGCGAAGGCGCCGACCATCTCGGGCGCGCCCATGCGGAAGCCGCCGCCGTGCAGGTGCAGCACTGTCGCCGCCGGCGCACCCGGCGGGGGGAACCGCAGGATGCGGACGCCGCCCAGCTCGTCCTCCGCCCAGGCCGCCTCCGTGCGCCAGGCCGCCTGGGCGCGGCCCGCGGCGATCGTCGCCCGGCGCTGGGCGAGCGCTTCCGAAGCCGGCGCGCCGGGGCGTTCAGCAGGAAGGGCCGCGCCGTCGAAGCCTGGGCTGTTCATGTCGAATTACAGATCCTTGCAGCCGCCGGCATGATCGAACGGGCCGGCGCGGCCGCGCCACCGAATTTTCCGGCCCGGCGCGAAATATGTAAATACGGAACGTCTTCGGCAGGAGCTCTCGCGCCGTTCCGGACAAAACATTCCGAAAGACTAACTCTATGATGTCCAAGTAAAAATACGTAAATACGTATATCTTCGTGTATTGACCTGGGACTTCCCCGCAGCCAAGCATCCATTGATCACGTCCGGTGAAGGCGCATCTTACGGGCCGGCGCCGGGTCGCGACGGCTGTTCGGACGGGGAGGGCGCGATGGCGCGGGAATTGACCTTGGCGGGCCGCGGCGCGGTGGTCACCGGGGCTGCGAGCGGCATCGGCGCGGAGCTGGCGCGCGAGGCGGCGCGCCGGGGCATGGGCGTGGCGGTCTGCGACATCAACGCCGCCGGCCTGGAACAGCAGGCGGCCGCCCTGCGCGGGCTTGGCGCGACGGTGGTCGCGCAGGTGGTGGACGTGCGCGACGCCTCCGCCGTGGCGCGGTTCGGCGAGGCGGCGCTGTCGACCTTCCCTTCGATCGCCCTCACCTTCGCCAATGCGGGCCTGCTGCGGCGGAGCTCGGCGATCCGGCCCGATCTCGACGACTGGAACCTGACCATCGACGTCAACCTGCGCGGGGTGATGCACGTGGCCAGCGCCCTGGCCGGCCCGATGGCCGACCGCGGCGAGCCGGCGCAGTTCGTCATCACCGGTTCCCAGGCCTCCTTCGTCGTCGGGCCGGAGCTGTCGTCCTACGCCGCCACCAAGCACGCCCTGTGGGCCTATGCGGACATCATGCGCCTGGAGCTGGCGATGGAGTCGAGCGAGCTGGGCGTGTCGCTGATCTGCCCGGGGCGGGTGCGCAGCGGCCTGACCGCGGAAACGCGCCTGCGCGTGGTCGCCGTCCAGGGCGAGGCGGCGGCCAGGCAGTACGACACCCAGCTGATGGATCCCGCGAAGGTCGCGGCCCTGGCGTTCGAGCAGGCGGTGAGGCGGGAGTTCTGGGTGCTGCCGTCGACGGCCTACGGCCCGGCCTTCCGCAACCGGATCGACGGGCTGCTCAAGACGGCGGCCGACTGATCGGCGGAAGTTGAAGCCGGCGCGCGCCACCCCATCTAGGGGGTTGCGCGAGACGATCCGCCTTGGTTCAGACCGCCTGATCACCGGGACGACCCGGCGACACCCTCGCGCAAGCCAGGACGCAACGCAGCGGTGGCCCCGCCTTGTCCCTGCCCGGGATGCGTTCGTTCTGGCGTTACGCCGCGCCACAGTTCCGTTGATATCGCCGCAGGCCAAGTTAGAATTTCCGCAGGTGAGCAGCGGATGGTTGGAATGCCGAGCGGCAAAGTCAAATTCTTCAACGAAGCTAAGGGTTTCGGTTTCATCGCGCCGGACGGGGGCGGGATCGACGTGTTCGTGCACGTCTCGGCGCTGCAGCGTTCGGGCCTGGACGCCCTGAACGAGGGCGACACGGTCACCTTCGAACTCGAGCAGGACCGGCGCTCCGGCAAGCTGGCGGCGGTGGACCTGCGGGTCACCGGCGGCGGGCCGGAACGCTCCGAACGGCCGAGCCGGCCGCGGTTCGCCGACAGCGGATCGGACCGCCGCGGCGGCCCGCCGGTGCGCGAGGCCATGGGTGCGGGCTCGGGCGTGGTCAAATGGTTCAACCCGGCCAAGGGGTTCGGCTTCATCCAGCCGCACGACGGCGGCGGCGACGTGTTCGTACACATTTCGGCGGTCGAACGGTCGGGCCTCAGCGGCCTCGCCGAAGGCCAGGCGGTCTCCTACGATATCGAGCAGGACCGGCGGAGCGGCAAGGCCGCGGCCGTCAACATCCGCGCGGAGTGACGGGGGCCCCGCCACCGGCGAAAACAACAAGCGCCGGCGCGGGCAGGGAGGAGCGGATGGACGTCGAACGCTATGGGCCCTGGGCGCTCGTCGTCGGCGGCTCGGAGGGGGTAGGCGCCGCCTTTGCCCGCAAGCTGGCTGCATCGGGCTTCAAGCTGGTGCTGGTGGCGCGCAAGCCGGGGCCGCTGGAGGAGGTGGCGCAGGACCTGCGGGGCAAGGGCGCCGAGGTTCGCACCCTGTCCGTCGACATGGGCAAGGCGGACGCCATCGACCGGGTCCGCACCGTCACCGACGACGTGGAGGTGGGCCTGCTGGTCTACAACGCCGGCGCCAACGCCATGCGCGGTAACTTCGTCGAGCTCGACCCGGCGGTCTACCGCACGGTGATCGGCGTGAACGTCATCGGCCAGAGCGAGTTCGCCCGCCACTACGGCGGCCTGATGCGCCAGCGCGAGCGGGGCGGGATCATCCTGACGGGCTCCCTGTCGGGCTATATCGGCAGCGCGTCGCTGGCCGCCTACTGCGGGGCCAAGGCGTTCAGCCGGGTCTTCAGCGAGGCGCTGTGGGCCGAGTGCGAGCAGTTCGGCGTCGACGTGCTGCACCTCAACCTCGGCTTGACCGCGACGCCGGCCATGGAGCGGCTGGGCTACGACCTGAGCGCCGCGTCGACCCCGGACCAGGTGGCGCAGGAGGGGCTGGACAACGTCGCCAACGGCCCGGTCTGGATCGCCGGCGGGCAGGCCAACATCGACCGGGCCCAGGCGTCCGCGAGCGCCCAGCCGCGCGCGGCGGCCGTGCGCGCGGTCGCCGCGCCGCCCCGAAAATAGCGGGGCCGCTCACCAAATGGAGGTCGCCTTCCCGGGCGGCGGGGTGTTCATCCGATCGGTGCGGCGGGCCGCGCGGACGGGGCTGTTCATGCAGAGCGAGGATGCGTCATGACGTCGACGAAGGGTCTGAAGGTCGGCGTCAAGCTGATGCGGACGCAGGAGCTGTACGGCGGCGAGATCCGCGGCGTGCTCGAGGTCGCGAAGCTCTGCGACCGGCTGGGCGTGGATGAGGTCCATGTTTCGGACCACGTCGCCATGAGCGAGGCCGGCCATCGCGGGCGGCCGGGCTTTCCCTATCCGCTGGACTACGACGGATGGTTCGAGCCGATCGGCCTGCTGCACGCGATCGCGGCGGTCACCGAGCGCGTCGTGCTCTCCAGCCACGTGCTGGTCGCCCCCCTGCGCCCGACGATCCTGCTCGCCAAGCAGCTCGCCACCCTGGATGCGCTGTCGAACGGGCGGGTGGAGATCGGCTTCGGCGCGGGCTGGCAGCGGGAGGAGTTCGAGGCCTCGGGCGTTCCCTTCGAGGGCCGCTTCGGCGCCATGTGCGAGCAGGTGGAGGCCTGCCGGGCGCTGTGGAGCCAGGCGCCCGCCAGCTACAGCGGCGGTTCGGTCCGGTTCGAAGCCTTCCATTCCCTGCCGTTCCCGCCGCAGCGCGACGGGCTGCCGATCTCCTTCGGGGTGCCGGCCACGGCGCGCAACTTCGAGCGCATCGCCCGCCTGGGCGTGGGGTACTGCCCGGCCTACAAGCCGGCCGCCGAACTGGCCGCGGACGTGCAGGCGGCGCGGACGGCCTACGCCGCGGCGGGGCGCGACCCCGGGTCGCTGAAGGTGACGGCGGAGCTGCCGCTTAATCCGCCGCGCGACGCCGGCGGGGCGGTCTCCTGGGACGCCCTCTTCGAGGAGGCCGCCCGCATCGCCGAGGCCGACGTCGACGTGCTGATCACCCACGTCGTGCCGCAGTGCCGGACGCCGGCGGAGATCGAGGATTTCCTGCCGAGGCTCCTGGCGCTCCGCACGTGACGTTTGGCGGCGCGCCTCGTCGGGCGAAGGTCAGCGGACGACCAGGTCCTTCGTCACATAGGGGCTGATCGGCTCCCAGAACACGACCTCGGCGGTGCGCGGATCGGCGGGCGGGGCTGCAACCGCGCCGGCGGCGATGGCCGACGCCAGGCTGTCCAGCGCGGCCTGGGCGGACGGGGCCTGCACTTCCCAGACGACCAGTCGGCTCGGCTTGCCGGGCGCAGGCGCGCCCGCCGCCGCCGGCGTGCGGCGGAACCGCTGGGCGGCGACCCAGCCGGGGACGGCGAGCACGGCCTTGATCCGCTGGTCGACCAGGGCGTCGAACTTCGCTTCCGCGCCCGCCGGCGGATCGGAGAAATCCAGCACGGCGTATCGGTTCGGCCGTGGCGCGTCGGGGTTCGGCGCCGGCGCCGGGGGGTTACGCGGGGTCCGCGGCCCCGTGGCCTCATAGGTTGCGCTGGCGACGGCGCCGGGACCCGTGTCGATCGCCGGGCTGAGACGCACCTTGCCGGCGCGGAACGCCGCGGCCATCCGCGCCGCGGGGCCCTGCGGCTCCGCGCCCTCCTGGTCCCAGATGGTCAGGTAGCCCTGGCGACGCGCCTCGGCTGCGGGCGGCGGCTTGACGGTGGTGACGATCCGGAACCGCTGCGCCCCGGTCCAGCCCTCCAGCTGCACCAGGTCGCCCAGGTGGACGTTCTGGTACCAGTCGTTGAACTCCGCCTCGCGCCCGGGGACCGGATTGCTGAACAGCAGCATGGCGTAGCGGTGCGCGCCGGCAGGCGCGAGCCGGTCGCCCGGCGCGCCGATCGACCACTGCGCCTGGGCTGCCGCGCCGGCCAGGGCCGCGGACACGCCGGCGCAGGCGGCCAGGACCCGCGTCGCGCGGCCGGTCATGGAGCCTCCGCCTTGGCGGGGAACATCAGTCCGGCGGTGGCGCCGGGCAGCGGGCTGTAGCCGTCGCCGTTCGGCCAGTCGAGCACGCCGGAAGCCGCCCAGGTGCCGCCGTCCACGTGCAGGGTGACGCCCGTCGCATAGGCCGACAGGTCCGAGGCCAGGAACAGCACCGCGTCGCCCAGCGCGTCGGCCGGCGGACGGACCTTCAAGGGAATGACCATGGCGAAGCCCGCCTCCCAGGCGCCGGGCGGCAGGGCCGCGATCCTGGCCTTGCGTTCGGGCGGCAGCGCCTTCTCGTTGCCGGCGCTGGGGGTGTGGTCCGAGGCGATGGCGTTGACCCGTATACCTTCGCCCCCCAGCTCCACCGCCAGTGAACGGGAGAAGTTGGAGAGCGCCGCCTTGGCGCCGGCGTAGACCGCCACGGAAGCTGCGCCCCGGTGCGCCTCGATGGTGGTGAAGTTGACGATGCTGCCGCGCCCGGCCTGGCGCATCATCGGCACCGCCCGGTGGATGGCGTGCAGCGCATAGCCGTAGTTGCGGTGGATGTCGGCGGCCCAGTCGGCCGGCCCGGTGTCCATGAACGGCCGCTTCAGGACCCCGCCCACCACATTGACCAGGATCTCCACCGCTCCGAACTGCGCTTCGACCTCGTCGAAGAAGCCGTTGAGCTGGGCCACGTCCAGGGCGTCGGCCAGCTTGGCCAGGATGACGGGCCGGCCCTCCCCGGTCAGGGCGTCGCGGGTGGCCGCCAGCGCCTCGGGGTCGTTGTCGCAGAAGGCGACGTGCACGCCGGCGCGGGCCAGCGCCGTGGTCACCGCCCGGCCGATGCCGGCCCCGCCGCCGACCACGACGGCGCGACGGTCTTCGAGCCTCGCCCGCTCTTCCCAGAAGCCCATCGCGCCCTCCTGACGTACGGCGCAGACGCGCGCCTGGCCCGAACATACTCCGGGCGGGCGCGGACGCTACTCCGCCGCCGGCGAGTGTCCGGCGACGTTGCCGGCCGTGGCCGTCAACCCTCGCCGACGGTTTCGCGGGTCAGCGTCCAGAGGCGCTCGGCTTCGGCGGGGTCCAGCGCCCACGGCGAGACGCCGCCGTAGGTCCCTTCCTTGGCCGGCAGGGCCTGGGCGCAGTCTTCCAGGTAGAGGCCGCCGATCCCCTCGAGCTCGGGGCCGAGGGCCGCCCAGATCGAAGTGGAGGCGCCTTGTTCCGCGGTCTTCAGGTTGGGCGCCGGCTGGTTCTCGGGAGGCCAGCCCTGACGCTTGCGCTCCTCCGGCGTCACATGGCGCTGCAGGCGGGTGCGGATGCCGCCGGGATGTACGGCGTTGGCGGTGACGCCGCGGCCGGCGAACCGCTTGCTGAACTCGACGGCGAACAGGCTGTTGGCGGTCTTCGACTGGCCATAGGCCAGCCACGGGTCATAGGGCGTCGAGCGGAAGTGCACGTCGTCCCATCGCATGGCGCTGCGGCGGTGGCCGCCGGACGTGAGCTGCACCACGCGGGCGGTGCGGCCCGGCTTGGCGGCCTTCTCCAGGTTCGCCGCCAGCAGCAGGGTCAGGAGGCTGTGGCCGAAGTGGTTGGTGCCGATCTGCATCTCCAGGCCCTGGGCGGTGTAGGCCTGGTCGCAGGCCATGACGCCGGCGTTGTTCACCAGGATGTGCAGCGGCTTGCTCCCCCACTCGGCGGCGAAGGCGCGCACCGAGTCCAGGTCCGCCAGGTCGAGCTTGGCCACCACCACCTGCGGTCCGCTGGCCGTCTGGTTGATGCTCTCGGCCGCCGCTTCGCCGGCCTCCAGGTCGCGCACCCCCAGGGTGACCACCGCGCCGATCTCGGCGAAGGCGCGGGCGGTCTCGACGCCGATGCCGGAGGAGGCGCCGGTGACGATGACGCTCTTGTAGGTCAGGTCGTGGCCGGCGGCGACCTCGCGGGCGGGGGTGTGGGCGCCGAAGGGGGAGGTGATGCGGTCGGACATGCGGGGTCTTTGCGGAGGTTGGAGGGACAGCTGATCGGAACCCGCCGTTTAATCGGGACGCTTGCTGTCGATCCACACCGGAATATGACAGGCAAGGCTGCGAATCCTGACTTGGCGACCGATTGCCCGGACGGGCGGAGGCGCTCGGCGGCTATGCCGCCGGTTCGAAATCTACACCGCCGCGCGGAGGAAGGGCGCCCATGAAATACTGGATCGACACCGAGTTCATCGAGCATCCGCCCACCCTCGACCTGATCAGCATCGGCCTGGTCGCCGAGGACGGACGCGAGTTCTATGCCGAGAGCAGCGAGGTCGACTGGTCGAAGGCCAGCCGGTGGACGCTGCAGACCGTGCGTCCCCGGCTCGACGGCCGGGGGATGGCGCAGGAGGAGATCGGCTACGCCGTCCGCCGGTTCACCGACGGGGACGAACACCCGGTGTTCTGGGGCTATTTCCCCGCCCACGACTGGGTCGCCTTCAGCTGGCTGTTCGGAGGCATGGCCGAGCTGCCGTTCCATTTCCCGCAGCTCTGCCTGGACGTCAAGCAGTGGGCCATCCAGCTCGGGGACCCGGAATTGCCCCGCCAGGCCGGCGTGCGCCACCACGCCCTGGCCGATGCGCGCTGGACGCGGGACGCCTGGGCGTTCCTCGCCGGCCTCGACCCCCCGGCGGGAGAGCGGCGCGCCAGGGGCCGCAAGAACCCCGGCCAGGCCGGCGCGGAGTCGCAGGAATGATGGGCCGGGACGGACCGGGGCGTCCTTGGAGGACATGGGACGCATCGATCCCCGAGACCGGACTCGCCTTCACACCCGCCCGCGGGCGCCCACAGGTCCGGTGCGCGGCCGGTCGCTTTCCGCAGCAGGTTCGGGATCGATGTACAGGCGCCTGGCCACGGCCATCAGGACCACCGCCAGCGGCGTGGCGAGAATTATCCCCAAGGGGCCCAACAGCACGCCGAATCCGAGGACGGCGAAGATCGTCAGCGCGGGGGGAACCGCCACGATGCGCCGCTGGATAAGCGGTATGAGCACGTGTCCCTCGACCTGATGCACGGCGACATAGAAGATCAACGTCGAAAAGGCCATCTGAGGCCCGTGCGCCGCGGCGAGCAGCAGTCCCGGAACGGCCGAGACCGCCGCGCCCACGATGGGCACGAACTCCGCCAGCCCGCTGATCAGGCCCAGCGCCAGCGGTGCGGGAAGTCCCAGGAGCGCGGCGCCTATGCCCGTCAGCACGCCCATGGCGATCATCGCAAGGCCGGCGCCCAGCAACCACTTCCGCAGCGCTACGCCGCTTTCGTCCACGATTGTCGCGACCGGCCGCCGCACCGGGGCCGGCAAGAGGCCGAGCAGCCCGTTTCGATACAGTTGCGGCTGGGCGGCGAAGTAGACCCCCGCCACCAGGACCACCACGAACTGCGCCGCCGCCCCCACGCCGGCGCCTGTGATCCGGCCGATCTGCCCGGCCAGAGGCCCCAGCCCGGCCACCGAAATCTGGGACGCCTGGTGCAGGTGGTCCAACGCCCAGCGGCCGCCGGAAAAATTGGCGAGCTGGCGCTCGGCGGCGGCCCAGGCGCCGGGAAGGTCCCGCTCCAGCTGGGTGAACTGGATCGAGACCTGCTCGCCCACGAAGTAGATCGCCCCGCCGACCAGCCCGACCATCACCAGCACCGCCGCAGCGACAGACCAGGCCGCGTCCAACGGGGTGCGTCGCCGGATCGGGTCAGCCAGGGCGCGCAGCAGGATCGACACGACCGCCGCGCCGAACGCCAGCACCAGCACGTGCAGCCACCGGAAAAGGATGAAGGCCGCTGCGCCCAGACCCAGCGCGATCAGCACCTTCAATGCGTAGAGCCTCAGCCCGCCCGCGGCGGGGATCGCTTGCACGTCCGACATTTCTGACCCCTCGCCGAAATCACCGCTCGCAGAAGGGCGCGCCCCTGCGTCGATGGTCCACAGGCTTTCGTAACGTTCTGCCGCCAGGTTGGCGCTCCGACAGGAGGCGCGGATGGACAGCCGGCTGCGATCCTTGCAGGTGCTGCGCTTCTTCGCAGCGCTGGCCGTGGTCTGGCTGCACGCCTGGCGGGTGGGGCGCGACGTCCAGGGCCTGCCGCGCGAGGGCGCGCCGCTGGAGCTGGGTCACCTCGGCGTCCACGTGTTCTTCGTGCTGAGCGGCGTGGTCATCGCGCTGACGGCGCCGGGCAAGGCGCCGCGGGATTTCCTCTGGAGCCGCCTCACCCGCCTGGTCCCACTCTACTTCCTGGTCAGCGCCTACCAGATGCTGACCGGCCTGGCCGTCGGCGGCTTCACCTGGAAGCCGCTGGTGGCGACCGTGCTGTTCTGGCCGGCCTATGACGGGATGACCACCCCCTACCTGGGGATCGGCTGGACCCTGTGCTTCGAGATGCTGTTCTACGTGACGGCGGCGGCGGCGCTGGCGCGTCCGCGGATCGGCGTCCCGCTGGCGCTGGCGGCCTATGGGCTGGCCTGGGCGGGCCGCATGGCGTTGGGCGGGTCCACCCTGCAGTTCCTCGGCCACCCGTTCATGCTGGAGTTCGTCGCGGGCCTGGCGATCGCGCGCCTGCACCGCCCGCAGGCGGTCTCGCCGGCCGCCGGAGCGCTGCTCCTGGGGGTCGCGGCGGGCCTGCTGGCGGTGATGCTGGGGCGCGGGCTGCATCCGATGGCGCAGGGGCTGACGGCGGTCCTGCGGGGGGAAGGCGCACTGGAGGTCGCGGCCGTGCTGGGCGCGCCCGCCGCGCTGATCGTGCTGGGCGCCCTGCAGTTCGAGCCGCAGCTCAAGGGCGCGGCGTGGGCCCGCCTCGGCCATCTCGGCGACGCCTCCTATGCGCTCTACCTGACGCACCTCTTCGTGGTCGCCAGCCTGCAGGCGGCGCTTTCCGTCGCGGGCTGGGCGCCGGACGCCGTGCTGTTCACCGGGGTGGCGATGGCCGGCTCGGTCGCCTTGAGCCTGGCGGTCCATGCGAAGGTCGAGCGTCCGATGGTGCGCGCGATCCGCGGCTGGCGGGCGCCGCGGATGGTCCTGGCGGCCGCGGGCTAGGCGGTCGGCGCGGCGGCGGAGGGTTCCTGCGGTTCGCCCGACATCTGCGCCAGCCGCACCGCCGCCCAGACCGTCACGAGCGGGATCGCCGGCGCGTGGAGCGCGTTCAGCGGCAGCAGCGCCCAGGGCGCGGCCCATAGCAGGGCGGCGAGGATGGCGTCGGCCAGGCCCCGGCTGCGACGGGCGATCACCAGGGCCGCGGCGGCTACCGGGATCATGTCGTAGGCCGAGCTCTGCGGCGTGGCGATGAAGGTGGCGACGAACAGCAGGGCGGCGCGGGTCGGCGGATCGCCCCCGCGGCGCCAGGCCCGCCAGACCAGGACCGCGCCCAGCAGGGTGAAGGGAAGCTGGGCGGCGAACGCCAGGGGCGAGGAGAGGCCCGCCAGGCGCGCGCCCATGAAGACCGAGGGCGCGAACCACTGGTAGGGCCCCTGCCACACCGACATCGAGCTGAACTGGGTGGGCAGGGTCTGGGTGAGGAAGGCCTGCCACGACCCCGGGCCGAAGGCGGCGGCGGAAGCTGCGGCCAGCAGCAGGGCGCTGGCGCAGGCCGCCAGGATCGTGCGGTAGCGCCGCCCGGCCCACAGGGCGACCGGGAGGAGCACGCCCAGTTGCGGCTTGAACGTCAAGAGCCCGAAGAGCGCGCCGGCCGCGGCCGGGCGCCGGTCCAGCAACGCCGCGCCGCCCAGCCACAGGGCCGCCGTGAGGCCGCCGTTCTGGCCCATCAGCAGGTTGATCGCCACCGCCGGCGAGGCCAGCAGCAGCCAGCGCTCCAGCCGGCCGGAAAACAGCCGCCGGCCCGCCCAGGCCAGCGCCAGCAGCCCGGCCGCCGACCACAGCAGGTAGCCCGCGACATAGCCGGTGAGCCCCAGCGGGACCGTCGCGAACAGCGCCGTCGGCGGATAGGACCAGAAGTGCGGCGGCAGCTTCGGGTCGAACAGCGCATGGGTCGCGGCCAGGAAGGCCTGGGGATCGAAGACCTGGGCCGGGCGGCCCTGCAGGACCATGTGGCCGGCGGTCCAGACGTTGATGAAGTCCTGGCCCTTGGAGTAGCCGAGGAAATCATGCCGTCCGCGCCCGCTGGCGAAATAGAGTGCGGTCAGGCCCCAGGCGACGGCGCTGAGCGCCCCCAGGGCGAACACCAGGTGCGGATGCGGGGCCGCGCGGTCGGGCGTTCGGGAGGCGGGGGCGGCGTCCATGCGCGCGGAAGCTTCGCGCAACTTGGTTTACGGCGCCTCAATCCATCGGGCGAGCTGGTCGAGGGAGATCTGCGATCCGGCCTGGTCGTCCTCGGGCCGCAGGCCGGGTGGCAGGTTCTCGTGCCGGATGGCGACCTTGGCGCCGCCCGGGACCGGCTCGAAGGTCGTCACCATCCACATCTCGCCCTGCAGCGCGGGATCGGGAGTGTCGAAGACGGCGGTCTGGACGATGCGGTGCGGCGGCGAGAGCTCGACGAAGCGGACGTCGACGCGGTCCTCGCGCTCGGCGCTCTTGCCGCGGAAGGCCTGCTCGTCCGCCGGGTAGAACAGCGACATGCGGTAGCCGCCGCCGACGCACGCCTCGAAGGCGTGCATCCGGCCGGTCATCCGCCCCGGCGGCAGCCACGCCAGGAGGGCGGCGGGGTCGAGGAATGCGGCGTAGAGGTCCTCCGGCGCGGCCCTGATCACCCGCGAGACCGAGGTCGTCTTGGTCATGTGGCGCTCCCTGTTCTGTTCCGGCGACAGTTCGCTTGTCCCCCCATCCGGCGCCCGGCCTTGGCGGTCGTCGGATTCGGCGCCAAGTTGTCGCCGCAAATGAGCCTTTCCCGATGAGCCTACCCGTGTCCGCGCCCCTGCCGGAAGCCCTTGTCGCCGAGCTTCGCGGGCGGTTCGGCGAGCGGCTCCACCTGGGCGAGGGGCAGCGCCGGCAGCATGGGCGCAGCGAGGCGCACTTCGCCGAGCGCCTGCCCGACGCGGTGGTGTTCGCCCACAGCCCGGACGAGGTGCTGGGTCTGGTGCGCGCGTGCATCGCCCATGAGACGCCGATCATCCCTTTCGGGGCCGGAACCTCGCTGGAGGGCCACACCCTGGCGGTGCGCGGCGGGGTGTGCCTGGACCTCTCGCAGATGAACCGCATCGTGGCGGCGAACGCCGAGGACGCCGACTGCACGGTGGAGGCCGGCGTGCGGCGCGAGCAGCTCAACGCCCACCTGCGGGACATGGGCCTGTTCTTCCCCATCGACCCCGGGGCGGACGCGACGCTGGGCGGGATGGCCGCCACGCGGGCGTCCGGCACCAACGCGGTGCGCTACGGCACCATGCGCGAGGCGGTGCTGGCCTTGCGGGTGGTGACTCCCGGCGGGCGCGACATCCGCACCGCGCGGCGGGCGCGCAAGTCGGCGGCGGGCTACGACCTCACCCGGCTGATGATCGGCTCGGAAGGGACGCTGGGGGTGATCACCGAGGTCACTCTGCGGCTGCACCCGATCCCCGAGGCCATCGCCGCGGCGGTCTGCAGCTTCGCGACCCTGGCGGGGGCGGTGGACACGGTGGTGCAGACCATCCAGTGCGGCGTGCCGGTGGCCCGCGTGGAGCTGATGGACGACGTGCAGGTGCGGGCGGTGAACCGGCGGGCCGGGCTGGGCCTGCCGGAGGCCACCACCCTGTTCTTCGAGTTCCACGGCTCGGAGCGCTATGTCCAGGAGCAGGCCGAGGTGGTGGGCGGACTGGCCGCTGCGAACGGCGGCGGCGCGTTCAGCTGGTCGAACCGGCCGGAGGAGCGCTCGCGCCTGTGGAAGGCCAGGCACGAAGCCTATTATGCCGCGCTGGCGCTCAGGCCGGGCGCCGTGGGCTGGACCACCGACGTCTGCGTGCCGATCAGCCGGCTGGTGCAGTGCATATCCGAGACCAAGCGCGACCTCGAGGCCTCGATCCTGCCGGCGCCCATCGTGGGCCATGTGGGCGACGGCAATTTCCATGTGATCTTCGTGCTCGATCCCGACAGGCTCGAGGAGGCCGCGGAGGCGGAACGGCTCAACCGCCGGCTGGTGGAGCGGGCGCTCGCCATGGACGGCACCTGCACCGGCGAGCACGGGATCGGCCTCGGCAAGCAGGAATGGCTCACGGCCGAGCTGGGCGAGGCGGTGGAGCTGATGCGGGCCGTCAAACGCGCGCTGGACCCCAAGGACCTGTTCAACCCCGGCAAGGTGTTCGCGCTGTCCTGACGGCCGCGGGCGCCTGAACGATGGCCGCCGCAGGCGGGACCTCGCATTGACCCCCCGCGCGGGGGCGCTGCATGATTGAAGCCGCTGTCGGCGCGAGACGCCGGTCGGACCGGTCCGACCCGACGATCAGGCCGGCGCGGCCCTGGGAGGACGGTATCCATGAACATGGTCCATCAGCCGCCGCGACGGGCCGAAGAGCCCCTCAGGCCCGACTACATCCCGGCGTCCGACTACCGCGCGGAGGACCTGCAGCGCCTGGAGAAGGAACGGCTGTGGCCCAGGGTCTGGCAGGTGGCCTGCCGGGTGGAGGAGATCCCCAGGGTCGGGGACTTCGTGACCTACGAGATCTTCGACGAATCCATCCTGGTGGTCCGCACCGGCGCCGCCGGGATCAAGGCGTTCTACAACGTCTGCAAGCACCGCGGCCGGCGGCTGCGCGACGACGAGCGGGGGCGCCTGACCGGCTTCTACTGCCGCTTCCACGGCTGGAAGTACGACCTGCAGGGCCGGGTGACCTATGTGCACAACCGCGAGGACTGGGCCGGGCTCCCGGACTTCAAGGAGAGCGAGCTGAGCCTCAGCCAGGTTAAGGTCGAGACCTGGGCCGGCTGGGTGTGGATCAACCAGGACCCCGACGCCGAGCCGCTGCGCGACTACCTCGGCGAGGCGGCCGAGGCGCTGGACGCCTTCCAGCTGGAAGATTGCCGCCGCGGCTGGTGGAAGACGATCGTCGCGCCGGTGAACTGGAAGGTGGTCGTGGAGGCCTTCAACGAGGGCTACCACTCCTTCGCCACCCATAACTCGGGCGTCAACTACCGCCTGATGAAATCGCCGGGCCGGCCGGCGGGACGTCACGGCATGTTCTGGTCGGAAATCGCCGGCATGGGCGAGTTCAAGGACGAGGCGGGCGAGTGGCGGGCGCCGAGCTCGTTCCAGGAGCACCTGCACGTCAACAACGTCTGGCTGCACAAGACCTTGGGCGCCATGACGCTCGATCCCGGCCTGGCCGCTTCCGAGCGGATCATGGCCGAGTTCATGGACGAGACCGACCCCGCGGTCATCGTCGCCAAGCTGTTCGAATACCAGAAGGAAGAGACCGGGAAGCGCGGCGCCAGGTGGCCGGAGAAGCTGACGCTCGAGAACATGTTCAAGGCCGGTACCGACTGGCACATGTTCCCCAACACCATCGCCCTGCCGACCCCGGACGGGGCCCTGTGGTACCGGCTGCGGCCGAACGGCGACGATCCCGACTCCTGCGTCTTCGACATCTGGTCGCTGGGCCGCTATGCGCCGGACGCGGAGCCCGCGATCACCCACGACGTCTATCAGGGCTTCGAGCCGTTCCGCGGCCAATGCCCGTTCCTGGAGGAGGACTTCCTCAACATGGAGGCGGTGCACAAGGGCATGAAGTCCGCCGGCTGGACCGCGGCCCGGCCCAACCCGGTGCAGGAGGGACAGATCGTCAATTTCCACAGGGTGCTGCGGGAATATCTCGGCCTCGCGTGAGCGAGGCGGCCCCTCGGTCCCGCCGTCCGTCCCTCGCGCGCCGTCAGAGGCCTTCGGTGATCACCACCCGGTAGCTGGCCGCCCGCATGCGGTGCGGCAGCGCCGCCTGGTAGGCTTCGCTGTTGTACCAGCGCTTGGCCTGCTCGGCGTCGGGGAACTGCAGGACGACGACGCCGTCGGCGGGCGCGCCTTCCAGGGTCTCGACCGCGCCATAGACGGCGAGCGGCGTCAGCTTGAAGTCGCCGCGGGCCTCGCGGGCCGTCTTGGAATACTGCGCGAACTCCGCCTGGTCGCGGACCGCGCCGTCGCGGATGAAGATCACATAGGCCGCCATGGGGGTTCCTTTTCCCGCCTGAAACTGCGCTGCGGTCCAGTCTTTAGACCGTCCACGCCGGTGCGGTCGACCCGTGGCGGAAACCCGGCGCGTCTCCGCGACGCGCCGGGCGCAGGTCAGCCGCCGCCGAAGGTGTAGCGCAGGCGCACGCCGAACATCCGGGGCTCGGTATAGCTGGCGGCGGAGGTGCCGAAGGCCAGGTAGTAGGCCAGCGAACCGGCCTTGTAGGCCTTGTTGAAGACGTTGGTGACGAAGAGGTTCAGGTCGAGCGGCCGGCCGTTGATTCCCTTCCAGTCGGCGCCGAGGTTGACCAGCGTGTAGTCGCCCAGGATGTTGCCCGGCTGGTCGTCGTCGCCCCAGCGGTAGCTGGACTGGTAGTTG
>NZ_DASXYF010000088.1:0-28420 GCF_036502675.1 Phenylobacterium sp.
GACAGCGGCACCGCGACGACCTTCGACGTCATCGCCGGGGACGGCGGGATGGAGGGCTGCGCCATCGCGCCGGGCATCAACCTTTCCATGGAAGCCCTGCACCAGGCGGCGGCCAAGCTGCCGCGGGTGGCCATCCAGCGCCCGCGCGGCAACACCGCCATCGGCAAGGACACCGTCGCCTCCATGCAATCCGGGGTCTACTGGGGCTACATCGCGCTCATCGAGGGCCTCTGCCAGCGCATCAAGGCCGAGTGGGGCAAGCCGATGACCGTGATCGGAACCGGCGGCGTCGCCTCGCTCTTCCACGGGGCGACGGCGGCCATCGACCACTTCGACCCGGACCTGACCATCCGTGGCATGCTCGAAATCTACCGCCGGAACACGGCGAAGGCGTAAATGACCAAATCCAAGACGGACGACGAACTCGTCTTCCTGCCGCTCGGCGGGTCGAACGAGATCGGCATGAATTTCAACCTCTATGGCTTCGGGCCGCCGCACGACCGCAAGTGGATCGTCGTCGACCTCGGCATCACCTTCGGCGACCAGACGACGCCGGGGGTCGAGGTGATCCTGCCGGACCCGACCTTCATGGAGGAGAACGCCGACCGCCTCCTGGGCATCGTGCTGACCCATGCGCACGAAGACCACATCGGCGCCGTCGCCTGGCTTTGGCCGCGGTTCAAGGCGCCGATCTACGCGACACCCTTCACCGCGTTCATCCTGCGCGAAAAGCTGCGCGAGGCGGGCTTGGTCGACGAGGCGGAGATCACCATCGTACCGCTCGGCGGCAAGATCTCGCTGGGCCCGTTCGAGCTGGAGCTGATCACGCTCACCCACTCGATCCCCGAGCCCAATGGCCTGGCGATCCGCACGCCGCTGGGCGTCATCCTGCACACCGGCGACTGGAAGATCGACCCAGACCCGCTGCTGGGCGCGGTCACCGACCAGGACGCTATCCGCCGCCTCGGCGACGAGGGCGTGCTCGCCATGGTCTGCGATAGCACCAACGTCTTCGTCGACGGTCACGCCGGCTCCGAGGCCGAGGTGCGCGAGACGCTGATCCCGCTGATCGGCGGGCTGAAGGGCAAGGTGGCGGTGGCCTGCTTCGCCTCCAACGTCGCGCGGATGGACAGCGTGATCCGCGCGGCCCAGGCGGCGGGACGGCGGGTGTGCCTGGTGGGCCGCTCGATGATCCGCATGGCGGCGGCGGCCAAGTCGGTGGGCCTGATGGCCGACATCAAGCCCTTCCTCAGCGAGGCGGAGGCGAACGCCTCGCCGCCGGCCAAGGTGCTCTACCTCTGCACTGGCAGCCAGGGCGAGCCGCGCGCGGCCCTGGCGCGGATCGCGGACGGCACGCACCCGCATGTGAGCCTCGGGGCCGGCGGCGCCTGCATCTTCTCGTCACGGATCATTCCGGGCAACGAGATCCCGATCCGCAACCTGCAGAACAAGCTCGCCGACCGCGGGGTGCGGCTCTACACCGAGCGCGACCACCCGGGCATCCACGTCTCCGGCCACCCCTGCCGCGACGAGCTGGCGCAGATGTACCACTGGGCCCGGCCCACCATCGCCGTGCCGACCCACGGCGAGCGCCGCCACCTGCTGGAGCACGCGGCCTTCGCCCGCGACCTGCAGGTTCCGCAACAGCTCGCCCCGCGCAACGGCGACATGGTGCGTCTGGCGCCCGGCCGGGCGGAGATCATCGACGAGGTGGCGGCCGGCCGGCTCTACGTCGACGCCGGCGTGGTGACGGCCGAGAACGGCGACGCGCTGCGCGAGCGGCGGCACGCGGCCTTCAACGGCATGCTGGCCGCCTCCGTGGTGCTGGACGGGCGCGGCCGTATCGTTTCCGGCCCGCAGGTCCGGGCGCTCGGCCTGCCAGCCGACGCGGATTATCCGATGGAAGAGGTGCTGGACGACCTGGCCCATGACGCCGAGCAGGCCCTGGGCCGGCTGTCGTCCAGCGACCGCGACGCCGACCAGGCGGTGGAGACCGCCGTCTCCCGCGCCCTGAAGCGCGCCAGCCAGCGCATCTGGGGCCGCCGCCCTGTCGTGGAGACCACCGTCCTGCGGGTCTGACGGCCCTGCGGCGCGCTGCCCCTCCCCAGGGGGCCGCGCAGCCGCTATAGGCAGGGGAATTGACTGACGCCTTCGCGGACCCCTGGAGCCATGATCGGAAAACTCAACCACGTGGGCGTGGCCACGCCCTCCATCGACGCGTCGGCCAAGATGTATCGCGACATGCTGGGCGCCACCTCCTTCTCCGAGAAGTTCGTGATGGAGGAGCAGGGGGTCTGGGTGCAGTTCGTCAACCTGCCCAACAGCCAGATCGAGCTGATCGAGCCCTACGGCGAGACGTCGCCTATCCACGCCTTCCTGGCCAAGAACCCCAAGGGCGGACAGCACCACGTCTGCTTCGAGGTTCCGGATATCATCGCCGCCCGCGACGCCATGCAGGCCAAGGGCGCCGCGGTGCTCAACAACGGCGTCCCACGCATCGGCGCCCACGGCGTGCCGGTGATCTTCGTGCACCCGAAGGACATGGGCGGGGTGCTGGTGGAGCTGATGGAGACCCCGAAGGCAGGCCACTGATGACCTGGTTCACCGGCGTCGCCATCTACCTGACCATCTGGTGGACGGTGCTGTTCGCCGTGCTGCCGCTGGGCGTGATCAGCCACGCCGAGGCCGGCATCGACCGGGGCGACGGAACCGATCCGGGCTCGCCGGTGGACCCGAAGCTGAAGCGCAAGTTCTTCACCACCACCTGGATCTCCGCCATCCTGTTCGTGATCCTGTGGGCCGGGCTGCGGTACCACTGGTTCCACCTGCCCGAGCTGCCCAGCGGGATGTCGCACGGCGCGCGCCTCTGACCCGACGCTCCGTTCTCCCTCCAGGGGGAAGGGAGATGCCGCGTTGCCAAGGTCTTCCAGGCAGGGCTATCAGAGCGGCTCCATTCACCCACAGGCGCCCGCATGCGACTCTCGCGTTACTTCATGCCCACGCTGCGCGACGCGCCGTCCGACGCCCAGATCGTCTCGCACCGGCTGATGCTGCGCGCCGGCCTGGTGCGCCAGGTGGCGGCCGGGATCTACGCCTGGCTGCCGCTGGGCCTGCGGGTGCTGAAGAAGATCGAGCAGATCGTCCGCGAGGAGATGGACCGGGCCGGCGCCGTCGAGATCCTGATGCCCACCCTGCAACTCGCCGACCTGTGGCGCGAAAGCGGACGCTACGACGACTACGGCGAGGAGATGCTGCGCATCAAGGACCGCCATGAGCGCGACCTGCTCTACGGCCCGACCGCGGAGGAGGTGGTCACGGACATCTTCCGCAGCTACGTGCGATCCTACAAGGACCTGCCGAAAAACCTCTACAACATCCAGTGGAAGTTCCGCGACGAGCGCCGGCCCCGGTTCGGCGTGATGCGCGGCCGCGAGTTCCTGATGAAGGACGCCTACTCCTTCGACATCGACGAGGCCGCCGCCCGGCGCTCCTACAACCGGATGTTCCTGGCCTACCTGAACACCTACGCCCGGCTGGGGCTGCAGGCGATCCCGGTGCGCGCCGACACCGGCCCGATCGGCGGCGACCTCTCCCACGAGTTCATCATCCTGGCCGAGACCGGCGAGAGCCAGGTCTTCGCCCACCGCGACCTGGTGGAGATGGGCGCGCCCGGCCCCGACCTCGACTGGGACGGCGACCTGCAGGCGCTGGTCGAGCAGCGCACCCGCCTCTATGCCGCCTCCGACGAGATGCACGACCAGGCCCGCTTCGAAGCCGAGGCGCCCGAGGACAAGCGGATGACCGCTCGGGGCATCGAGGTCGGCCACATCTTCTATTTCGGCGACAAGTACTCGAAGCCGATGAAGGCCGTGGTGGCCGGGCCCGACGGCGCCGAGCGCCCTGTGCAGATGGGTTCCTACGGCGTCGGCGTCTCGCGGCTGGTGGGCGCGATCATCGAGGCCAGCCATGACGACGGCGGCATCGTCTGGCCGGACGCGGTGGCGCCGTTCGGAGTCGGGATCGTCAACCTGCGCCCCGGCGACGCCGCCGTCGACGCGGCCTGCGAACAGGCCTATGCGGCGCTGACCGCCGCCGGCAAGGAGCCGCTGCTGGACGACCGCGACGAGCGGCCCGGCGCGAAGTTCGCCGCCATGGACTTGGTGGGCCTGCCCTGGCAGCTGATCGTCGGGCCCAAGGGGCTGGCCGACGGGGTGGTGGAGATCAAGCGCCGCGCGACCGGCGAGCGTCGCAGCCTGCCGCTGGACGCTGCGCTGAAGGCGGTCGGCGCGTGACGCCAGGCGGGCGCGCGCCGCCGTTCGGCCGCTGGGAGCGGATGCTCGCCGGCCGCTACCTGCGCGCCACCCGCAAGCAGCAGGGCGTGGCCCTGATTTCGATCATCTCCTTCGTCGGCATCACCCTGGCCGTCGCGGTGCTGATCATCGTGATGTCGGTGATGAACGGGTTCCGCGACGAGCTGCTCACCCGCATCCTCGGCTTCAACGGCCACCTCTATGTGGCGGCCGGGGCGCTGTCGCCCGCCGAGCGGGACGCCATCGTCAAGCGGGTGCGGGTGCTGCCCGACGTCAAGCAGGCGGCGCCGGTGATCGAGGCGCAGGCCATGGCGCTGGGGCAGGGACAGATCTCCGGCGCCGTCGTCCGCGGCCTGTCGGCCGCCGACCTGAAGGCCACGCGGATCGTCTCCGGCAACATCACCCGCGGCTCCATCGCCTACTTCGGCGAGGGCGAGTACGGCGGCGACGAGATCGTGGTCGGCGACCGCCTGGCCCAGAGCCTGGGCGTACGGCCCGGCGACCCGCTGACCCTGATCTCCCCCACCGGCGGGGCGACAGCTTTCGGGGCGACGCCGCAGCGCAAGACCTACACCGTGGCCGCCACCTTCACCGTCGGCATGAGCCAGTACGACCAAGCCTACATCTACATGCCGCTGGCCCAGGCGCAGCTGTTCTTCGGGCGCGAGGACACGGTGGACGTCATCGAGGTCAAGGTCGCCGACCCCGACCGGGCCATCGCCATGAAGCCCCTGGTCCAGAAGGCCGCCGGGCCGCTGGCCCTGGTCACCGACTGGACGCAGCGGGACTCCTCCTTCTGGGGGGCGCTTAAGGTGGAGCGCAACGTCATGCGCCTGATCCTGATGCTGCTGGTGCTGATCGCCGCCCTGAACATCATCTCCGGCCTGGTGATGCTGGTGAAGAACAAGACCCGCGACATCGCCATTCTGCGGACCATGGGAGCCGGGCAGGGGTCGGTCCTGCGGATCTTCTTCATGACCGGCGCGTCGATCGGGGCGGCGGGCGCGGCGGCGGGACTGGCGATCGGGGCGGTGTTCTGCACCTACATCGCCCAGATCCAGAAGGCGGTGGAATGGATCACCGGGCAGGCGGTGTTCTCGTCGGACGTCTACTTCCTGAGCCGCATCCCGGCGAAGATCGACTGGCGGGAAGTGGCGGTGATCGTCGGCTGGGCGCTGCTGATCTCCTTCGTGGTGACCATCTACCCGTCCTGGCGGGCCTCGCGGATCGATCCGGTGGAGGCGCTGCGCTATGAGTGAGCCGGTGCTGTCGGTCCGCGGCCTGGAGCGCACCTACGTCACCGACGCCGGGCCGCTGCCGGTGCTGCGTGGGATCGACCTGGACGTGCGGCCGGGCGAGATCGTCGGCCTGATCGGACCGTCGGGCTCGGGCAAGTCGTCGCTGCTGCACGCCGCCGGCCTGCTGGAGCATCCCGACGGGGGCCGGATCACCATCGAGGGGCGCGACTGCTCCGACCTGGGCGACCGGGCGCGGACCCGCGTGCGGCTGGCGGCGATCGGCTTCGTCTACCAGTTCCACCACCTGCTGCCGGAGTTCAGCGCCCTGGACAACGTGGCGCTGCCGCAGATGATCGCCGGCGCCGGCCGGGCGGAGGCGCGGGCGCGGGCGACGGTCCTGTTGTCGGACCTGGGCCTGGCCGAGCGGGTGAACCACCAGCCGGGCCAGCTCTCCGGCGGGGAGCAGCAGCGGGTGGCGGTCGCCCGGGCGCTGGCCAACGCGCCGAGGCTGCTGCTGGCCGACGAGCCCACCGGCAACCTGGACCCGCATACCTCGGCCGCGGTGTTCGAGGCCTTCTACAACCTGGCCCGCACCCAGGGCGTGGCGGCCGTGGTGGCCACCCACAACCTTGAGCTCGCCCGGCACATGGACCGGGTGTTCGCCCTGAAGGACGGGCGGCTGGAAGAGCACGTGATGGAGCCCGCGCCGCTCTGAGGTTGAGCACGATCCCCTCGGATCGGGTCGTTCCAAACTCCGCTCATCCCGACGAAACCGGCTTGACCTTGAGAACAAAACAGGAATAGAACGAACAAGGAACATCCACAGGGGGAGTACGGATGATGGTTCGTTTGGCGCGGGAATCACTGGCGTTTGCGGCAGTGTCGAGCTTTGTCTGGATGGTCTGCGTGGTGACGAGCCACCTGGGCTGAGACGTGGGGCGGAGGGTGTCTTGAACGAGGACGGCGACGGTTTCGTTCACCTGCGGGCGCGCTCGGCCTATTCGCTGCTGGAAGGCGCGATCAAGGCCGACAAGCTGGGCAAGCTGGCGGCGGCGGGCGGGATGCCGGCGGTGGCGCTCACCGACCGGGCCAACCTGTTCGGCGCCCTGGAGTTCTCCGTCGTCACCAAGGGGGAGGGCGTGCAGCCGATCGTCGGCTGCGCCCTGCCGGTCACCGGCATCGGCGGCGCGCCGCGGGAACGATGGGCCAAGATCCCCACCGTCGTGCTGCTGGCCCAGAGCGAGGCGGGCTACCGCAACCTCTCGGAGCTGTCATCGGCGGCCTACCTCGAGATCGACGCCAGCGAGGATCCCGGCGTGCCCTGGGAGAAGGTCTGCGCCCACGCCGACGGACTGATCCTGCTCTCCGGCGGCGCCGACGGTCCGGTCGACCCGCTGTTCGCCGCCGGCAAGCGCGAGCCTGGCCGCGCGGCGCTGGCCGAGATGCATCGGGTGTTCGGCGACCGCTTCTACGTGGAGCTGCAGCGCCACGGCCTGGCCAGCCAGGCGGCGGCCGAGCCGGAGCTGGTGGCCTTCGCCTATGACGAGGACGTCCCCCTCGTCGCCACCAACGACGTCTATTTCGCCAAGCCGGAGATGCACCAGGCGCACGACGCGCTGCTGTGCATCGCCGACGGCGCCTTCGTCGGCCAGGAGGAGCGGCGGCGCGTGACCGCGGAGCACTGGTTCAAGTCCGTCGCCGACATGCGGGCGCTGTTTGCCGACCTGCCGGAGGCCTGCGACAACACCCTCGACATCGCCCGGCGCTGCGCCTTCATGGTGATCAAGCGCGACCCGATCCTGCCGCGCTTCCCCACGTCGGGAGGCCGCAGCGAGGACGAGGAGCTGGCCGAGCAGGCCCGCGAGGGGCTGAAGGCCCGGCTGGCGGTGGCCGGCGCCTCCAAGGCGGAGGAAGAGTACTGGGCCCGCCTGGACCGCGAGATCGGCGTCATCCAACACATGGGCTTCTCGGGCTACTTCCTGATCGTCTCGGACTTCATGAAGTGGGCGGTGGCGCACAACATCCCCGTGGGTCCGGGACGGGGGTCCGGCGCCGGCTCGCTGGTGGCCTGGTCGCTGCTGATCACCGGCCTCGACCCCTTGCGCTACGGCCTGATCTTCGAGCGGTTCCTGAACCCCGAGCGGGTGTCGATGCCCGACTTCGACATCGACTTCTGCCAGGAGCGGCGCGACGAGGTGATCGCCTACGTCCAGCAGCGCTACGGCCGCGACCGGGTGGCCCAGATCATCACCTTCGGCACCTTGCAGGCGCGTGCAGTCCTCCGCGACGTCGGGCGCGTCCTGCAGCTTCCGCTGGGACTGGTGGACCGGCTGGCTAAGATGGTGCCGGCCAACCCGGCCAACCCGGTGACTCTGGCCAAGGCCATCGAGATCGAGCCCAGGCTGCGGCAGGCCAAGGCCGACGACGAGATGGTGGCCCAGCTCCTGGACACCGCCCTGCAGCTCGAGGGCCTCTACCGCAACGCCTCGACCCATGCCGCCGGCGTGGTGATCGCCGACCGGCCGCTCACCGAGCTCTCGCCCCTCTACCGCGACCCGCGCTCCGAGCTGCCGGCCACTCAGTTCAACATGAAGTGGGTGGAGAGCGCTGGCCTGGTGAAGTTCGACTTCCTGGGCCTGAAGACGCTGACCGTCGTGCGCCGGGCCATGACCTTCCTCGAGAAGCGGGGGGCGGGCTTCGTCCTGGAGACGCTCGCCGTCGACGACGAGGCCGCCTACCAGCTGATGGCCGCAGGCCAGACGGTGGGGGTGTTCCAGCTGGAAGGGCAGGGGATGCGCGACATCCTGCGCCAGCTCAGGCCCGCCTCGATCGAGGAAGTGACCGCGCTCATCTCGCTCTACCGGCCAGGGCCGATGGATTCGATCCCGGCCTATGTGGACACCAAGGCCGGCCGCAAGCCGCTGAACGTCTACCACCCGCTGCTGGAGCCGGTGCTGAAGGGCACCTACGGGGTGATCGTCTACCAGGAGCAGGTGATGGACATCGCCCGCATCATGGCGGGCTACAGCCTGGGCGAGGCCGACCTCCTGCGCCGCGCCATGGGCAAGAAGAAGAAGGAGGAGATGGACCTGCAGAAGGCGCGCTTCGACGAAGGCGCGGCCGAGCGCGGGATCGACAAGGACCTGGCCGACACCCTGTTCGAGCTGATGGCCAAGTTCTCGGGCTACGGCTTCAACAAGTCCCACGCCGCGCCCTATGCGCTGATCGCCTACCAGACGGCCTGGCTGAAGGCGAACACGCCGGTCGAGTTCTACGCGGCGTCGATGAGCCTGGACCTGTCCAACACCGACAAGCTGGCGGTCTTCTACCAGGACGCCAAGCGGCTGGGGGTCAGCATCCGGGCGCCGGACGTCAACCGCTCCAGCGCCGACTTCGACGTGGCCGAGGGGGAGGTGCTCTACGCCCTGGGCGGCGTGCGCAATCTGGGCCTGCAGGCCATGGAGCACGTCGCGGCGGTGCGCCGCGGGTCCGGTCCGTTCCGCGACCTGTTCGATTTCGTCGAGCGGGTGGACCCCAGGCAGGTGAACCGGCGGGCGCTGGAGACCCTGGCCCGCGCCGGCGCCTTCGATTCCATCCATCCCAACCGGGCGCAGATCGTGGCTGCGGCCGAGGCCCTTGCGGCCTACGCCCAGAGCGTGGCGGCGGAGCGGGCCTCGTCGCAGGGCAACCTGTTCGGGGGCGACCAGCCGGAAGCCGCCCGCCCGCGCCTGCCGAAGGTGGAGTCGTGGACGCCGGTGCAGCGGCTGGACGAGGAGCTGGCGGCGGTGGGCTTCTACCTCTCGGGCCACCCGCTGGACGACCTGGTCGAGGCGCTGCGCCGCCGCCGCACCGACCTCTACACCGAGGCGGTGGCCCGGGCCGAGGGCGGGGCCGAGGCGCTGCGGATGGCCGGCGTGGTGCGCCGCAAGCAGGAGCGGGCCTCGCAGTCGAGCGGCGAGAAGTTCGCCTTCGTCACCCTGTCGGACCCCACGGGGGAGTACGAAGTGCTGTTTCCGCCCGAGGCCCTGCGCAGGTGCCGCGACGTTCTGGAGCCGGGCCGGGCGGTGGCGATCAAGGTGCGCGCCAAGGCCCGCGACGGGGAGGTGCGCTTCTTCGGCGACGACGCTGAGCCAGTGGAGCGGGCGGTGGAGAACGCCACGGCGGGACTTAGGGTGCACTTCGCCCCGCAGAGCGCCGAGATCGAGGCGCTGAAGATGCGGCTCGCAGGGGTGACCAACCCGCGCGGCGGCGAGATCGTGCTGGTGGCCGGCGTCGGCGCCGGGCGCGAGGTGGAGGTGAAGCTGCCGGGCCGCTTCACCCTCGACGGGGCGGTGCGCGGGGCGCTGAAGACCGCGCCGGGGGTGATGTTCGTGGAGGAGCTGTAGGGCGCGCTGGGGAGTCGGACGAGCGGTGTCGGCGCCTTAAAATTCCTGGTCGAACGTCCCGGCGCGGGATCGCACCGCGTCCTGCGAACCGTAGGGCTTGAAGCCGTTTTCGAAGCGCTTGAAGCCGCCGGGTCCGGAGCTCTCGTACGGCCGCCGCCGGGGCGTCAGGGATGTCGGGTCGCCGCCATAGGTCGATTGGTACCGGTATGGCCGATAGGGCCGGAAGGGCTGGGCGGGCGGCGTACGCATCGAGGGCGTGACGCCGGTGGTTCCTGTGACGCCGGAACCATAGCTGCTGCGCCGCGCCGCGTCGGCCGCGCCGGCAAGGGTCATGGCCAGCAGGCCCAGGCCGAGGTTCCGCAAGGATTTCATTTCGCCCTCCACTACAACTTCCGAGGGTATGTGCGGTGAAGCGGGCGTGCAAGGGCCCTCGCCCCTGGCGCGACTTGCAAAAACACGCCCGATCGCCTACATGCCCGCCATCAATCCACACGCAGACGTTTGGGGATTGCGGGGAGACATCCCGCCTTTTCCATTCCGGTCTTCCTTCGGGAAGGTTGTCTGCGGAGGCCAACCGGAAAAAGGACCTGTAACGCCCATGGCGCTTCCCGATATTTCTATGCGTCAGCTGCTGGAATCTGGCGCCCACTTCGGCCACCAGACCCACCGCTGGAACCCGAAGATGGAAAAGTTTATCTTCGGCAGCCGCTCCAACATCCACATCATCGACCTGTCGCAGTCGATCCCGCTGCTGCACCAGGCGCTGGTGAAGGTGCGCGAGACCGCCGCGAGCGGCGGCCGCGTGCTGTTCGTCGGCACCAAGCGGCAGGCGAGCGAGCCGATCGCCACTGCCGCCCGCCGCTGCGCCCAGTACTATGTGAACCACCGCTGGCTGGGCGGCACGCTGACCAACTGGCGCACCGTCTCGGCCTCGATCGCCCGTCTGCGCGAGCTGGAAGGCCTGCTGGAGACCGAAGGCCAGGGCCGCTCCAAGAAGGAGCTGCTGCAGCTGACCCGCGAGCGCGACAAGCTGGAGCTGTCGCTGGGCGGCATCAAGGACATGGGCGGCATCCCCGACCTGATGTTCGTGATCGACACCAACAAGGAGGCGATCGCCATCCTCGAGGCCCGCAAGCTGAACATCCCGGTGATCGCGATCCTCGACACCAACTGCAACCCGGACGGCATCACTTTCCCGATCCCCGGCAACGACGACGCCGCGCGGGCCATCCAGCTCTATTGCGACCTGATGGCGGATTCGATCCTGGACGGCCTGGCGGCCGGGCAGGCGGCGTCGGGCGTCGACCTGGGCGCTTCGGAAGCCCCGCTGGAGCCGGCGCTGGCCCGCACGCTGGAGCCCGAGGCTCCGGCGGCGGAGGAACCGGCCGCTGCTGCGGAGCCCGAGGCCGAGCCGGCTCAGGCCGGCTGACGCCCGGCGTCCTAAGCGTTAAGCCCCCCGGACGGCGTCGTTCGAAGGGGCCCAGCGTCCCAGCATTGTCGTGAAACCGTCGGCGGCGGCGCCTGGATTGGCTCGTCGCCGACCGCAAATGAAGGAGCCGACCATGGCGGAGATTACCGCGTCGCTGGTCAAAGAACTGCGCGAGAAGTCCGGCGTTGGCATGATGGATTGCAAGCGCGCCCTGCAGGAAAACAACGGCGAGCTGGACGCGGCCATGGACTGGCTGCGCACCAAGGGCCTTGCCAAGGCCGCCAAGAAGGCTGACCGGGCCGCGGCCGAGGGCCTGGTGGCGGGCATGGTGAGCCAGGACGCCAAGAGCGGCGTGGTCGTCGAACTCAACGCCGAAACCGACTTCGTGTCGAAGAACGCGACCTTCCAGGAAGCCGCGCGGGAGATCGCCCGGGTGGCCCTGGGGGTGGATGGCGACGTCGACGCGATCTCCGCGGCGAAGACCGCCAAGGGCGAGACCGTGGGCGACATGATCACCAATCTGATCGCCACCGTCGGCGAGAACATGCGCCTGCGCCGTTCGGCCCGCCTTTCGGTGGGGCAGGGGGCCGTCGCCCTCTACCTGCACAACAAGGAGGCGGACGACGTCGGCAAGCTGGCCGTGCTGGTGGCGCTGGAAGGCGCCGGCGACCAGGCGGTGCTGAAGGAGGTCGGCCGCAAGATCGCGCTTCACGTGGCCGGCACCCCGACTCCGCCGCTGGCCCTGACCACCGACGAGCTCGACCCGGCGCTGGTCGCGAAGGAACGGGAAATCCAGACCCTGACGGCGATGGAATCCGGCAAGCCGCGCGAGATCGCCGAGAAGATGGTCGAGGGCCGGATCCGCAAGTGGCAGGAGGAGGTCGTGCTTCTCAAGCAGCCCTTCGTGATGAACCCGGACCAGACCATCGAGCAACTGGTGGCGGCCACGGCCAAGGAGACCGGCCAGCCGCTGGCGGTGAAGGGCTTCGTACGCTTCGCCCTCGGCGAGGGCGTCGAGAAGAAGACGGACGATTTCGCGGCGGAAGTGGCGCAGCTCTCGGGCCAGAGCTAAGCCTGCGGTAGACTGCCGAAGGGCGCGGCCGCGTTCGACGCGCGCCGCGCCCTTAGTCTATTGTCCCCGCGTCCAGATTCGGAAACTCAATCGCCATGCCCACGCCTGAGCCCCGCTACAAACGCGTCCTCCTGAAGGTGTCCGGGGAGGCGGGGGTCGGCGGGGACGGATTCGGCATCGATCCGGCCACCCTGCAGGCGGTCTGCGAGGACATCGCCGAGGTGGTGCGCACCGGCGTGCAGGTCTGCCTGGTGGTGGGCGGCGGCAACATCTTCCGCGGCAAGGCCCTGGCCGAGAGCGGCATGGAGCGGGCCAGCGCCGACTACATGGGCATGCTGGCCACGGTGATGAACGCCCTGGCCCTGCAGGCGACGCTGGAGAAGAACGGCGTCTACACCCGCGTGCAGTCGGCGATCCCGATGGACGCGATCTGCGAGCCCTACATCCGCCGCCGGGCGCTGCGGCATCTGGAGAAGGGCCGGGTGGTGATCTTCGCCGCCGGCCTCGGCGCCCCGTTCTTCACCACCGACACGCCGGCCGCCCTGCGCGCCGCCGAAATGGGCTGCGACGCCCTCCTGAAGGGCACCAGCGTCGACGGGGTCTACACCGCCGACCCCAAGAAAGACCCGGACGCACGCCGCTACGACACCCTCAGCTACCAGGAGGTCCTGGCCAAGGACCTGCGGGTGATGGACGCCTCGGCGATCAGCCTGATGCGCGACAACCAGATTCCCATCGTGGTCTTCTCGATCCGGGAGCGCGGCAACTTCCTGAAAGTGCTCACCGGCCAGGGGGTCCACACGACAATCGCCTGACCGCAGGGTCTGAATAACGGAGGAGCGTCCATGGCCGCCGCAGAGAAGCCGGTGCTGTCGAGGTACAGGGATCGGATGGACAAGGCCGTCGCCGCCTTGAAGGAGGAGTTCGCCAGTCTGCGCACGGGCCGGGCGTCCTCCAACCTGCTCGACCAGGTGATGGTCGAGGCCTACGGCTCGAAGATGCCGATCAACCAGGTGGCCTCGATCAGCGTGCCCGAGCCGCGCTCGATCACCGTCAGCATCTGGGACAAGTCGATGGTGGGGCCGGCCGACAAGGCGATCCGCGCCGCCGGCCTGGGGTTCAACCCGGTGGTGGAGGGCCAGACCCTGCGCATCCCGATCCCCGCCCTGACCGAGGACCGCCGGCGCGACCTGGTCAAGCTGGCCGGCAAGTACGCGGAAACCCAGAAGATCGCGGTGCGCAACGTGCGCCGCGACGCCATGGACGACCTGAAGAAGGCCGAGAAGGACGCGGTGATCGCCCAGGACGAGCACAAGCGGATGGAGACCGAGGTCCAGAAGCTGACCGACGAGGCCGTGAAGCGGGTCGACGAAGCCTTGAAAATAAAAGAACAAGAGATCATGCAGGTCTAGTCGTGCGCGCGTCAGCCGCTTAAGCATCGAAGGCGCCCCATGGCCGTCGCCGAATCCCCGCCGCAGCCGAGCGCGCCGTCCGCGAAGGGCGAGGCGCCGTCGGGCCTGCACGTGGCGATCGTGATGGACGGCAACGGCCGCTGGGCCAAGCGGCGGGGCCTGCCGCGGACGCTGGGCCACCCGCAGGGCATGGAGGCGATCCGCCGCACGGTGAAGGCGGCGCCGAAGCTGGGGGTGCGCCGGCTGACGCTCTACGCCTTTTCCACCGAGAACTGGCGCCGGCCGGCGGGCGAGGTCTCGGAGGTCATGCGGCTCCTGAAGGCCTATGTGAACAGCGACCTCGACCAGCTGCAGCGGGAAGGGGTGAAGATCCGCATTCTGGGCCGGCGTGAAGGACTGGCGAGCGACATCGCCGAGATCGTCGAGCGGGCCGAGGCGCGCACGGCGCGCAACGACGCTTTCCACCTGCAGGTGGCGTTCAACTATGGCGCGCGGGCCGACATCGTCGATGCGGCCCGGGCGCTGATGGCGGCGGCGGCGCGGGGGGAGGTCGCGCCCGACAGCCTTACGGAGGCCGCGTTCGAGGCGCGGCTGTCCACCGGCGGGGCGCCGGCGCCGGATCTTGTGATCCGCACCAGCGGCGAGCGGCGGCTGTCGAATTTCCTGCTCTGGGAGTCGGCCTATTCCGAATTCGTGTTCCAGGACGTGCTCTGGCCCGATTATGGCGGCGAGCATCTCAAGGCGGCCATCGCCGAGTTCCAGACACGCGAACGGCGCTATGGGGGCGTCGTGGCGGGTGACGCTCTTGCCGCCAGGTAAGCGCTTCGACTGGGCCAACTTCGGCGTCCGCGTCCTCTCCGCCGTCGTCCTGGTGCCGGCGGTGCTGTTCGCCGTCTGGACGGGCGCGTGGCTGTTCCTGGTGATGATCGCCGTCGCCGTGGCCCTGCTGGCCATCGAGTGGGGCGGCATGACCGCGCCCGGCGCGCCGGCGCGGGTCTCGGCGGCGGTGACCGCCGCGGTGCTGGCCGGCGTGCTGATGGCCCACCAGGGCCATGTTCATCTCGCCTGGCTGGCGGCGGGGGCGGGCGCGCTGGCGGCGGCGGTGATCGCCCGCGGGGTCTCCGAGCGGCCGGCGGACGCGGCGCTGGGAGTGGTGTATATCGGCATCCCCTGCCTGTGCCTGGTCTGGCTGCAGGCCACGCACCAGGGTCCGTGGTGGACCATGATGCTCCTGGCCATCACCTGGTCGGCGGACATCGGGGCCTATGCTGTGGGCAATGCGCTCAAAGGGCCGAAACTCTGGCCGAGGATCTCGCCCAACAAGACCTGGTCGGGGTTCGCGGGCGGGCTGGCGACGGCGATGGCGGCCGGCGTGGCGGTGGTGTTCTTCTCGCCCTTCCAGCTGAACCTGGCGGCGGCGGCGCTGGTAGGCCTGCTGGGCGGGCTGGCGACCATGGGCGGCGATCTGTGGGAATCGGTCTTGAAGCGGCGGTTCGGGGTGAAGGATTCCGGCGACCTGATCCCCGGCCACGGCGGGTTGCTGGACAGGGTGGACGGACTGATGTTCGCGGTGGTGGTGGTGGCTGTGGCCCGGCTGGTGAACGCCCGCGGGTGGGGACATTGAGCACCCCCCGCCGGGTCAGCGTGCTGGGCTCGACGGGCTCGGTCGGGGTCTCGACGCTGGACCTGTTGGAGAAGGCCGGGGTCGAGGTGGAGGTGGCGGCGCTGGCCGCCGGTCGCAATGTTGCAAAGCTGGCTGAGCAGGCGCTGCGCTGGCGGCCGGGCCTGGCGGTGATCGGCGACGAGGCGGGGTTGCCGGAGCTGCGCGAGCGGCTGGCGGGCTCCGGCGTCGCGGCGGCGGGCGGGTGCTCGGCGCTGGCCGAGGCGGCGGCGGCCGACGCCCAGTGGGTGATGTCCGCCATCGTGGGTTTCGCGGGCCTGGGCCCCACCCTGGCCGCGGCGCGGTCGGGCGCGGTGGTGGCCCTGGCCAACAAGGAGAGCCTGGTCTGCGCCGGCCCGGCGCTGCTGCGGGCGGCGAAGCTGGCCGGCGGGGCGGTGATCCCGGTGGATTCCGAGCACTCGGCGATCTTCCAGGTGCTGGAGCCGCAGAACCTGGCGCAGGTTTCGCGCCTGATCCTCACCGCTTCGGGGGGGCCGTTCCGCACCTGGACCAAGGCCGCGATGGCCCAGGCGACGCCGGAACAGGCGGTGGCGCATCCGAACTGGAACATGGGCGCCAAGATTTCGGTGGATTCCGCCACCATGATGAACAAGGGCCTGGAGGTGATCGAGGCCGCCTACCTGTTCGCCATGCCGCCGGAGCGCATCGACATCCTGATCCATCCGCAATCGATCGTTCATAGCCTGGTGGAATACGCCGACGGCTCGACATTGGCCCAACTCAGCCCGCCTGACATGCGCGGTCCGATCGCCTGCGCCTTCGCCTGGCCGGACCGGCTGCCCTGGCCGGCGCCCAGGCTCGACCTGGTGAACTCGGGGCCACTGAGCTTCGAGGCGCCGGACCCGGAGCGGTTCCCGGCCCTGAATGTCGCCAAGGCGGCGCTGGCGGCGGGCGGCGGGACGCCGGCGGCGATGAACGGGGCCAACGAAGCGGCCGTGGCGGCCTTCCTTGACCGGCGCATCGGCTTTCTCGATATTGCCGCCGCGGTGACCGAGACCCTCGAGCGCATGGAGGCCGGGCGACTGTTCGCGACCTCGAACGATCCGCTGGAAAGCGCCCGGGAGAACGATGCGACTGCACGCCGCGTGGCGGGCGGGGTCATTGTCGGCCTAGGCCGATCCTGATGTACGGCAGGGAGTAGTCGGCCGATGCTCGGATTCGTCTCGACCGCGTTAACCTTCATCGTGCCCTTCCTGCTGGTGCTGACCCTGGTGGTGACCGTGCACGAGCTGGGGCACTTCCTGGCGGCGCGCAGCTTCGGGGTGGCGATCGACCGCTTCTCCATCGGCTTCGGCCGGCCGATCGTCTCCTGGCGCGACCGGCACGGCGTGGAATGGCGCATCGGCTGGATCCCGTTCGGCGGCTATGTGCGCTTCGCCGGCGACGAGAACGAGGCCAGCGTGCCCGACGTGGAGCACCTGGACGCCCTGCGCCGCGAGGTGATCCGGCGTGAGGGGCCGGGCGGGCTCTCGCGCTACTACCATTTCAAGCCGATCTGGCAGCGCGCCGTGGTGGCCGCGGCCGGGCCCTTCGCCAACTTCGTGCTGGCGGTGTTCCTGTTCGCGTTCCTGCTGTTCAGCGTGGGCGAGGTGATGTCGCCGCCCCGCGTCGCCTATGTGGAGCCGGGCAGTCCGGCGGCGGCGGTCGGGTTCCGGTCGGGCGACCTGGTGGTCAGGGCGGCCGGACATCGGATCGCGACCTTCGAGGAACTGAGCCAGACGATCGCCCTGCGCGGCGGCGCGTCGACCGATTTCCTGGTCAAGCGGGGCGGACGCGACGTCGCCCTGACCGCGACGCCCGCCTGGCGGGTTTCCGACGATCCGATCACCGGCTGGCGCCGGATGGGCTGGCTGGGCGTCGACGACGTAGCCCCCGCGCCCGCCAGGGTGTCGGCGGTCGAGCCGGGGAGTCCCGCGGCCCTGGCGGGATTTCGCCCCGGCGACCGGGTGCTCAAGGCCGCCGGCCAGGACGTCGGCGTCTTCGAGGACCTGACCCATATCGTCACCCCGCGCGGCGGCGCGCCGACGAGCTTCCTGATCGAGCGCGCCGGGGTGCAGCTCGAACTGATCGCGACGCCGGCCTGGAGGGCCGTGGACGATCCGGGCCCCGGCGCGCCGGCGCGCGTCGGCCGCCTTGGCCTCGCCAGCGTGCCGGTCGAACGGTCTCTGGTGCGGGTGCGGTACAATCCGGTGGAGGCGGTCGGCGGGGGCGTGCGGCGCACCTGGAACACCCTGACCACCACGGTCTACTACCTCGGGCGAATCGTCACCGGCCAGGTGGACGCCGGGCAGATCAGCGGGCCGCTGGGCATCGCCAAGGTCACCGGCAAGGTGGCGCAGATCAGCGCCGAGGGCGCGCCCAGCGTGGGGGCGATGCTGCTGGTCGTGGGCGTCAACCTGCTGCAGATGGCCGCCCTGATCTCGGTGAGCGTGGGCTTCATGAATCTGCTGCCGGTGCCGATCCTCGACGGCGGCCATCTGCTGTTCTACGCCTATGAGGCGGTCGCGCGCCGGCCGCTCGCCGCCAAGGTTCAGGCGGCGGGTTATCGCGTGGGCCTTGCGCTGGTGCTCGGATTGATGTTGTTCGCCACTTGGAACGATCTGCAGCAGCTGCCTGTGTCCAAACTCCTCGGCCACCTCCTCTCCTGAGCGCTGGCGCCTTTCCCGTGACGGCTTAAACCGATGCAAAGATCCCGCGCCCGCCGCGCCGCGTTCGTCTCCGGCCTTGCCTTGCTGCTGGGCTCGTCCGCCCTTGTGGCGCCCGGCCTGGCCCTGGCCCAGGCCGGGGCGCCGCCGGCGCCGCAACCGACCGCCCCGGCCTCCGAGACGCCGTCCGCGCCGCCCCAGACCGGGTTCGTGCAGCGTATCGTGGTGAAGGGGAACGAGCGGATCGAATCGGCCACGGTGATCTCCTACCTGCCGATCCAGGTCGGCGAGGCGGTGGACCCGGCCAAGATCGACCTTGGGCTGAAGGCCCTGTTCCGCACCGACCTGTTCTCCGACGTGTCGATCGAGCTGCAGGGCTCCGACCTCGTCGTCGCCGTGGTGGAGAACCCGATCATCAACCGGGTGATCTTCGAGGGAAACCACGGGCTGAAGGAAGAAAAGCTGCGCGACGAGGTGACGGTGCGTCCGCGCGGCATCTTCACCAAGTCGAAGGTGCAGACCGACGTCGGCCGGATCATCGAGCTCTACCGCCGCTCCGGCCGCATCTCGGCCACGGTGACGCCGCAGATCGTCGAGCTGCCGCAGAAGCGCGTCGACCTGGTGTTCAAGATCGACGAAGGCCCGAAGAGCGGCGTGCTGCGGGTCAACTTCGTCGGCAACAAGGGCTTCTCCGACAACGACCTGCGCGACGTGGTCGTGACCAAGCAGTCGAGCTGGTACAAATTCTTCACGAGCAACGCCAACTACGACCCCGACCGGCTGGAGTACGACAAGGAGCAGCTGCGCAAATACTATCGGAACCGGGGCTACTACGACTTTCGGGTGATCTCGGCGGTGGCCGAGCTGGCGCCCGACAAGAACGGATTCGTCGTCAACTACACTCTTGAGGAAGGGTTGAAGTACAAGTTCGGCAAGGTCGATGTCGAGACCGAACTGAAGAAGCTGAACAAGGATGTTCTGAAGCAGCTGGTGCCGATCCATTCCGGCGACGTCTACGAGGACGAGAAGATCGAGGCGTCTACCGACGCCCTGACGTTCGCGGCCGGCGCCGCAGGCTTTGCCTTCGTCGACGTGCGGCCGCGCTATACGCCCAACCGTGAAACCAAAACCGTCGACGTCATCTTCAACGTCAAGGAAGGCCCGCGGGTCTACATCGACCGCATCGACATCGTCGGCAACACCGCGACCCTGGACTATGTGATCCGGCGCGAAATGAACGTGGCCGAGGGCGACGCCTACAACCGCGCCCTGGTCGACCGCTCGAAGAACCAGATCAAGGGACTGGGCTTCTTCAAGGACGTGACCATCGACGAAACGCCGGGCTCGGCGCCCGACCGGACCGGCCTGCAGGTGAAGGTCGAGGAACAGCCGACGGGTGAGCTGTCGTTCAGCGCCGGCTACTCCTCCGTCGACCAGCTGGTGCTCGACCTGGGCGTCAGCCAGCGGAACTTCCGCGGCCGCGGCCAGAACGTGCGGGCGCGGGTGTCCGTGGGCTCGCTGCGGCAGCAGGTGGAGTTCTCGTTCACCGAGCCGCGCTACCTGGGCCGCGACCTTGCGGCCGGGGTCGATCTCTACGAGTACAAGTACGACCTGACCGACTATTCCGCCTACGCCACCAATTCGGTGGGCATGGGCCTGCGGCTGAACTTCCCGCTGACGCTCAATTCGCGGATGTCGACCAACTACACCCTGCGGCGCGACGAGGTGAAGATCGACTCCTCGCTCTGCGACCCGGCGGCGCCGATTATCTCGCTGTCGCTCTGCGCACAGCGCGGCCAGTTCCTGACCTCACTGGTGGGCTACGGCGTCCGCCTCGACCGGCGCAACGACCCGATCAATCCGACCCGCGGCTACTATGGCGAGTTCAGCCAGGACTTCGCCGGCCTCGGCGGCGACGTGAAGTACATCTCCAGCCGCCTGGGCGCAGGCTGGTATCACGGCTTTTCCAAGTCGATCATCCTCAGCGTCGTCGGCGAAGGCGGCTACATCGGCGGCTGGAGCGGCGACTCGGTGCGGATCAACGACCGCTTCTACAAGGGCGGCGAAACCTTCCGCGGCTTCGAGACCGCCGGCATCGGCCCGCGCGACACCAACCTCGGCCGCAGCGACTCCCTGGGCGGCAAGGCCTACGCCATCGGCACCGTGGAGCTGATGGTCCCGACCGGCCTGCCGGAGCAGTACGGGATCAAGGCCGCCGTATTTTCCGACTTCGGCACGCTGGGTCTGCTCGACAAGAGGGACAAGCTCAACGCCGCCGGCGTCCGCGATCCGCTGATCTACGACAATCTGGCGCTCCGAGCGTCCGCCGGCCTCAGCATCTTCTGGAAGTCGCCGATGGGCCCCATCCGCTTCGACTTCAGCCACGTTCTGGCTAAAGAAACCTACGACAAGACCGAAACCTTCAAATTCTCCACCTCAACGAGGTTCTAAATCTCATGACTTTCAAATCTCTGGCGGCGGCGACCTGCGTCGCGGCGTTGGCCGCAGCTGCAAGCACCAGCGCCTACGCCCAGGCGGCGGCTCCCGCGGCGGCGATCAAGCACGGCCCGCCGGTCCCCGGCGTCTGCATCCTGTCCGGCGACGCAATCGTGCAAGGCTCCGCGCTCGGCAAGTTCATCATGGGCCGTCTCAACGAGCTCAAGACCCAGGTGGAAGCGGAGCTCGGCGCCGAGAAGACCGCCATCGACAACGAAGCCAAGGCGTTGGACGCGCAACGCGCTACGCTGGACCAAGCGGCGTTCGAGAAGCGCGCGGGGGACCTCAACGCCCGCGCCAGCGTCTTCCAGCGGAAGGTCGAGCTGCGCTCGCGCGAGATGCAGCTGACCAGCGACAAGGCGCTGGGACGGCTGGACCGCGAGACCAAGCCGGTGCTCGATCAGGTCTACCAGCAGAAGCAGTGCTCGCTGCTGATCCAGGCCGGCGCGCTGCTGATGTTTAATCCGGCCATGGACGTGACGCCGCCGGTGATGGCGGGCCTGAACGCCAAGATCCAGCGGTTCGACATCAATCGCGAGCGCCTGGACCAGCAGCCGCCCGCGGCCGCCAAGTAGCGCAGGACGTCACGGGGTCAGGCCGCCGACATGACGCCCGATCCGCGATTTTACGACGCGCTCGGCCCGGTGAGCCTGGCCGAGCTGGCGCGCCTGACCGGGGCGGAGCTGTCCGCTCCGGAGGCGGGCGAACGTCAGGTGCTCGGGGTGGCGATCCTCAGCCGCGCCGGTCCTGACGCCGTGACCTTTCTGACCAACGCCCGGCTGCTGCCGGAGCTCGCCGCGGCGCGTCCGGGCGCCTGCTTCGTGTCCGCCGGCGAGGCCGCAGGCCTGCCCGACGGCTGCGTGGGCCTGGTCACCGGCCAACCGCAGGCGGCCTACGCCCAGGCGGCCGAGCGCCTGCACCGGCCCCGCCGCGTCGGGGAGGGCGGGACGCCGGCCGCGGTGGAGGAGGGCGCCGTCCTCGCGCCTGGCGTCGTGCTGGGCGCCGGCGCCCGGGTCGGCCGCGGCACGCTGATCGGCGCCAATGCGGTGATCGGTCCGGGGGTCGCCATCGGCCGCGACTGCGTGATCGGGGCCAACGTCACGCTCGGTTTCGCGCTGGTGGGCGACCGGGTGCGGATCCACGCCGGCGCGGCGGTGGGCGAACCGGGCTTCGGCGCGGCGGCGGGCGCGGGCGGCCTGGTGGACATGCCGCAGCTCGGGCGGGTCATCCTGCAGGACGGGGTGACGCTGGGCGCCAACAGCTGCGTCGACCGGGGCGCGTTCGAGGACACGGTGATCGGGGAGAACAGCAAGATCGACAATCTGGTCCATATCGCCCACAACGTGCGGGTCGGGCGCAATTGCGCCATGGCCGCCTTCACCGGCATTTCCGGCAGCGTCGTCATCGGCGACGGGGTGCAGTTCGGCGGCAAGGCCGGGGTGGCCGACCATGTCGTCATCGGCGACGGCGCGATCGTAGCGGCGGACGCCGCGGTGATGCGGGACATACCGGCCGGCGAGAAGTGGGGCGGCTCGCCAGCCCGGCCGTTCCGGCAGTGGATGCGGGAGACGGCCTGGCTCACCCGCGAGGCCGGCCGCCGCAAAGGGACGCAGGCATGAGCCGAAAGGCGCCGGTCAGCCAAGGCGAGACCGACATCGACATCACCGAGATCCTGAGGCGGATCCCGCACCGTTATCCCTTCCTGCTGGTGGACCGGGCCGAGGACTATCGGCCGAGCCAGTCCATCGTCGGGATAAAGTGCGTGACGGTGAACGAGCCGTTCTTCCAGGGCCACTTCCCGGACTATCCGGTGATGCCCGGCGTGCTGATCGTCGAGGCGCTCGCCCAGTCGGGCGCCGTCCTGATGTCGAAGTCGCTGGACGTGGACGTGCGCGGCAAGACCATCTTCTTCGTCTCGCTGGACAACTGCCGTTTCCGCCAGCCGGTGCGGCCGGGCAATGTGCTGCGGCTCTGCGTCGAGGTGCTGCGGGCCCGCGGCGACCTGTTCAAGTTCCGCGGCCGGGCGATGGTGGACGACAAGGTCGCCGCCGAGGCCGAGTTTGCCGCCATGGTCGTGGAAACCCCGTGAGCGCCAGCGTCCATCAGACCGCCGTCGTCGATCCGGCCGCCGAGCTGGCCGACGGCGTCGGCATCGGGCCGTACTGCACCGTGGGCCCGAACGTCCGCCTGGACGCCGACGTGCAACTGGTCTCCCACGTGGTGATCGCCGGACGCACCACGATCGGCCGCGAGTGCGTGGTGCATCCGTTCTGCAGCCTGGGCGGGGCGCCGCAGCACGTGGCCTACAAGGGCGAGGACACCGCGCTGGTGGTGGGCGAGCGCAACGTGATGCGCGAGCAGGTCTCCATGCACACCGGCACCGTCATGGGCGGCGGGGTGACCGAGGTAGGCTCCGACGGCCTGTTCATGATCGGCGCCCACGTCGCCCACGACTGCAAGGTGGGCGACCACGTGACCTTCGCCAACGGATCGACCCTGGCTGGCCACGTGGACGTCGGCGACTGGGTGTTCATGGGCGGGCTCTGCGCCGTGCACCAGTTCACCCGCATCGGCCGCCACGCCTTCGTCGGCGGCGGCGGCATCGTGACCAAGGACGTGATCCCCTATGGCCTGGTGTGGGGCAACCACGCCCACCTGGAGGGCCTGAACCTGGTGGGGCTGAAGCGGCGCGGCTTCGGCCGCGAAACCATCAACCACCTGCGCTCCGCCTACCGGCTGATGTTCGCCGACGAGGGCACCTTCCAGGAGCGGCTGGACGACGCGCTGGAAACCTATGGCGACTGCGCCGAGGTGGCCGAGATCATCGGCTTCATCCGCGCCGACGCCGGGCGGCCGCTCTGCCTGCCGGAGCGGGAGGTCTAGGGGTGCGCAAGCTGGGGCTCATCGCCGGGGCCGGCGGCCTGCCCGTGGAGATCGCCGAGCATTGCGAGCAGGCCGGCCGGCCGTTCTTCGTCATGCGGCTGCGGGGCTTCGCGGGACCGGAACTCGCCGACTATCCGGGCGAGGACGTGGGCATGGCTGAGCTCGGCCGCTGTTTCAGGACACTCCGGCGGGCCGGCTGCCAGACGGTCTGCATGGCCGGCGCAGTGGCGCGGCCCGACTTCGGCAAGCTGAAGCCCGACCTGCGCGGCCTGATCGCCCTGCCGGGCGCCGTCGCCGCCGCGCGACGCGGCGACGACGCGGTGCTGCGCTACATGGTGGGCGTCTTCGAGAAGGAAGGCTTCGCCGTCGAGGGCGCCCACGAGGTGATGGCGGACCTGACCCTGCCGGCCGGGCCGCTGGGCGGGCTGGACGCCAGCGCGGCGCAGCGGGCCGACATTGCCCGGGCGCTGGAGGTGGTGCGCGAGATCGGCCGGCTGGACATCGGCCAGGGGGCCGTGGTCTGCGACGGCCTGGTGCTGGCCGTGGAGGCGCAGGAGGGCACCGACGCCATGCTGGGCCGGGTGGCCGACCTGCCGGCGGCGGTGCGCGGCGCGCCGGGGGCGCCCAGGGGCGTGCTGGCCAAGGCGCCCAAGCCCGGCCAGGAGGAACGGGTGGACCTGCCGACCATCGGGCTCGGCACCATCCACGCCGTGGCGCGGGCGGGCCTGGCGGGGGTCGCCGGGGAGGCCGGCCGCCTTCTGGTGCTCGACCGCGAGCGGGTGATCGAGCTGGCCGACGAGCTGGGCGTGTTCATCGTCGGCGTGGAGCCGGCCGGCCCGTGAGCCGGCCGCTCTGCGTGATGCTCGTGGCCGCCGAGGCCTCGGGCGACGACCGTGGGGCCGGGCTCGCGCGGGCGCTGAAGCAGCGGCTGGGCGGCCGGGTGCGCTTCGTGGGCACGGGCGGGACGCAACTCGCCGGTGAGGGGCTGGCCAGCCCCTTCGACATGTCCGAGCTTTCCATCGTAGGGCTGTTCGAGGGCGTGCTGGCCTATCCGCGCATCCTGCGCCGGGTGGAGCAGACCGCCCGGATCGCGGCGCGGGAGAGGCCCGACGTCGCCGTGCTGATCGATTCCTGGGGCTTCACCATCCGGGTGGCCCGGCGGCTGCGCCAGCTGGCGCCCGGCCTGCCGCTGGTGAAGTACGTGGCGCCGCAGATCTGGGCCTGGCGGCCGGGGCGTGCGAAGGTGCTGGCCGCCGCCGTCGACCACGTGCTGTCGATCAATGCGCTGGACGCACCCTATTTCCAGCGCGCGGGCCTGCCCGCCACCTTCGTGGGAAACGCCACCCTGACGCTCGACCTCTCCGGGGCGGACCCGGCGCGTCTGCGGGCCGAGATCGGCGCAGGGCCCGACGACCCGCTCCTGCTGGTCCTGCCGGGCAGCCGGCCGGGCGAGATCAAGCGCGTGATGCCGGCCTTCGAGGATGCGGCCAGCCGCCTGAAGGCCGAGCGGCCGAATCTGCGCCTGGTGGTGGCCGCCGCGCCCACGGTGGCGGAGCGGGTCAAGGCCCGGGTCGCCGGCTGGCCGCACCGGGCGCATGTGATCGAGGGCGACCGGGCCAAGCTCGACGCCATGAAGGCCGCCACCGTGGCCCTGGCCTGCAGCGGCACGGTGACCACGGAGCTGGCGTTGGCCGGTTGCCCGATGGTGGTGGGCTACCGGCTGGGGCCGGTGAGCTACGCGATCCTGCGGCGCATCGTGCGCACGAAGCTCTATACCCTGATCAACATCACCGCGGGAAAAGCCGTCGCGCCGGAGCGGATCCAGGGCGAATGCACGGGACCGGTCCTGGCGGCTGACCTCGCGGCCCGGCTGGACGACCCGGGCTTGCGGGCGCGGCAGGTCGCGGCCCAGGATGCGGCCCTGGCCAGGATGGGACGTGGCGGCCCCGATCCCTCGGAAGCCGCCGCCGACGCCGTTCTCAGGATGGTGGCCGCGCGAACCTGAACCCGCCAAAATCCTCCCCGCAGGGGGAGCATCTTTCGATGCCGGAAGCGAAGGTCAGCCCCGCTTGTCGACCGGCACGAAGGCCCGGGGACCGGCGCCGGTGTAGATCTGCCGCGGGCGGCCGATCTTCTGCAGCGGGTCCTCGATCATTTCCTTCCACTGGGCGATCCAGCCGACGGTGCGGGCCACGGCGAACAGCACCGTGAACATCTCCGGCGGGAAGCCCAGGGCGCGCAGGGTGATGCCCGAGTAGAAGTCGACGTTCGGGTAGAGCTTGCGTTCGATGAAGTATTCGTCGCTGAGCGCGATCTTTTCCAGCTCCATGGCCACCTTGAGCAGCGGGTCGTCCTGGTGGCCGACCTCGGCCAGCACCTCGTGGCAGGTCTTCTGCATGACCTTCGCCCGGGGGTCGTAGTTCTTGTAGACCCGGTGGCCGAAGCCCATCAGGCGATATTTGCGGTCCTTCACGCCCTGGACGTACTCGGGGATGCGATCGACGCTGCCGATCTCGGCGAGCATGTTCAGCGCCTCCTCGTTGGCGCCGCCGTGCGCCGGGCCCCACAGGCAGGCGATGCCGGCCGCGATGCAGGCGAAGGGGTTGGCGCCGGAAGAGCCGGCCAGGCGCACCGTCGAGGTGGAGGCGTTCTGCTCGTGATCGGCGTGCAGGATGAAGATCCGGTCCATCGCGCGCGTCAGCACCGGGTTGGGCTTCCAGTCCTCGGCCGGCACCGAGAAGCACATCCGCAGGAAGTTCTCGGCGTAGGATTCGTCGTTGCGCGGGTGCACGAAGGGCTGGCCGCGGAAGTATTTGAAGGCGCGGGCCGCGATGGTCGGCATCTTGGCGATCAGCCGGTGCGACGAGATCATCCGCTGGGCCGGATCCTCGACGTTGGTCGAGTCGTGATAGAAGGCCGACAGGGCGCCCACCGCGCCCACCATCACCGCCATCGGGTGGGCGTCTCGCCGGAACCCCTGGAAGAAGCGGTCGAACTGCTCGTGCAGCATCGTGTGGTAGGTGATGTTGTGGTCGAACTCGGTGTACTGCGCCGCGGACGGCAGTTCGCCGTGCAGCAGCAGGTAGCAGACCTCCAAGAAGTTCGACTTTTCGGCCAGTTCGTCGATGGCGTAGCCGCGGTGCAGCAAAACGCCCTTGTCGCCGTCGATGAAGGTGATCTTGCTTTCGCAGCTCGCCGTGGAGGTGAAGCCGGGGTCGTAGGTGAAGACGTCCGCCTCGCCGTAAAGCTTGCGGATGTCGATCACCTCGGGCCCATCGGTGCCGCGCATGACAGGCAGTTCGACAGCCTTGTCGCCGATGGTGATTTTCGCCGTGTCGGCCATGCCGTCCCCTTCCGATAGGTCGCCTGAAGCGTGCTTTCGGCGAGCCTTATACCGCCTTAAGCGCCGCTTGAAAGAGCATCCTCAAGTCTGCCGAGGCTTTCAGGTTTTCCGAGGCTTACCAGGGCGCCGGCGAGGTCGGGCGCGGACGAACCGCCTGAAAGGACGGCGCGCAGGGCGGGGCCGATCTTCCCCAGGCCGACGCCTTCGGAATCCGCAAAGCTCCGCAGGGCGGCTTCCAGGGCCGCGGCCTGCCAATCGGCCTGGGCGGCGAGGACCTGGGACAGGCGCCGGAGGCGGCCGCGGGTCTCCTCGCCCAGGCCGGCGCGGGCCTTCTCGGGCAGTTCGAGCGGCCGCGTCTTGAGGGCGAAGAGGGTCATGTCCGCCAGCTCCAGCAGGGTCTTGGCCCCGTCGCGGACCAGCGGAATTGTGCGTTGCAAAATATCGGCTTCGTGGTTTTGCTGAGAAAAGTCGCGGCTGCGGTGGATGGCCGCCACCAGCCCGGCGAGCCGCCCGATGTCCGCCCGGCGGATGTAGTGGTTGTTGATGTGGTTGAGCTTGGCCCAGTCCAGGCGGGCCGGCGCGCTGACCACATCGACGATATCGAACCATTCGATGGCCTGTTCGTCGCCGAAGATCTCGTCGTCCCCGTGGCCCCAGCCCAGCCGGGCCAGGTAGTTGCGCATGGCCTCGGGCAGATAGCCCATGGCGTCGAACTCGCTCACCGCCTGGGCGCCGTGGCGCTTCGACAGCTTGGCGCCGTCGGGGCCGTGGATCAGCGGCAGGTGCGCCCAGACCGGCGTCTCCCAGCCCAGCGTCCGGTAGATCAGGGTCTGCCGGGCGGCGTTGTTCAGGTGGTCGTCGCCGCGGATCACGTGGGTGATCCCCATCTCGTGGTCGTCCACCACCACGGCCAGGTTGTAGGTCGGCGCCCCGTCGCTGCGCAGCAGGATCAGGTCGTCCAGTTCCTTGTTGCGGAAGGTGACCGGCCCCTTCACCTGGTCGTCGATCACCGTCTCGCCGTCCAGGGGGCCGCGGAAGCGCACGACGAAGGGCCGGTCCGCCGCCGGGTCGTTGGCGTCGCGCCAGGGGGAGCGGATCGCCCGGCCCTCGGCGCGGGCCTTCTCGCGCTCGGCGGCCAGTTCCTCGACGGTCATGTAGCAGCGGTAGGCGCCGCCGTTGGCCAGCAACGCCTCCACCGCGGCCCGGTGGCGGTCGACGCGGGCGGCCTGGAACACCGGCGGGGCGTCCGCCTCCAGTCCCAGCCACTTCAGGCCCTCGAAGATCACGCCGACGGCGGCCTCGGTGGAGCGTTCGCGGTCGGTGTCCTCGATGCGCAACAGGAACTTGCCGCCGGTGTGCTTTGCATACAACCAGTTGAACAGCGCCGTGCGCGCGGTGCCTATGTGCATCATGCCGGTCGGCGAGGGGGCGATACGGGTGACGACGGGGGAGGGCATTGACGGTCCGGTTTCGGCTGGAGGCGATCCCGCGCCGGGCTCGGGAAGCCGCGCCCGCGGGGCGGGGCT
>NZ_DASXYF010000089.1:0-27931 GCF_036502675.1 Phenylobacterium sp.
CTAGCCGCCGGGCGGCGGCGGCCCGGCGACCACCAGGGCGTCGACCACCACGGCGCGGTGCGGCTGGACCAGCACCGGGTTGAGGTCCATCTCCTGGATGCGGTCCCCGGCGGCGAGGCCCAGGGCCGCCGCCCTCAGGACCAGGTCCACCAGGGCCGCCTTGTCGGCCGGCGGCGCGCCGCGAACCCCGTCCAGCAGCGGCGCCATGCGCAGGCTGGCGATCATGTCGCGCACGTCCTGCGGCCCGACGGGCAGGGGGCTCGCGACCACGTCCTTCAGCACCTCGGCATGGACGCCGCCGGCGCCCAGGGTCAGCGTCGGCCCGAACTGCGGGTCCTGCGAAAGGCCGACGATCATCTCGACGCCGCCTTCCACCTGTTCCTGGACGAGCACCCCGTCGATGCGGGCCGCGCCGGCCGCGCGGGCGCGCGCCAGCAGGTCCTCCGCCGTCGCCCGTGCGGCCTCCGGCGTTTCCACGCCCAGCCTCACCAGTCCGAGTTCGGACTTGTGGGGGATGTCCGGCGACATGACCTTGATGGCGACGGGGAGGCCGATCTCGCGTGCGGCGTCAGCGGCGGCGGCGGCGTCAGGCGCCAGGCGCGACCGCGCCAGGGCGATCCCCGCCGCCGACAGCAGCGTCTCGGCGTCTCCTGCGCCAAGCACCCCGGCCCTGGACAGCGCGCGTCGCTGGTCCGCGGAGAGCGTCGCCTCGACGGGCGCGTCCGGCTCGAAGCGCGCCCGCCGCGCGGCGAAGTCGGCGTGGGCCCGAAGCGCGCGCATGCATTTGCCGAACGAACGGAAGATCGGGACGCCGGACGCCACCAGGTCGGCGTAGCCCCTGGTGTCGATGACCACGGAGGGCCAGACGCCGACAGCCGGCTTCCGGGCCGCAGGGCTCCAGGCGAGCAGGTCCGCGGCCATGGCGTCGGAGAGGCGGCCGTAGGCGGCGTTCAGTCCGGCGACCACGACGTCGACGTTCTCGGGCGAGGCGATCAGATCCAGCACCTGCAGCCGCTCGGCCTGATCGGCGCGGCCAAGGAAGCCCCCGCCGTTGTCGACCGGATTGGCGACGCTCAGGTTCTGCGGAATGTGCCGGTGCAGCCCGGCCTGCAGGCTCCCGGAAAACTCGGGAACCTGCAGGCCGGCGGCGTCGGCGGCCTCGGCCATCAGCGCCGCCGTCCCGCCGGAGATGGTGTACATCGCGCAGCGGGTTCCGGTGTCGCGCGGAAGCTTGGCGAACAGGTTCGCCGTCTCCAGGAGTTCGTCCAGTTCGCGCACGCGGGTGACGCCGTAGCGGCGGAACAGGCCTTGCACCACCGCGTCGGCGCCGGTCAGGTGGCCGGTGTGCGACGCGGCCGAGCGGGCGCCGCGGGCCGTCGAGCCCATCTTGATCGCCACCACCGGCTTGCCGGCGAGCAGGGCGCGCTCCAGCGCCGCCCGCAGCTTGGCCGTCGATCTGAACCCTTCGACATAGAGGGCGATCGTCGCCACCTCCGGAAGCCCGGCGAAGTGATGGATGAAGTCCGACGCCTCCAGGTCAGCCTCGTTGCCCACGGTGACCCAGCGGTGAAAGCAGGCGCCCATGGCGACGCCCTCGACCAGCGAGCGTCCGTTCGCGCCGCTCTGGGTGATCAAGGCGATGGCCCCGCCGCGATGGTTGGCGGGACGCGGATAGCGCTCGAAGGTGTTGTCGTTGGTGTTGGGGCCGATGACCCGCACGCCGGCCCGCGCGGCCGCCGCGGCGAGCTCGCGTTCCAGGCGGGCGCCTTCCGGACCGGTCTCGGAGAAGCCGTCGCTGAACACCAGGACGTCGCGGATTCCGCGCTGCCCGCAATCCTCGACGATTTGCGGCACGCGGGCGGGGGCGACGCGGATGACCACCAGGTCGATGTCGTCGGGCAGGTCCAGGACCGACCTGACGACGGGGATGTCGCCTGCGCCGCCGTTGGGATTGACGAAGTAGATCTTCACGTCGCCGTAGCGCGCGAACTGGAACCGCGCCGCGTCGGAAAGATCCACCCGGCCGACGAAGGCGACGCCGGTCTTCGGCACCAGGAGGCGTGCGATGTCGGCGTCGCTGCGCGCCAGCGCCTCGCGCGCCGACCGGTCCGCTGCGCCGAAGGCCGCAATCTCGCTGTCGGTCACTGTTCCTGCGTCCCCGTTCAAGTTCGACAACCGCCTCGGGATCGGCGGACTAGGGTTGCCGGCCCGTCTGGGTGGGCGAGCGCGGCGCCGAGCACATCAGCTCGGTGCGGATATGCCGGACGAGCCCGCGGATCTTGGCGCGCCAGCCCAGGCCGGCCTCGCCGCTGTCGATCTCGGCCTCGGCCTGCGCCCAGGTCTCCCAGTCGCGCACCGCCCAGATCAGGATCGCCTCGCTGTCGTCCCGCAGGGCGGTCCGATACGCCCCGACCAGCTCGACCCCCATCGGCCTGACGACCGGCGCCCATTCGCTTTCCACGGCGGCGAGGAAGTTGCGGGCCTCGCCGGGGACCAGGTCGACGATCTCATGGCGGAAGGCCTCCCAGCCGACGATCCCACGGCCGATGACGTCGTCGATGGTCGGCGAGTAGTCCGCCGCGACCAGCAGGCGGTCGAAGCCCCCGCTGCGCATCTCCTGCGCCTTGTTCCACCATCTCTCGAGCTCGGGGTCCTGCATGCCCCCATGGCCGCGGGTCTGGTGGGCGAAGGCCCCGGCCACGCCGCTCCACTGGTCGTGCTCCCAGAGATTGACGACCTCCGGCCAACGCCCGGTGCTGCCCAGGGTGCCCCACACCCCAAAGCAACGGGAACGCCGCTCACCGTCGGGCCTGTGGAAACCGGCCGTCATATGCTCAAAGTATTCTTTGCGACGATTGCCGATTATGTCGACGACTTCATGAAGATATACCCGGTCGTTCACGACAACTCCCTGTAATGTCCAGCGGCGGACGGCGCGGCCTGTTTCGGGCGGTCGGCGCGCCGGCTCGGCATCTGCGGTGCGCCGCATGTTCTGGCATGGCGTATGCGCACGTGTCCATAACCAAGTCGGACCCCAGTCGGGGGTGAATTCCCCCTGAGGAGACTGGTTTCAGGAGGGTTTTGCCGGATTCCGCCCGCTTCGGCCCCGCCTGGACGAGCGGATTGGGTTGACAGGTCTTCGAAATGGCTCACTCATACGCACACGATTGAAGTAAACAAAAAAAGTGGGGATGGGAGTGTCCAGGATCGTGCTTTTGGGCATGACCGCGATGTCGGTCGCATCCGCTGCGACGTGCGCGGGCGCACAGCCTCGACCGGCGTCGGCGCAGGCCAGGCCGGGTGTCGCGTTGGAGGAGGTCGTCGTCACCGCGCAACGGCGGTCGCAGAACCTTCAGGACGTGCCGATCTCGGTGACGGCGCTGGAGGGAGCCGACCTGGCCGCCAAGGGCGTCGTCAGCACCCAGGACCTGACCCTGGCGGTGCCGGGCCTGCTCTGGGCGCGCTCCACCAACTTCAACCAGCCGACCATTCGCGGCGTCGGCAGCCGCAACGCCTCGCCCGGCGACGAGCCCAACGTGGCGGTGTTCTTCGACGGGGTCTATCAGCCCGACCAGTTCGGCACCCTCTTCGAGTTGTCGAACATCGAGCGGATCGAAGTCCTCAAGGGTCCGCAAGGGACCCTGTTCGGCCGCAACGCCACCGGCGGCGCCATCAACGTCATCACCGCGGCCCCGAGCTTCACGCCGAAGGGGTCGTTTTCCGCCACCTACGGCCGCTTCGATTACCGCAAGGGGAGCGCCTATCTTTCCGGGCCGATCATCGCCGACAAGCTGGCCGCCAGCGTCTCGGCCATGGCCTTCGCCGACGACGGATATATTCACAACATCTATCTGAACACCACGCAGGGGAAGTACACCGGGCGCGCCGTCAGGGGAAAGTTGCTGTTCACGCCGACGGACGACCTCAAGCTTCAGCTCAACGGGCTGTACACCCGATCGTTCAACAACGTTCTGACCTCGCCCTATGTGCTGAACGGCAACACCCAGGCGCGATCGTCGGCGACCAGCAACTTCCTGAATCCGACGCATGTTCCGCTATCGCAGATCGTGGCCGACCAGCCGTACACCACCGCCACGGGCATCGTGCCCATCGGCAAGGTGTCGCTGAAGATGCTCGACGCCCATATGGATTGGGACCTCGGCTGGGCCGCCCTGTCGGCCCTGGCGAGCGTCGGCTCGACCAACGGCCAAAACCTGAGCCTGTCGGAAGGCAGCCCGTTGTTGCTGTCGCAGACCTACTATTACAACAAGACCAACGACACGACCCAGGAGCTGGTGCTGACGAGCGGCCCCGGCGCCTTGACCTGGCTCGTGGGCGCGCAGGGATTCCAGGCCCGCGCCGCGTTTTCTCCGATCATCTCGACGTCGCGAAGCGCGACGACCGGCCTCTTCACCGTCACGCCGACCATCGGTCCCCAGAACACCAGGGCTGTGGCCGGCTTCGCCGAGGCGACCTGGAATCCGCTGGAGCGGCTCTTCCTCACCGGCGGCCTGCGTTACAACTGGGAGTCGAAGGAGGCCTCTTCGATCACCGCCGCCGGCGTGGTGACGGCGCATGCGAAGGCGACGTTCCACAACCTTTCGCCGCGCGCCGTCGTCCGCTACCAATTCGCGGACAATTCCAACGTCTACGCGTCGTTCTCGAAAGGCTACAAGAGCGGCGTCTACAGCATAACGAGCTCGCCCCTGCCGATCAGGCCCGAGAAAATTTCGGCCTACGAGGTGGGGTTGAAGACCGATATCGGCCCCAGGATCCGCCTCAACGCCGCGGCCTACCATTATGACTACACCGATCTGCAGGTTGCGGCCTTCGTGACCGTCAACGGGGCTTCCCGGTCGATCCTGCAGAACGCCGGCAATGTGAAGATCAACGGCTTCGAGGCCGGCCTGGAAGCGAAGGTCACCTCCGAGCTGTCGGTCAACGCCGGCCTTTCGCTGCTGAAGACCAAGATCAACGATTTTCCGAACGCCTCGATCAATGTGCCCCGGGCCACGGCCGGCGTGCCCGACAACACCGGAAACGTGACCCTGATCGCCAACATCGACGGCAACGAACTGGCTCGGGCGCCCAAGGCCACGCTCAGTCTCGGCGCCACCTACACGCACGAACTGCTCGGGGGGGATCTGACCCTGAACGGCGGCATATTCTTCAGTTCGAAGTATTTTGCCGAGCTCGGCGACCGGGTCGTCCAGCCGTCCTACGAAGTGCTCAACGCATCCGCGACCTGGCGCGAGCCGGACGGCCACTACTATGTGACGGTGTTCGGGCAGAACCTGACCAATCAGGTCTATGCGGCGGGTCACCTGATCACGGCCTTCGCCGACGCGACCCAGGTGTCCAAGCCGCGGTGGGCCGGCGTCACGGTCGGGTACGATTTCTAGCCGGAACCGGCGCATTCGCTCGCAGGCGCCGGTCCGGCGGCCCCGGCTCGACATGAGGTTCGGCCGGCCGCGGCCGCCTTTTCCCGTCGGCGGGTTTGTTGCGAGGAGGGCGTCAGGTGCAGGCAGGTCCGCCCGGCGAGTGGCGCGCGGGCTGGAAGGTGGTGCTCACCGCGGCGCTCGGCATGAGCCTGGTGACCATGTACTCCAGTTCGGCCGGCGTGGTGATGAAGCCGCTGCAGGACGCGTTCGGCTGGAGCCGCGGCCAGATTTCCTCGATGACCGCCATCAAGAGCACGGTGATCATCATCGCCAGCCCGTTGGTGGGCTATGCGGTCGATCGGTTCGGCTCGCGCCGCATCGCCCTGCCGGGCGTCGTCGCCTACTGCGCCGCGCTGGCCATGGTCGGGCTGACGGGACCGAAGATCTGGACCTGGTACCTGGCCTGGGCGGTCGCCGCGTTCGCCGGCCTGATGGTGGGCTCGACGGTCTGGACCGCCGCGGTCGCCAGCCGCTTCGACAGGCACAGGGGGCTGGCGCTCAGCGCCGCTCTTTGCGGGCTCGGCATAACCTCCGCCTTCGTCCCGGCCTTCGCGACCTGGGCGCTCGGAGCCTTCGGCTGGCGCGGCGTCTACCTTGCGTTGGGAGCCCTCGGGATCGTCGTCGCCCTGCCGATGGTCTGGCTGTTCTTTCACGAGGTGCGGCGCGTCCCGGCGACGGCCAGGTCCGGGGCGCCGTCCAATCCGGATATTCCGGGGCTGACGTTCGGCGAGGCGATCTGCCAGCCGCGCTACTGGCGCCTGGCCGTGGCCCTGTGCACCAGCGCGCTGGCCGCCGGCGCCTTCCAGCTGCACCTCGTGCCGATGATGACGGACCTCGGAATTTCCAGGATGCAGGCGGCCGGCTATGTCGGGCTGATCGGTCCGGTGTCCATCGTCAGCCGCCTGCTGGGCGGCTACCTGATGGACCGGTTCCACCCGCCGCTTGTCGCGGGCGTCTGCTTCGCCTTGCCGATCGTGGCCTGCCTGCTCATCCCCTACATGGGCGTCTCGCCGGCCGTCCCCCTGGCGGTGGTCCTGATCGACGGCCTGGGCGCGGGCGGCGGCGGCGGCGCCACCGGCGTGCTCGTCTCGCGTTATTTCGGCATGCGGGCCTATGGGCGGATCTACGCCATTCTCACCGCCCTGGTCGGCGTCGGCTACGGGTACGCCGGCCTGTTGGCGGGGCTCGTCTACGACCGATATGGCAACTACGACATTCTGCTGAAATTCCTCGTCGCCAGCCTGGCCGTCGGTGCGGTCCTCATGCTCACGATGGGGCGCATGCCGATGCTTGAGGTTGAAGGCGCGGTCCCCCCCTCCGGCGCCTAGGCGTACAGCCGGAAGTGGAAGCCGGTTCCGGCGCGACGTCAGCCTGGTTGACCTGGACCCGCTCTTCCCCGTGACAGCGGCGGCCCGGGCGGTTGCCGTTTCAGGACCGCGTGAGCGGAAATCCCGGGTTCCCGCTATTGAGCCACGGTGATTTGGCGCTTTAGCTACGCGGCGCACCGGCGTACGCATACGGGCCGCCGTAAAGGAGCGATGCGATGATCAGGCAGACCCTGCTGGCCCTAGCGGCCTTGTCCATGGCCGCCGCCGCCCACGCGCAGACGGCGGCTCCGCCGAAGGTCGAGCGCGTCGAAGGCGTGGTGACGGCGCTCACCGACACCGAGATCACCCTGGCCGAAGCGAACGGCAGGACGGAGACGATCAAGCTGCTGCCGACCTGGTCGGTGGGCGTGGCGAGGCCGATCTCCGTAGAGGACATCAAGCCCGGCAGCTACCTCGGGACGACCAACCACGCCACGCCCGACGGCGCCGGCGTCTCCACCGAGGTGCATGTCTCTCCGCCGGGAACGGCGGGGCCCGGGCTGGACTTCCTGATGGATGCGGCCGCCCAGACCACCATGACCAACGGCGTGGTCACCACGGTGGTCAGGAGCGAGGGGGGGCGGGTGCTGACGGTCAACTATGGCGCCGGCGCGCGGCGGATCACTGTGCCCGCGGGCGTGCCGGTGGTGCTCACCACCGCCGGCGACCGGTCGCTGGTCAAGGTGGGCGCCAAGGTCCGGCTGGTGAACTTCACCCCGTCCGGCGGCGCGCCGCGCCAGTTCATCAGCGTCGGCGAGAACGGCGCGCCGCCGCCGGGCTGAACGGCCCCCCCGGTCCGACGCGGAGGGTCTCTAGGAACCCTCGCCGAGGAAGGAGATGTGGGCGGCCACCACCCGCCAGCCGTCGTCGAAGCGCGCCCACGCCTGGCTCTGGCGCCCCGGCCGGGCGGCGCCGACCCGCTGGAACTCGGTGTTCGCGGTGGCGAAGTCGCGCCCGAAGGCGGTGATCACGGTGTTGGAGAGGCTGCGCTGCGGCGAGCCGCCGACCCGCGCGGTGCGGAAGGCCGTGACGGCGTCGATCCCGTAGAGGTTCTGTCCGGGGCCGTAGCGGATCGTCGCCGGACTTCGCCAGAAGAGGGCGTCCAGGGCCTCCAGGTCGTTGGCCATCAGGGCGGCTTCATAGCTGTCGAAGGCGGCCTGCACCTCGGCCAGGACGTCGGGGTCGTTGACGATCATGGGTCCACCACGGGCGCTGCGGCGAGGCCGGCCGCCTGCAGGCGCGCGGCCGCCTGGAAGGCGAGGTCTTCCCGCCACGGCGGCGCGACCAGTTGCACGCCGAGCGGCGCCGCCCCCTCGAGCCGGATCGGCGCGGCGACGATCGGCAGGCCGATGGCGCTGAGCGGCTGGCTGAGGACGCCGAGGTTCGGACGGGTGGGCGCGTCGCGGCCGCCGAGGCTGATCTGCGCCTGGCCGAGACGCGGCGCGGCGCAGGGCGTGGCGGGCGCCAGCAGCAGGTCGCAGGTGGCGAAGGCGGCCAGGGCTTCGTCGTAGAAGCGCCGCCGCAGCCGCTGGGCCTGGATGAGGGCGTCGGCGGGCAGCAGTCCCCCGGCCAGCAGGCGGCCGCGGGTGGCGGGATCGAAATCCCCGGGCCGGGCCCGCAGGTTGGCGCGGTGCAGGTTCGCCCCCGAGGCGGCGGTGATGAGGAACGCGGCCGAACGCGCGGTCTCCGCGCCCGGCAGGCTCGCCCTGGCGCGGGCGCCCAGCGCCTCCGCGGCCGCCGCGACGGCGGCCCGGGCGTCGTCGTCCGCCATCTCCTGGAACCAGCCGTCCAGCACCGCCACGCGCAGCGGCCCGCCGGCCAGGCGTCCCGACACCGGCTCCGCCGCCCGCGCGGCGCAGGCCGGGTCGCCGGCGTCGTGGCCCTGCAGCGCGTCATAGACCTGGGCCAGGTCCTCGACGCTGCGGGCGAACAGGCCGAGATGGTCGAGATCGAACACGAACGGGAAGCTGCCCGTGCGCGGCAGGCGGCCGAAGGTGGGCTTGAGGCCGAAGACGCCGCAGAACGAGGACGGCACGCGGATGGAGCCGTTGGTGTCGGACCCCAGGGCGAAGGCGCCCAGTCCCGCCGCGACCGCCGCCGCCGAGCCGCCCGAGGAGCCGCCGGCGGTGCGCGTCAGGTCGTGCGGATTGCGCACGGCGCCGAAGTGCGCGTTCTCGGTGGTGAAGCCGTAGGCGTATTCGTCCATCGTCTGGACGCCCAGCAGCACCGCGCCGGCGGCGCGCAGGCGCGCGACCAGCACGGCGTCGGCCCCGGCCGGCGCCCGTTCCAGGCCGATCTTCGAGCCCGCGGCCGTCGCCAGTCCGGCCACGTCGAACAGGTCCTTGACGCCGTAGGGCACGCCGGCGAGCGGGCCGGGGTCGCGCCCGGCGGCCAGGGCCGCGTCCACCGCCGCGGCGTCGCGCAGGGCGCGCTCCGGCAGCACCTTGCGGAAGCTGTTCAGCCGTCCGTCCAGCGCCTCGATGCGCGCCAGCGCGGCCTCGACGGCCTGGACGGCGGTCACGCGGCCGCCGCGCACCGCCGCCGCGATCTCCCGGGCGCCCTGCTCGCTGCTCCGTAGGCTCATGGACGGAAAAGCGCGGCCGGTTCGATGTCCTGGCCGAGCTCGGCCGCCCTGATCTGCTGAAGGTGCGGCGCCATCAGCCGCCAGGCGGCGGCGGTCTCCGCCAGGTGTTCCGCCGGCAAGGGCTCGCCGAAATGTTCGGCGAGCGTCTTCACGATCGTCTCGACGCCGTCAGCCGTCATGCACACACCCTGGTCGCGCGGGCCGCTAGGCCGTCTCGCCGATCCCGTGCTCGATGACCGGCGCGTGGACCGCCGGTTCGAGCGCGACGCCGACCCGCTTGGCGCAGAGAACCAGGAAAGCGGCGGCGATGACATAGCTGGCGGCCACTTCCGGCATCCGCGCGATGCCGATCGCCTCGCTATGGATCAATCCGAAGAAGGTCAGCACGCCGCCGGCCAAGGCGAAGGCGGCCGCCTGGTAGAACTTGCGGTCGATGATCAGCACCGCCACCGAGCCCAGGATGATCCCGGCCAGGGTCGCGCCGCTGCCGAGCACGGTCAGGCCGTGGTAGAGCACGCCGTTCTGCGCCAGCTTGTCCATTCCGACGTCGGCGGCGTTGACGCCGGCGGCGCCCAGCGCATTGTCGATCTGGGTCTTGCCCCAGGCCGCGATCTGCGGGACCAGCGCCAGCACGATGGCCGGCGCATGCTTGCCCGGCGTCTCCTGGAACGCCTGGGCCCCGATCAGCATGCCGATGTAGAGCAGGATCGGCAGCAGGGCGACCGAGGGGATCAGGGCCATCAGCAGGGCCACGATCCCGAACCAGGTCAGCACCAGCATGACGATGCCCGTCGCCGCCGAATAGCCGGTGCGCCCGCCCATGGCCTTCCAGCCGGGGTGGCCGATATAGACGGCGTTGATGAAGGGGTTGCCCATCAGGCAGCCGATCAGGCTGACCACGCCGTCGGCCGTCAGCACCTGGGTGGTGGGGAAGGGGTCGCCGGCCGCCGCGGCGCTCTCGACGTTGTCCATCGCCTCGACCAGGTCGTAGATCCCGAACGGGATGGCGGTGACCAGGATCACGCCCAGGTATTTGAAGCCGCCGATCAGCTCGGGAATGGCCGGCGTGGGAAACTTGAAGCCGAAGGTGGCCAGCGCGCCATGCAGCTGCTCCACCCCCACGCCGCCGACCTTGTAGCCGGCGAGGGTGGCGCCCCAGGCCATGGCCGCGCCGACCGCGATGGCCACCAGGCCGCCGGGCACGCCCTTGGGAAACCGCACGCCGCCGAACCAGCTGGCCAGGATGATGACCAGGCAGGTCACGCCGATCACCGGGGCCGAGAACATCTGGGCCGCCGGGCTCATGGAGATGAACGTCAGCGAGATGCCGGCCAGCGAGCCCAGCAGGGCCGCGCGCGGGGTGATCCGGCGCACCACCGGGGCCACGAAGCCGCCGACCATCAGCACGAAGCTCTGGACGAACACCCAGGTCAGGCCCGCGCCCCAGGCCTGCAAGGGGTCCTTGGTGGCGTGCAGGATCGGCATCATCACCACGAAGACGACGACGAACATGTGCGGCACGCTGATGCCGGAGGGCAGGGCGCAGACGTCGGTGCGCCCGGTCTTGGCGGCCAGGCGCCGCGCCAGCCAGGCGTAGTACATGGTCGACAGGAACATCATCAGGCCGGTCGCCGGCAGGATGCGGCCGAACACCACCTCGTCCGGCATCTGCAGCACGAACCGCAGCAGGCCGGTGAGCACCAGCACGTTGACGAGGATGTTGGTGCCGAACCCGAAGAGGGCGTTCCAGTCGCCCGGCGTCCAGAACGGCTGCCGGATCGGGGCGGCGGAGGTCGGCGGGACTGCGGACGCGATGCTCATGACGCGGCTCTCCTTTGGATGTGGACGACGGAAGCGGCCAGGGCCGCGACCAGGGCGTCGGAATGTCCCACCCAGCCGACGACGCCGTTCTGGGCCTGGATCATGCGCAGGGCCTGGTCATGGAATTCGGGAAAGTAGGAGCCGGTGCAGTCGGACAGCACGAGGCAGTCGTAGCCCCTGTCGTTGGCCTCCCGCGCCGTGGTGTTGACGCAGACCTCGGTGGTCACGCCGCAGATGATCAGCTGCTCTACGCCCTGGTTGCGCAGGATCAGGTCCAGGTCTGTGGCGAAGAACGCGCCCTTGCCCGGCTTGTCGACGACGGGCTCGCCGGGCTCGGGCGCCAGTTCCGGCACGATGTCGTGGCCTGGCTCGCCGTGTACCAGGATGCGCCCCATCGGTCCGGCGTCGCCGATGGCGAGCGGACCGCGGCCGCGGCGCCGCTTGGCCGCCGGCAGGTCGCTGAGGTCCGGCCGATGGCCCTCGCGGGTATGGATGACGAACAGGCCGGCGGCGCGGGCGGCCAGCAGCAGCCGCCGGAGCGGCGCCACCACGCCGCCGAGCCGCGAGACGTCGTTGCCCAGGGCCGCGCCGAATCCCCCCGGTTCGAGGAAGTCGCGCTGCATGTCGATGATCACCAGCGCGGCGCGATCCGCCTCGAACGGGAACGGGTAGGGGGCGGCGGAGAGTTCGACCACGGCGTCCTCCTCAGGTTTTGCGAATGCTAGAAGCCCATGCCGATCCCGACCTGCCAGAGGTGCAGGTTTCGCTTGGTCTTTCCCTGGTTGAGTATGGATTCAGCAAGCACCAGGCGGTCGTTGATCAGATGGTAGTACTGGTAGCCGCCGAACACCGACCAATGGCCGGCGCTGGCCGGGATCGCGGTCAGCGGGTAGGTCACCTTCAGGCCGGTGGAGAACACGCCGGCGTTTTGGTCGCCGCCCCAGTAGCCCTTCGGCCCGACGGTCACCCAGGTCGGCATGCTGAGGGTGACCGGAATGCTGTAGGGCTGCAGGTCCCAGGTCGGCGATGCGCCGATCTCGACGTCGTAGGTGTCGCCCCGCTTGCCGGTGACCACCGTGGAATCGCCGTCCATGGCGTAGAACAGCTTGACGTAAGGGTGCAGCGAGATCGGCTTCAGGTACTGGCTGTCGTCGAAGGCCAGGCTGAACTCGAGGTTCTTCTCCGTCTTGTAGGCGCCGGGGCCGCTGATGAACTGGACGTATTCGACTCCGGCCTTCCAGTTCTTGTGGATGGTGGCGCTGGCGCCGAGCGACCAGTCGATCTCGTTGAACGCCTGGGTGTTGGGCGCCTTGTAGCCGGGGTTGAAGTCCATCCAGGTGGTGCCGAAGATGGCGACGTCGGTGATGGTCCCGCCGGGATCCTGCGGGAAGTCGACCACCAGCCCGTTCAGCAGCTGGACCGTCGAGCCCTCCGAGGTGACGCGTAGGCCGCGGGGCGTGATGTAGTCGTTCTTCAGCGACAGGTTCATGAAGCCGTGCAGGCTTGGGTCGGCCGCCGCCGGGCCCGCCAGGGCTGCTGTCAATAACCCAATGAAACCAATCGCTTTCCGCATCTTCGTCGCCCCTCGTTGTTGCAATCCGAGGCCGGCTTGCGTGGCCCCGCTGCAATGAGCGATGCATACGAAATTCCTAATTCACACGACTATGTATGCAATAGGCGGCGATTGGCTGTGGGTTGCGCGGAAGGCGATCACGGGATGCGCAAGTTGTACACAGATGCTTCCCATCGACGGACGCAAGCGGTAGAAGCGCACATGGACGAGATCGGACAGAACCGCGTCGGCAAGCTCGCCAAACAGATCGAGGCCCTGGTGACCGGCGGCGAGCTGCCCCCGGGCTCCAAGCTTGACGAACAGATCCTGGCCCAGCGGTTCGAGGTCTCCCGCACGCCGGTGCGCGAGGCGCTGCGCCAGCTCGCGAGCACCGGCCTGATCGAGCTGCGCCCCAATCGCGGGGCCTTCGTGACCATCGTCACCCCCGAACGGCTGGAGGAGATGTTCGTGGCCATGGCCGAGCTGGAGGCCACCTGCGCCAGGCTGGCGGCCATGAGCATGACGCCCGTCGAGCGGCGCGGCCTGCAGCGGCTGCACGAGCGGATGGCGGAGATGGTCGCGCGCGACCTGTTCGAGGATTTCGTCGAAGCCAACGAGACCTTCCACGCCCTGGTCTACCGGGGCGCGCACAACAGCCTGCTGGAGGAGGCGACGATCGCCCTGCGGCGCCGGGTCGCCGCCTACCGGCGCGCGCAGTTCCGCACCGCCGGACGGCTCGCCCGGTCGCACGCGGAACACGACGCGGTGGTGAAGGCCATCGTCTCGGGCGAGCCGGCCCGCGCCCACGCCACCATGCTGCACCACGTCGACCTTGTGGGCGCGTCCTTCGAGAAGCTGCTCGCCACCGCCGGCGCCGCCCCGCCGGTCAGGACGGCCGAGGGCCGCGAGCCTTAGGCCTCGCGGCGCGGTCTAAGCTTCCGGCGCGCCGGTCTGCGCCGACGGGCTCCTCCAAACCTGCGCTCGCCGGCCCGGGCCTTCGGGGCGGGCCGGTCGTCGCCAGGCCGCCGCCGATATTGCTCAGGGCGCTTGACCTGCGCGCCGTTTGGCCCCGTCCTGCGCGCAAAGCGCACGATGTATGGTTCTTCAGACCGCAATCGCCCTTCGCGGGGCCGAGGCGGGTTGGTTGCGGCCGGGTCTTGCCAGGTTTTCAGGGAGAGGCGCGCCATGTTGCGGCGGGCAAGGGCCGACATGCTCACCGCGAGGCGCGTCAGCCTCGCCGACAGCCGGAGGCCGGCGCGTGACCGATGAGGTCGACGTCGCCGGGCGCGTCGAGAGGCCGCCGGTCGTCAGGGCCGCAACAGACAGCGACGCGGCCAGGACGCGGCGCGCGTGGCCTGTGGTCTGGGTGTTGATGACGGTTTACGCGGTCAACATCCTCGACCGGCAGATCATGTCCATGCTCGGGAACAAGATCAGCCTGGACCTGGGGCTGAACGATTCTCAACTCGGACTGCTGGGCGGATTGGGATTCTCGGCCGTCTACTTCCTGTTCGCCTTGCCGTGGGGCTGGATCGCGGACCGGCCGCACGCCAGCCGCCTCTGGGTGATTTCGGGCGCGCTGGCGGTCTGGTCCTCCATGACGGCCTTCTGCGGCCTGGCGCAGTCGTTCGGACAGTTGCTTCTCGGACGAATGGGCGTGGCGGCCGGCGAGGCGGGCTGCGTGGCGCCCGCGCAGTCGTTGATCGCGGAGGCGGTTCCGCGCGCGCACCTCGCGCGGGCGCTGGCGGTCTTCAGCCTCGGCGTGCCGCTCGGCTCGTTCGTCGGGCGAGCGCTGGGCGGCGGGCTCAGCGACGCCGTCGGCTGGCGGAACACCTTCTTCTTCGTCGGCGCACCGGGACTCCTACTGGCCGTCCTGCTGCTGCTGGTTTTCAAGGACGGCGGGCCGCGGGCGCTCCAGCCGACGGTTCCTCGACTGCGCGAGCCGACGTTCCGCAAGGCCATCGGGCAGATACTCCGATCGCGAACCATCATCTACATCGCCCTGGGTAACGTGCTCACCAGCGCGCTCAATGCGGGGATGGGCTTCTGGGGGATGATGCACTTCCAGCGGAACCTCGGGCTGACGGCCGGGGAGACCGGCTTATGGCTCGGGCTGCAGGGCGGGCTGACGGGACTCCTCGGGACCGTGCTCGGCGGCTGGGTGGCCGACCGCTTCGGGGCACAGCAGCCCCGCCACTACATGACCCCCGCGGTGGTCGGCATGCTGGTTGCGCCGCCGCTGCTCCTGCTGACCTGGTCGACGAACATCTGGTGGGCGGCGATCCTGCTCATGGCGATCCCGGCCATGAGCGACAACCTCACTTACGGAGGCGCGGGCGCGGCCAAGCAGCGCCTGCTCACATCCGATGTCCGGGCGTCAGCCACGGCGATGGTGTCGATGATCACGATCCTGGTGGGCTCGGGAGGCGGGGTGACGCTGCTGGGCCTGGCGTCCGACGTTGTCCGCAGCCACCTTCCGGCGACGGCGGCGCCTCATGAAAGCATCCGCTACGTGCTGATGGGGTCGGCCTTCCTCTTCGTCCTTCCCGCCTTCTTCTACTGGCGGGCCGGTCACCACGTGGAAAGCGAACTGGCTCGGTTCGAACGCGCCTAGGCTGCCGCGCGGGCCAGGCGAATCAGGAGCACATTCATGGTCGATACGCCGTCGCCCGAAAGCCCGGCGTCCCGGCTTGGCGACGTCCTGCGCCTGCTGGTCGAGGGCGATCCTGCGGCCGCTCTCGCCGTCGCCCGGCGTCTCGCCGGCCCGACGCCGCAGGACGCCGACGCGCAGTATTGGCTCGCGAGCGCTCTGGCGGCCAACGGCCAGGCCGATGCGGCGGCGCTCGCCGTCGACAACGCCCGCCTGCTGCACGCCATCGCCCTGATGCGGGAGATGGGCGTGGACGTGGCCGCGATAAACCGCGATCCGCAGGCCGCCGTGGACCTGGCGAGGCTGCTCTATGGCTCGCGCCTGGTCGCGCTGGCGTCCGTCGCCCTGGGCATGGCGATCCGCAACGACGAGCAGCGGCTCGAGCCCCTGCTGATGTTCGCCCTGTCCCTGCAGCACCAGGGACGCGCCGAGGAAGCGATCCAGCTGTTCCGGGCGGCGGCCGAGCTCTATCCCGCGTCGGAGGCGGGCCAGTTCCTGCTGATGCCGCACTTCTACGTGCAGGAGGGGATCGCGCGCCACGCGGCCGAAGCCCGCCGATGGGCGGAGCAACACGCCGTCGGGGCGCCGCCGCCGCGGTTCCGCAACCCGCCCGCCGCCGGTCGCAAGCTGCGCGTGGGCTATGTGGCGCCGAGCTTCAGCCAAAATCAGCTGCGGCAGTTCGTGCAGCCGGTGCTGGAGAGCCATGACCGCGACGCCTTCGAGGTGTTCATCTTTCCGGCCCGCGCCGAAGGGGAGGGGCCGTGGCCGCAGCCGGTGCAAGTCCACGCTATCGGCGGGCTGGATGACCGGCGCGCCGCCGACCTGATCCGCGCCCAGAGGATCGACGTGCTGATCGACGCCTGGGGCCACACCGCCGGCAGCCGGATCGGCGTCTTCGCCCATCGCCCCGCGCCGGTGCAGGCGGCGTGGCTGAACTACCAGCAGACCACCGGCCTGCCGGCCATGGACTACGTGCTCCACGCCGACTCGGTAGATGGGCCGGGCATGGCCGAGGCCTTCGTCGAGACGGTCTGGCGGGTCGGGCCGACCTCGGCGCCGTTCCGGCCCGACGGCGAATCTCCGGCGACGCCGGCGCCCGCGCTCAGGAACGGCTATGCGACCTTCGGCAGCTTCAACAACCCGGCCAAGCTGTCGGACGAGACGGTGGCGGCCTGGGCGCGGATCCTCAGGGGGCGGCCGACCGCGCGGCTGATCCTCAAATACGGCTACTTTGCCGATCCGGTGCTCCGCGCCGTAACCTCGTCGCGCTTCGCCGCGCACGGCTTGGACCCCGCGCGGATCGAGTTCCGTGGGCACACCACGGGCGAGGCCTATGCGGCCGAGTTCGGCGACGTCGACATGGCGCTGGACCCGTCGCCCGTCCCCGGCGGCACCACGACCCTGGAGGCTTTGAGCCGCGGCGTGCCGGTGCTGATGCTGGACGGCCCGACCTTCTATGCGCGCACCGCCCTGCAGATCCTCACAGGCGCGGGCCTGGGCGAGCTGGTGGCGGCCGACTGGGACGACTACGTCGCGCGCGCCCTCGACTTCTCGGCCGACGCGGGCCGGCTGCAAGCCCTGCGGGAGCGCACGCGGGCCGGCTTCGCGGGCGCCAGCTACCGCGACGAGGCCGCGGTCACCCGGGACCTGGAGAAGGCCTGCCGCGGCATGTTCGAGGCCTGGGAGCGCCGGGCTGGCGGCGCCTCCGGACCGGCTCAGGCCAGGTCGCGCAGCGCGCGCCAGAAGTGACGGGCGCGGTCCTCGGATTTCGCGAAGATCCGGTCGGGCCGGTCGGCGGCGTAGTGCGGGCTGACTCGGCGGCAGATGGCGTGGTCCTCCTCGAACACCTTGCGGTTCAGGACGGCCGTGGAGGCCAGGAACGCGCCGGTCACGCTCTCCGCGCCCGGCTTGGCGGGCGCGACGAGCAGCCGGCTCGAGAAGCGCGTCAGGCCCGGACGGCCCGAGGGGAAAAAAGTCTGCAGGGCGTAGCTGTAGCCGAAGGTCGACGAGACCATGGCGAACGGGAACACGAACAGACTGCTGTAGCCGCGGTGCGCGGCCTTGACGTCGAAGTACTTGCCCAGCCGGTCCAGGGCCTTGGCGGTGCGCGCGTCGCCGATCTCCGCGCGGTAGATGGAGTTCGCGCCGCTGTAGCTGTCCTGGTGCCCGCGCAGCGCCAGCGGCGCCAGGGTGTCGGGATGGATGAGGTTGACGTGGTAGCCCTCCAGCGCGTTCTCCACCGCCACGCGCCAGTCGCACTCGAAGTCGAAGCTGTTGAAGTCGGTCCGGCTGCCGATGTCGTGGGACATGGCCTCCAGCGGCCCGGCCAGGTCGCCGAGCTGGGCGTCGAGGTCTTGCCGCGGCTCGACGCCGACGAACAGGAAGTCGCCGCACCAGGCGGTGCGGTAGACGTTCAGCCGCGCGCCTTCGGCCTCCGCGGCCGGTACGGTTTCGCGCAGCGGGATCCGCACCCGCCCGCCCCGGTAGCTCCAGCCGTGGTAGGGGCAGAGCGCCGGCGCGCAGCCGGCGTCATCGAGGAACAGGCGCGTTCCGCGGTGCGGGCACTGGTTGTCGAAGGCCAGGACGTCGCCTTCGTCGTTGAACACCACCAGGTCGCCCAACGCCCATTGCAGCCTGACGAACGCCTGCGGCCGGGCGACCTCGCTGCGGTGGGCCACAAGGTGCCACCAGGATCGGGAGAGCGTCTCCTCAAGCGGCGTCACGGCGTTCAGAGCTTGCGGGCGGGCGCCGCGTAGACGGTCGAGCCCGCGGCCACGGTCCTGACCACCACGGCGCCGGCGCCGATGGTGCTGCCCTCGCCGACGCTGACCTTCGGCAGCACGCGCGCGCCGGTGCCGAAGAAGCACTTCGGCCCCACCTTCACGTAACCGGTCAGGTCCACATAGCCGCTCAGCGTGCTGTAGGCGCCGAGCTCGGCGTCGTGGCCGACGCTGGAATAGCCGTTGACGGTGGCGAAGTCGCCGACCTTGGCGTCGGCGGAGATGTCGGCGAACAGCGCGATCACCACGCCCTTGCCGATCCTGGCGGTGCTGGTCACCCAGGCCCGCGGATGGATCAGGGTGGCGAACTCGCCGCCGGCCGCCAGCAGCGTCCCGGCCACCGCGGCCTTGCCGGCGGGGTCGGTCAGCGCCATCACCAGCCGCTGCGACGGGTTTGGCCTGAAGTCGGCGACGCCGCCGAGCTGGGGCAGGTCGTAGCCCGCGGCCTGCAGCGGCCCGACCCCGTCGTCGATGTAGCCGGCGAACCGGTCGCCGGCGGGCAGGTCCGGCGTGAACCAGCCCAGGATTTCCCGGGCGAAGGCGCCGCCGCCGACCAAAACATAGTCCGTCATGTTCGCCTCAGTTCGCTACATAGCCGCCGTCGACCGCCCAGACCGCGCCGGTCACCCACCGGGCGGCCGGCGAAAGCAGGAACGCCGCCACCGCCGCCACGTCCTCCGGTTCACCGAAGCCCAGGAGATGGGCCTTTTCGTACTCGGCCAGGGCGGCTTCCGACAGGGTCCGCGCCAGCCGGTCGTGCATCGGCGTCCGGATCCCGCCGCCGGCGATGGCGTTGACCCGGACCTGTTTCGGCGCGAGCTCGCAGGCCAGGGCGCGGGTGAGGCCCTCGACGCCGGCCTTGGCGGCGGAATAGGCGGACATGCCCGGCCGCCCACGCGAAGCGGAGGCCGAGCTCAGGAAGACGATGGCCCCTCCCGGCCTCATGACCCCGGCCTTGCCCGCGGCGCGCCCGACGCCCAGGGCGCCCATCAGCGCGGCCCCGAACACCTCGTCGATGTGCTTCTGCCTGGTCAGCCGCACCGGCAGCACCAGCTCGACGCCGGCGCCGTGGAATATCCCGTCCAGCCCGCCGGCCGCCGCCGCCGCCGAGGCGATGAGCTCGCTGGCCCTTTCCGCGTCGTCGAGGTCGCCGACGACGCCCCTGTGGTCCGTCCCGGCCAGGCCCGCGACGGTCCGGTCCAGGCGCGCCTGGTCGCGGCCGAGGGCCACGACCCGCGCGCCGCACGCCGCCGTGGCCGCCGCCGCCGCGGCGCCCAGGCCGGACGACGCGCCGGTGACCAGGATGGTCCGTCCGGCCAGGGCTTCGGGCGACAGGCTCATAGGACGAGGGTCTCGGCGCAGGCCAGGGGCTGGGTGGTCATATAGGCTCCGCCCCAGGAATAGCCGACCCCGAAGCCGGCCATCATCAGCCGCAGCGGCTCGGCCGCCAGCCGGGCCGCCAGGTCCGTCGTCAGCACCAGCGGAATGGAGGCGGAGCTGGTGTTGCCGTAGCGGTCGATGTTGATCGGCGTCCGGGCCGCGTCGATCCCCGCCTTCTTGGCGATGTGGTTGAGCATGAAGCGGTTGGCCTGGTGCAGCACCAGGGCGTCCACCTCCGCAGGCTCCGCGCCGGCGCGGCCCAGGGTGTCGCGGATCAGCGCGGGCACGGCTTTCAGGGTGAACGAGAAAACCGCGCCGCCGTCCATGAACAGGTGGGCCGGGTCATAGCCCTCGGCCCGGCGGGCGTCCGGTTCGACGGCGCGGAAGCCGCCGCCCTGGACGACCAGGTTCCGGGCTCCGGCGCCGTCGGTCCCGAGCACGAAGTGGATCGGGGCGGCGTCCGCCGACGCTTCCAGCGCCGAGGCCGTGCCGGCGTCGCCGAACAGCAGGGCCGTGCCGCGGTCGCGCGGATCGATCATCCGGCTGCTGGTGTCGCCGGCCAGCAGCAGCACGCGCCGGCAGCCGGCCGATATCATCGCCGCGGCCAGCCACAGGCCGTAGACGTAGCCCGAGCAGCCCATCCCCACGTCGAAAGCCAGGCACCGCGGCGCAAGGCCCAGGGCGCCGTGAAGTTCGCAGGCCGTGGCCGGCAGGCGCTGGTTCGGCGTCTGGGACACGAAGATCAGGGCGTCGAGGCTGGCGGCGTCCCAGCCCAGCCGCTCGAGCAGCCGGCTCGCCGCGGCCTGGCAGAGGTCGCCGGTAGTCTGCGTTTGCGAGACCCAGTGCCGGGCTTCCACGCCCAGCATCTTCACCACGTCGTCGATGTCGTTCTGTGCGAACGCCGATCTGAAATGCTCGTTGGTCACCCGCCGGGCGGGCAGGGCGGAGACCACGCCGCGCAGGGCGGCGCCGGCCACCGAATAGCCGGGCGCGTCGGCGTCCATCAGCCCCGCGCCCTGGCGATAAGGGCCTCGATGTCGCTGACGGCCGCGCATTTCGCCAGCGCCGGGCCGTCCAGCATCAGGTTCTCGCATTCGTCCACCAGGGCGATCACCGAGACGATCGCCAGCGAGTCCCAGTTGTGGTCGACCAGGCTGAAGGCCCCGCCGATCTCGCCGGCGTCGACTTCGAAGATCTCCGCCAGGCCTTCGTAAAACGCGCTCATCGCGACCTCTTCACATCAATAACGCACGCAGGCGGCCGCCCAGGAATAGCCGACGCCGAAGCCGACGAGCATCGCCAGCCGTGTCCCCGAGGGTTGGCCGACCTGGCGCTCCAGGGCGATCGGGATCGTCGAGGACACCGTGTTCCCCCAGTCCTCGAACGCCACCACGAACCGCTCCGGCGGAATCCCCACCTTGCGGCGCAGCCGTTCCAGGATGAAGGCGGACGCCTGGTGGAAGACGAACAGGTCGATGTCCTCCAGCGTCAGCTTCGCCTCCGCCAGCAGCCTGCCGATCGCCTCGGGCACCGCCTTCAGCGTGAAGCCGACGATCGCCGCGCCGTTCATGTAGAGGTCGTCGGGGGTGCGGACGTTGCCGGAGTCGTCGGTCGTCTCCTCGGCGGTGTCCGCGCTGCGCGCGCGCCGGGCGCCGCCGGTCGGCACGATCAGGTTCGGTCCGCCGCGCCCGTCGGTTCCGAAGACGAAGGGCCCGATCATGGCGTGGTCGGCCTCCGCCGCCACGATCAGCGTCGCCGCGGCGCCGTCGCCGAACAGCGTGCGCACGCTCTTGTCGCCGGGATGGATGTACCGGGAATAGGTGTCGGCGGTCAGCAGCAGCACGCGGCTGGCCGCGCCGGTTTCGATCAGGCCCTTGGCCAGGGCCAGCCCATAGACGAAACCCGAGCAACCGAGGTTGAAGTCGAGCGCGCCGCAATCCTGGCGCAGGCCCAGCCGGTCCTGCAGCAGGCAGGCGGTGGTGGGCAGGATGTAGTCTGGCGCCTGGGTGCAGAACAGCAGGAAGTCGACGCTGGCCGGATCCACGTCCGGCTGCTCGAAAAGCCGCCGGGCCGCCGCATAGGCCAGGTCCGCCGCGGTCTCGCCCGGCGCCGCGATGCGCCGTTCGCGCACGCCGGTCTTTTCGAGGATCTTGTCGGCCGACCAGTCGGGATACAGCGCCGCCAGGTCGTCGTTGGTCAGTACGGCTTCGGGAAGGAAACTGGACAGCGCCTGGATCCGGGCGGTCCGCATCAGATGGCCCTGCCGACCGCGCCGGCGATCTGGCTGCAGGCGGCCTCGTCCAGGTCCACCGCGAACGGCAGGCCGAGGGTGGAGCGCGCCAGCAGCTCGGTGCTGGTCAGCGGCCCTCGCGGGCAGTCGGCGAACACCGGGCTGCGGTGGCAGCCGTCCCCCCACCATCGGCGGGTGTCGACGCCCTCGCCGTTCAGCGCCCGCTCGACCTCGGCCGTCGCGCCGTCCGGAAGGCGGACCATGCAGACGCTGGTCACCCAGTCCGCGCCCCAGCCCGGCTGGAACGAGACCTGCGGTGCGCCGGTGAACGCCATGCGCAGTAACTGGGCGGCGCGAAGATATCGCAGGCGGCTCGCCGGCCAGGCGTCGAGCGCGGCGTGGCCGACGGCGGCGGCGTATTCGTTGAGCTTGGCGTTGGTGCCCAGCCGCAGCGACTCCCGGCCGCCGCGAAACCCGAACGTGGTGGACTGCCGGACCCGGTCGACCAGTTCGGCATCGTGGCTCGCGAGGTAGCCGCCCTCGCCGATGCCCAGCACCTTGGTGGCGTGAAGGCTGACGACCAGCGGCAGGCGGGCGTCGCAGGCGGCGTCGAAGGCCGCCGCCGCGTCGATCAGCACGGGCGTGCCGGTCGCCTCGCGAAAGGCCTCCCATCGCTTGATGTCCGGCATGGCGCCGAAGGCGGAGACGGCGACCACCGCGCACACCCGTTCCGGAGCCGCGTGGAGCATCTCGGTCGCCGTTTCCGGGTCCAGCATCCACGTCGACGGATCCACATCGACGAAGTAGGGGACCAGGCCCGCCTCGACCACGGCCTGGGCGGTGGCGACGAAGGTCCAGGCGGGCATCATGCACAGGCCGCCCGCCGGCAGGTCCATGGCCTTCAGGGTCAGGGCCAGCATCTGCGTGGCGTTGACGCCCGTCACCGTGAGGGCGGCGCCCTGGAACCGCTCGGCCAGGCGCCGTTCCAGGTCCATGAGCAACGGCCCGAAATTCGAATACCAGCGCGCGTCGTCGATCCGGTGCAGGTACGGCAGCAATTCCGCCGCTCCCGGCAGCTTGGGGCGTGCAACCTGGATCGGCGGGGACGGGCCCTGGCCCGGGGCAGTCGCAGGCGTCCGCCGTTGAACAGTGCTCTTAGCGGCCACGCGAAGCTCCACCCGACGGACGAGGCTATTCGACCATGTCCGTGGTTAATGCGTGCTTACGTGGCCGGGGCGCCGTCGGCCTTGAGGGACCTCGGAGGCCACGAGACCTTCCGGCGTGAGGCCTTCGGGCGATCCGGATGACCACATCCCGGAAGCCGCATTTATTTTGTCGGAACCGGGAACCCGAGGTTCACGCCGGCGTTGACGCAGGTTGATTGGGAACCCTGGGGGGGCCGTCCTCATTATGTCGTGCGAACAGGGCCGTAGCCTGGCTCGCGCCGAGCGGCGGGCCGCTGGCGCCGATCCGCGTCCTGTCGGGCGGCTGCGGCCCGCAGGGTTCCGAGATCCCTTCCTACGACCGCTGGAAAAGAGGGTGTCCCGATGACTCCAGAGGACGCGACCCTGCTTGAAACGCCCCCAGGTTCGGTTGTGGGCAGCGGCGTCCCACTCGGCGCTATCGGGCTCAACGGGGTCGAGGCCGGCTCCGGTGCTGTAGACATGCACGGGCTGCTCGAAGCGCTGCAGGCGATGCGCGTGGGCGATTTCTCGGTGCGCCTGCCGAGCCATCTGGACGGCGAGGCCGGGCGCATCGCCGACGCGTTCAACGACATCGTGTCGGCCAATGCGCGGATGGCCCAGCAGCTCGATCGCGTCGGCGAGGTGGTCGGCCGGGAGGGCAAGACGCGGACGCGGGTCCGCTTCGGGCTCTCGTCCGGCGCCTGGGGCGACATGGAGGACTCGGTCAACACCCTGATTAACGACCTTGTCTGGCCGACGACCCAGGTCACCCGCACGATCTCCGCGGTGGCCAGGGGGGACCTGCTGCAGACGATGCCGCTCGACGTGGACGGACGGCCCCTGAAGGGGGAGTTCCTTCGCTCGGCCACCATCGTCAACGCCATGATCAAGCAGCTGAGCGTGTTCACCTCGGAGGTCACGCGGGTGGCCCGGGAGGTCGGCACCGACGGCAAGCTCGGCGGCCAGGCCCAGGTGGTCGAGGTGACGGGGGTCTGGAAGGACCTGACCGAGTCGGTGAACTCGATGGCCTCCAACCTGACGGCCCAGGTCCGCAACATCGCCGACGTGACGATCGCGGTGGCCAACGGCGACCTTTCCAAGAAGATCACCGTCGATGTCCGCGGCGAGATCCTGCAGCTCAAGGAAGCCATGAACACCATGGTGGATCAGCTGCGCTCCTTCGCCTCGGAAGTGACGCGGGTGGCCCGCGAGGTGGGCACCGAGGGCAAGCTGGGCGGCCAGGCCATCGTGCCGGGGGTGGCCGGCACCTGGAAGGACCTGACCGACTCCGTGAACGCCATGTGCGGCAACCTCACCGCCCAGGTCCGCAACATCGCGCAGGTGACCACCGCGGTGGCCCGCGGGGACCTGTCGCGCAAGATCACGGTGGACGTGTCCGGCGAGATCCTGGAGCTGAAGGAGACCATCAACACGATGGTCGACCAGCTCAACGGCTTCGCCGGCGAGGTGACCCGGGTGGCGCGCGAGGTCGGCACCGAGGGCCGGCTGGGCGGCCAGGCGCAGGTGCCGGGCGTCGCCGGCACCTGGAAGGACCTGACCGACAACGTCAATTCCATGGCCTCGAACCTCACCGCCCAGGTGCGCAACATCGCGGAAGTCTCCACCGCCATCGCCAGCGGCGACCTTTCCAAGAAGATCACGGTGAACGTTTCCGGGGAGATCCTGGAGCTGAAGGAGACCGTCAACACGATGGTCGACCAGCTGAACGCCTTCGCCTCGGAGGTGACGCGGGTGGCCCGCGAGGTGGGCACCGAGGGCCGGCTCGGCGGCCAGGCCAACGTGCTGGGCGTGGCCGGCACCTGGAAGGACCTGACCGATTCCGTGAACTCCATGGCCGGCAACCTGACGGCCCAGGTCCGCAACATCGCCGAGGTGTCCACCGCCATCGCCAACGGCGACCTGTCCAAGAAGATCACCGTCGACGTGAAGGGGGAGATCCTTCAGCTCAAGGAGACGATCAACACCACGGTCGACCAGCTGAACGCCTTCGCCTCGGAAGTGACGCGCGTGGCGCGCGAGGTGGGCACCGAGGGCAAGCTCGGCGGCCAGGCGCAGCTCAAGGGCGTGGCGGGCACCTGGAAGGACCTGACCGACTCGGTGAACTCCATGGCCTCGAACCTTACCGGCCAGGTGCGCAACATCGCCGAGGTGGCGACCGCCGTGGCCCGCGGCGACCTGTCCAAGAAGATCACGGTGGACGTGTCCGGCGAGATCCTGGGGCTGAAGGAAACCATCAACACCATGGTGGACCAGCTCAACGGCTTCGCCGGCGAGGTGACCCGGGTGGCGCGCGAGGTCGGCACCGAGGGCCGGCTGGGCGGCCAGGCGCAGGTGCCGGGCGTGGCCGGCACCTGGAAGGACCTGACCGATTCCGTGAACTCCATGGCCGGCAACCTGACGGCCCAGGTCCGTAACATCGCCGAGGTGTCCACCGCCATCGCCAACGGCGACCTCAGCCGCAAGATCACCGTCGACGTGCGCGGCGAGATCCTTCAGCTGAAGGAGACGCTCAACACCATGGTGGACCAGCTCAACCGCTTCGCCTCCGAGGTGACGCGGGTGGCGCGCGAGGTCGGCGCGGAGGGCAAGCTCGGCGGCCAGGCCAACGTGCCGGGCGTCGCCGGCACCTGGAAGGACCTGACCGAGAACGTCAACTCCATGGCCTCGAACCTCACGGGCCAGGTCCGGGCCATCGCCGAGGTGACCACGGCCGTGGCGCGCGGCGACCTGTCGCGCAAGATCACCGTCGACGTGCGCGGCGAGATCCTGGAGCTGAAAAACACCATCAACACCATGGTCGACCAGCTGAACGCCTTCGCCGGCGAAGTGACGCGGGTGGCGCGCGAGGTCGGCACCGAAGGCAAGCTCGGCGGCCAGGCGGAGGTGTCGGGGGTTTCCGGGACCTGGAAGGATCTCACTGACTCGGTGAACTTCATGGCCGGCAACCTCACCGACCAGGTCCGCAACATCGCCGACGTCGCCACGGCCATCGCCAGCGGCGACCTGTCGAAGAAGATCACCGTCGACGTGCGCGGCGAGATCCTTCAGCTGAAGGAGACCATCAACACCATGGTCGACCAGCTGCGCTCGTTCGCCGGCGAGGTGACGCGGGTGGCCCGCGAGGTCGGCACCGAGGGCAAGCTGGGCGGCCAGGCGAACGTGCCCGGGGTGGCCGGCACCTGGGCGGACCTCACCGACAACGTCAACCTGCTGGCGGCCAACCTGACCACCCAGGTCCGCAACATCGCCGAGGTCACCACGGCTGTGGCGCGGGGCGACCTGAGCCGCAAGATCACCGTGGACGCCAAGGGCGAGATCCTGGAGCTGAAGAACACCATCAACACCATGGTGGACCAGCTGAACGCCTTCGCCGGCGAGGTGACGCGGGTGGCGCGCGAGGTCGGCACCGAGGGCAAGCTCGGCGGCCAGGCGCAGGTGCCGGGCGTGGCCGGCACCTGGAAGGACCTGACCGACACCGTCAACGTCATGGCGGCCAACCTCACCGAGCAGGTGCGCGGCATCGTCAAGGTGGTGACCGCGGTGGCCGACGGCGACCTCAAGCAGAGCCTGACGGTGGCGTCCAAGGGCGAGGTCGCGGCGCTGGCCGAGACCATCAACAACATGACCGACACCCTGGCCACCTTCGCCGACCAGGTGACCACCGTGGCCCGCGAGGTGGGGGTGGAAGGCCGGCTGGGCGGCCAGGCGAACGTGCCGGGCGCCGCCGGCACCTGGAAGGACCTCACCGGCAACGTCAACCTGCTGGCCGCCAACCTGACGACGCAGGTGCGCGCCATCGCCGAGGTCGCCACCGCGGTGACCAAGGGCGACCTCACCCGCTCGATCCAGGTCGAAGCGCGCGGGGAGGTGGCGGAGCTCAAGGACAACATCAACACCATGATCGGCAACCTGCGGCTGACCACCGACCGGAACACCGAACAGGACTGGCTGAAGACCAACCTGGCCCGCTTCACCAACATGCTGCAGGGCCAGCGGGACCTGGACGCCGTGGGCCGGATGCTGCTGTCGGAGCTGGCCCCGCTGGTGGAGGCGCAGCAAGGGGTGCTCTATCAGGTCATGGCCGACGGCGAGCACGGCGAGCTCAAGCTGCTCGCCGCCTACGCCGACCATCCCACCGAAGGCTATCCGCCGCAGCTGGCCATCGGCGAGGGCCTGGTCGGCCAGTGCGCCCGCGACGGCCGGCTGCTGATCCTCAGCGACGTGCCCGGCAAGGTCGTCTCGATCCGCTCGGGTCTGTTCAAGGCCAAGCCGAAGAACATCATCGTCCTGCCCGTGCTGTTCGAGGGACAGGTGAAGGCGGTGATCGAGCTCGCGTCGCTGTCGATCTTCACCGAGCTGCAGCTGTCGTTCCTGGAGCAGCTCACCGGCGGCATCGGCATCGTGCTGAACTCCATCGAGGCCACGATGCAGACCGAGGGCCTGCTGACCCAGTCGCAGCAGCTCGCGGCCGAACTGCAAAGCCAGCAGACCGAGCTGCAGCAGACCAACGAGCAGCTGGAGCAGAAGGCCCAGCAGCTCGCCGAACGCAACGTCGAGGTGGAGGCCAAGAATCAGGAAATCGAGCAGGCCCGCCGCGCGCTGGAAGAAAAAGCGGCAGAGCTTGCGCTCACGTCGAAGTACAAGTCGGAATTCCTGGCCAACATGAGCCACGAGCTCCGCACGCCGCTCAACTCCATCCTGATCCTCGGCCAGCAGCTCGCCGACAATCCCGACGGCAACCTCAAGGCCAAGCAGGTCGAGTTCGCCCGCACCATCCACGGCGCCGGCACCGATCTGCTGACGCTCATCAACGACATCCTCGACCTGTCAAAGATCGAATCCGGAACGGTCACGGTCGAAGCGGAGGAGATCACCTTCGGCTCGCTGCGCGACAATGTCACCCGCACATTCCACCACCTGG
>NZ_DASXYF010000090.1:0-22536 GCF_036502675.1 Phenylobacterium sp.
CGGCGCGCAGGATTTCTCTTACCGCGGCATCCTGCCCCAGGCCGTGCTCGAGCAGCAGCCAGCCGCCGGTCTCAAGGTGCCCGGCGGCGGCGCCGGCGATCTGCCTGATCGCCCGAAGGCCATCCGCACCCGAGACGAGCGCCGTTCGCGGCTCGAAGCGAAGGTCGGGCAAGTGCGGGTCGCCCTCGGCCACGTAAGGGGGGTTGGCGACGATGAGGTCGAATCGCCGGCCGGCGAGCGGCTCGAACCACAGGCCGTGGCGAAAATCGACCTCGAGGTCGAGGCGCGTGGCGTTGCGCTGCGCGACAACCAGCGCCGCTGCGCTGGCCTCGACGCCCACGACCTGGGCGTTCGGACGGTGCTTCTTCAGCGCGAGCGCCACGGCGCCGCTGCCCGTGCCCAGATCAAGCGCCGAACGGAAGGGCCGCTTCAACGCCAGGTCGACCAGCAGCTCCGTTTCCGGCCGCGGGATCAGCACCGCCGGGTTCACCGCGAGATCAAGACCGTAGAACTCCTTGTGGCCGACGATATACGCCACCGGTTCACCCGCTTTTCGCTTCTCGATGAATTGTCGGAACCGGTCTTCGACTTCCGAAGCGAGTGCGCGTTCCTGGGAAGCGACGATCGCTGCTTGCGAAAAACCCGAAGCCTCGGCCAGAAGAATCCGCGCTTCGCGCGAATCGATTCCGCTCGCCTTCAGCGCGTCCCCAACCGTCAAGCGGCTTCTTCGGCGAGCTGCGCGAGCTGCTCGGCCTGCTGCTCGGCCGACAGCGCGGAGACCAGCTCGTCGAGCTCGCCGTCCAGGATGCGGTCGATCTTGTAGAGCGTCAGGTTGATGCGGTGGTCGGTGACGCGGCCCTGCGGGTAGTTGTAGGTGCGAATCCGCTCGGAACGGTCGCCGGAGCCCACCTGGCTCTTGCGGCTTTCGGCGCGCTCGCTGTCGAGAGCGGTGCGCTTCTGGTCGTAGAGGCGGACCTTCAGCTCCTTCAGCGCCCGGGCGCGGTTCTGGTGCTGCGATTTTTCCGAGGAGGTGACCACGATGCCGGTGGGGATGTGGGTGATGCGCACGGCGGAATCTGTCTTGTTGACGTGCTGGCCGCCGGCGCCCGAGGAGCGGTAGGTGTCGACGCGGATGTCGGCGTCGTTGACCTCGATCTCGACGTCCTCGGGCTCCGGCAGGACGGCGACGGTGGCGGCGGAGGTGTGGATGCGCCCGCCGGCCTCGGTCTGCGGCACGCGCTGGACGCGGTGGACGCCGCTTTCGAACTTCAGCCGGCCGAAGACGCCGTCGCCGGTGACCGAGGCGATGACCTCCTTGTAGCCGCCGGCGTCGCCCTCGGAGAGGCTGTCCACCTCCACCCGCCAGCCGCGGTCGGCCGCATAGCGCTGGTACATGCGGAACAGGTCGCCGGCGAACAGCGCCGCCTCGTCGCCGCCGGCGCCGGCGCGCACCTCAAGGATCGCCGAGGCGTTCTCGTCACGGTCCTTGGGGGCCAGCAGCAGGGCCACGTGGCGCTCCAGGTCGGGCAGGCGGGCCTTCAGCGCCTCCAGCTCCTCGCGGGCGAGCCCGGCCATGTCGGGATCGCCGGCCCGGGCCATCTCCTCCAGCTCGGGGGCCTCGGCGCGGACGCGCTCCAGGGCCTGGACGGCCTCGACCACGGGCCTGAGTTCGGCGTGCTCCTTGGAGAGGCGGACGATCTCGGCGCCGTCGGAGGCCGCGCCCATGCGGGCCTCGATCTCGTGGAAGCGGTTGCGCACCTGGTCGAGCCGGGCCTGGGGTAGTCGCACTTACGGGGTCTCTCGCGGGACGGGCGGGCCATCCTCTAGCCCCCCGCCGTCCGCTTGCCAAACGCCGCGCACGCGCGCCACCCTCAGGTTCCGGCCAAGGAGGTGAGCCATGTATCATCAGGGCGCCCGCGATCTGCAGGACCGGTTCGGCAGCCGGGCGCTTGCCGACCGGCTGGAGGAGAAGCTGCGGCGCGAGGCCTTCACCGAGGACGACGCGGCCTTCATCGCCGGACAGGGGTTCTTCTTCCTGGCCACGGCGGATGCGGAGGGGCGGCCGGACTGTTCGTTCAAGGGCGGCGCGCCGGGGTTCGTGCGGGTGCTGGCGCCCGACCTGCTGGTCTGGCCGGACTACGACGGCAACGGCATGTTCCGGAGCCTGGGGAACCTGGCGGTCAACCCCTGCGTGGGCCTGCTGTTCATCGCCATGGGGGAGGCGCCGAAGCGTCTGCGGGTCAACGGGCGGGCGAGCCTCGCCTTCGACGACCCGCGGATGGCGGAGACGCCGGGCGCGCAGCTGTTGGTGAAGGTGACGCCGACCGACATCTTCCCCAACTGCCCGCGCTACATCCCGCGCACCGAGACGCTGGAGCTCTCGGAATACGTCCCCGCCGCCGGCGCTCCGCCGGTGGAGCCCAAGTGGAAGAGCTTCGAGATGTTCCGCGACGTCGTGCCGCCGCGGGCCAGACCTTAGGCCCTGACGCCGCTCAAGGGGGCGTTGCCGAAGGCGCCCAGCTTGACGTTGCCGCTCATGGTGTCGCCGGCCACCTTGGCCTCGAACTCCAGGGTCATCGGCATGGGTTGGGTGATCTGCATGGACCAGGACAGGGTATCGCCGTCGACCTTGCCGGAGATGGTCTGGTCGCCCATGCGGCCGCTGGTCTCGCCGGTGAAGCTGTCGCCGCTGGTGGTGATTTTCGCCGCCACCTCCTGCGGGCCCATGGGCGTCGAGATGGTGATCTTCCAGTTGCCGTCGGCCGACATGTCGCTGTTCCCCTCCAGGGTGGGCGGCCACCTAACCAAGGCCCGCAGGCGGGCGCAAGGGGCTGGCCCGGGCGCCGCTTAAGGGAAGCCGAAGCTTACGCGGCGGCCTTGGCGGCCGCGGCTTCGCGGTCGAGCTCGGCGGCCTTGGCCTCCACCAGCTCGACGATGTGGTCGACCATGCGGCCGTTGTCCATCTTGTGGTCGGGCTTGCCGGCCAGGTAGACCATCCCCGCGCCCTTGCCGCCGCCGGTGAAGCCCACGTCGGTCATCAGCGCCTCGCCCGGGCCGTTCACCACGCAGCCGATGATCGACAGGCTCATGGGGGTGGAGACGTGCGCCAGGCGCTGCTCCAGCGCCTCCACCGTGGCGATGACGTTGAAGCCCTGCCGGGCGCAGGAGGGACAGGCGATGATGTTGACGCCCCGGTGGCGCAGGCCCAGCGACTTGAGGATGTCGAAGCCGACCTTGACCTCCTCCACCGGGTCGGCGGCCAGGCTGACGCGGATGGTGTCGCCGATCCCGGCCCAGAGCAGGGAGCCGATGCCGATGGAGGACTTCACGGTGCCGGTGCGGATCGCGCCGGCCTCGGTGACGCCCAGGTGCAGCGGGCAGTCGATGGCCTCGGCCAGCATCTGGTAGGCGGCGACGGTCATGAAGGGGTCGGAGGCCTTCACGCTGATCTTGAACTCGTGGAAGTCGTGGTCCTGCAGGATGCGGGCGTGGTTCAGCGCGCTCTCGACCATGGCCTGGGGGCAGGGCTCGCCGTAGCGCTCGAGCAGCTCGCGCTCCAGGGATCCGGCGTTGACGCCGATGCGCATGGAGCAGCCGTGGTCGCGGGCGGCCTGGATCACCTCGCGCACCCGGTCGGGCGAGCCGATGTTGCCGGGGTTGATGCGCAGGCAGGCGGCGCCGGCCTTGGCGGCCTCGATGGCGCGCCTGTAGTGGAAGTGGATGTCGGCCACCAGCGGCACGCCGGCCGCCTTGACGATGGCCGGGAAGGCCGCGGTGGATTCCTCGTCCGGGCAGGAGACGCGGACGATGTCGGCGCCGGCCTCCTCCAGGGCGCGGACCTGGGCGATGGTGGCCGCCGCATCGCTGGTCAGCGTGTTGGTCATCGACTGGACGGTGATCGGGGCGTCGCCGCCCACCTCGACGTCGCCGACGCGGATCTTGCGCGAGACGCGCCGCTGGATGGCGCGCCAGGGGCGGTGATGGGCGGGGTCCTGGCCGGTCATGACCGGGAGAACCTAGTGGGTTCGGACGACAAACCCAAGATGGCTCGGGGCGGAACGCCTTCCCTCCCCATGATGGGGAGGGATGCAGAGGTCATTGCGCGTACTTGCCGACGGGGGTCTGGCCGGTGGGCAGGACGCCCTTGCTCTGGCCGGCGGCGAACACCTGGAAGGAGTCGGCTTCCGACACGTCGACGGTGAGGCCGGGCAGCGACGGGGCGCGGTAGGATTCGCCGGCGGCGAGCTGGCGGGCGAAATAGACCGTGCCGTCGGCGCCGTGGACGATGATCGAGGCGGGCTTGCGGGCCTGCAGGGTGACCGTGGAGGCCTCGGCCGCCGGGGCGCCGTAGACTTGGCCGTGGGCGGTGAAGGTGGCGGGCAGGTCGGGCGCCGCGGGCTCGGGCTTCTTCGCGGGCGCGGGCGACGGGGCGGGCGCGCCGGTCTCGGCGGCGGCCTTGGCCGCGGCGGCCTCGGTGGCCTCGACCAGGCCGGGCGTCTCGTAGGGCGGCGGCGTGGTGGATTCCACCGGCGCCGGCAGCGGCGCGCCGAGCGCGACGGCCACGGACGGGGCGGCGGCCGGATGCGCCACCGGGGCGACCGGAGCTGCGGCGGCCACCGGCGGCGACCTGGGCGCCTGCTCGGTGAACACCCGCTGGGCGACGTTCCAGATGAAGATGGCGGCGATGATCAGGGCGCCGGCGACGCCCACCAGCATCAGGCGCGGGTCGCGGCCCTCCTGCACGCCCGACGGCTCGTGCAGGGACTGGTCGGGGGCGGGCTCCTCGGCGCGGAAGCGCGCGACGGCGGCCTCGCCGTCCAGGCCGAGCTCGACGGCGTAGGCCCGGATGTAGCCGATGGTGAAGGGACGCGAGGGCAGGGCGTCCAGCCGCATGTCCTCGATCGCCGCCAGATAGGCGCGGCGGATGCGGGTGCCCTGGGCGACGTCTTCCAAGGACAGATGCTTGAATTCGCGCACTGCGCGCAGGGCGGCGCCAATATTCGCGCCAGAGGCGAGAGTCGGGATCAAGGTTTCGAGCGGCGCTGGCGCCTCTCCTCCCTCAGGACGAAAATCAAGTTCCGTCAGTCCGCCAGTATCGAGCGGCATGGCTGCTCACCACCCTGGATTAGGCGCGGCGAAAACCCCGCGCGGCGACGCCTGGACCCGAGGCTCACGGGGTCGTGAACGCAAGACTGTGGATAACACGCTAGCATACGGGATTCAATGCGCTATTCGGTCACGCTCAAGCGTTGCGGCTATATCGAAAGGTAGAGTTTGCGCGCCAAGGTTTCGATTTCGTTTCGAACGGAGCCCCCGGTCGCTTTGAGCAGACTCGAAACGCCGCGCCTGGCCGCTTCCCGGTCACATGAGAGCACCATCTGCTTGACGGCCCCGACCCCCGTCGGCGGCATGGAAAGCCGGTCGAAGCCAAGGGCCACCAGGGCGAACGCCTCCAGCGGACGGCCGGCCATCTCGCCGCACACCGAGACGGGTGTGCCGGTCTCGGCGCAGGCCTCCTGGATGGCCGCGAGCGCGCGGAGCGCCGGCGGCGAGAGCGGGTCGTAGCGGTCGGCGACCCGTGCGTTGCCGCGGTCGGCGGCGAACAGGTACTGCATCAGGTCGTTGGTGCCGACCGAGACGAAGTCGGTCATCGGCAGCAGTGCGTCGAGGTGCCACACCACCGAGGGCGCCTCGATCATCGCGCCCACGTCGAGGCGCGACGGCGCAGGCCGGCCGCGGCGCTCGGCCCAGGCCAGCTCGGTGTCGACCAGGGCGCGGCCGGCGCGGAACTCGTCCACCGTCGCCACCAGGGGGAACATGATCCGCAAGGGCCGGCCCCGGGCGGCGGCGATCAGGGCGCGGAGCTGCAGGCGCAGCAGGGCGGGGCGGTCGAGACCCATGCGGATGGCCCGCCAGCCGAGGGCCGGGTTGTCCTCGCGCTCCGCCTCCAGGTAGGGCAGCACCTTGTCGCCGCCCAGGTCCAGGGTGCGGAAGGTGACCGGCATGCCGTCGGCGGCGTCCAGCACCCGGCTGTAGAGGGCGGTCTGGGCGTTGAAGCGCGGCAGCTCCTCGGCGACCATGAACTGGAACTCGGTGCGGAACAGGCCGATGCCCTCGGCGCCCGTCTCGCGCAGGGTGTCGAGGTCCACGTCGAGGCCGGCGTTCATCAGCAGCGTGATCTTCGCCCCGTCGCGGGTGAAGGCCGGGGTGTCGCGCAGGCGGGCGAACTCGGCCCGCCGCTGGGCGCGGACCTCGATGCGGGCCTGGATGGAGTTCACCACGTCCGGGCGCGGGCGCAGGTAGGCCTCGCCGGACTCGGCGTCGACGATGACGGGGTCGCCCTCGGACACGCGGTCGCGCAGGCCCATCAGGCGGCCGACGCAGGGGATGTCCAGGGCGCGGGCGACGATCGCCGCGTGGCTGGCCGCCGAGCCCTCTTCCAGCAGCAGGCCCTTCAGCCGGGTGCGGTCGTACTCCAGGATGTCCGCCGGGCCCAGGTTGCGGGCGATGAGGATGGCGTCGTCCGGCAGGTCGCGGGCCACGTGGCCGTCGCCGGCCAGGTGGCGCAGCAGGCGGTCGTTGAGGTCCTCCAGGTCGTGCAGCCGTTCGCGCAGGTAGGGGTCGCGGGCGGCGCCCAGGCGGGCGCGGTGCTCGGAGCGCACGCGCTCCACCGCCGCCTCGGCGGTCAGGCCGTTGCGGACCGCATCCTCCAGGCTGCGGTTCCAGCCGCGGTCGTGGGCGAACATCCGGTAGGTGTCGAGCACCTCGTAGGAGGCCTCCACCAGGCCGGTCTGGCCTTCCAGCAGGCCGTCGATCTGGGCCTGCAGGGCGGAGACGGCGGTCTTCAGCCGCTCCTCCTCGGCCGCCACGTCGTCGGCCAGCAGCTGCGAGGGGGCCATCGGCCGTTCGTGCAGGATGGCCACCCCGAAGGCGATGCCGTCCGCGAACTTGGCGCCCTTGAGCCGTTCGGGCTTGTGGGGCGCCAGCTCGACGCCCTTCATCTCGGCCTCGGTGATCAGCTCGCCGCCGGCCACCATCTCGGCCAGCACCATGGCGATGATCTGCAGGTCCTCGACCTCGTCGTCGGTGTAGACCCGCTCGGTGCGGTTCTGGACCACCAGCACCCCGATGGCGCGGCCGCCGCGCAGCAGGGGGACGGCCAGGAAGGCGTGGTAGGGGTCTTCGCCGGTCTCCGGCCGGTAGGAGAAGGCCGGGTGGTTCGGCGCGTCGGCCAGGTTCAGCGGCCGGGCGATGCGCATGGTCTCGCCCACCAGGCCCTCGCCGGGCTGCATGCGGGTGACGTGCACGGCGGAGGGGTCGAGGCCCTCGGTGGCGAACAGCTCCATCTCGCCGGCCGCCCGGCGCATGTAGAGGGAGCACACCTCGGCGACCATGGAGCGGGCGATGATGCGCACCACCATGTCGAGGCGCGTCTGGGCCGGACCGCCGCCGGCCAGCGCCTCGCGGATCTGCCGCAGCAGGCTGCGCTGACCTCGAATGGCGATACTCGGGGTGGCCACGGCCGCTCCCCTCCCTCTGACCTCCCTGTTTGCTAGCAGCTTTGCGCGGCGGAACAGAGACGAGAATTCGATATCCCCGGCGGTTTGATCCGGGACCGGGCGCCGCAACCGGAATCTGCAGCCGGGGTCCGCGGCAACGCGTGCGCAGGGGGCCTTGCCTACGTCATGTGCGGCCCAGGCTCGCGCGCCGACATCGCGCACCGACATAGAGGCAGAAAGGCTCGGCCGCCTGTCGGGCCTTCCAGGAGCGCGCCCTCTCGTCTTCAGGGTCGGAGATCGGGCAATTAGGTTCGTGGACGTCCCTGAGCGGCAGTCTCCGCAAGGTCACCGCGATTTCGGCCTATTTCTGTCCTGGTTCAAGCGCGTGCTTTCAGCCTCCGACTAAGTGGCCCGAGGCCCGACAGGAGGTCGTTGGGCTCTTTGTCCGCGACGGGTCGGTCCGCGCTCTGGCGGCGCGCGTGGAGGCGGACGTTGGCCTCTTACGTCTCTCCAGCGTGTCGCCAGCCGCTCTCAGATCCTCCCCCAGCGCGAAGCGCGGCAAGGGGGAGGTGGCTCGCGGCGTAGCTGCGAGACGGAGGGGGTTGACGCCCATGGCGCCCGCCACTTTGAGCCAGCGCAGGATTTGCTGGGCTTGCGCCATGGATGCGCCGCGCACGACTAAGGACCGGGCCAAGGACCTTCGCCGGGGTATGAGCCTGCCGGAGGTGCTGCTCCGGAAGGCGCTGAAGGGCCGCAAGCTTTCGGGTCTGCACTTCCGCAAGCAGCATCCGGTGGGCCCCTATGTGTTGTATTTCTTCTGCGAGGCCCGACGGCTCGCGGTCGATGGGGGGAGCCATAGCCTTGGAGACCGGCCCGGTCGCGACGAGCGCCGCGACGCCTGGCTGCGCGACCGGGGGATCGACACTGCGGCTGAGCGCCTCGCTTATCCTGGAGGACGTGGACGATGCGACCCGCACCATCCTAGGGCATCTCGACGACGCGTCCGGTCCTTAGCGCCGGACCGGCGCCGGGGGCTTCAACCCCCTCCGTCACGCGGCTGCGCCGCGCGCCACCTCCCCCTGACCGGGCTGCGCCCTGGGGGAGGATCTGGGGCGTTGCGGCGTCCGCGAGCCTACAGCTGGTCCAGGCCGTAGGCGGCGTGCAGGGCGCGGACGGCGAGCTCGGTGTAGGCGGCCTCGATCAGCACGCTGATCTTGATCTCGCTGGTGGAGATCACCTGGATGTTGACGCCCTTTTCCGCCAGCGCGCCGAACATGGTCTTGGCGACGCCGGTGTGGCTGCGCATGCCGACGCCGATCACCGAGACCTTGGAGACTTCCTCGTCGACGGTGACGTGCTCGAAGCCGATGGCGGCCTGGGCGGCCTTGACGATCTCCAGCGCGCGGGCCGCGTCGCGCTTGCCGACGGTGAACTCCATGTTGGCGGTGTCGGCGGTGCGCGCGTGGCTCTGGACGATCATGTCCACATTGACGTTGGCGTCGGCCAGGCGGCCGAAGATCTCCGAGGAGACCCCCGGGTGGTCCGGCAGGCCGAACAGGCTGATCTTGGCTTCGTCGCGGGAATAGGCCACGCCGCTCACGATCCGCTTTTCCATGATCTCTTCCTCGTCACAGACGATGGTCCCCTGGCCCGGCGCCTCGCCGGGCTCCACGAAGCTGGACAGCACGCGCACCGCCACGCCCTGGGCCATGGCCAGCTCGACGGAGCGGGTCTGCAGCACCTTGGCGCCCAGGGAGGCCATCTCCAGCATCTCCTCGTAGGAGACCTTGGAGAGGCGCCGGGCCTTGGACTCGATGCGCGGGTCGGTGGTGTAGACGCCGTCCACGTCGGTGTAGATGTCGCAGCGCACCGCCTTCAGGGCGGCGGCCACGGCCACGGCGCTGGTGTCGGAGCCGCCGCGGCCCAGGGTGGCGATGCGCCCGTCGCGGGTGACGCCCTGGAAGCCGGCGATCACCGCCACCTCGCCGGCGTCGAGCGCGGCGGCCAGCTTCTCGGGCGGGATGTCGTCGATGCGGGCGCGGCCGTGGGCGTCGTCGGCGATGATCGGGATCTGCCAGCCCAGCCAGGACCTGGCCGGCAGGCCCATGTTGCGCAGGGTCATGGCCAGGAGGCCAGCGGTGACCTGCTCGCCGGAGGCGACCACGGTGTCGTATTCGTCGTCGGAGGGCGCAAGGCCCGCCGCGGCGGCCCCGGCCCCGTCGGTCCAGGCCACCAGTTCGTTGGTCTTGCCGGACATGGCCGAAACCACCACGGCGACGCGGTGGCCGGCCTCGACCTCCGCGGCCACCAGGCGCCCGACGCGCCGGATGCGCTCCAGGTCGGCCACCGACGTGCCCCCGAATTTCATCACCAGCCGAGACACAGCGCCAGGGACCCCCGTTTTGCGAGGCGCTCTTCTAACGGCGCTGCGGCGAGGGGGCAATGGGGGCGCCTTTTCCGGGGGTTCGTGGGTTCGTGGAGCGAAAGACGAGCGACTCGTCGCGGTCCCAGCCTCCCCAAGACGCAAGGTCGAGCGTAGAAGGCGCGCATGACGATATCCAGCATCGATCCGCAGGAGGTGGCGCGGTTCTCCGCGATCGCCGCCGAGTGGTGGGATCCGAAGGGGAAATTCGCGCCGCTGCATCGGTTCAACCCGGTGCGGCTGGGCTTCATCCGGGCGCAGGCGCTGGCGCGGTTCGGGCGCGACGGCAAGGCGCGGCGGCCGTTCGAGGGGCTGCGGCTCCTGGACATCGGCTGCGGCGGGGGGCTGCTCTCGGAGCCCATGTCGCGGCTGGGGTTCCAGGTGACCGGGGTCGACGCCTCGGAGCGCAACATCGGCACCGCTCAGGCGCATGCGGCCGAGCAGGGGCTCGCCATCGCCTACCGGGCGACCACCGCCGAGACGCTGCTGGCCGAAGGGGCGGGGCCGTTCGACGTCATCCTGAACATGGAGGTGATCGAGCACGTGGCCGATCCGGGCCCGTACCTGCGCGACTGCGCGCGGCTGCTGGCGCCCGGCGGGCTGATGATCGTGGCGACGCTGAACCGCACGCTGAAGGCGCTGGCCCTGGCCAAGGTGGGGGCGGAATACGTGCTGCGCTGGCTGCCGGCCGGCACCCACGACTGGAAGAAGTTCCTGAAGCCCGACGAGCTGCGCGGGTTCCTGGCGGACGAGCCGGTGCGCGTCGAAGGTCCCTTCGGCCTGGCGTTCAATCCCCTGAGCGGCCGCTGGTCGCAGGCGGAGGACGCGGATGTGAACTACATGATGACGGTCGCCCGCGACGCGGCGTAAGGATGCGCCCATGACGTCCCTGCGGATCCTTGGCCATGCGTTCCGGGCCTGGCGGCGCAACCTGCGCTGGCGCAAGCATGAGCCCGAGACGACCTACCTGGCGGACCTGCTGTCCGGCGCGCCCGTGTGCCTGCACATCGGGGCCAGCGACGGGCGCCACTCCTATGTGATGACCCAGGTGGCGCCCAAGGCGCAGATCCACGCCTTCGAGCCGTCGGCGTTCGCCTACCAGGTGCTGAAAACCTGCATGAGCTGGCACGGCATCTCCGACCGGGTGATCCCGGTGCACGCGGCGTGCTCCGACCAGGCGGGCGAGATGTTCCTGGTGACGCCCAAGAAGATGTCCGGCCGGATGGGCCGGGCCTACGCCTTCCTGTCGGACACCCAGCCGGACGCGCACGCGCCGGTGCGGCCGGACCTGGAGGACCAGGGCGCCGAGGTGCAGGCCACGCCGGTGGTGACCATCGACGACTATTGCGCCCGCGCCGGCGTCACCCGGGTGGACTTCATCCGGATGGACATCGAGGGCGCCGAACTGAAGGCGCTGGCCGGCGCGCAGGAGGTGCTGGACCGCGACCGGCCGCACGTGCTGGTGGAGATCCACCCCGCCATGCTGGAGGGCCGGTTCGGCGGCTCGGCGGAGGAGGTGGTGGCGCTGTTCCGCTCCCGCGGGTACCGGATGTTCGCGCTGAACGGCGACCGGCTGGAGGAGCGGACCGAGGTGGCGCCGAACCTGCCGTGGAAGGATTATTTCTTCATCCACCCCTCGCGGGCGCCGCGGCTGCCGGACGGGGTGTTCAAGGCCCGCATGGCGGCCTGAGCGGGCCTTGTGGCCCGCGCGACACGCCCCCACGTGAGTTCCGTGGCGAAGCTGTTTCCAGACGAACTCCCGCCGCGCTTCCGGCGTTAACGACGCGAGGCGACGAGGTCTGGGCGGAGGTTGCGGACGTGGCGCGTAAACGGCCGAAGGGATTGCTGGCGGTGGGCTGGGCCTGCCTGGAGAGCGCGGCGCTGGGGCGGCGGGAACACTTCCCGACGTCGGAGTCCTATCCCGACAGCGTGGTGAAGCGGGACTCCTTCCTGGACGGCGGCGGCCACGGATGGCGGATCTCCTGCCTGACGACGCCGCGCGACCGGCCGGCGGCCTGGAAGATCGTGGTGATCACCGGGGCGCCGTCGTGGTCGGAATACTGGGCGCCGGTGCTGGCGGGCCTGCCGCAGGACCGGGAGATGGTGGTGGTGGACCGCCCGGGGTTCGCCAACTCCGAGCCCTTCGACCATGTGCCGGACATCCGGGTGCAGGCCGAGGCGCTGGCGCCGCTGCTCGCCGCCGCGCCGCGGCAGAAGATCCTGCTGGTGGGGCAGTCCTACGGGGCGGCGATCGCGGTGATGATGGCCGCGGCCCGGCCCAAGACGGTGGCGAGCCTGGTGCTGCTCTCGGGCTTCTTCGGCGAGCCGGGGCCCACGGCGCGCTGGCTGCTGGACGTGGGCGCCCGCGCGCTGAAGGTGATCCCGCGCGACCTGCGCAACGCGGTGCTGGAGGCGCGCAACCAGGCGCCGCAGCTGGCCGCCGTGCGCCTGGCGCTGGGGCGGCTGAAGATCCCGGTGCATGTGGTGCATGGCGACAAGGACGACTTCGCCCCCATCGAGATCGCCGAGCGGCTGGTGGCCGAGACCCGCGGCAAGCTGCCGGTGCGGGTCGAGCGGGTGGCCGGCGGCGACCACTTCATCAACGACGGGCCGGTGGAGGCGGTGCTGGCGACCCTGGAGGCCTGCGTGCCGGCGGCGGCGAAGCCGTGGTTCCAGTGGCCGAAGCCGCCGCTGCTGCAATGGCCGAAGCCGCGTCCGCCGCAGGGCGTGGCCCCGGCTTAGCGGGCGAACGCGCCCACCGCGACGGCGAAGCCCGCCACCACCGCCCAGGGCGGCAGGCGCACCACGGTCAGCAACAGGAAGGCCGAGACGGCGAGGGCCGCGTCGGCGGGCGAGCGCACCGCGCCCGTCAGCACCGGGTCCCAGAGCGCGGCGGCCAGCAGGCCCACCACCACGGCGTTGACCCCGGCCAGGGCGCCGCGGGCGCCGGGGCGGGCCTTCAACCGGTCCCAGAACGGCAGGACGCCCAGCACCAGCAGCAGGCTGGGCAGGAAAATCGAAACCAGCGCCACGCCGCCGCCCGCCCAGCCGCGGGGCGCGAAGGTCTGGCTGGCGCCGACGAAGCCGGCGAAGCTGAACAGCGGGCCGGGCAGCGCCTGCACCGCGCCGTAGCCGGCCAGGAACGTATCCCGGTCGAGCCAGCCCGGCCCCACCACCTGGCTCTCCAGCAGCGGCAGCACCACGTGGCCGCCGCCGAACACCAGCGCGCCCGTGCGGTAGAACACGCCGGCCAGCGCCAGGGCCGGGTCGTGCCGCGCCAGCAGCGGCAAGCCTATGAGCAGGCCGGCGAACAGGGCCAGCGCCAGGACCGCGCCGCGGCGGCCGCGGGGCGGGACGGCGTCGGGCGCGGCGGACGGCTGGACCGTCCTCAGGAAGGCGAGGCCGAAGGCGGCGCCGGCCAGCAGGGCGCAGACCTGCGGCGCGGGGCCCGGGGCGAGGATCAGGCCGGCCGCGCCGCCGATCGCCATGCCGGCGGTGACGGGCCGGGCGGCGAGGGTGCGGGCCATGGCGACCAGCGCCTGGGCGACCACGGCGGCGGCGGCGATCTTCAGGCCGTGGATCCAGCCGCCGCCCCAGTGCGCGCCCAGCGACGGCGCGGCCTGGGCGAAGGCGATCATCGCCAGGCCCGCGGGCAGGGTGAAGCCCAGCCAGGCGGCGAGCGCCCCGGCCAGGCCGGCGCGGCGCAGGCCGATGGCCATGCCGAGCTGGCTGGAGGCGGGGCCCGGGAGGAACTGGCAAAGGGCGGCGAGGTCGGCGAAGGCCGCGTCATCCAGCCAGCCGCGGCGCTCCACGAAGGCGCGGCGGAAATAGCCCAGGTGGGCGACCGGGCCCCCGAACGCCGTCAGCCCCTGTCCGAGGAAGGCCAGGAACACCTCGAGCGTGCGTCTCGGACGGGATGGGGGTTCGGACATGGCCTTTGCGCCGGGGCGGCCTCTCCTTGCGGGAGGCCGAGGCCGGCGTCGACGGAATTCCGGGCGCAGCCTGAAAAAGCCTTGGCCGGCCTTTCGCCGCGACGCTAAGGCTGGCCGCGACCCCGTCCGCCCAGGCCGGGCGCACGCCAGGGAGCGCGACAGATGAAGGCCGCCGTACTGCGCGAAGTGGGCAAGCCGCTTCAGATCGAGGACGTGCAGATCGACAAGCCCGGCGCGCACGAGGTGCTGATCCGCACCAGGGCCGCCGGCGTCTGCCACTCGGACCTGCACTTCATCGAGGGCCTTTGGCCGCACCCGCTGCCGGCGGTGCTGGGCCATGAGAGCGCCGGGGTCGTCGAGGCGGTGGGGGCGGAGGTCGCCAGGGTGAAGCCGGGCGACCACGTGATCACCTGCCTGTCGGCCTTCTGCGGCCACTGCGAGTTCTGCCTGACCGACCGGATGAGCCTCTGCGTCTCGCCGGAGACCCGGCGCAAGGCCGACGAGCCGGCCCGGATCACCCAGAACGGCGCGGCCATGCCGCAGTTCCTGAACCTGTCGTCCTTCGCCGAGCAGATGCTGGTGCACGAGCACGCCTGCGTGGCGATCCGCAAGGACATGCCCTTCGACCGCGCCGCCCTGATCGGCTGCGGGGTGATGACCGGGGTGGGGGCGGTGATCCTCACCTCCAGGGTGCGGCCGGGCGAGACCGTGGCGGTGATCGGCCTGGGTGGCGTGGGCCTGTCGGCGGTGAACGGCGCGGCGATCGCCGGCGCCGGGCGGATCATCGCCATCGACATGTCGCCCTCCAAGTCGAACCTGGCCAAGGCCTTCGGGGCGACGGACTTCATCTGCGCGGCGGAGGCCGACCCCGTGAAGACGGTGCTGGAGATGACCAAGGGCGGGGTGGAGCACAGCTTCGAGTGCGTTGGCCTGACCAAGACCTGCGAGCAGGCGTTCGGCATGCTGAAGCGCGGCGGGACGGCCAATGTGGTGGGCATGGTCCCGGTCGGCCAGAGCATGAGCCTGCCGGGCACGGCCTTCCTGGGCGGCCGGCGGATCCAGGGCTCGATGATGGGCTCCAACCGCTTCCCGGTGGACATGCCGCGGCTGGTGGACATGTACATGGCCGGCAAGCTCAAGCTCGACGACATGGTCTCGCGCCGGATCAAGCTCGCCGAGGTGAACGACGCCTTCGCCGAGATGAAGACCGGGCAGATCGCCCGCTCGGTGATCGTGTTCGACTGAGGCGGGCTCAGCGCAGTCCGGCGGGGACGTCGGCCTGGGCCAGGCGGGTTTCGCCGGCCTGGCGGGCCAGCAGGCCGTCGATGCGGGCCTTCTGGCTGCGGAAGGCGGCCAGTTCGCCGCCGGCCAGGACCGTGCCCTGGGGAACCTGCGCGCCGATGGGGTTGACGCGGGCGCCGTTGAGCCAGACCTCGTAATGCAGGTGGGGACCGGTGGCGAGGCCGGTGGCGCCCACATAGGCCACCACCTGGCCCTGGCGGACGCGCAGGCCCGGATGGACGCCCGGGGCGTAGCGGGAGATGTGGCCGTAGCCGGTGTCCCAGCCGCCGGCGTGGCGGATGCGCAGCCAGTTGCCGTAGCCGCCCCAGCGGCGGGCCTCCAGCACCACCCCGTCGCCGGCCGCCAGGATCGGCGTGCCGGTCCCGGCCCCGAAGTCGACGCCCTGGTGGGCGCGGGTGTAGCCCAGCACCGGATGGCGGCGCATCCCGAACAGAGAGGTGATCCGCGCGCCGTCCACCGGGGTGCGCAGCAGGAAGCCCTTGATGGTCTTGCCGGCCTCGTCGAAGTAGTCGACGTCGCCGCCGGCGCGCGCAAAGCGGTAGAAGCGCACGCCGTGCAGTTCGGCGTATTCGAGGCCGCCGACCTGCACGGTGCGGCCGCTGTCGGTGACCTGCCGGTCGAACACCAGCTTGAAGTCGTCGCCGGCCTGGATGTCGCGCTCGAAGTCCAGCTTGTGGGCGAACAGCTTCACCACCTGGGCGGTGATGGCCGGCGTGGCCCCCAGCTTCTCGGCGCTCTGGTACAGCGAGCCTTCGATGTCCCCCTGGGCGGCGACGGTGTCGTCGTGGACCTTCTCGTCCAGCTCGCGCAGGCGCAACGCTCCGTCGAAGGTGCGCGACAGGGTGATGGCGGTGGTGGGGCCGATGCGCAGCGACAGGCCGATCAGCCGGGCCGGGCCGCGGCGGCCGCGCGGGTGGGCGACGGCGGCGTCGAAGGCCATGCCGGCCTTGATATGCACGGTGTCCATGGCCTCGGCCAGCATCTCGACGGCCTGGCGGGCCTCGTCGCGGCCGACGCCGGCGCGGCCGACGGCCGCCTCCAGGGTCTCGCCGGGGAGGATGGCGACCGGGATCCTCTCGGGCCGGACGAAGCCGGGCTGGGCCTCGGCGCGGGTGAAGACGTCGTGCTGCAGGGCGGCGATGGCGGCGGCGGACGGGGCCGGCCGCGCGGGCTGGACCGGGTGGCCCAGGAACGACTTGGCGGCGAAGGCCAGGGCGGTCAGCGCGCCGGCGGCCATCAGGATGCGCGGCGCATAGCGGACGGCCTGGCGGCGCGGATCGAACTCCTGCATGGGGTTCCCCGAAGATTTTAGGTGAATCAAGACTTTAATGGCTCGCCGAACATGGTCCGCCAACATGGTTAACGAGAAGTTGCCGGCGGGCCGCCCGGCGATTTGCCGCAGGCCGGGAAAGCTCTTCGCCCCTCGATGGGGACGGGCTCTACAGCAAGCCCAGCACCAGGTCGGCGGGGCGGCAGAGGGCGGCGCCCTTGGGGGTCTCGACGATGGGGCGGTTGACCAGCTTGGGGTCGAGGACCATCGCCGCGATCAGGGCCGCGTCGGAGGCCGAGGGATCGGTCAGGCCCAGGGCGTCGGCCTCGGCGCCCTGGACGCGCAGGATGTCGCGGGCCGAGACGCCCATGCGCTGGATGAGCCGCTCGAGCTGTTCGCGGGTCCAGCCGGTCTTGAGGTACTCCACGACCTTGGGTTCGACGCCCTTCCCGCGCAGCAGGGCCAGGGTGTTGCGGGACGTGCCGCAGGCGGGGTTGTGGTAGATGACGACGTCGCTCATGGGACCGGTTTACGCGATGGCGCGGCCCAAGTCAGCCGTTCGGCGCCGGTGACGATCGTGGAATCCGACGTGTCGAAGGCCATGACGTCGGCGGGCCTGGGCGGCAGGCGCCGGGCGTCGGGCGGCCAGGCGGGCGTCTGGGCGGCGTAGCGGACGGCGATCGCCCCCGGGCCTGCGGGACGGAAGGCCAGCACGAGGCCGTCCTGCGCCGCCCGCCAGCGGATGCGGCCGGTCTGGCCCGGGCGTGCGAGCAGGCGGACCGGGCGGCCGTTCAGCGTGACCTCGCTTGCCGGCGTGTCGGCGACCAGCTCCAGGACCAGGACGTCCGCGCCGGGCGGGGGGACGGCGTGCAGCACGACCCTGCCGTCGGGCGAGGGCCGCAGGGTCAGGGCGGGCGCGGCGGCGGCGATCGGCCGGGCGGGCGCGGCGTCGACGGGGCGACGGAACAGGGGCGGGGCGGGGCGCGCGGCGACCGCGCCGCCGTCGGCGCGCAGGACGGCGTCGGACCAGGCGGGGCGGTCCGGCGTCAGGCTGAGGCGCAGGGCCCGGCCGCTCGTGCGGTCCTGCAGGTAGGCGACCTGGGAGGCTTGCGGATGGCGCGGGCTCCAGGGGTCGAGGACGCGCACGGCGGCCAGGACCGCCAGGCCCGCGAACAGCACGCCGACCGCGACGAAGGGCGTGCCGGCCACGTCGCGGTCCGGCTGGGCCAGCGGCCAGACGACGATGGCGGCCAGCCAGACGGGGATGGCGAGCAGCTCCGGCGCGTCGAGGCCCAGGTAGAGTCCATGCACCAGGCCGCCCAGCCAGCCCAGGCCGAGCGCCGCGGCGACCAGGACGACGATGCGGTTGAGCCGGCTGCGCGCCGTCCAGAGGCCCGAGACTGCGGCGAGCGCTGCGGCCAGCAGGGTCGGCCAGGCGGCGACCAGGGCGGCGGCCGGCGCCGCGACCTGCAGCGCGACGCCGGCGGTGAGGCCCGTGGCGATCAGGCCGGCCCAGGCGCCGGGAGCCCCGGTGGGTCGGCGGAGGGCGAGGGCGGCGACGGCCAGGGCCGCGGCGCCCAGGACCAGACAGGCGGGGTCGAAGCCCGCGACGAAGGCGCCGCCCAGCCCCGCCGCCAGGGGAACCAGGGCGATGCCGCGGCGGCCCCTGGCGAGCTCGGCGGCGGCGTAGAGCAAGAGGCCCAGGCCGAGCAGCACGAGGGCGGTCTCGAAGCGGTCGGCCTGGGCGAGCAGCCGGCGCTGCTCCAGAAAGCCGAAGCCGGCCCCCGCCGCGCGGCGGGCGGCGCGCAGCAGGGCCGCCCCGGCCAGCAGCAGGAACAGGCCGGCCCCGGCGCCGCGCAGCCCGTCGCGCCAGGACAGCGCGCCGGCCTTGCGGGCCCGGACGCATCCAAGCGCCAGCAGGGCCGCGGCGGCCGCCAGAACCGCCCAGCCCACGGGGGCCGGATAGGCCAGCACGTAGCCGCCGGGGAGCTGGTTGTAGACCTGGTCCGGCGCGGGGCCGGGCAGGGCGGGCGCCTGGGCGGCGGCGGCGACGGCGGCCAGGGCCTGGCCGCCGATGTCCTGCAGCGAGCCCTGGTCGAGGCTCGCAGGCGTCGAACTGGCGGAGTGGTAGTCGAACTGGCGGCCGATGAAGGCGAAGTTCAGCCCCCGCAGGCCGGCGGCGCGGGCCACGGTGAAGTCGGTCTCGTTGGGCATGAGCCGGTAGAGATGGACCGCCAGCGAGCTGGAACTGGGGGAAGACACGGCGCGGCGGAAGAGGTCGACGGTCCCGCCGTTGTCCGGTCCGGTCTCGAACATCCGCGCCCGTCCGCCGCCGCCGCGGGCCTCCAGGTTGACGACGAAGCCGAGACGCCCGGCGAGCGGGTTCTCCGCGAAGAAGGCGCGGGCGCCCAGCAGGTTCGCCTCCTCGCCGTCGGTGAGCGCGACCACCACGTCGCGGCGCAGCAGCCCCTGGGCCTTCAGCGCACGCACCGCCTCCAGCACGGCGGCGACGCCGGCCGCGTCGTCGGCGGCGCCGGGCGAGCTGGGGACGCTGTCGTAATGGGCCATCAGGGCGACCGCCGGCAGGGCCCGGTCGCGGCCGGGCAGGACGCCCACCAGGTTCTCGACCCGTCCGCCGACGATCCCGGACCGGGCGTCCCCGGCGGCCTGCACGGCGACATCGGCGCGCTGCACCCGGGGGGCGAGGCCGAGCGCCGTCATGCGGCGCAGCAGGTGGCCGCGCACCGCGGCGTTGGCGGGGGAGCCGACCGGGTGGGGCGCGCGGGCGACGACCTCGACGTCGGCCAGGGCGCGGCCGGCGGAGAAGGCGGCGGCGGGCGCGTCGCGGGATGCAGGATCAGGCGGGCGCTCGCCCCGCCAGGCGATCAGGGCCGCGGCGATCAGGCAGGCGGCCAGCGCGAACGTCCGTCCCATGGCGCTCCCTAAAGCCCTGCCAGCAGAGACCGCAGGCGTGCGCGCGGCAATGGCTTTCATCAACGAAAACGCCCGCCGGTTGGGCCGGCGGGCGTTCAGGACGCTAGGAAGGACTGTATTGTTATGCGGCCGCCTGGGCTTCGTGGGGGTCGCGCAGCACGTAGCCGCGGCCCCAAACGGTCTCGATGTGGTGCTTGCCGTCGGCGGCGGCGGCCAGCTTCTTGCGAAGCTTGCAGATGAAGACGTCGATGATCTTCAGTTCCGGCTCGTCCATGCCGCCGTAGAGGTGGTTCAGGAACATTTCCTTGGTCAGGGTGGTGCCCTTCCGCAGGGAGAGCAGCTCCAGCATCTGGTATTCCTTGCCCGTCAGGTGGACGCGCATGCCGTTCACTTCCACGGTCTTGGCGTCGAGGTTGACGGTGATGTCGCCGGTGCGGATCACCGACTGGGCGTGGCCCTTGGAGCGGCGGACCACGGCGTGAATCCGGGCGACCAGTTCATCCTTGTGGAACGGCTTGGTCATGTAGTCGTCGGCGCCGCCTGAGAAGGTCTTGACCTTGGTGTCGATCTCAGCCGTGCCGGAAAGAATCATGATCGGCGTGTTGACCTTGCCGACTCGCAAGGTGCGCAGCACGTCGATACCGCTCATGTCGGGCAGATTCAGGTCCAGGAGAATGAGGTCGTAGTCGTAGATCTTGCCCAGATCCACCCCTTCCTCGCCCAGGTCCGTAGTATAGACGTTGAAACCTTCGGACTTGAGCATCAGTTCGATGCTCTGCGCTGTGGCGCTGTCATCCTCGATCAACAGTACGCGCATCAGCACCTCCATGGACACATGCCGGTCAAATTCCGCCGATATCTCGGAATCCGGCCCAACCCTCACCGCAATGTTGCCGGCGAGTTAATTTAAGACTGGTTAATAGTGAAAGCCCTCTGAGCGAATCGTTAACCCGATGCGGATTCCGCCACAAGGCGCGCAGGCGGGGCGCCGAGTCGCACCCCCGATGAATCTTTCGTGATCGCAGGTCGCGGCGCAAAACGGCGCGCACGCCGAACGTCCGATCGGCTAGAGGATCGGCTAGAGGAAAAGGAACGCCGCCCGCGGCTTGGCCGTTAGGCGAACCAGCCCCGATACGCTCTTGAGGAGTCGTCCATGCCCGCCAAGCTGAAGCCGTTGTCCCGACAGGTGCTGGTGGTCACCGGGGCCCTCTCCGGGGTCGGACTGGAGACGGCGCGGCAGGCGGTGAAGGCGGGCGCTGCGGTGGTGCTGACCGCCCGCGACGAGGCGGGCTTGCGGCGTCTGGCCGCGGAGCTGGGCGCCGGCGGAGGCCGGGTGCACCCGGTGGCCGGCGACCTGACGGACCTGGCCGAGGCGGCGAAGGTCGCCCGGGCGGCGGCGGCGCGGTTCGGCGACATCGACACCTGGATCAACAGCGGCGGCGAGGGGGGGCACCTGGCGGCGGTGAACGGCTCCGAGGCCGCGGCGCAATATTTCGAGGGCCGCCGGAGCGCCGGGGCGGTCGTGAACGTCGGCGTCGCCCCCTCGGAGACCAAGGGCTTCACCGACAGCCTGCGCCGGACGCTGCGACACTCCAGGACGCCGGTTTCGGTGACCCTGGTGCGGCGGTCGGCATCGCCCCCGGCGGTGGCGCGCGCGGTGCTCTACGCGGCGCAACATCCGGTGCGGGACCTGGGCGTGGGCTCCCGCGGACGGAAGCTGACGGCGGCGGAGGCCAGCCTGGTGGTGGGGGTGGGCGCCCTGGCGCTGGCGGCGGCCGCGGCGTTCCTGGCGCGCGGCGCGATCGGCGCGCGGGCCAGGCCGGCGATCGCCCGTGCGGTGCGCCCGGCGCTGATGCGCGCTGCGGCGCGCCGGCCGGTGAGCACGGCGCGGCTGGCGGCGCGGCATCCCCGGCAGGCGCTCAGGCTGATCCGCGCCCTGCGCTGACGGGCTGCGGCCTGGATGTCGTCGCGGGCGCCTGCCTTCTCCCGCAAGGGGAGAAGGATATGGCGGGCGGGCGCTGATCTTCATGGGCGGTTAAGGGCGTTCGGCGGACTCTGCGGCCTCGCTTTCCCCGAGGCCGTCCTTGCGCAATCTCGTCGCCGCCGTCGAGCGTCTCGATCCCCTGACCGTGTCCGGCCGGGTGGCGGCGGTGAACGGCCTGCTGATCGAGGTGCGCGGCGGCCTGACCCGGCTGGCGGTCGGGGCCCGCGTCGAGGTGACGCGGCTTGGCGAGGCGCCGCTGGCCGCCGAGGTGGTGGGCTTCCGCGAGACCCGCGCCCTCTTGATGCCCTTCGGCCCGGTGGAGGGCGTGGCGCCCGGCGCCGAGATCCGCATCGAGCCGGCCGGCTCGGCCGTGCGCCCCACGCGGGCGTGGCTGGGCCGCGTGGTCGACGCCTTCGGCCAGCCCATCGACGGCAAGGGGCCGCTGCCGCAGGGGCTGGCGGCCTATCCCCTGCGCAGCCCGCCGCCGCCGGCCCACGCCCGCGGGCGTGTGGGCGGTCGGCTGGACCTCGGCGTGCGGGCGATGAACGCCTTCACCACCTGTTGCCGTGGCCAGCGGCTGGGGGTGTTCGCGGGCTCCGGCGTCGGCAAGTCGGTGCTGCTCTCCATGCTGGCCAAGAACGCCGACTGCGACGCGGTCGTCGTGGGCCTGATCGGCGAACGGGGCCGGGAGGTCCGCGAGTTCATCGAGGAGACCCTGGGCGAAGAGGGGCTGAAGCGCGCCGTCGTGGTGGTGGCCACCTCCGACGAACCCGCCCTCAAGCGCCGCCAGGCCGCCTACATGACCATGTCGGTGGCCGAATTCTTCCGCGACCAGGACATGGAAGTCCTGTGCATGATGGACAGCGTCACCCGCTTCGCCATGGCGCAGCGCGAGATCGGCCTGGCCGCCGGCGAGCCCCCCACCACCAAGGGCTACACCCCCACGGTCTTCACCGAACTGCCGAAACTCCTGGAGCGCGCCGGCCCCGGCCCCGTGCGACCGGACGGCACCACGGCGGGGCCGATCACCGCCATCTTCACCGTGCTGGTGGATGGCGACGACCACAACGAGCCGATCGCCGACGCCGTGCGCGGGATCCTCGACGGCCACATCGTCATGGAGCGCGCCATCGCCGAGCGCGGCCGCTTCCCGGCCATCAACATCCTGAAGTCCATCAGCCGGACCATGCCGG
>NZ_DASXYF010000091.1:0-9093 GCF_036502675.1 Phenylobacterium sp.
TCGCACGCCCGTCTGTTCATGGGCGGCGCAGTAGCGGCCGTCGGCCGGCCGGCCGCAGAAGCTGAAATCGGGGCTCTTGGGGTCGCCGATCGGCCACTTGCAGGCGTGGGCGCCCAGCAGGGCCATGTCCTCGATCAGCCCCGGCCCCTCGGGCGCCGGCGCATAGGCCTGGACGGGCGGCGGGGCGGGCGGCTTGCGAAGGGGAGGGGCCCGGCGGGGCCTTTTGGACCGAGAGGTCGCGGTGCGCGGCGCGCGGGATGGCGCGGAGGCCGGCGCCCGGCCGCTCAGCCCCAGGCGATGGACCTTGCCGATGACAGCGTTGCGAGTTACGCCGCCGAGCTGCTTGGCGATCTGCGACGCCGACAGGCCGTCGAGCCAGAGCTGGGACAGGGTGGTGACGCGGGTCTCGGACCAGCCGGATTCAGACATTGGCATTCCTCCAGATGCGCTCCCATCGAGCGCACCCGGACCGGCCCTTCCTCCCCCTCCCACAGCACCGGCCGCCTACATCAGCCCCAGGGTCCGCAGGCTCGCCACCTGGTCGCCCGCGACAACGACATGGTCGTGGACGGCGATCTGCAGCGCTCGCGCGGCCGCCACCACCTGCTGGGTCATGTCGATGTCGGCGCGCGATGGGGCCGGATCGCCTGACGGATGATTATGGGCGAGCACGATCGCGCTGGCCGACAGCTCCAGCGCCCGGCGCACGACCTCGCGCGGGTAGACCGGCGCGTGGTCGACGGTCCCCTCCGCCATCCGCTCATCGGCGATCAGCTGGTTCTTTTTGTCGAGGAACAGGACGTGGAAGACCTCGCGCGGCAAGGCGGCGAGCCGCGCGCGCAGATACGTCCGCACCGCCTCGGTCGAGGACAGGACCGGGCGCTGGTGCAGGGGGTGCTCCAGCGCGCGCAACAGGAGCGCATGGAGCAGTCCCAGCTGGCGGGCCGCTGGCGCGCCAATCACCCGGGCCAGGTCGCCCTCGGCAGCGCCGAGCACGCGGCCGATCCCGCCGAACCGCGCCATGAGCGCGTCGGCGGCGGCCTCGGTGTCAGCGCCCGGCGCCAAGCAACGGTCGAGAATGAGCGCCAGGGTGTCGCCCTCGTCCAGGCCGGCGACACCGGAGGCCGCGAACCGCCCCTGCAGGTCCTCGCGCCATCCGCCGCGCGTAAAGATCCCGATCGGCGCGGCCTCCGCCACGCCGGGCGCAAACAGATCTCGCTGCTCAGCCATGGGGGCGCCCTTCCGGGTCGCCGTCCGCGCCAAGCGCCGCCGCGTGCTGCGGGTGGTAGCGCTTCACAGTGTGGACGGCCGCGGCCCACACCTCGGCAGCCCGCGCGGCGTCAGGCTCGAAGGCGTCGAGGCCGAGGGCGAGATAGGGGATCGCCCAGTCGCAGTCCTCCTCGAACCAGCCGCCGCCGCTGTAAGCGGTCGCCTGGAGTGGTTCGGGAATGCGGGCCAGCGCGGTCAGAGAGATGCGGATGCCCCCGTGCGACGCGGTCGAGACGGCGACGGCGTCCGGTCCCAAGTGGGTCAGGTGTTGGATCGGTCCCCAGGGCGAAGAGGATCCGACGGTCGGAGGAAAGGGGTGCAGCATGGCCAGGTCCAGCGCCGGCCCAGGACCCATTCCCCGGCCGGCTCGCCCGGCGCCCCCCTTCCTCCCCCTTTCCGATGCGCCTGGCAGCTAGGGCAGGCCCTCGTGGAGCGCGTCTCACGCGGCAGCCCCGCCCAGCGGACCGGGCGGGGCTTTTCGGCTTCGGAGCCGTTCGAGACCGGACCTACGCCGCAGCCGGCAACATTGTCTGAACCGGCCACTTCGCCAGGACCGCGGTCAGGACTTCGGGTTGGTCGACCGGCACGAACACCCGCGGGGTGTAGGCGATGATCTCGACGAAGCAGCCCAGCGCGGTGAACGCCGAGCGCTGGGACGCCGCCCCGACCACCTCGATCCGGTAACGGTCCATCACCTTGGCCCGTCGCAACCACAGGCCGCCCACTAGCGAGAGGGCGGCGCCCTCCTCGAGGACGAGCGGGGCGGTCGCGGCGCCGTCGGCGAAGGCGCTGGCGGTGTCGGTCAGTCCCAAGGCCACCTTCAGCTGCGGGACCTGACCCGGGTCGAGCACCCGGCCCAGCCAGCGCCGGCCGTCCGGCGCCTTCAGCCGGCGGACCGAGGTCGCCTTGTCCGGCAGGCTCGACCAGATCGGCAGCAACAGCCCCGAGACCAGCACCAGGTCGCGCGCCACCCACGGGTCCGCCTGGGCGATTTCGGCGTCCCAGGCCGTGCGCCAGGCCGCCTCGCCGGCGTCCTCCCACGCCGATTCCTCGAACCCCTTCAGCGAGGCGATCGTCCGCTTTTCCGGGCGGATCAGGCGCACGGCGGGGATAAGCCGGTCGTCGTCATTGGTCGTGGTCAGGCCCTGGACCACCAGGGCGGCGCGGCCGGACTTGCTGTTGACCGCGAAGATCACCCCGTCCCGGTCGAGGCCCACCAGGGCGTCGTCGGCCGAGGTCAGCTGGCGCACCGTGCAGACCTGGAACCGGGTGAGCCGCGTCTCCGCCCCGGTGACCGCGTCGGCGCGGATCACCTCCTCGTCCGAGATGACCACGTCATCGGCGACAATGTCCTCCATGCCCCGGTCCAGGGCGCCGGACGCCTGGGCCCGCTCCAGGATCGAGGTGAGGATCGCGTCGAAGGCGGCGAACAGGCTGTTCTGGTCGGCGATCCGCAGGGCCAGCAGCCGGTTAAGGAAGGTGTTCATTGGCGGCATGTCGTCGGACTTCTTGAGGTTGCCCTCATGGTCGAGCAGCCGCAGGCCGGTCTTGGCCTCGAAGGTCTCGCGGTCCATCGCCTCGACGTTGCCGAAGTGCAGGCCGATGTAGAAGGCCTGCAGCGCCCGGTGCGCCCAGGGGCTTTCCAGGTTGTCCTCGGCGCGGAACAGACCATTGCCGGCCGTCCGCCGCTCGCCCCGGGTCAGGGCGCCGAGGCTGTCCAGGCGCCGGGCAATGGTCGAGGTGAACCGCTTTTCGCCGTGGATGTCCGTGGTCACCGGCCGGAAGAGGGGCGCGACGGCCTGGTTGGTGCGGTGCGACCGGCCCAGGCCCTGGATCGCCGCGTCGGCCCGCCAGCCGGGCTCGACCAGATAGTGGACCCGGCGCTGCTGGTTCGCCGCTCCGAGGTCGGCGTGGTAGCTGCGGCCGGTGCCGCCGGCGTCGGAGAACACCAGCACCCGCTTCTTGCCGGCCATGAAGGCGTCGGTCTCGGCCTTGGCGGCCGAGGCGCTGCGCCGCTCCACCACGCGGCGGCCGTCGCGGCGGACCACCCGGCGGCTGCGGCCGGTGATCTCGGCCACGATCTCCGTGCCGAGCGCATCCAGGACCGCATCAAGGACGCCGGGGACCGCCGGGAGACAGGCCAAGTGCGTGACCAGCTCGTCGCGCAGGCGCAGGGCATCCTGGCTGACCACGGGCACACCGTCCACCATCACCGGGACCATAGTCACCGCGCCCTCTTCGTCCTCGATGGCGTCCATCGCCATGACCGGGAAGGCGCCCATCAGGTAGTCCAGCACCTGGTCCTTCGGCGTCAGGTCGACGGCGAGGTTGTTCCATTCCTCGGCCGGGATCTCAGCCAGGCGGCGCTCCATCACCGCCTCATTAGTCGACACCACCTGGACGACCGAGGAGCGGCCATCCGCGAGGTCCTGCCGGATCGAGGCCACGAGGGTCGGGGACTTCAGGCCGGACAACAGGTGGCCGAAGAAGCGCTGCTTGCAGCCTTCGAACGCCGACAGGGCGGCCGACGCGGCCAGACCGGACTTGGCCTTGCCGTCCTCGGTCACCCCGACCGCCTCCAGCGCGGCGCGCAGGTTCTGGTGGATCAGCTGGTAGGCATCGGCCCAGGCGTCCCAGATGGCGATGTCATCCTCCGCAAGCGGATGACGCAGCGCCTCGTACTCGACGCCGTCGAACGACAGCGAGCGGGCGATGTAGAGGCCCATGGCCTTCAGCTCGCGCGCGATCAGCTCCATCACCGCCACGCCGCCGGTCTCGACCGCGTCCATGAAGGCGTCGCGGGTGGGGAAGGGCGCTTCCGGCCCGCCCCAGAGGCCCAGGCGCGCGGCGTAGGCCAGGTTCTCCGGCGTGGTCGCCCCAGTCGCCGAAACGTAGAGGATTCGCGCATTGGGCAGGCGGTTCTGCAAGGCGAGGCCCGCCATGCCCTGCTGCGAGGCCTTCTTCGTCCCGCGCGCCCCCTTTCCGCCGCCGGCGGCGTTGGCCATGGCGTGGGCCTCGTCGAAGACGATCACCCCGTCGAAGTCGGCCCCCAGCCAGTCGACGATCTGGTCCAGGCGCGAGCGCCGGTCGCCGCGCGCCGGCTGGCGCAGGGTGGCATAGGTCGAGAACAGGATGCCCCGGTCCATCCGGATGGCGTCGGCCTGTTTCCACGCCGATTGCGGGGTGATGTCGGCATTGGCGCCGCCGATGGCGCTCCAGTCGCGACGGGCGTCTTCCAGCAACGCGTCGTTCTTCGACAGCCACACCGCGCGTGACCGGCCTTGGGCCAGGTTGTCGGCGATGACGCCGGCGATCTCCCGGCCCTTGCCGCAGCCGGTGCCGTCGCCGAGGAAGAAGCCCTTGCGAAACTGGACCGCGGCCGGATGGTCGTCCTTTACCAGGATCACCTGGTGCGGGGCGTCGCCGAGGATCCACGACCCCGGCAGGACCTGGGCGTGGGCCTCGCCGGCGTAGATCACCGTCTCCATCTGGGCGTCCGACACCAGCGCGTCGTCGGTGATGCGGACCGGCAGCACCGGGCGGTAGGTCGGCACCGGCGGCGCGACCGAGGCCATGGGACCCGATTCCACGAGCGGGGAGGGGTGGGGGCGCGAGGTGGCGAAGCGGACGCGGCCGAGCGCATAGGCCTGGTAGAGGCCGACATCGTGGCCCTCGCCCGACCAGGCGCAGGCCTCATAGGCCAGCGGCGCCGCCGCAGCGAGGAAGGCCAGGCGATTGGAAGGCGCGGCCAGCGCCCGGGCGCGAGGCGTCAGGACGGAGATCTGCGACACCATGCGGAACTGGCGCGGCTGCGCGGTCGCTCGGGCCTGGACGGTCGCGGCCGCCTGGGCGGCGTCGGCCAATGTGTCGGCCACCACGACCGCGGGGCTTTCAGCGGCGGGCGCGGCGCGGTCGATCACCAGCAGGCCCGTCTCGACGGAGGTCCCGTGCTTGGCGTAGGCGCGGGCCGGGAAGGCCAGCCGCAGGCGGATCGGACCGCGGGCGGCGAGCGCGCGCATTGCCGGGGCGTCCTCGAACAGCCGCGCAGGCACGATGGCCGACAACCGGCCGCCATCGGCCAAGCAGTCCAAGGCCGCGTGCAGGTGCGCCTCCAGGTGCTGGAAGGGCGGGTTGGCGACCACGGTGTGGAACCTGCCCGACCCAGGGAGGGTGTCGCGAAGGTGGCGGGCGTCCTGCTGGCTGCGGACCGCGAGCGGGAAGAGGCCTTCCAGAAGGCCCGCGCGGCCAGCGGCCAGTTCGTTGAGGGTCAGGGCGCCGCCGCAAGCCTCGGCCAGAATGGCCAGCAAGCCGCTGCCGGCCGAGGGCTCCAGCACCTGGTCGCCCGGGCGCACCTGGGCGGCGAGCACGGCGAGCGCGCCAAGCTGGGGCGGGGTGGAGAATTGGTCGAGCGCCACCTGCTCCTCGCTGCGGCGGGTGTGGGTCAGGCTGAGCTCGGCCAGGTTGGCCAGCAGGGCGACGATCTCGGCCGGCGCGTCCTCCAGCCGGCCGACCTGCGGCGCCAGGCGGCGGATCTGTAGCACCAGGGCCGCCTCGATGGCGTCGTAGGCGTCGCGCCAGAGCCAGGCGCCCTCGGCGTCCGAGGCCCCGAACGCCATGGTCATGACGTTGGCCACCAGCTTTCGGTCCAGCGGACGGGACCGGTTGAGCTGGGGCGTGAGAGCGCGGGCGGCGGCCAGGAGGTTGGCGGGTCGGTGGTGGTCGCCGGTTTCGGCGGCGAACAGGGGAAGCAGGGCGTTCATGGGCAGGGATCCGGATCACCCGGCGCGGAGGGCTCCTCCCTCCAGACCCGACGGGCTCGCCCGTCCGCCCCCTTCCTTTTTTCCGCTCTCGAACGCCCGCCTGCAGGCGCAGACAGGGCGGCGCGTGTCACCTAAGCTGGGCCGCAGCCATGAACGTTTGCCCTGATTGTTTCGCCGTCAAAGGCCTGAAGCGGCGGACCATTGAGATCCGCAAGGACCAGGACGTCGGTCGCTGTGACTTCCACCCGACGAAGAAGGGCGTCTCGATCGAGGCAGTAGCCGAGATCGTCGACCTGGTGTTTCGCGACAACTATGGCGGCGGACCTCACGACCCCTATTCAGTTGGGCCTGCGGGCGATGAGCTGGTCGACGTCGTCCAGGATCTCGCCCAGCCCGACGACTGGACTATCGTCGAAGCGCTCAGGGACGCTCTAATTGAAGGCGACAACTACTGGCCGCCCGACGGTGAGGAGGCGTTTTACGATGATGAATACCGCTACCACGCGGACATCTGGACCGCTGCCTTGGAGGCCCCGGCGCGCCTGTGGCGCGATTTCCGACGAAGCCTCCTGCACGGCCAGCGCTTCTTCAACATCGGGGCGCGCGACCAGCTGGTGGAGATTTTCCAGGACGTCCACCAGCAGCGCGATCACCATAAGCAGGGGCCGGTCTACCTGATCGCGCCCGGCGAGGCGCAGAGTCGGTTTTTTCGCGCGCGCGTCGCCAACGACGTCGAGCAACGGCAAAAGATCGCGGCCAACATCGCCGCTGATCTGGGACCGCCGCCCGAGCGCAAGCGCCGGGCCGGACGACTGAACCCGGCAGGCGTTATCGGCTTCTACGGCGCCTTCGACCTGGAGACCTGCGTGGCCGAGTTGCGCCCGGCGGTGGGGGCCATCGTCGTGGCGGCGGAGTTCGCGATCACCGAGCCGATCTGCGTTTTGGACACCACTTTGTTCGAGGCCAAGGCGAAGGAAGCCGACCTTTACGCCAAGAACGCCCAGGCCAGCGCCGCGCAGTGGAACTTCATGCAGTCGTTCATGCTGGAGATCGCTCAGCCGATCTCACCCGGCGACGAGCACCTCGACTACCTGCCAACCCAGGCCGTTGCCGAATACCTCAACAAGCATCATCGGTTCAGCTTCGCCGGCCAGGAGCGCACGATCGACGCGATCATCTACCGGTCGGCCCAGCACCCGGAAGGCAAGAACATCGTCCTGCTGGGCGAGGCCGCGCTCGTGGGCTCCGCGCCCGGCGCGGGCCTGGAGCCCGTGGACGAGTTCGACGACTGGCCGAGCCTGACCTTTTCGAGCCCAACCAAGCCAAAGGTAAGGATCGTCCCGGTTGCCGACAGCCTCGTGAAACACAAGGTGTCGGGAGCGAGCTTTCCGACACAGCCCTATCTCGACGCCGGCGACTACGACCCCCACGACGTCGATCAGGACTATTGATTGCGGCTGGCATGCATGAATACGGCCCCCGCCCGAGCCTGACGGGGACCGCTTCAGCTGCCGCTAGGCGGCGATCGACACCTCGGGCGCATCGGCGGCACCGACGTCCGCCTGGGACCCGTCCTCCTCGGGGTCGGCCTCGGTCTCAGCGTCTTCCTCCGCCTCCACCTCAACAGGCCGGTCCCAGGCCAGCGCGGCCGGGGCCCACTGACGCTCGGCCGCCGCCTCGCCGACGAAGGCGACCAGGTCGTCCTTCTTCAGCGTCTTGGCCCGGTCGTCCTCGGCCTCCATCTCCTCCAGCAGCGCCAGCAGCTGCTTCTTGGAGTGGACGGCGAGATAGCCGGCATCCGGCGTCCAGTGGGCGGAGATGTCGGCGCCGCAAAGCGCGGCGATCTCGGCGGCCTCGGCGCGGGCCCCGTGGCGGATCGACGAGGTGCGGGCCTCGCGCAGGTTCAGGGAGATGGCGGTCAGCTCGGCGAGCAGGGCCATCTTCTCCCCGTGCGCCAGGGTCTCGACCCAAGTGATCGGCCGAAGGCCCGAGGCCTTGTAGGCCGCTCGTTTGGCGTCGAGACGGGCCTTCACTTCGCCGTCGAGGGACGCGATCGGCGGCGTGGAGCCCCGGCTATAGCGCACGCCCGAGATTTGCAGGGCCGAGGCGTCAAGGCCGCCCGACGAGTGCAAGGCCAGTTGCTTGAACAGCTGCGCCACCAGCACCGTCAACGCCGCGCTGGGATCGTCCGCCAGATCGCGGATAAGGCCGCGCGTGGCGACGTCGGTGCGGGTCTCGTGGAGGACGTGGCTGGAGCCTTCGACCTCGACATCGGCCTGAGGCACCTCGATGTCGGCTACAGCGCGGCCGTAGCGGCCGCCGACCTCGACCTCATCCTCCTCGTCCGCCTCATCCTCGATCTCCTCCGGCAGCTCACCGGCCGGCAGCGGGACCGAGTAGAAGCTCGCCGCGAAGCCGTAGTCGGTCCCGGCCGGCGACAAGATCACCGCGCCGATCTTGCAGCGGCTGAGCGGCGCCCCGGCGACGTCGGCCATCGCGCTGACCAGGGGCCCGAAGGCGCCGGGCGCCTCGTCCGCCTCCGGATCGATGTCCTGCAGCGTGAAGGACAGCTGGGTGACCCGGTAATTGGCCTCGTTCAGCGCCGTGGTCTGCGCCTCGGTAAGGTCCGGGCGATAGACATAGGGGAGGCGGGAAAAGCCTTCGGGCGCGCCAAAGTCGCCGTCGTCGCCGAGATAGACCGCCAGGCCCTCGGCCTGCAGGTGCGCCGCGATGGGCTGCACGCGGTCGCGCCAGGCCGCCGACAGGATCTCCGGATCGAGGAGGGCGTCGGGCAGTTCGGCAAACAGATCCGAGCTCACCCGGCCGCCGGCGGCGACGTAGCGCTCCATGCCCACGAGGGTGAAGCGCGGGTCGTCGACCGTGACGCGGCCGCGGGTCACCAGGCCCTTCAGCTGGTAGTCCAGGAAGTAGCCGTCGAGCGCGGTTTGGGCGATCTCCGCCTGCTGTTTCTTGTCGCCGATGCGCGCGAACAGGCGAACCTGCTTCAAGGTCAGCTTGCCCGCCCGCAGGGCCTTCAGGACGTTGGGATGGACGGCCGCCAGGG
>NZ_DASXYF010000092.1:0-7588 GCF_036502675.1 Phenylobacterium sp.
ATCGACGTACAGCAGGCCGGTGACGATCTCGCCCGCCGCCTGGCGCTGGGTCAGGAAGGCCATGGCCTGGGCGCGGTCGCTGGGGTCGTAGCCGCCGTGGATCTTGTGCAGGTTGAGCACCGAGCCGTCGTGCTGGGTCACCGCATGGGTGACGCCCGGCGCATAGTCGGCGGTGATCGGCGCGCGGGCCGGGATGACGTCCAGCCGGTTCACCGCCTCGTTGTGCTCGCGCACATAGTCGAAGCTCTTGGTGGAGCCCACGTGGTTGTTGAACTGCACGCAGGGGCTGATGCAGTCGATGAACGCCGCGCCGCGGTGCGACAGCGCCGCCTTGATCAGCGGCACCAGCTGGGCCTTGTCGCCGGAGAACGAGCGGGCCACGAAGGTGGCGCCGAGCTGCAGGGCCATGGCCACCAGGTCGATGCCGGCGTCGTGGTTGACCACGCCCTTCTTGGACTTCGAGCCGCGGTCGGAGGTGGCGGAGAACTGGCCCTTGGTCAGGCCGTACACCCCGTTGTTCTCGACGATGTAGGTCATGTTGACCCCGCGCCGGATGGAGTGGGCGAACTGGCCGAAGCCGATCGAGGCCGAATCCCCGTCGCCGGAGACGCCCAGGTAGATCAGGTCGCGGTTGGCGAGGTTGGCGCCGGTCAGCACCGAGGGCATCCGCCCGTGGACGGTGTTGAAGCCGTGGCTGGCCCCCAGGAAATAGTCCGGCGTCTTGGAGGAGCAGCCGATGCCGGAGAGCTTGGCCACCCGGTGCGGCGGCAGGGCCAACTCGTAGCAGGCCTGGATGATCGCGGCCGAGATGGAGTCGTGGCCGCAGCCGGCGCAGAGCGTCGAGACCGAGCCCTCGTAGTCGCGCCGGGTGTAGCCCAGCGCGTTGGCGGCCAGTTGCGGGTGATGCAGCTTGGGCTTGGTGATGTAGGTCATTCGGCGGCCTCGGTGACTGGGACGCGCTCGGCGGCGTCGATGAGGCCGGCGATCGCTCCGGCGATGAAGCGGGCGGTGATCGGGGTGCCGTCGTAATGCAGCACGGCCGGCAGTTTGGCCGGGTCCACCCCGCCCTCGTTGACCAGCATGCCGCGCAGTTGCCCGTCGCGGTTCTGCTCGACCACGAAGACGCGGTCATGGGCGGCGATGAAGTCGAACACTTCGTCCGGGAACGGGAAGGCCCGCAGGCGCAGGGCGTTCACGTGCTTGCCCTGCGTCTCCAGCACCTCCAGCGCCTCGTGCATGGCGGGCGTCGTGGAGCCGAAGTAGATCACCCCGTTGCGCGTCGCCCGCCTGGCGTCCTTGCGGACCGGCTGCGGGACCAGGGACTTGGCGGTCTCGAACTTGCGCAGCAGGCGCTGCATGTTGTCGACGTAGACCGAGCCCTCCTCGCTGTAGCGGGCGTAGGGGTTGCGCGAGGTGCCGCGGGTGAAATAGCCGCCGCGGGTGGGGTGCGAGCCGGGATAGGTGCGGAACGGCACGCCGTCGCCGTCCACGTCCAGGTAGCGGCCGAAATCGCGCCCGGATTCCAGCATCTCGTAGTCCATCACCTTGCCGCGGTCGAGCGTGCGCCGGTCGTCCCAGACGAAGGGCTCCGTCAGCCATTCGTTCATGCCGATATCGAGGTCGAGCATGACGAAGACCGTGGTCTGCAGCCGGTCGGCGAGGTCGAAGGCCTGGGCCGCGAACTCGAAGCATTCGCCCGGGTCCTGTGGCAGCAGCAGCACGTGCTTGGTGTCGCCGTGGCTGGCGTAGGCGGCGGCCGAGATGTCCGACTGCTGGGTCCGCGTGGGCATGCCCGTGGAGGGCCCGCCCCGCTGCACGTCGAAGATCACCGCCGGAATCTCGGCGAAATAGGACAGCCCGATGAACTCCTGCATCAGCGAGATGCCCGGCCCCGAGGTGCAGGTGAAGGCCCTGGCCCCGTTCCAGCCCGCCCCGACCACCACGCCGATGGAGGCGATCTCGTCCTCCGCCTGGACGATGGCGTAGCGCGCCTTGCCGGTTTCCGGGTCGATGCGGTGGTCGGCGCAGAAGCCGGTGAAGGCCTCGGCCAGCGAGGTCGAGGGCGTGATCGGATACCAGGCGCACACCGTGGCCCCGCCGTAGAGCGCGCCCAGCGCAGCGGCCGTGTTGCCTTCAACGTAGATCCGTTCGCCCACCTTGTCGGAACGTCGGACCTTCAGGCGGATCGGCGACAGGTGCTGGGCCACATAGTCGCGGCCCATGTGCAGGGCCTCGACGTTGGCGCGGATCAGCCGGTCGCGGCCGGCGAACTGCTCCGCCAGCAGGGCCTCGATGACCCCGATCTCGATGTCCAGCAGCGCCGCGAGCGCGCCCACGTAGACGATGTTCTTGAACAGCTGCCGCTCGCGCGGGAGCGAATAGACCCCGTTGCAGATCTCGGTCAGCGGTACGCCCACCACGGTGATGTCCGGCCGGAACCTGGTGGGCGGCATCGGCTTGGTGGAGTCGTAGAACAGGTAGCCGCCCGGCTCGATCTCGGCCACGTCCCTGTCCCAGGTCTGCGGGTTCATCGCCACCATCAGGTCGACGCCGCCGCGCCGGCCCAGGTGCCCCTGCTCGGTCACCCGCACCTCGTACCAGGTGGGCAGGCCCTGGATGTTGGACGGGAAGATGTTGCGCGCCGCCACCGGCACGCCCATCCGCAGGATCGACTTGGCGAACAGGGAGTTGGCGCTGGCCGACCCGGAACCGTTCACATTGGCGAATTTGACGACGAAATCGTTAACACGGTCTAACGGCTTTGGCATGCGGCTCCAGCCTGGGTCATTTCCAACAGGAACTTCTGCATGTCCCAGGCCCCCGTCGGACATCGCTCGGCGCAGAGGCCGCAATGCAGGCAGACGTCCTCGTCCTTGACCATCACCCGCCCCGTCTTCAGCGCTCCGGATACATAGATATCTTGCGTCAGGTTGGTAGCCGGGGCGTTAAGCCGCCCGCGCAGGTCCCCCTCGTCGCCGTTTTCGGTGAAGGTGATGCAGTCCACCGGGCAGATGTCGGCGCAGGCGTCGCATTCGATGCACAGCGGCTCTTCGAACACCGTCTGGATGTCGCAGTTCAGGCACCGCTCCGCCTCGCGGAAGCCCAGGGCCTTGTCGAAGCCCAGCTCCACCTCCAGCCGCACGTTGCTCAGCGCCAGCGCCTTGTCCTGCAAGGGCACGCGGTGACGCAGCGCGTTGGAGATGTCGTTGTCGTAGCTCCACTCGTGGATGCCCATCTTCTGGCTGACCATCGAGACGCCGGGCGGCGGGCGGTCCTTGACGCTGACCCCGCGGCAGAAGTTGTGGATCGAGACCGCCGCGTCGTGGCCCTGCGCCACGGCCCAGATGATGTTCTTGGGCCCGAAGGCTGCGTCGCCGCCGAAGAACACGTTGGGCAGGCTGGACTGGAAGGTGATCTCGTCGACCACCGGCATGTCCCACTCGCCGAACTCCAGGCCGATGTCGCGCTCGATCCACGGGAAGGCGTTCTCCTGGCCCACCGCCACCAGCACGTCGTCGCAGGCGTAATGCTCGTCCGGCGCGCCCGAGGCGACCAGCTTGCGGCGGCCCTTCTCGTCGTACTTGGCCTCCACCACCTCGAACAGCACCCCGGTCAGCTGGCCGTTCTCGTGGGTGAATTCCTTGGGCACCCGCATGTTGACGATCGGGATGTCCTCGTGGATGGCGTCTTCCTTTTCCCACGGGGACGCCTTCATCTCCTCGAAGCCGGAGCGGACGATCACCTTGACATCCTCGCCGCCCAGCCGGCGCGAGGTGCGGCAACAATCCATGGCGGTGTTGCCGCCGCCCAGCACGATGACCCGCTTGCCGATCTTCTCGACGTGGCCGAACGAGACGCTGGAGAGCCAGTCGATGCCGATGTGGATGTTGGCGCGGGCTTCCTCGCGGCCGGGGACGTCCAGCTCGCGGCCGCGCGGGGCGCCGGAGCCCACGAAGACCGCGTCGTAGCCCTCCGCCAGCAGGGCCTTCAGGCTGTCGATCCGCTGGCCCAGGCGCATCTCGATCCCCAGGTCGGTGATGTAGCCCACCTCCTCGTCGATCACCGTCTCCGGCAGGCGGAAGCGGGGGATCTGGCTGCGGATCATGCCGCCGGAGCGCGGGTCGCTGTCATAGCAGACCAGGTGGTAGCCCAGGGGCGCCAGATCGCGCGCCACGGTCAGCGAGGCGGGCCCCGCCCCCACCAGGGCGATTCGCTTGCCGTTCTTCTGCGTCGGTACGACGGGCATGCGGTCGCGGACGTCCGACTTGTTGTCGGCGGCCACGCGCTTCAGCCGGCAGATGGCCACCGGCTCGTCCTCCACCCGGCCGCGCCGGCAGGCGGGCTCGCAGGGACGGTCGCAGGTGCGACCCAGGATCCCCGGAAACACGTTCGATTTCCAGTTGACCATGTAGGCGTCGCTGTAACGCTCGTCGGCGATCAGGCGGATATATTCGGGAACTGGGGTATGAGCCGGACAAGCCCATTGACAATCGACCACCTTGTGAAAGTAGTCTGGCCCCTCGGTACTGGTGCGCTGCAAAATACGTTTCCTCAAGATCACGCTTCATTTCGCAGCAGCGAAGACGCGCCTCAATGATGCGCGACCCGCCAGCCCCGATGCGCGTCGGGCGAGATCTTAAATCCTCAAGCCCCACCGCGCCAATAAGATTTATGCCGATTTTGGCGCCTTTAATGCTGCCTGCATGTCGGAAAGCGCCTTGCGCAGGGAAAAACCGCTGCCCAATCAGTTTTTCGCGCGCCGTCCAAGCTGGGCCATAAAGTGTTCGTGAGGAGGCCCCCGGCCTCTTTCGCTGCGCCGCATTCAATGTAGGTTACGTTTTGTTAACCCACAACGATGTGGGATCCAGGAGACCTCCCCGATGCCCCTGCCGCTCGACGTCAGTCCGGTTCCCGCGCCCGCCGCCCATCTCCCCGGCTCGACGGAGCCGCTGGCCGAGGTCGCGGCCGCCGAGCCCACCGGCCAGGAGATCAACGACCGGCGCGCGCAGGTGGAGAATCCCGAGGCCCTGAGGCTCGCCCGCGCGCTCTGAGGCGGCCGGCCAGGTCAGGCGGCCTTCTGCAGCTCCTGCTTCACCCGCTCGGCCAGGGTCTTGATGTCGATCGGCTTGGGCAGGAAGGAGACGTTGCGCTCGCCCTCCAGCAGGTTGGAGAACTCCGCTTCCGCATAGCCGGAGATGAACATCACCGGCGCATCGCCCAGGTAGGCGCGGGCCTGCTTCAGGAGGTCGGTGCCCTGCATGCCGGGCATCACCACGTCGGAGATCATCAGGTCGATGGTGCCGGCGTGTTCCTCGCATAGCTCCAGGGCCTCCTCGCCGCTGGCCGCCTCGATCACCTCATAGCCGCGGGCGCGCAGCAGCTTGGCCGCCACGCCGCGCACGGCGTCCTCGTCCTCCACGAACAGGATCCGGCCGATGCCGGAGAGGTCGCGGGCCGCCGGCCGCTGCGGCTTGGCCGGCGCGGGCACGGGGATGGCGCTGGGCTCGGGCGTATAGACCGGCAGGAAGATGCGGAAGGCCGCCCCCTCCCCCAGCCTGGAATCGACGCTGATCCAGCCGTCGGACTGCTTGACGATGCCGTAGACGGTGGCGAGGCCCAGCCCGGTCCCCTCGCCCACCGGCTTGGTGGTGAAGAAGGGGTCGAAGATCTTGTCCATCACCTCCGGCGTGATGCCGGGCCCGTCGTCGGACACCTCGATCAGCGCCTGCGGCCCGCGGGCGGAGGGATAGCCGAGGGCCGCCGCCTCGTACTCGCTCAGACGGGCGGTGCGGATGCGCACCGTGGCCCCGCCATGGGCGCGGATGGCGTCGCGGGCGTTCACCGCCAGGTTCATCACCGCCGTCTCGAGCTGGCTGCGGTCGGCGCGCACCTGCGGCAGGTCGCGGCCGTACTCGGTCTCCAGCTTGACGTCCTCGTGCAGCACCCGGCGCAGCAGCACCTCGAACTCGCTGATCAGCTCGCCCAGGTCGAGGGTCTCGCGCTGCACCGTCTGCTTGCGGGAGAAGGCCAGCAGCTTGCGCACCAGGTCGGCGGCGCGCGCCGAGGTCTGGCGGATCTCGTTCAACCCCTCATAAGAGGGGTCGCCCAGCGGGTGGCGCGAGGCCAGCACGTCGAGCTGCATGAAGATGGCGGTGAGCAGGTTGTTGAAGTCGTGCGCCACGCCGCCCGCTAGGTGGCCGATGGCCTGCATCTTCTGGCTCTGGGCGAGCTGCAGCTCGATCTGCTTCTGCTCGGAGACGTCCACCAGATAGGCCACCCAGCGCCCGTCGCTCCTGGAGAGGTAGAGGTGGGCGATATGGCTCGGGTCCTGGGCCAGCCGCACCTCCAGCGCGCCGGCGGCGCCGGCGGCCAGCCGCTGGGCCGCGTCCTGCCGGCTGGCCAGGTCGATCAGGTCGCCGAACACCTGGCCCGGCCTGCCGCCGCCGGCCATGGCGGCGAGCGCCGGGTTGGCCTCGATGATCACCGCGGCGAAAGGGTCCTCGCCGTCCAGCAGCGCCGCGCCGAACGGCGAGGCGGCCGCGAAGGCGTCCAGCACCTTGGGCGGCGGCGGGGTGGCGGTGTTGAAGGCGGAGAGCACGTCCAGCGCGCCCTTGGGCAGGGCCAGGTGCTCGGCCGGCGCCCCGGCCAGGCGGATCAGAAAGCGGCGGGCGCCGATCGGCGAGATCATCGCCTCGTGCTCGGCGCCGTTCGAGCGGATCGAGGCGCGGCCGGTGTCGCCCTTGCGCGCGCTGGAGAGGGCGGCGAACAGGCTGGCGGCGGACGGGCCGTTCTTGGGCAGGCGCAGGGTCTGGCCCACCGCGTCGCGCCAGGAGGCGTTGGCCGCGTGGATGCGCCCGTCGGCGGCGGCGATGGCGGCCGGCTCCGGCAGCGCCTCCACCAGCCGGTCCGGCCCGGGCTCGCTGTCGACGGAGGCGTCGGCCGAGCCGCGCACCACCACCAGAGCCAGGCAGGCGACGCCCGCCAGCCCGGCCAGCAGCAGCAGGCCCGCCACGGTCGCCGGGCCGGCGTTGATCGCCGGCGCCGCCGCGCAACCCAGCGCCATCAGGAAGAACAGCACGGCGATGGCCGTCAGCGGGTCGAACCGCGCGCGCGGCGCTTCGCTGGTTGGCGCGTCGGCCATGGCGATGCCGCGGAGCTCCTTGAGGGGTCGGGCCGAGGCGGCCTGCGAATCACGCATGATCATACTCTCACAATGGCCGGGCCGCCGCACGGCGGCCGGCGTTGAGGATGAAGCCGATGACCCTGGCGACGGCTTCGTAGTGCTTCGGCGGAATGACCTCGTCGATATCGACGGCGGCGTAGAGCGAGCGGGCGAGCGGCGGGTCCTCGACGATCGGCACGCCGGCGGCCTCCGCCACCTCGCGGATCTTCAGGGCGAGCGAGTCCACCCCCTTGGCGACGCACATCGGCGCAGGCGTCTCGCCGGCGTCGTACTTCAGCGCCACGGCGAAGTGGGTCGGGTTCATCACCACCACCGTGGCGCCCGGCACCGCCTGCATCATCCGCCGGCGGGCGCGCTCGTTGCGGATCTGCTTCTGGCGGGCGCGGACGTGGGGGTCGCCTTCGG
>NZ_DASXYF010000093.1:0-35486 GCF_036502675.1 Phenylobacterium sp.
CTGCGTCGCCATGGTGACCGCCTCGCACAACGATAACGGCTGGACCGGGGTGAAGATGGGCGTCGACCGCCCGCTCACCTTCGGGCCCGACGAGATGACGCGGTTGAGCGAAATCGTGCTTGGCGCGGCTTTCGATCTGCGCGGCGGCGGCTCGTACCATTTCGTCGAGAATTTCCCCGCGCGCTATATCGCCGATCTTACCAAACGGCCGAAGCTCAAGCGCAAGCTCAAAGTCATCTGCGCCTGCGGCAACGGCACCGCCGGCGCGTTCGCGCCGCAGGTGCTCGAAGCGGTCGGCTGCGAGGTGGTGCGCCTCGACTGCGAGCTCGATCATACCTTCCCGCGCTACAATCCGAACACCGAAGACATGAAGATGCTGCACGCCATGCGCGACGCCGTGCTGGAGCACAAGGCCGATGTCGGCCTGGGCTTCGACGGCGACGGCGACCGTTGCGGTGTGGTCGACAACGAAGGCGAGGAGATCTTCGCCGACAAGGTCGGCGTGATGCTGGCGCGTGACATATCGGCGTTGCAGAAGGGTGCGACCTTCGTCGCCGACGTGAAGTCGACCGGCCTGTTCATGACCGATCCGGTGCTGATCGCGAACGGCGCCAAGACCGACTACTGGAAGACCGGCCATTCTTACATGAAGCGCCGGGTCAACGAGATCGGCGCGGTGGCGGGCTTCGAGAAATCAGGACACTTCTTCTTCAACAAGCCGCTCGGCCGCGGCTACGATGACGGTTTGATCTTCGCGCTCTCGGTCTGCGACATGCTCGACCGCAATCCCGGAAAGAGCATGGCCGACCTGAAGAACGCGCTGCCCAAAACCTGGGGCTCCCCGACCATGTCGCCGCACTGCGCCGACGAGATCAAATACGGCATCGTTGACGAGGTGATCGCGCATTTTCAAAAGGCGGAGCAGAAGGGCGAGAAGGTTGCCGGCCAGCCGATCCGCGATCTCGTCACCGTCAACGGCGTGCGGGTGACGGTGGAAGACGGCACCTGGGGACTCGTGCGCGCCTCTTCCAACAAGCCGGAACTGGTCGTCGTGGTCGAGAGCCCGGTCTCCGAAGCCCGCATGCGCGACATGTTCAAGGCCGTCGATGCAGTGCTGCGCACCCATCCCGAAGTCGGCGAGTACAATCAGACCATCTAATTTCTCTGCGCCTGCCGTGGCCTGAATACGGTTTGCCGACCGCTGACAGACGAGATGGCTGCAGAAACAGTGGGCACTGTCTAATTTCGAGGCAGCGAGCCTTGATTTTGGACTATTGACGTGTTCGGCTGATTCAAATTGCACCGAAACATCTGGCCCGGGAAACGCTAGCGTTCCCGCCCTATGGCATAATTTTTGCGAGGTATGCTGCTCAGAATCTATGCGAGGGAGGATGCGCCATGGCCGACACCCGAACCATCGAAACGTTGACTCCGCGTTTTGAGGCGACCGCCACCAGCACACGCTGGGTGCAGCTTCTCCTGGGCTTTGTGGTCATGATGACCATCTCGAGCCCGCAATATGTCTGGACGCTTTTCGTCCCGTCCTTTCAGAAAACCACCGGCGCGATCCTGTCCGAAGTGCAATGGACGATCACCGCTCTTATCGTGCTGCAGACCTGGCTTTCACCGCTGCAAGGTTACCTGGTCGAGCGGTTGGGACCGAAGCTGTTGGTCGGACTTGGCGCGGTCATGAGCGGCCTCGGTTGGATCGCTTCGGCTTCGATCACCTCGACCATCGGCCTCTACGCCACTTACGGCCTGCTTTGCGGCGTCGGCACCGGCATCGTTTACATCGGCATCGTCGGCCTGATGGTGAAGTGGTTTCCGGATCGGCGCGGCTTCGCCACCGGCGTGGTCGCAGCGGGCTACGGCTTCGGCGCAATGCTGACGACGTTTCCGATCGATAACATGCTCAAGGCGTCCGGCTATCAGCATACGCTGATCGTGTTCGGTGTGATCTTCGCGGTAATCGGTTTCGCTGCCGCGCTTCTGATGCGTGCGCCACGCGCAGAGGATGACTTGCCCGCACCCGGCATCCTGGCGTCGACACGCGATTACGCTCCGCTCGAAATGCTGCAGACGCCGGTTTTCTGGCTGATGTTCGTGATGATGTCGATGATGTCCACCGGCGGGCTCATGGTCATCACCCAGTTCACCAGCTTTGCCAAAGCGTTCGGCATCGACGGCACCACCACGGTCGTGATCCTGGGCGCGACGCTCGCGGCAATCCCGGCGGCGCTGACCTTTGATCGCATCACCAATGGGCTGACGCGTCCGTTCTTCGGGTGGATGTCCGACCACATCGGCCGTGAGAATACGATGGGCATCGCGTTCATTCTGGAAGGCATCGCGATCTATCTGATGCTGCAATACCGCAGCGATCCCTATCTTCTCGTTGTGCTCTCCGGTCTTGTCTTCTTCGGCTGGGGCGAGATCTTTTCGCTGTTCCCCTCGACACTGACCGATACGTTCGGCGCCAAGCACGCCATCACCAATTACGGTTTCCTCTACATGGCGCAGGGGATCGGCTCGATCCTCGGGGCGCCGGTCGCCGCCATGATCTATGAAGCGACCGGGAGTTGGATGCCGGTCTTCGGTCTCGTCATCGGTATGGACCTCCTGACCGGACTGCTTGCCCTTTTCGTCCTCAAGCCGATGCGCCGGAAGCTGATGGGCTAGCCTGGCGGCGCCCGCAACCCCAGGAATTACTTTATGAATCTCGCGGTCGCCTGAGAAATTAAGGCTGCCGACCGAGATATTAACGGAACGTTGAACCTTTTCTGATCTTGCCGCGACTAATGGGAAATCGCTCGAAGGGGGCGTCCCATGCGTCATCGGTCCGGGTACATTATCGTTGCTGCCAGCGCGGCCGTGGCCATGCTTTATTGCATCGCCGGCCTCGAAGTTAGTCCCGCGACCGCCCGGGCGCCGAAGGTCGAGCCGGTCAACGTCAACATCAACCGCGTCCTCAAGGGCGACCGCCTGCCGGGCGCGGGGGCGGCCACCCGCGCCACGCCCGTGAAGATGCAGGCCCCCGTCACTTTGCCGGCCGGCTGCGAGGCGATTGTCAGCGTGATCACGCGCTCGCCGCTGGCGCAGGTCGCCGGGAACTGCGTCTCCTAGATTGAAGGGCTGATTATTGCCGTCATGGCCGGGCTTGTCCCGGCCATCTCGATTCATGGGACACTGTGTGCGTCCTTAAGCGTCATCGCCGGGACAAGCCCGGCGATGACGAGTAGATGCGGCACGCGCAGCTACGCATCAATCTGCGGCTTCCGCCATCGTCGTGCGGAACGGGTGTGCCGGATAGACGCCGAGGATTTTCATTTCCTTGGAATAGAACGCGAGCTCCTCGAACGCGAACACCACGTTGCGATCCTCGGGGTGGCCCTCGACGTCGGCGTAAAACTGCGTGGCGAGAAAATTACCCTCGATCATGTAGCTCTCAAGCTTGGTCATGTTGACGCCGTTGGTGGCGAAGCCGCCCAGCGCCTTGTAGAGCGCGGCGGGCATGTTGCGCACCCGGAAGACGAAGCTGGTCACGCAGGGGTCGGTGAAGGACGGCGGCGGCGGGTCCCTGTCGGCCGTCATCACCAGGAAGCGGGTGGTGTTGTTGTGCTCGTCCTCGATGTCCCGCAGCAGGATCTCCAGGCCGTAGATCTCCGCCGCCAGGGCCGGCGCGATGGCCGCGCGCGTAGGATCGGGCCGCTCGGCCAGCTGGCGCGCCGCGCCGGCGGTGTCGCCCGCCGCCTCCTCCGCCAGCTTCAGGCGCTTCAGCGTGCGGCGGCACTGGCCCAGCGCGATGGGCATCGAGGCCACGGTGCGTACGTCCTCCAGCTTCACGCCCGGATTGGCCATCAGCTGGAAGTGGATCGGCTTGAACCGCTCGCCCACGATCTTCAGACCCGAGGCCGGCATCAGGTGGTGCACGTCGGTGACCCGGCCCATGATCGAGTTCTCGATCGGGATCATGCCCAGCTGGCACTCGCCGGACTTCACCGCGTCGAACGCCTCCTCGAAGGCCGGATAGGGCCTGGGCTCGTAGTCGGGGAAGTGGTCGGTGCAGGCCTCGTGGCTGTTGGCCCCCAGCTCGCCCTGGAAAGCGATCCGTCGCGTGCTCATGGCCGCCCCTTCGCGAAGTCGCGGGCCTGGTCCAGGTCCGCCGGATTGTCCACGGAGATCGGCGCGTGCGCGACGACCGCCGCCCATATCGAAAGTCCCAGCTCCAGGGCGCGAAGCTGCTCCAGCTTCTCGCGCCGCTCCAGCGCCGAGGGGGGCGCGGCGTGGAACCGGGCCAGCGCCGCGCGCCGGTAGCCGTAGATCCCCACGTGGCGCCACACCGGCCCCTCGCCGTAGAGGGTCCCGCGGGTGAAGTAGAGCGCCCGGCCGGTCCGGCCGTCCGCCGCCATGGCCAGCACGGCCTTGACCACGTCCGGGTTCGCCCGATCGGCGAGCGAGGCTTCCGGCGCGACGACGGTGGCGATGTCGCAGGCCGGCTGGTCCGCCAGCAGGCGCACGCAGGCCCTCAGCGTTTCCGGCGCCACGAAGGGCATGTCGCCCTGCAGGTTGATCACCGCGTCGTGGCGGCCCGCCGCGTCCACCTCCGCCAGCGCCGCCAGGATGCGGTCGGAGCCGGAAGGCAGCCCGGGGTCGGTGAGCACGGCCCTTCCCCCCGCGGCGGCCACCGCATCGGCGATTTCTGCGTCGCCGGCGGCCACCACCACCGGGCCCATGTCGGCGGCCAGCGCCTGGCGCAGGACGCGAACGATCATCGGCGCGCCGGCGATGTCGGCCAGCGGCTTGCCCGGCAGGCGGGCGGCGGCCATGCGCGCGGGGATGAGGACGATGGGGGTCATGCTGACGGTTCGGAAACCCGGCGCGGACGAGGTTGGAAGCGAGCTCAAAGGCCGGCCAACTGGCCGGTTGCGCCAGCGCCGGTAGCGTGTAAGAGAGCCGGGCGCAATACGGGGCGGGGATTCCCGCCGGTCCGCCGGTCCGTCGTGACCGGCCGTACAGAGGGCCGATTAGGGGCATAATGAGCGACCTGACGTTCAACAAGATCGCCGGCGCCGTGCTGGCGACCGGGCTGGCCATCGTCGGCCTCCGCGAGCTGTCTTCGGGCGTGTTCGAGAGTGAAGGGCATGTGGAGAAGCCGGGCTACGCCATCGAAGTGGCGCAGGAAGAGTCCGGCGGCGCGGCCAAGCCGGAAGCCCCGATCGACTGGGGAACGGTGCTGCCCGCGGCCGACGTCAAGGCCGGCGAGGCGGTGTTCGCCAAGTGCAAGTCCTGCCACAACGCCGACAACGGCGGGCCCAACAGCACCGGCCCCAACCTCTGGGGCGTCGAGGGCCGCAAGCCGGGCAGCCATCCGGGCTTCGCCTACTCCACGGCCATGACCGACTTCGGCTCCAAGCAGCCGGTCTGGGACTTCGAGCACATCTCGGAGTTCATCAAGGAGCCGCAGAAGCACCTGCCCGGCACCAAGATGACCTTCGTGGGCCTGAAGAAGCCGGAAGACCGCATCAACGTCATCGCCTACCTGCACGGCCAGGGCGGCTCGATCCCGTTCCCGGCGCCGAACCCCGCCGCGGCGGCGGCTCCGGCGGCGACCGACGCCGGGGCTCCAGCCCCGGCCGGCAAGGGCGAACCTGCGGCCGCCGGCGCTACGGCGTCGACCGGCGCCCCGGCCCCCAAGGCCGCCGCGCCCGCGCACTGATCTCAATCCGGAGACGCCGAGTTCTATTTCGGCCGCCGCTCAGGAGCCGATCCGCCGATAGGCCGTCGGCTCGCCCGAGCCCGCGCCGGCGATGCGCGCCACGGCTTCGGCCAGCGGCTCGGCCGCCACGGCCATGTGGTGGGCGTTGGCATGGACGATCCGTTCGGCGTCCAGCATGATCGCCACGTGGCCGCGCCAGAACACCAGGTCGCCGCGCCGCAGCGCCGAGGGGTCCGCCGCCCGGCCCATCCGCATCTGCTGGTCGGTGTCGCGCGGGCCCGCGCGGCCGCAGGCCAAGAGCGCCTGCAGCACCAGGCCCGAGCAGTCGAGGCCGTGGCTTTCCCGCCCGCCCCAGAGGTAGGCCGCCCCCAGATGCCGCTCGGCGACCGTCACATAGTCGGTCTCGAACGTCCCCACGGGCGCCAGGTGTCCGGCCACGAACCAGCCGCCGTCCGCCCCCTGCACGAACCGCCCCTCGCGCGCCTGCCCGGCCACCAGGGCATTCAGCGAATAGGGGCCGGTCGCCGGCGACTTGATGTCCGGCCGGGCGAAGGCGTAGGTGCGGATCGCCGCCACCCGGTGGGTGGGCGTCGCCGCGCGACCGCCCAGGTCGGAAAGCGCCACATAGCCCACATAGCCATCGCGCCGCGCCTGACCCCAGGCGATCCCGCCCCGGCGGTCCAGCACGTCGAAGGCCTCGCCGTAGAGCGCCTGGTCCACCTGCTCGGCGGCCGGGTCCGGGCGGCTGCGGATGGCGGCGGCGGGGACCGCCACGGCCAGGCGCTCGGGGTCCATGTAGCGCCGGGCCCTCGCCAGCCCTTCCAGCGCCCGGCTGGCCAGGCCGTCCTTCAGGGGCGTGATCCGCGGATCGCCGCTCATGCGAAACGCTCCCGGATCATCCGGTAGAGGCCGCGGATCGCCTGGGTCTCGGCGCCGACCGGCGAGCCCGGCCGGGCTCGCGGGTTCCAGGCGAAGATGTCGAAGTGCGCCCAGGGTCCGGCCGGCGCGAACTTCTGCAGGAACAGCGCCGCGGTGACCGAGCCTGCCTGGGCCCAGCCGTCGGCGTCGTTCTTGAGGTCGGCCACGTCGCTGTCCAGCGCCTCGGCGTAGGGCCGCCAGAGCGGCATGCGCCAGAGCGGGTCGGCCGTGGCCGCCGCCGCCGCCTCGATGGCGGCGGCCAGGCCGTCGTCCTCGGTGTAGAACGGCGGCAGCTGCGGCCCCAGCGCCGCGCGCGCCGCGCCGGTCAGCGTCGCCAGGTCGAGGGTCAGCGCCGGCTCCAGCTCGCCCGCCCGGGTAAGCGCGTCGGCCAGGATCAGCCGGCCCTCGGCGTCGGTGTTGCCCACCTCGACGGTCAGCCCCTTGCGCGTCGCCAGCACGTCGCCCGGGCGCATGGCGTCGCCGGAGATGGCGTTTTCCACCGTGGGGACCAGCACCGCCAGCCGCACCGGCAGGCCGGCGGCCATGACCATCCGCGCCAGCGCCAGCGCGTGGGCCGCGCCGCCCATGTCCTTCTTCATCAGGCGCATGCCGGCCGACGGCTTGATGTCCAGGCCGCCGGTGTCGAACACCACGCCCTTGCCGACCAGCGCCACCAGCGGCCGGCCTGCCTCGCCCCAGCTCATCTCGATGATCCGCGGGGCCCGGTGGGGCGCGGCCGCCCGGCCCACGGCGTGGATCGCGGGGTAGTTCGCCTCCAGCAGCCCCTCGCCCGCGATAACCGTCAGGCGCGCGCCGTACAGCTCGGCGATCTCACGGGCGATGGTCTCCACCTGCAGCGGGCCCATGTCGTTGGCCGGGGTGTTGATCATGTCGCGGGCCAGCGCGCAGGCGTGGGCCTGCTGGCGCACCTCGGCCACGTCCACGTCGCGGGCCGCCAGCCGGGGCCGCGGCCCGCCCGCCTTGCGGTAGCGGTCGAACCGGTAGCTGCCGAGCGCGAAGGCCAGGGCGATCTGGTCGGCGGGAATGTGCGCCGGCGCGCTTGCGATGCGGTAATCGCCGGCCGGCAGCCTGGCCGGCAGGGCGCGGAAGCTCATGGCGTCGGCCCGCTCCGGCGCGCCCAGGCCGAACAGCACCCGCTCGATCCCGCCCTCGGTGTTGGGCACCGCCAGGGCCTGGCCGGCCTTGCCCTTGAACTCCGCGGTGGCGGCGAACGCCTTCACGAACGCCTGCCGGCCCTCCAGGAACGCGTCGGCCTCCGCCTCGAGGAGCGCGTGCACCGGGATGGCGCCCTTGGCGGCCTTCAGGATCACGTCGGTCATCGGGGGAGCCTGGAAATTATGCTTAACGCTTCCTTCAAGCCGCCGGCGGATGCTCGCGCCTGGTCATCCGGAGCCTCGACGTCATGTGTCGCAAGTCGGCCCTCGCCGCAACCGCCCTCGCGCTATGCCTGGTTCCACTCGCCGCCCAGGCCAGGGACAAGCACAAGGACGCCCCCCCGGCGACGGCGCCGGCCGACCCCGCGGCGCCCAGGCCCCGCATGAAGGCGGACCCCGCCGCACGCGTCATGGCGCGCCGCAGCCCGCCGCTGGCCGCCGCCGCCTTCTGGGCGCGCGAGGCCGACATCGATCCCGCCGACTCGGAGGCGGCGGTCGGCCTTTCCCAGGCCCTGCGCGCCATGGGCAATTTCGACGACGCCGGCGCCGCGGTCGGCAAGCTGCTGACCGTCAAGCCCGACGACTTCGACGGCCTCCTGGAACTCGCCCGCATACAGATCGCGCGCAACCAGGGCTTCTACGCCATCGAGCCCGCCCGCCGCGCCGAGGCGCTCGCGCCCCGCGACTGGCGCCCCGTCACCCTGCTGGCGGTGGCCTACGAGCAGGCCCAGCGCGACGACGAGGCGCTGGCCGCCCACCGCCAGGCCCGGGCGCTCGCCCCCGACAATCCTACCGTGCTCAGCAACTACGCCATGTTCTGCGCCGCCCACGGCGACGCGGCCCAGGCCGAGAGCCTGCTGCGGACCGCCGTGACGCGGCCGGACGCCACCATCCAGGTGCGGCAGAACCTGGCCCTGGTGCTGGGCCTGCAGGGCCGCCTGGCCGAGGCCGAGAAGATCGCCCGCCAGGACCTGCCGCCGGAGCTGGTGGCCAACAACATGGCCTACCTGCGCGCCGCCAACGGCGCCGCCCTCCCCGCCGGCCCGTCCCGCAACTGGGACGCCCTGCGCGCGACGCCGTAGGGGGACACGTACGCAGGCGTACATGTCCCCGCCCGTCACACCGGCTTGTGGGCCATCATGTCGGTGGCGCGCAGGATCGCCGGGCCCAGGATCACCACGAACAGCACCGGCAGGAAGAATATGATCATCGGCACGGTGAGCTTGGCCGGCAGCTGGGCGGCCTTCTTCTCCGCCTCGGCCAGGCGCATGTCGCGGTTTTCCTTGGCCATCACCCGCAGGGCCGAGCCCACGGGCGTGCCGTAGCGCTCGGCCTGGATCATGGCGGTCATCACCGACTTGATGCCGGCGTGGTTGGTCCGCCTGGCCAGGCCTTCGTAGGCCTGCCGGCGCTCGGGCAGGTAGGACAGCTCGGCGGTGAGCAGCGTCAGCTCCTCGGCCAGCTCGATGGAGGCGCCGCCGATCTCCTGGCTCACCTTCTGGATGGCGGCCTCCACCGACATGCCGCTCTCCACGCAGATCAGCAACAGATCGAGCGCGTCGGGAAAGGCGCCGACGATGGAGTCGCGGCGCTTCTGGGCCACGTTGGAGATGTAGACGTTGGGCGCGTAGTACCCCAGCGTCATCCCGGCCACGACGGCGGCGATCTTGGTCATCACCACCAGGCCGAAGCCGTTGATCAGGAACAGGTAGAAGGCCGTCGTCGCCGCAAACGCAAACGGCAGGACGAAGCGGAAGAAGTAGAAGGTCGACACCGGCTTGGGTCCGCGGTAGCCGGCCTGGGCCAGCTTCTCCGCCACCTTCGGGTCCTCCAGCAACCGCGAGAGCTGCAGGCGGTCCACCACCTTCTTGTAGAGGCCTTCGTCGGAGTGCCGCAGGCTGGAGGCGCCGACGCTCTTGCTGGCCAGGGCTTCGCGCGACTTGCGCCGCAGCTCCTCGCGCCGCGTCGTCACGGACTTCAGCCGCGATTCCAGGCTGGAGGAGACAAGGTAGGGCTTCGCCAGCGTCACGATGGTGGCGAAGGCCACGATCGCCGTGACGGCGCCCACGATGTTCTGAGGGTTGGTGAGCGTCGCCACGAGGCCCATGAGCGGCGCTCCTCAGATCCGGAAGTTGATCATGCGGCGCATGACGAAGATGCCCGTCGCCATCCACAGGGCGCCGCCGAACAGCATGATGTTGCCCCGCGGGTCGGTGAACAGCGGCACCATGTAGGCGGGACTGGTCATGCTGATCAGCACCACCACCCCCGGCGGCAGGGAGCCGATGATGCAGGCCGAGGCCACCGCCTCGCCGGCCATGGCCTTGATCTTCTCGCGCATCATCTTGCGCGCGCGGATCACGATGGAGAGGTTGCCGAGCGCTTCGGCCAGGTTGCCGCCGCTGCGCGCCTGGATCGCCAGCACGATGGCGAAGAACCGCACCTCGGCTGTGGGCATGCTCTCGTGCATCCGCTCCAGCGCCTGGTCGATGGACAAGCCCATGCCCAGGTTCTCCACCAGCCGGCGGAACTCGCCGGCCAGGGGCTCGGAGGTCTCCTTGGCGATCACGCGCAGGCAGTCGTGCACCGGCAGGCCCGAACGGATGCCGCGCACGATGATGTCCATGGCGTCGGGAAAGGCTGCGGTGAACGCCTTCATCCGCCGCTTGGCGAGGAAGCTCACCACCCAGCGCGGCAGGCCGAGGCCCGCGCTGGCGCTGAGCAGCAGCGCCGCCCACCAGGGCTGGCGCAGGATGATCACCGTCAGGGCGACGACCAGGCTGAGGATGCCGGCGGCGATCCAGAAGCCCCGGACGCTGTCGCCCAGGCCGGCCTGCTGCAGCCGCGAATGCAGGGTTAGCCGGGCTCGCTTCTGCTGCTTCTCCTGCTCGCGCAGGGTCTTGAGAATCTGGCGGCGGCGCTGATCGGGCGCGGCCTGGGCCCGCCGCCCGCGGTTGATCTCCGCAGCGTCGCCGCGGCTCACCAACGCCTGCGCCCGCTTCATCGCCTTGGCGCTGGCGGTCTCGCCCCCGGCCACGGCCCAGCCGAAGCCGGCGACGGCCACGAAGCCCAGCACGGCGACCAGCAGGGTGATGAGGGCGGGGGACATCTATTCGGCCGCGTCGAGGGCTTCGGCCAGCTCGCGCTCCAGGCCGTAGTAGCGGGCGCGGTCCCAGAACCTGGGCCGTGCGATGCCGGTGGAGCGGTGCTTGCCCACCACCCGGCCCTCGGCGTCCTCGCCGGTGATCTCGTAGACGAACAGGTCCTGGGTGATGATCACCTCGCCTTCCAGGCCCACCACCTCGGTGATGTGGGTGATCCGGCGCGAGCCGTCGCGCAGGCGGGCGGCCTGGATGATCACGTCGATGGAGCCCACGATCATCTCGCGGATGGTCTTCGAAGGCAGGCCGAAGCCGCCCATGGTGATCATCGATTCCAGGCGGCTGATGGCTTCGCGCGGGCTGTTGGCGTGCAGCGTGCCCATCGAGCCGTCGTGGCCGGTGTTCATGGCCTGAAGCAGGTCGAAGGCCTCGGGTCCGCGCACTTCGCCGACGATAATCCGCTCGGGGCGCATCCGCAGGCAGTTCTTCACCAGGTCGCGCATGGCGATCATGCCCTGGCCTTCCAGGTTCGGCGGCCGGGTCTCCAGGCGCACCACGTGCGGCTGTTGCAGTTGCAGCTCGGCGGCGTCCTCGCAGGTCACCACCCGTTCGGTCGGGTCGATGAAGGCGGTGAGGGTGTTCAGCAGGGTGGTCTTGCCGGAGCCCGTGCCGCCGGAGATCAAGGTGTTGCACCGGCAGGCGCCGATCACCCCCAGCACCCGGGCCCCTTCCGGACTGATGGAGTTGTACTCCACCAGGTTCTTCATGGTCAGCTTGTCCCTCTTGAACTTCCGGATGGTGAGCGTCGGCCCGTCCAGCGCCAGCGGCGGGGCGATGACGTTCACGCGGGAGCCGTCCGGCAGGCGCGCGTCGCAGATGGGCGAGCTCTCGTCCACCCGGCGGCCCACCTGGCTGACGATCCGCTGGCAGATGTTCATCAGCTGCAGGTTGTCGCGGAAGCGGACGTTGGTGAGCTGCACCTTGCCGCCCACCTCGATGAACACCCGGGTGGCGCCGTTGACCATGATGTCGGCGATGTCGTCGCGGGCCAGCAGCGGCTCCAGCGGCCCGTAGCCCAGGACGTCGTTGATGATGTCCTGGACCAGGTGGGTCTGTTCGGCCACCGACATGGAGACGTTCTTGATCGCCACCAGCTCGGCGACGATGTCGCGGATCTCCTCGGAGGCCGCCTTGGTGTCGAGCTGCGCCAGCTGCGACAGGTCGATGGTGTTCAGGAGCGCGTTGAAGATGGTGGTCTTCGTGGCGTGGTAGAAGTCCGACTGCTCGCGGACCACCTGCTCCATGGGCGTCGGGCCCTGGGCGGCCTGCAGCTGCTCGAAGGCGAAGGTCGACTTGGGCGCGCCCGCCGGCTTGGGCTTCTCGGCCACGGGCGCCGGCGGCTCGACCCGCTGCGGCCGCGTGGCGATCGCCGGCCCGGCGGCCGCGGGCGGGGGCGGACCGCCCTTCGCCGGCTGGCCGGAGGCGTCTCCTGGGCGCTTGCCGAACATCGCGTCCTATTTCCGCTTGAACAGGCTGGCCAGGAACGAGGTCGGCGCGGCGGCCGGCGGGTCCCGGCGGGTGATCTGCTGGGCCAGCATGTCCAGCGCCTCCGCCGACTTCGACTTGGGCGCCAGCTCGGCCAGCATCTGGCCGTTGTTGGCCGCCTGGCCGAACAGCTTGGCGTCGAAGGCCAGCACCGCCGACGGGGTGACGCCCAGGGCCTGGCCGAAGTCCTTGGCCGGGATCTCCGGCCGGCCGGGCACGCCCACCTGGTTCAGCACCAGCCGCGGCGGGGCGTCGTTGGGCCGCGCGCGGCGGACCAGGTCGATCATGTTCTTGGCGTTGCGCAGCGAGGCCAGGTCCGGCGTGGCCACGATCACCAGGTCGTCGGAACTGGTCAGGATCTTGCGCTTCCAGGCGGTCCAGACGTGCGGCAGGTCGAGGATCACGAAGGGCGCCGAGGCCCGGATCTTCTGGGTGACCTCGTCGAAGGCCTCCGGCGTGATGTCGTAGTCGGTGTCCAGCGTGGCCGGCGCCGCGAACAGCGACAGCCGTTCGGTGCAACGGGCCATCATCCGGTCCATCAGCACCGGGTCCAGCCGGTCCGGCTGGGTCAGGGCGTCATGCACCCCCTGCAGCGGGTCCTGGTTGAAGTCGAGGCCGGCGGTGCCGAACGGCAGGTCCAGGTCGACCAACACCGCGCCGGTGTGCAGCCGCTCGCTGATCGAATGGGCAACGTTGTGGGCGATGGTCGAGGCGCCCGCGCCGCCCTTGGCGCCGCAGAACGCCACCTGGCGGCCGACGAAGGGCGCGCTGGGGTCGGCGTAGAGGTTGCTCACCGAGCGCACCAGCTGCAGGGCGTCGAACGGCGGCACCAGGTATTCGCTCACTCCCCGCCGCATCAGCTCGCGGTAGAGGGCGATGTCGTTGGCCGCGCCCACCACCATCACCTTGGTTCCGGGGTCGCAGACTTCGGCCAGGGCGTCGAGCCCGGCCAGCAGCTCGGCCGGAGCCTCGGCGCTCTCGACGATCACCAGCGAGGGCGTCGCCTGGTTCTGGTAGGTCTCCACCGCCGCCGCCAGGCCGCCCGGGCGGATGTTGCTGGACGCCTTCTCCATGCGCCGGTCGCTCGTCGCCCGCTCGACCACCTCGGCGATCTCCGGCGTGGTGAAGAAGGCGTGGATCGTGATCCGCGGCACCATCGCGTCGCCCAGGGCGTGCTCGGCGCTGGAGATCAGCTCGTGGACCGGGTTGGCGCGGACCAGCTCGGAACCCGTCGCCTCGCCCAGCGACAGGTCGTCGTCCGGCGTCTGCAAGGCCTCGGGGTCGGGAATGTCGTGGAACGGGTCGTCGATGGACGAAGCCGCGGCGGCCTCGCGCCACGTCTCGTCCGCCGGCGGGACGAAGTCGTCGTCCGCCTCGAACTTGAGGTCGAAGGGATCCTGGGGTGTGGTTTGCGGCTTCATGGCTTGGCGCTCGCCTAGTTCACGGCCCGGGAGATCGCGCCGTCGGCCTTGTCGTCCTTGGCCGACGAGGTGACCTCGCCCTTGCGGTACTTGTCCAACACCTCCTGGCGCCGCGTCGCGTCCTGCGGCGCCATCGCCCGCGGGCCCAGCAGGTCGGCGGGGTCGGCCATCTGCGCGGCCATGTTGGCGGTGACCGCGCAGCCGAAGTTGGGTTGCACGTCGTTCTTCCAGGAGCGGGCGATGTTGGTCCAGGTCTTGCCGCACTCCGGAATCTCGGCGTGATAGCGCAGGTAGCCCACACGCAGCGGCGGGGGGCCGTCGGCCGAGCCCGCGGGGTCGTAGCCCACGATCTCGATCTTGTCGGCCGGCACGCCCCTGGAGATGAGGAAGCCGCGCGTGGCCTCGCTCATCCGGTAGGCCGCGCCCGGATCGACGCCGGCGGCGGGCGCCTGGATGCCGATCACGCCGCCCTCGTCGCCGCGCCAGTCGTCGGCCAACTTGGAAAGCGCCCCGCCCTGGCGCGGCGACAGGCCCTGGGCGTGCACCGCCAGCAGCACCTCCTCGGGCCTGGAGGTCACCTTGGCCTCGAAGCGCTGGGTGGGCGTGAGGGCCTGGTCGTCGGCGCCGGGGACCTTGGTGGCGCAGGCGCCGAGCGTCGCGGCGAGGCCGGCCGCGACGAGGCTGCGGAACAGGATACGGGTCATGGGCGCGCTCACTCGATCACGTAGCCGTAGGGGCCCTGGTAGGTCGGTCCGCCGTCGGCCGGCTTGGCCTTGGTCTTGTAGGCGTGGTTCAGGCGGCCCAGCAGGAGGGTCTCCGGGTCGTTGGCGACCCTGAAGCCGTCGACCGGGGTCTGCAGGGCCTTGGGATTGACCGGCTGCACGATGTAGGGGGTGACGATCACCACCAGCTCGGTCTCGCCCTCCAGGTAGTCGCGGCTGCGGAACAGGGCGCCCAGCACCGGGAGCGTCGTCATCCCCGGCAGGGAGTCGATGTTCTGGCGGGTCTGTTCGCGCAGCAGGCCCGCGATCATCATCGCGCCGCCGGAGGGCAGCTCGACGGTGGTCTCCGCCCGCCGCACCACCAGAGCGGGAACCGTCAGGCCGGAGGTCCCCGCCCCGTTGCTGATGGTGAACGCGCCCTGCGGCGACAGCTCCGACACTTCCGTGGAAATCCTCAGCGAGATCCGGCCGCCGGACATCACCACCGGGGTGAACCCCAGGCCCACGCCGAACGGCTTGAACTCGATCGATACGCGGCCGGTGTTGTCCTGGCCCGTGGGCACGGGGAACTCGCCGCCCGCCAGGAACTTCGCCGATTCCCCGGACACCGCCGTCAGGTTCGGCTCGGCCAGGGTGCGCACCAGGCCCACGCGCTCGAAGGCCTTCAGCATCTGGTTGGACTGGTTGAGCCCCGGGTCGCCGCCGAGGCCGCTCTTGACCGCCGCGGTGTCCCAGTTGGCGGCCTGCGTGGCGTCGCGCACGACATGGTCGCACATCATGCTCTGGTTCGGCGCGGGAAATCCGCACGGGGCCTGCAGGGTCGGCTGCTTGGTGGTGTCCAGAATTTGGCCGCCCGTCAGGCCGCCGAGCAGCGAGCCGTTCACCCCGAAGGTGGCGCTCTTGCCGATCATGTACTGGGTCTCGCCGATCTGGCCGAGGACGGAATTGGAGTCGAAGCCGAGCTGCTTGACCACGCTGCGCTGCATCTCGACGATGCGCACCTTCAGCATCACCTGGTCCTTGCCGGCGATGCTCATCATGTTGAGCACCTGCTCGGGCTTGGCGACGCTGGCGCGGGCCACCTGCACGGCCCGGTCGGCGTCGGCGACGCTCGGCACCTGGCCGGAGAGGATCATGCTGTCGTTCATGGCGTCGACGCGGACGTGGGCGCCCGGGATCACCCGGTTGATGGTCTGGGCCAGCGCCGAGACGTCCTGGTCCACCCGGATGTCCAGCGACAGTATCCGCCGGCCGGCGGCGTCGAAGAACACCGCGTCGGTCTGGCCGGATTTGACGCCCATGACGTAGATCCGCCGCGGCGTGCGCAGCACGGCGTCGGCCACCTGCGGATTGGTCACCAGCACGTCGCGGGCGTCGACGGGCAACTCGACGATCGCCGACTTGCCCTTGGGCAGGGCCAGCGCCTGCGAGGCGCCGCCGCCGGTCAGGTCCACCCGCACCACCGAGGCGGCCGACATGCTCTCCGAGGCGATGGCGGACCCTTGAATTTGGGCGGCGGCCTGGGCCAGGGCCTGGGCTCCGAAGGCCAGGACGGCGGCGGCCAGGGCCGCGGGGAGAGCGATCTTGCGGATCATCGGACCGCCACCTCGGTTGAAGTTCCAGCCCGCACGATCTGAACCGTCTGCGTGTTTCCGCCGGCGGGGCCCCCACGGCCCGAAGGCCCGCCGATGTCGGCATAGGAGCGCAGCGCCAGGATCATCTCGCCCGAGGCCTTGCCGCGAGCCAGCACCTCGGCGTCGGCGGCCGCAACCTCCAGGGTGGCCACCGCGCCCACCACCGTCCTGGCGTCCTTGGTGGGCTCGGTCGCCTGGTCGATGGCCAGGACGCGCAGGTTGCGCATCAGGGTCTCGGTGGTGAAGCCTTTGCCGCCTTCGGTCTGGTGGGACTGCAGCACGTCCACCCGGTCGCCCGGCAGGATGAAGCCCCCGGCGCCGGTCTCGGCCGTCACCGGGATGGCGATCGCGCGCATGCCCGGCTGCAGCACCACGGCCATGTAGCCCGTCTGCCCGGAACGCACGACCTTGCGGGCGGTGATCGGCTCGTTGGCCAGCAGCGCCTCCTTGACCAGGGCGCCTTCGAAAGCCTGGATCGGCCCGTCGCCCATGACGATCTCCTCAGCCGCCTTGCCGGCCTTCTTGGCCACCTTCTCAGGCCCCTTGAGCTCCGGGGCCGGCGCCCGGCCGTCGGTGATGAAGGTCGCGTTCAGCGCCTCCACCGGCCAGGGCTGCCAGGTCAGGTCGGCGGCGGTGACCTGGTGGCCGATGGCCAGGTCGGTCTTGGCCACCAGCACCTGGGCCATCGGCTTCGCGGGCGAGGCGGCGGCGACGGGGGGCGGCGGCGCGGTCTTCGGCGACAGCATGCCCTGCACCAGAAAGGCCAGCGCGACAGCAGCGACGCCGGCGACCACGATGATTGCTATTCGGACGGCGCCCATGGACCTAACGCGGCTCCCGCTCGGCGGGTGATGTGGCGGCGCCCCGGGGTTTTCTCCGGCGCGCACGATTCGGGTGTCCGACCTTCTGCGGCGTGGCGAGAGTTGCCGCAGGCATAGTTAACGCCCGCTGAAGGCGGCTTCAGAAACCTGGGAAACGGCGCGCATCAGGTCGCCGCCCGGGAAGGCGGCCAGCGCGCCCACCGCGATGGCCACCCCGTAGGGCACGTTCTCACCCGGCGCCGTCAGGCGGCCGAACCAGGCCGGTCCGTTCATGATGTAGGGGCGCACCCAGGCCGAGCGCAGGGCCAGGAGGCCCAGCGCCAGGCCTCCGCCCGCCAGGCCCGTGAAGGCCGCAAAGCTGGCGCAGGCCGGCCAGCCGAGCCACAGGGCCGCCGCCGCGAACAGCTTGGCGTCCCCCCCGCCGATCCACCCGGCGGCGAACATGCCCATGCCGAGCACGAGGCCCGCGGCCCCCAGCCCGGCGTGCATGCCGAGTTCGGCGGGGCCCAGGCCCGCCGCTAGGGCGGCCGGCGCGAAGCCGGCGATCAGCGCCAGCGATATCCAGTTGGGAATGATGAAGCTGGTGAGGTCGCGAAGAGCGCCCACGGTGACCAGGACCGGGAAGATCAGCAGCAGCGCGATCTGCAGGGCGTGGAGCATGCGAAGCCTCTAGGCACGAGGACCGCAGGATGGCGCGAAGCGGTGAACAGAGGGTTGTCGCCCACGCGCGGTCCCGCAAAAGAAAGGGGCCGCGGCGTGACGCCGCGGCCCCCGAAGTCCAAGCCGAAGCCGAAAGGCTTACGGCATGTTGTTACCGACCTTGTTGAAGGTGTTGCCGATCTTCGGGCCCAGGCTGGTCAGCGCGGTGACCAGAGCCAGGGCGATGAGCGCGGCGATCAGGCCATATTCGATGGCCGTGGCGCCGGACTCGTCCTTAGCGAAACGCGAGATGAACTTGCTCATGATGTTGGTCCTTTCAGTCTACTCTAAAATCCAAGATGGCCGCGACGATTGACGCCGGCGCGGTAGTCGTCACGGCATGTTGTTGCCGATCTTATTGAACGTGTTGCCAATCTTGCCTCCGAGCAATTGCAGAGCGCTCAGCAGCACCACGGCAATGAGGGCCGCTATCAAGCCGTACTCGATGGCCGTAGCGCCGGACTCGTCCCTGACAAACCGCGTCATGAACTTCGTCATTGCTCGGTCTCCTTGAACAAGCTGACCGCACCGAAGCGACGGCCCGCCGGGGTGTTTCCCCAAACTAGGCTGTCAGAATGCGGGGCCTCGCTTAATGGCCAGTAAACCCGGTGGTATTTCTCAAACTATTTATATGGTTTACTTCGATTTACTATTATTGTTCGTTAACCACGCTGCGGAAGCGAGCCATTTTGAGGGTTTTGACATAATGATTCTCACGCGCGATGATTCCTCACGCGCGCGTAAGGCGGCTGCGTTCAACCTTTCTTGACCATTGGGCTGCAACCTCGCCCCGAACAACGGAGCCCTTCCATGCGCGGAACCGTCTTTTTCGCCGCCGCCGCCGCCCTCCTCGCCGCGCAACCGGCGCTCGCCGAGACGCTCACGGTGCGGCTGGATCAGAACACCGCCGTGCGCCTTTCCGCCCCGGCCCGCGACGTGGTGATCGGCAATCCCAACATCGCCGACGTCAACCTGCTGGACGCCCGCCACCTGGTGGTGCTGGGCAAGGCCTACGGGGTCACCAACCTGCTGGTGATGGACGCGGCCGGCCGCACCATCCTCGACCGGCAGGTGGTGGTGGGCTCTCCGGACGCCTCGATGTCCTACTATCGCGGCGGCGAAGCCCGCGCCTACGCCTGCACCGAGCGCTGCGAACGGGTGGGCGGCTCGGGCGAATCCTCGGCGGCCGCCTCGGGCGAGGCGGCGGCGCCTGCGCCCACACCTTAAAGCTAGGTTAGGACTGCGCAGCTAAGGTCTTCAGCCGAGACTCGAGGAGACCGTCATGGCGCGTCCGCGGCCGCGACCCGCCTTCATCCGCCGCTTCGTCCGCGCCCGGCGCGGGGCCGTGGCGGTGGAGTTCGCCTTCGTCGCCTTCCCGTTCCTGCTGCTGCTGTTCGGCATCGTCGAGCTGGCGGTGGTGTTCATCGCCTCGACCACCCTGGAGGGGGCCACGGAATCGGCGGCGCGCAAGATCCGCACGGGGGAATTCCAGACCGGCGCCGCCGTCGGCAAGACCGACTTCCGCGACCTGGTCTGTGCGCGCATGAGCTGGCTGCAGACCGACTGCGCCACGACGCTGATCGTCGACGTCAAGACCTTCGCCATCGACGACTTCGCCGGCCTGTCGGCGAACAGCCCGCAGAACACCGCGACCTTCGACCCCAACAAGACCTGCTTCTCGCCCGGCGGGCCGGCGGACATCGTGCTGGTGCGCACCTATTTTCCGTGGAGGCTCTTCACGCCCCTGCTGAACGGCGCCCTGCAGAACATGGGCTCGGGCAGCGGCAAGCGGTTGATCTCGGCCGTGGCGACGTTCCGCAACGAACCCTACAACAACGACCCGTCCGTCGGCGCCGGGTGCTGACCATGCGCCCGACCCCTGGAAACCCGATGCTCCGCCTGTTTCGCGACCAGCGCGGCGTCTCGGCGGTGGAGTTCGCCCTGATCGCCCCGATCATGATCATGCTCTACGTGGGCCTGGCCCAGCTCACGCTCGGCATGATGGCCGAACGGCGATCGAGCCACGCCGCCTCGTCGATCGGCGACCTTGTGGCCCAGCAGCAGGCGTCGATCAAGACCGCCGACATCAGCCAGGTCCTCAACCTGGGTACGGCGACGGTGCAGCCGTTTCCCACCACCAACCTGTCGATGCGCGTGTCGAGCGTCGTCGCCAACCCAGCCGGCACGGCGCAGGTGACCTGGAGCCAGGTCCAGGGCGGCGGCCTCCCCAAGCTGGCCCAGAACTCGACCCCCGCCGGCTTCCCGGCCAACCTGCTGGCGGCCGGCGAGTCGGTGATCCAGTCGGACGTGCGCTACGACTACGACCTGCCGATCGGCGCCGGCCTGCTCAACCTGCTGCACCTGCACATCCCCACGACCATGCACTTCAGCGAGACCTTCTACCTGCGCCCGCGCCGCGCCGCGGCCATCGCCTGCTCGGACTGCCCGCCGTAGGTGCGGCTCAGGCGCCGACGGCGGCGTCCAGCAGCGCGGTGAGCGGGTCCGAGCCCAGCGGCCATCCGTCCAGGCTCGCCGCCGCCCGCACCCCGACCAGGCTGCTGGTGAGGAACACGGCCTCGGCCGCCCGCACCGCCTCCAGGCCGGCGGCGACCTGTTCCGTCGGCACGCCCCGCCGCGCCGCTTCGGCGATCACCGCCGCGCGCGTCACCCCGGCCAGCACGCCGCAGTCCAGCGCCGGGGTGTAAAGCCGCCCCGCCTTCAGCCAGAAGACGTTCGCCGCCGCCGCGCAGGCGACCTCGCCCGCCCCGTTCAGCATCAGCGCCTCGTCGGCCCCGGCGGCCTGCGCCTCCCGCCGGGCCAGCACATTGTCCAGGTAGGCCAGGGTCTTCAGCCGCGCGGCGGGCGAGCCCGCGTTGCGGCGCACCGTGCTGACGACCAGCCGCGCCGGGCCCGCCGGCGGCGGCGCGGGCGCAGCGGCGGCGAACATCCGCAGCCGCGGCGACGCCGGCCGTTCCAGCCCCCGCCCCCCGGAGCCCGCCGTCAGCGTCAGGCGCACCGCCCTGCGGCCCGCGGACCCCGCCACCGCGTCCCGCATCAGCGCCAGCGCCGCCGCCGCGTCCGGCGCCGGCAGGCCCAGCGCCGCGCACCCCGCGGCCAGCCGCGCCAGGTGGGCGTCGGCGTCGCGCAGCCGCCCGTCCACCGCCAGCAGGGTCTCGAACAGGCCGTCGCCCAGCGTCAGGCCGCGGTCGTCGAACGGGACCGCAGAAGCCGGCGCCGCAGCCCCCGCCACCGGGACCTCAGGCCGCCAGGCGGCGGTCGGCGGCGGCCAGGCCGGCCCTGGCGTCCACCGCCAGGCCCTGGTCCGCCAGCGCCGCCGCAAGCGCCGTCAGGCAGAGCCGCACGTGCCAGGGGGTGGCCGAGGCGCCCATCAGCCCGATCCGCCACACCTGGCCCTTCAGCGGCCCCAGGCCGGCGCCGATCTCCAGGTCCCAGTCGGCAAGCACCTTGGCGCGCACGGCGGCCTCGTCGATCCCCCGGGGCACGCGGACGGTGTTGAGCTGCGGCAGGCGGTGCTGCGGCGCGACCAGGAATTCCAGGCCCAGGGCCTCGATCCCCGCCGCCAGCGCCTCGTGCGTCCGGGCATGGCGGACGATCGCCGCCTGCTGGCCCTCCTCGAACAGCGCCACCAGGCCCTCGTGCAGGCCGTAGAGGGCGTTGATCGGGGCGGTGTGGTGATAGGTCCGCCCGCCGTCGCCGCCCCAGTAGCTCATCAACAGCTGGAAATCCAAGAGCCAGTTGCGCGGCTTCTCCGTCCGGGCGGCGATCGCCGCCTGCGCGCGCGGGCTCAGCGCGATCGGCGACAGCCCCGGGGGCGCCGAGAGGCATTTCTGGGTCCCGGAATAGATCACGTCGGCGTCCCACGCCGCGGCGTCCACCACGATCCCGCCCAGCGAGGTCACGCAGTCGACCACCGAAAGCGCCCCGTGCCGCCGCGCCGCCGCGCACAGCGCCGCCGCGTCGCTGCGCACGCCGGTGGATGTCTCGGCGTGCACGAAGGCCAGCACCTTCGCAGGCGCCTCGGCCAGCGCCGCCTCGACGCGGGCGGCGTCCACCGGCTGGCCCCACTCGTGGTCCACGACGACCGCCACGGCGCCCGCCCGGCCGGCCATGTCGGCCATCCGCCCGCCGAAGGCGCCGTTGACCGCGATCACCGCCCGCTCGCCCGGCTGCAGCAGGTTCATGATCGCCGCCTCCATCCCGGCGGTGCCCGGCGCCGGCAGCGGCACACAGGCGTAGCCCGGGGCGTTCATCAGCCGCGAAAGCCCGGCCTTGATCTCCTCCATCAGGTCCTGGAACGCCGGGTCCAGGTGGCCGATGGTGGGCCGGGCGAGGGCCGCCAGCACCCGCGGGCTGACCTCGGACGGGCCCGGGCCCATGAGAATCCGCCTGGGCGGTTGGAAGCTGTTCATCACCCCTCCGTGTAACACGCGCTGGTGATTAGGCTGGAAGAAGCCTTCGGCGCAATTGTAAGTCAGGCTCTTTTCGGAGAGTCCTGTCCCCTGAAGCGCCCGCCATGGTTCTGGAGGCTGTGGCGGGCGTGCTCAGTTCAGGATCCGCGTGCGGATCTTCTCACGCAGATCAGCATCCACGCCCAACGCTTGCTCGAGATAGCCGTCCAGGCTGCCGTGCGCGGCGCGCATCGCCTCGATGGCCGTGTCCAGGTAGCGGGCGTCCACCGACAGGATCAGCCGCAGGGCCCCCTGGTCCACCTTCCGCCCGCTCTTCGCGCCGATCCAGCCGGACATCACCTCGACGCGCCGGGCGATGCGCGCCTCGTCGTTGGTCAGCAGGTAGTCGGCCAGCAGGTCGTCGCGGCCGACGCCGGCGATATGGTGCGTCAGCGCGCAGGCCAGACCGGTGCGGTCCTTGCCCGCCGTGCAGTGCACCAGCACCGGGCCCGGCGCCTCGGCCAGCGCCCGCAGGTAGCGGGCGAACAGGTCCACATGTCGCGGGTCCGTCGGCGCCTTGCGGTAGAAGTCGCTGAGGGCCTCGTGCACCTGCTGGGGACTGCGGCCCCACTCGGCGAAGTTCCGCGCCCAGTCGGCGTCCTCGCCCCCGAGGTCGTTGTCGATCACCTGGGCGGCGAAGCCGGTCCACCGCCGTGAGGGGTCCCGCGTGCGCTCGTCGGCGCGCCGCAGGTCCACCACTACCGAGACCCCCAGCGCCTGCAGGGCGGCCAAGTCCGCGTCGGTCGCCCGCGCGTAGTTGGCGCTGCGGAACAGCAGGCCGCGCTTCACCCCCCGCCCGCAGGCGGTGTCATAGCCGCCGAAATCGCGGAAATTCTCCACGCCCTCGAGATCGAAATGCCGGTTCATGGCCGATGCCCTAACAAGCCACGCGCCGGAAATCGAGTGACACTTTGTTCCCGAAGAGACGGGAGTGCACAGAGGTGGCGGGCGGACCGGGGCCATAGATGCTCCCCCTAGGGGGAGCTGTCAGCCGCAGGCTGACTGAGGGGGTTGAAGCCCACGACGCTGCGGCTGAAACCCCCTCCACCGCTTCGCGGTCCCCCTCCCCCTGATCGCGCTTCGCGCTGGGGGAGGATCTCGCCCTCGGCGGGCAGCTCCAGGTCCTCGCGGATGCGGGCGATGGCGGCCTCGACCGGGCCGTCGAGGAAGGCCTCGAACAGGGCGTCCTCGTCCAGCCGCTCGTCCAGGCGCTCGGCGAGCGACTCGGCGGCCTCCTGCTCGGCCTCGTCGGTGAAGATCTCGCGCGAAAGGACAGCGCGGATCTGCTCCTTGCGCGCCTCGGTGCGCCGCGCGGCCGCCGTGCGGTCCAGCCGGGCCACCTCGTGGCGCTCGCGGGCGAGCTTGGCCTGCAGCGCGATCGCCAGGCGCACGCTGCGCGTCACCCGGTGGAAGGCCAGCGCCAGGGCGTCGGCCTCGGCGACGGACTTCACGGTGGCGACCTGCGCCGCAAGGTCGCGCGCAAAGGCCAGCCCAAGCTCGGCCAGCTCGCGCAGAACACGATCCTGCTCCTCGGCCGTGGCGTCGCGGTCGGACATGAACAAAAGAAGAACATATGGTCAGGCTGGAGTCAAGGATTTTCGGCGTCCTCCCCCTGGTTCCACACGTCATCGACCCATCGCGGACCTCTACTGGCCGGCCGGTGGCTTGCCCGTGAAAACCGCCAATTGAGCGTCGAAAGCCCGCCTGTAGGCGGGCCGCCCTTCGCCGCGGGCGACATAGGCGGAGAGGTTCGGACATTCATCCAGAAGGCCCGATCCGCCCAGCCTGAGCAGCACCGACACCATCAGCAGGTCACCGGCGCTAAACTCACGCTCGAGCCAGTCGGCATCGCCAAGGCGACTGGAAAGTTCGCCCAGTCGGGCACGGATGCGATCCTCGACAAGGGGAAGGCGCTGCTCGGACCAGGTCGTGTCGCGCTCCACCAGCCTGGCGATTTCGCGATCGACGATCGGCGGCTCCACCGTGCTGAGGGCAGCAAACATCCATGAGATCGCGCGCGCCCGGGCATTCGCATCGTCCGGCAGCAGGCCCGCGCGGCGCTCCGCGATATGGAACACGATCGCCCCCGACTCGAACAGCGCGAGATCGCCCTCTTCATAGGTCGGAATCTGCCCGAATGGATGAAGCGCTCGATGCGCGGCTTCCTTCATTTCACTGAACGAAAGCAGACGAACGTCGTAAGGCTGGCCGACTTCTTCCAGCGCCCAGCGAACGCGCATGTCACGCGCCAGCCCTTTGCCGCGATCGGGCGACCGTTCAAAGGCGGTGATGGTGGGGCTCACAGGGAGGGTCCGGGTTGATAGTGACCTGCCAATTTCGGTAACAGAACGCCCGCTCAGTCCGTGCTGCGGTCGACCGCGGCGTCAGGCAGTCGGGATCGGCAGACAAGGCGTCACCTCGACCCCGTCTCCGGGGAAGATGGCGAAGTGCGGATGGCCCTCGAACATTCGGGCCGCCGTCTCAAGGTCTTCCGCCTCAACGATGACATAGGCCGCGATGTTGTTCTGGGTGTCGGCGATCCCGGCGGTCGAGACCCTCTTGGTTTTGCCCAGAGGGCCGCCCGTATCGACGATCTGGCTGGCGTGACGCGCCATCCACTCGCTCCACGCCTGCATGCCCTTGGCGATTGTGGCTTGGTCGGGCTGCGTGCGTGCGCCCGGGGCGCCGGTATAGACCGCCATGAACTTCGCCATCGTATTCTCCTTGATCGCCCGCCGGTGGAGGGCCTCCGCCGCGCCAGCCGTAGGACGAACGAACCGCACCGCATCCGACAGCAGCCTCGACTTACACCAGAGGTCCGCTCTCCACCGCCGCTAGCCACCCGTCTCGGAATTTCCCAAAGTCCGGTTGCCGGGATTGGTGAGGGACCTCGCTTGCCCTCCCGGCATTATGGGTACTCAATCAGCCGCCGCCCCGCCGTGCGGCCTCGATCTTCGCCACGTCGATCCTCCCCATCGTCATCATCGCCTCGAACACCCGCTTGGCGACCGCCTTGTCCGGATCTGCGAGCCCCTCAGTCAACTGACGCGGTGTGATCTGCCAAGAGAAGCCCCAGCGGTCCTGGCACCAGCCGCACTCACTCTCCGCGCCGCCGTTGCCGACAATGGCGTCCCAGTACCGGTCGGTCTCGGCCTGGTCCTGCGTCTCGACCACGAACGAAACGGCCTCGTTCGGCTTAAATCCGGGACCCCCGTTTAGCCCCATGAAAGGCCTGCCGAGCACGGTGAACTCCACCGTCAGTTCCACGCCTTCCTCGCCGCCGGGGAACCCGCTAGGCGCCGCCATCGACGCGTCGACATGGCTGTCAGGGAACAGGCCGGCATAGAATTCCGCCGCTTTGCGCGCCTCGCCATGGTCGAACCAAAGACAGTTGATCATCTTGCCGGCCATCGTCTTCCTCTCATGCTCGGTCCGTGTCGAAACGCGTTTCGGCTTCGCCGGTTCACGCGTTGGGGGGACCCAAGCCCTGAACGTCCCTTTCCACCCATTGGAGACGGTCATCACGCGCGCGCCAGGGGTCCGGCCCTTCGGCGTATTGGTACACCCCCTAAGTCTGGGAGCCGGTGATCATGGGTCGCCGGGACGAGCCCGGCGATGACGTTCCGGGGTGGGGCGCGCGCTGCGTCCGCCCGCGCGAGGAAGGCGACTCGATCCGCCGGTCTGGCCCCCGCGGGCGCCAGGGTGCATGCTGAAGGCGAACGGCGACAAGCCTGGGAGGACGTTGATGGACGATGCAGGCGCGAACGCGACGAAGTTCACGATCTTCCGCAAGGCGGACATCCCGCCCCTGACAGAGGCGCAATTCTACGGCGGGGCCACCACCACGCCCGAACAGCGCGACAGCATGGACAAGATGCTCGCCGCGGGTTGGGCCGACGGCGAAGAGACCCGCGTCATGTTCAATGGACCCGGCTTCGCCCTCGTCCACGCCTGGTTCAAGGCGGGCTATCCGCTGCCGCTCCACAGCCACGGCGCCGACTGCCTCTATTTCATCGTCGCAGGTTCGCTGTCGCTGGGGACCGAACACCTCGAAGCCGGCGACGGCTTCTTCGTGCCGGCGAACGCGGCCTACACCTACACGCCGGGGCCGGACGGGGTGGAGGTGCTGGAGTTCCGCCACACGACGATGGTCGGCTTCCGCATCCTGGCGAAGGGGGCGGCCTTCTGGTCGAAGAGCCTGCAGCGGGTGGCCGAACACCGGGCGGACTGGAAGGCGGCGAGGCGGCCTGGCCGCGCGCAGGGGGCGGCCAACCCTCCCGCATGAGGGGAACGGCCTGAGCCTTAAATCTCATCGCGGCCAGGATGCCCGCCGTGAGATTTATGGCCCGGAAGCATCCCTGCGGATGCTTGGCGGGAGGGGCGGGGTTCGAGTGACAGCGGAGGTTCACAGTGAGGGTTGCCGCCTCTTAGCTGACGTCGTCTGATAGCCGGATGCGCCTGAACCGAATTACGGCGGGAAATTGCCGGCGGGCTGCATGGCCGGAAGGTCTTCATCCTGCGTCAGTGGGTCCGACCTGAACAGAATAGAGAATCTGGCAGCGAATACAATATTGACGGGCACGTCCGGAAAATACGTAGACCTGTAGAGTCAGGCGGCCCTGCGGATTCGCTGGCAAGACATGTTCGCCCGCAGCGGCATCGCATGCCGTCGCGTCAAAATGCGGGCCCATGCGTCAGGCGCAGGCGTCAAAGGGAGGGCGAGGGGCGACATGGCCGTGCACGGAGTCTCCCACATTGCGATCGGCGTCAGCGACCTCGACCGATCCGTCGACTTCTACCGGGACGTCGTCGGCATGCCGGTTGTCGTGAAGGAGGTCGAGACCTTCGCGCAGGGCGCCGGCATGTGGCAGGTGGGCGCGTCGCGCCGCGCGGCCTATGTGCGCTGGCGCGAAGGCCCGCAGGAGAGCTTCGTGGTGCTTGATCAGTGGCCGCCGGAGCGGCGGCCGCCCGGCGCCCCCGCCAAGCTCTTTCAACTCGGCGTCCACCATTTCGGCTTCTGGGTGGACGATGTCGAGGCGGTCCTCGAGCGGGCGCGCAAGTCGGGACACAAGGTCCTGAGCCCGCCGAGTGAAGAGGATACGAAGGCCTACGGCGAGCCCCCGGGTCAAAAGGTCCGGGCCGCCTTCATCGAGGATCCTGACGGCAATATCGTTCAGTTGGATCAGAGACTGTAAGATCGCGCCGCACTCAACGACCGTCCTAGGTTAGCATCGATCGGACGCATTGAAGGCGGGGCCAGCCTCCGGCCCAGGTGTCATAGACGGGCCTTACACGGAGAGCGGGACGACGGCAGAAGGTCCGCTGCCGGCGGCAGGCCGGACATTGGAGCAGCCAATTGAATGTCCGCTCACCGCCCCGCAGCCGCCGTTCGGACCTGAGCGCGCCGTCGGGACGAGGACGCGACTTCGCTGCGCTTGGGACCCGGGATTTGGCGCGGCGAAGCGACGGCGCGGCGAGCGACCGCCCTGCAGAACCCACGCCCCCTCCACCCCGCGCTCATCGCTGCGCCTGGCGGGCGGTCCCCCTCCCGCCGCTTCGCGGGGGAGGTAAGGCGGGGGAGCGGTAGTTCAGCGGAAGGGCGGCTCGTCGAAGCTGCGGAGCTTGCGGGAGTGCAGGGCCGGGCCTTCGCGGCGCAGCAGGTCCATGGTGGCCACGCCGATCTGCAGGTGCTGGGCGATGGAGCGTTCGTAGAAGGTGTTGGCCTGGCCGGGCAGCTTGATCTCGCCGTGCAGCGGCTTGTCCGACACGCAGAGCAGGGTGCCGTAGGGCACCCGGAAGCGGTAGCCCTGGGCGGCGATGGTGGCGCTCTCCATGTCGATCGCCACCGCGCGGCTCTGGTTGAACCGGAGCGCGGTCGAGGAGAAGCGGAGCTCCCAGTTGCGGTCGTCGGTGGTGACCACCGTGCCGGTGCGCAGGCGCCGCTTGAGCATCTCGCCCGCGTCGCCGGTCACCAGCTCCGCCGCCCGCGAGAGCGCCACCTGCATCTCGGCGATGGGCGGGATCGGGATTTCCGGCGGCAGCACCGCGTCCAGCACGTGGTCGTCGCGCAGGTAGGCATGGGCCAGCACATAGTCGCCGATGGTCTGGCTGCCGCGCAGGCCGCCGCAGTGGCCGATCATCAGCCAGGCCTGCGGCCGCAGCACCGCCATGTGGTCGGTGATGGTCTTGGCGTTGGAGGGCCCCACCCCGATGTTGACCAGGGTGATCCCGGCGCGGCCCTCGGCCATCAGGTGGTAGGCCGGCATCTGGTGGCGCCGCCACGGCGCGTCGGCCACCACCTGCACCGGGTTCTCGGTCTGCGCGGTCACCACCACGCGGCCGGCCGCCGACAGGGCCGTGTATTGCCCGCCGGCCTTCAGCTGGTCGCAGGCCCAGTTGACGAACTCGTCCACATAGCGGTGGTAGTTGGTGAACAGGATGTACTGCTGCACGTGCTCGGCCGGCGTGCCGCAGTAGTGGGCGAGCCGGGCCAGCGAGAAGTCGGTCCTCAGGCCGTCGAACAGCGCCAGCGGCCGGGCCTGCTCCACGCCGGCGTTCCACATGCCGTCGGCGATCTCGTCGCCGATGTGCGCCAGCTCGGTGGTCGGGAAATAGCGGGCGATCTCCGCGGCGCTGACGTCCGCCGCCGGAATGTCGGCGGCGTCCAGCACATAGGGGAACGGCATCTCCTGCGCCGAGCGCCCCACCTCCAGCTCCACCCCGAAATCGCGGATCAGCAGGCTGAGCTGCTCGACCAGGTAGTCCTTGAACAGGTCGGGCCGCGTCACCGTCACCGCGTAGTGACCGGGCTGGGCCATGCGCGCATAGGCCCGGCCGATGCGCGGATAGGGCTTGCCCGGCGGCCAGGCCAGCCGCAGCTCCGGATAGGCGAAGGCGCCGGACGCGCGCTCGTCCGGGCCCGGCGGCGTCCCGCCGGCCAGGAAGGTCTTCAGCGCCGCGCGCAGCGCCTCGACGCTGCGCCGGTATTCCAGGTCGAGCCGCTCGACGATGCGGGCGGCCTCGGTTTCAGGATCCATGATCAAAGCTTAGCCGACCTTGCCCAAGGTTTCGAGACGCCGTTCGCCGAAACGCATCGCAGCCAACCCAGGATGGACGCCGGCGCCCATCCCGGCGACAGTCCGCGGCTCAGTCGCGGGATCCTCCATGAATCGCAAGTTCACCGGCTTCCTCATCGCCGCCATGCTGGCCGGGATCGCCACGGGGTGGATCTGCAACCGCACCCTTTCGCCCGAGCAGGGCAAGGCGGTGGCCGAGAACCTGTCGATCGTCACCGACGTCTTCCTGCGGCTGATCAAGATGATCATCGCCCCCCTGGTGTTCACCACCCTGGTGGCCGGCATCGCCCACATGGAGGACGCCGCCGCCATCGGCCGGGTGGGGATCAAGACCATGGGCTGGTTCATCTCCGCCTCGATTGTCTCCCTGACCATCGGCCTGCTGATGGTCCACCTGCTGAAGCCGGGGACCGGCCTCTCCCTCGCCCTGCCCGACGCCGCGGCCGGCGCAGGCGCGGCGGTGGACGTGACCAAGTTCACGCTCAAGGAGTTCATCACCCACGTCTTCCCGCGCTCCATCGTCGAGGCGATGGCCAACAACGAGATCCTGCAGATCGTGGTGTTCTCGATCTTCGTGGGCACCGCCGTGTCGGCCGTCGAGCATCGGGCGCCGGCGGTGATGGCGGTGGTCGACCAGACCGCGGCCATCATGCTGAAGGTCACCGGCTATGTGATGAAGACCGCGCCGCTGGCCATTTTCGCGGCCCTGGCCTCCACCATCACCACCCAGGGGCTGGAGATCCTGGGCGCCTACGCCAAGTTCGTGGGCGGCTTCTACCTGTCGCTGGGCCTGCTCTGGGCGCTGCTGATCGGGGTCTGCGTGCTGGTGGTGGGCCCCCGCGCCCTGACGCTGATCGCCGCCATCCGCCAGCCGGCCCTGCTGGCCTTCTCCACCGCCTCGTCGGAGGCCGCCTATCCGCGGACCCTGGAGGAGCTGCAGCGCTGGGGGATCTCGCGGCGGGTGGCCAGCTTCGTCCTGCCGCTGGGCTACTCGTTCAACCTGGACGGGTCGATGATGTACTGCACCTTCGCCACCCTGTTCATCGCCCAGGTCTATGACGTGCATCTCTCCATCGCCCAGCAGATCACCATGCTGCTGCTGCTGATGGTCACCTCCAAGGGCATGGCCGGGGTGCCGCGCGCCTCGCTGGTGGTGATCGCCGCCACCCTCAGCTTCTTCAAGCTGCCGGAGGCGGGCCTGCTGCTGATCCTCGCCGTCGACCACCTGCTGGACATGGGCCGCTCGGCCACCAACGTGGTGGGCAACTCCGTCGCCGCCGCCGTCGTCGCCCGCTGGGAGAACCAGATCGAGGCGCCGGAGCCCGCGACGGCCGGCGAGCCGCTGTGATGACGAAGGGTGGGGTTCGGCGGGCTGCCTCCTACCCCTCCGCCCCCACGCCCTCGTCCCGCCTGGCCACCAGCTTGTCGAACGAGGCCCACACCCCGGCCTCGCCGTACCACTGACCCTTGGTCGCGGCCTTGGAGTATTCCGTCGCCCGCGCCTCGAAGAAGTTGGCGTGCTCCACCCCCGACAGCATCGACTGCAGCCAGGGCAGCGGGTTGGTCCTGGTCCCGTAGACCTCCGGCAACTGCAACTGGCGCAGCCGCCAGTCGGCGATGAAGCGGATGTAGGCCTTGATGTCGTCGGGCGTCATGCCCTCGATCTCGCCGGCCTCGAAGGCCAGGTCGATGAACTTGTCCTCCAGGCCCACCACCGTCTTGCAGCAGTCGACGATGTCGTCGGCGACGGACTTGGTCACCGCCTTCGTCTCGGCGTTGAAGGCGTGGTAGAGCTTGACGATCCCCTCGCAGTGCAGGCTTTCGTCGCGCACGCTCCAGGAGACGATCTGGCCCATGCCCTTCATCTTGTTGTGGCGCGGGAAGTTCATCAGCATCGCGAAGCTGGCGAACAGCTGCAGCCCCTCGGTGAAGCCGCCGAACATGGCCAGCGTGCGGGCGATGTCGGCGTCGGTGTCCACGCCGAAGGTCTGCATGTAGTCGTGCTTGTCGCGCATCGCCTGGTAGCCCAGGAAGGCCTGGAACTCCGAGTCCGGCATGCCGATGGTCTCGAGCAGCAGGGCGTAGGCGGCGATGTGGATCGTCTCCATGTTGGAGAACGCCGACAGCATCATCTTCACCTCGGTCGGTTTGAACACCCGCCCGTAGCGCTCCATGTAGTTGTCGTTCACCTCGATGTCCGACTGGGTGAAGAAGCGGAAGATCTGCGAGAGCAGGTTGCGCTCGCGGTCGTTGAGCTTGGTCGCCCAGTCCTTGCAGTCCTCGCCCAGCGGGACCTCTTCCGGAACCCAGTGCACCTGCTGCTGCTTCTTCCAGAACTCGTAGGCCCACGGGTAGCGGAACGGCTTGTAGGCGGCGGACGGCGTGAGCAGGCCAGGCAGGGCGCGGAGGTTGGCGGTCACGTGAGGGCTCTCTTCGGTCGGAATCGGGTGAGCAGGCGTCTTAACGATAGGCGCCGTTCCGCCCCAACATCTAGCGGCGAGTTGGCGCACTTACCCAATATGTTGTGAGCGGACTGGGGACGAACAAGGCGCCCTGCGGGATCGCATATGAGTCGCCGCCCCCTCCAGGTCCTCCCAGCAGCCGGGGAGGTCAATGCGGCTTGAAGCTCAGCGTGAAGGCCGCCAGCGAGTCTTCCTTGGTCTGCTGGCCCCAGATCATGTGCGCGCCCTTCACCTCGCGGTGGACATAACCCACCGAGGTCTGCCACGATCCGCGCCGCCAGCCCACGCCGACCTGGGCGTCGCCCACCAGGGCGCTGGAGGCGTCGGTGGTCCAGCCGGCCCGGTTCCAGCCGTTGTCGTCGCGCAGCACGTTCAGCCCCACCGCCCGGCCGCTGGCCGCGATGAACAGGTACCAGCGCCCGCGGTCGCCGAACGCCGCGCCGTCGCCCACGCCCAGCCGGGCCAGTTCGCGCGCCGCCCGCTGGGCGCGGCTGGCGGCGGACAGCCGCACCGTCGCCCCGGCCTCCGCCAGCCCGCCGATGTTGGTCAGGCCGAGCCCCGCATGCGGCGTCACGTCCACCGCCACGGCCCCGGCGTCGAACTTCAGCGCCGCCGGCCAGTCGCGGATCAGGGAAACCTCGTAGTCGCGGGCCTCGAACTGCGCCCGCCGCAGGTTGAGCGCCGCGCCCCCCGGCGCCTGCAGCACCCCGCCGACCGAGACCCGGATCGAATCCACCGCCCGGCCGCGCCCGGCGTCCAGGGGGACCATCCCTTGGGTCCAGACGGTCGGCCCCTGGCCGGACACATAGCTCAGGCGGTTCATCAGCGGCGCCAGGCTGTCGTCGCCCGCCTTGGCGTCGGCCGCGAAGGCGGCGATCTTCAGGGTGATGACCGGGATGGGATCGGAACCGACAGGCCTGGTCGCGGCCGAGGCCTGCGCGGCCGCCGCACAGCCCGCTGCGACGGCCATGGCGGCCAACAGCCTCATCCCCAGCCCTCCTGCGCCGCCGGTGTCGGGGCGAAAAAGCCCGACTGTCCGTCGACACCATTGCAACTGGAGAAAATCGTAAACCGTTCCATCCGCCCGCGTCATTAGGCGCGGACGTGGAACGTCACGTTTTCGCGAGGCCTACTGGCAGGCGAGGCATTCCTCGTAGTCGGTCCTCTCCGGCGCGTCGATCTGCAGCACCGCGGCCATCTCGCCGCCGGCGTGGGCCGCCCGCTGCACCGACTTGGAGCGCAGGTAATAGAGCGACTTGCAGCCCCGTTCCCACGCCTGCCAGTGCAGCATGTGCAGATCCCACTTGTCCACGTCGCCGGGCAGGAAGAGGTTCACCGACTGCGACTGGCAGACGTCCGGCGTCCGGTCGGCGGTCAGCTCGACGACCCAGCGCTGATCGAGCTCGAAGGCGGTCTTGTAGACGTCCTTCTCGTCGGCGGTGAGCAGGTCCAGGTGCTGCACCGAACCCTCGTTCTCCAGGATCCCGTCCCAGACCTCCGCGGTGTTGGCGCCCTTCTCCTCCAGCAGCCGCTCCAGGTAGGGGTTCTTCACGGCGAAGGAGCCCGACAGCGTCTTGTGGGTGTAGATGTTGGCCGGCACCGGCTCGATACCGGCGCTGGTCCCGCCGCAGATGATCGAGATCGAGGCGGTGGGCGCGATGGCCAGCTTGTGGCTGAAGCGCTCCATCACCCCGGTGTCCGCAGCGTCGGGGCAGGGGCCGCGCTCGACCGCCAGGGTGCGCGAGGCCGCGTCGCACTGGCGGCGCAGGTGCTTGAACAGCCGCATGTTCCACGACTTGGCCAGCGCGCTCTCGAACGGCACGTTCTGACCCTGCAGGAAGGAATGGAATCCCATCAGCCCCAGCCCTACCGAGCGCTCGCGCACCGCGGCGTAGACCGCATTGGCCATTTCCGGCGGCGCCCGGTCGATGAAGTCCTGCAGCACGTTGTCGAGGAAGCGCATCACGTCCTCGATGAAGGTCGGATGGTCGCGCCACTCCAGGAACTTCTCGGCGTTCACCGACGACAGGCAACAGACCGCGGTCCGCTCCTTGCCCAGGTGGTCCTTGCCGGTGTGCAGCATGATCTCCGAGCAGAGGTTCGACTGGCGCACCTTCAGCCCCAGGGCCTTCTGGTGGCTGGGCATGGCCCGGTTCACCGTATCGGCGAAGATCAGGTAGGGCTCGCCGGTCTGCAGCCGGATCTCCAGGATCTTCTGCCACAGGCTGCGGGCGTCGATCTCGCGCACCACCGCATTGTCCTTCGGCGAGCGCAGGCCGAACATCGCGCCATCGCGCACGGCCTCCATGAACTCGTCGGTGACCGAGATGCCGTGGTGCAGGTTGAGGGACTTGCGGTTGAAGTCGCCCGACGGCTTGCGGATCTCCAGGAATTCCTCGATCTCCGGATGGTGGACGTCGAGGTAGACCGCCGCCGAGCCGCGGCGCAGGCTTCCCTGGCTGATCGCCAGCGTCAGCGAGTCCATCACCCGGATGAAGGGGATGATGCCGCTGGTCTGGCCGGCGCCCTTCACCTTCTCGCCGATCGAGCGGACGCCGCCCCAGTAGGTGCCGATGCCGCCGCCGTTGGAGGCCAGGTGGACGTTCTCGTTCCAGACGCCCTGGATGCCTTCCAGGCTGTCGGGCACGGCGTTCAGGAAGCAGGAGATCGGCAGGCCGCGGTCGGCGCCCCCGTTCGACAGCACGGGCGTCGACGGCATGAACCACAGCTTTGAAATGTAGTCGTAAATCCGTTGCGCATGGTCGGCATCGTCGGCGTAGGCCGTCGCGACTCGCGCGAACATGTCCTGGTAGCTTTCGCCCGCCAGCAGGTAGCGGTCTTCGAGCGTTGTCTTGCCGAAATCGGTCAGCAGCCCATCGCGCGACCGGTCGACCTCGACCTTGCGGACCAGCTGCAGCTGCGGTCGCGCGACGGCCTCGGCAACCCGTTCAATAGACTCGGCAATCCCAACTTTCGCCGCTTCACTCATCGTCCCTGACCTATGCCCCTATAGAAACTCTGCCAGCCCCCGGCTTCGTTCCTGCCCCTATATGTTGTGTGGCCGTGCGCCAGACAACCCACATATGGGGACACGTGTCCTAATGACTCGTCAATGAGGCCGACCAGTCGGCCCCCAGGTTTTTCGTAAACCAAAGGTTAATGGGGACCCGTGGCCTCGGCAGATCAAGGGCTTGGCGATGATTGCCGCACCCCCGCTCACGACACTGTGAAGGGTCAGTTGGCCAGCGGCCAGACCAGCGAGATCAGCACCGTGCCGACCGCCAGTACGGCCAGGCTGAGCGGCGCGCCGAGACGTGGATAGTCGGAAAACCGGTAGCCGCCAGGGGCCATGACGAGGGTGTTGCACTGGTGCCCGATCGGCGTGAGGAAGTCGCTGGCGGCCCCCACCGCCACCGCCATCAGGAAGGCGTCGGGGTTGAAATGGAGCCGCTGGGCGAAGCTCGCGGCGATAGGCCCGAACACCAATACGGTGGGTGCATTGTGCATGAAGGGCGCGCTGATCATCGCCAGCAGCATGACCGCCGCCAGCGACAGGAGCGGCGGCGCAGCGCCCAGGAGATGCGACAGCCAGCCGGCCACGAGGTCTGCGCCGCCGGTCGCGTGGATCGCTTCGCCGACCGGGATCAGAGCTGCGATGAGCACCAGGACCGGTCCATCGAGCGAGGCATAGGCCTCGCGCATCCGCAAACCTCCGACCGCCACCATG
>NZ_DASXYF010000094.1:0-52846 GCF_036502675.1 Phenylobacterium sp.
CACGACCACCTCGTGCAGTCGGCGATCGTGGCCGGCGCCGTGCGGCGGGCCTATCTGAAAGGCCTGGGCGAGGCGCGCGGCTGCGAGCCGCCGGCCACGCCCTCCCACGTCAACGCCGGGCGTCCGGTGATGCAGGACGAATCCGTGCTGCGCGAGGCGGGGCGGCTGAAGCCTAACTTCCCGATCCACCTAGGCGACCGCGCATCTCAGCCCGGAACGCCGCAAACCGCCCCTCAGTGACCGCTTGGCGCATGGCCGCCATCAGCGCCTGGTAGAAGGCCAGATTGTGCCAGGACAGCAGCACTTGTCCGAGAATTTCCTGCGCCTTCACAAGGTGATGCAGGTACGCCCTCGTGTAGTCTCGGCTGGCCGGGCAGGCGCTGTCGGCGTCGAGCGGCGTCGCGTCCTCGGCAAAGCGGGCGTTCTTCAGGTTGACGACGCCGTCCCAGGTGAAGGCCTGGCCGTGGCGGCCTGAGCGGGTGGGCAGCACGCAGTCGAACATGTCCACCCCGCGCGCCACCGCCTCGACCAGGTCGATCGGCTTGCCGACCCCCATCAGGTAGCGGGGCCGATCCGCGGGCAGGAGGTCCACCGCCTCGTCCAGCACCCCGCACATGGCCTCGTGCCCCTCCCCCACCGCCAGGCCGCCGATGGCGTAGCCGTCGAAGCCAGTCTCCTGCAGGCGCTCGGAGGACTCGCGCCGCAGGTCGAGGAAGGTCGAGCCCTGCTGGATGCCGAACAGCGCCTGGCGCTCGCGATCGCCGAACGCCGCCTTGCAGCGCGCGCCCCAGCGGGCCGAGAGCCGCAGCGCCTCTGCGGCCCGCGCCGGTTCCGCCGGCCAGGCGACGCACTCGTCGAGCTGCATGACGATGTCCGACCCCAGCAGGTCGGCCTGGATCTCCACCGCGCGCTCGGGCGTCAGCGCATGGCGGGAGCCGTCGATGTGGCTCTGGAAGGCCACCCCCTCCTCGGTCACCCTGGCGATCTTCGAAAGCGACATGACCTGGAAGCCGCCGGAATCGGTGAGGATCGGCTTCGCCCAGCGCATGAACCGGTGCAGGCCGCCCAGCCGCGCCACCCGCTCGGCCGTGGGCCGCAGCATCAGGTGGTAGGTGTTGCCCAAGAGGATGTCGGCGCCGCTCGCCGCCACCTGGTCGACCGTCAGCGCCTTCACCGTCGCCGCCGTCCCCACCGGCATGAAGGCCGGTGTGCGGATCTCGCCGCGCGCCGTCTGCAGCGCCCCCGTGCGGGCCTGGCCGTCCCGGGCGTCGATGCGGAAGGGAAACGCCGTCATCGGGCCCGCCACAGCAGACTGGCGTCGCCGTAGGAATAGAAGCGGTAGCCCGCGGCGATGGCGTGGGCGTAGGCGGCGCGCATCTCGGCCAGGCCCGCGAAGGCGCTGACCAGCATGAACAGCGTCGACCTGGGCAGGTGGAAATTGGTCATCAATCCGTCAGCGGCGCGGAACCGGTAGCCCGGGGTGATGAAGATCGCCGTCTCGCCATCGAACGGCCGCATCGTCCCGTCCTCGCCGGCCGCCGATTCCAGGAGGCGCAGGGAGGTGGTGCCGACGCAGACGACGCGTCCGCCGGCCGCCCGCGTGCGGTTCACCGCCTGGGCGGCCGCCGCGCTCACCTCGCCCCGTTCGGGGTGCATGCGGTGCGCCTCCACCGTCTCGGTCTTCACCGGCAGGAAGGTGCCGGCGCCCACGTGCAGGGTGACATAGGCCGTCCCGACGCCGGCGGCCGCCAGCCTGTCCAGCAGCTGCGGCGTGAAGTGCAGGCCCGCCGTCGGCGCCGCCACCGAGCCGTCGGCCTGGGCGTAGACGGTCTGGTAGTCGGTGCGGTCGCGCTCGTCCTCGGGCCGCAGCGCGGCGATATAGGGCGGCAGCGGCATCGCGCCCCGTTCGGCGATCGCCGCGTCGAGGTCCGGGCCCGCAAGGTCGAAGGCCAAGGTCACCTCGCCGCCCTCCCCCTTCGCCTCGACAGTGGCGTTCAGCGCGCCCAGCAGGCAGGCCCGGTCGCCGGTTTCGCCGAGCGCCACCCGGTCGCCGGGCGCCAGCCGCTTGCCCGGCCGCATGAAGGCGGTCCACAGGTGTGGCGCCAGCCTGCGGTGCAGGGTGGCCTCGACGGCGACGCTGGCCTCGTCGCGCCAGCGCCGGCCCTTCAGCCGCGCGGCGATCACCCGGGTGTCGTTCATCACCAGCAGGTCGCCGGCGCGAAGCCGGCCCGGCAGGTCGCTGACCCGCAGGTCGTGCAGCGGCCGGCCGGGGACGACCACCAGCATCCGGGCCGCATCCCGCGGCGCGGCCGGACGCAGGGCGATGCGCCCCTCGGGCAAATCGAAGTCGAAATCGGCAAGCTGCATGAACAGCGGGTCAAGCGCATGCATGGCCTGGCGCGTCAAGCGGGCCGCCATGCTAGAGCTGGGCGCGAATGCGGTTCGTCGTCATCCTCTTCTCCAGCCTGGTCGCGAGCGCCGCGCTGGGCATGGGTTTCCTCTGCGCCGCGGGCGCGGTCCTCGCCTGGGGCGGGCGCGCCGACGGGCGACTGGACATCCTCGCCCACTTCGCCCCCTTCTGGTTCGCGGGCGGCCTGGCGGCGACGGTCACGGCGCTCTGCTTGCGGCCGCCGTCGATCAAGGCGGCGCTGCTGATCCCGGGCGTGGTGGCCATGGTCGCGGCGGGCGGGCTGATCGTCCCCGAGCTCATCCGCCGCATGAGCCCGCGCGTGGCGCCCGACGCGCCGCACCAGATCAAGCTCATCCAGTTCAACACCTGGAACCGCAACGTCGATCCGGAAGGCACCGCCCGCTGGATCGTGGGGGAGGATCCCGACATCGTGGTGATCGAGGAGGCCCAGCCACCGGTGCTCGACGCCATCCGGCGCCTGAAGCGCTACCAGCAGTCGGGGTCGCGCAGCTCCGTGGTGATCCTTTCCAAGGCGCCGCAGGCGAGCAATGTCCTGCCCCGGCCACGGGGCCGCGGCCCGCATGCGGTGCTGGCGCTGGCCACCTTCGCGACGGCCGACGGGGGGTTCACCGTGGTGGGCGTCCACTACGCCTGGCCGACCCTGGTGCGGATGCAGGCCGCCCAGGCCGCGGATCTCGCCAGGGTGCTGGACGGCTTCGACCACTCGCGGCTGATCGTGGCCGGCGACTTCAACTCGACGCCCTGGTCCTTCGCCCGGCGGCGGGACGACGCCCGCTTCGGCCTGGAGCGGCGCACCCGGGCGCTGTTCTCCTGGCCCGCCCGCAATTCCACCGGCCACCGCCTGCTGGTGGTGGCGCCTTTCCTGCCGATCGACCACGTCTACGCCGGGCCCGCCTGGCGCACCGTCAGCGTCAGGCGCGGGCCGAAGCTGGGCTCGGACCATTATCCGGTGGTCGTGAGGCTGGCCTTGGCCCCATGAGCTTCCCCCGGGCGATCAGGTTTCGAGCGCGCGCTCCGCGGCTTCCAGCGCCGCGCTCAGCTTGTCGCGCCGGCCCGCCGTGCGGCGTCGGCGCCTCGCCGCCTCGGCCTCCAGCTCGCGCCGCGCCTGGTCGAACGCCGTCTCGGCCTCGGCGTGCGCCGCCTCCAGGGCCGCCAGCCTGGCCCTCAGCTCCGCCGCCTTGCGCAACGCCGCCTTCGACGGTCCCTCGGGCTTCGGCGGTGGCTTCAGCCTGGCGAGCGCCGCCCGCGAGCCGGCCGGCCGGCGCAGCACTTCGCCGGGCCGCGCCCTGGCCTCGGCGGCCAGCTTCGGGTCGTCGGTCTCGTGCGCCAGGCCTTCCCTGAAAAGGTCCTGCCGCACGCCCCAGGCGGCCAGCGCCTTCGGCCGCGAGCTGGCCGCCACCACGAAGTCGGTGAGGCCGTCCGAGGTGACGAAGACCTTCAGCCTGCCCGCCATGCCGGCTCCTCGGCTCAGCGAGGCCAGCGCCCGGGTCGCCCGGGCCTTGGCCTCATGCGTCCGCCGCGACCTTCATCGAGACGATCTTGCCGGGCTCCCGCGGCGGCTCGCCCTTGGGCAGGGCGTCCACCTGCTCCATCCCCTCGGTCACCTCGCCCCAGACGGTGTACTGGCCGTCGAGGAAGCTGGCGTTGTCGAAGCAGATGAAGAACTGGCTGTTGGCCGAATTCGGGCTCGACGAGCGGGCCATGGAGCAGACCCCGCGGATGTGCGGCGCCTTGGAGAACTCCGCCGGCAGGTTGGGCTTGCTGGAGCCGCCCATGCCGCTGCCGGTGGGATCGCCGCCCTGGGCCATGAAGCCCGGGATCACCCGATGGAAGACGACGCCGTCGTAGAAGCCTTCGCGCGCCAGCTCCTTGATCCGCGCCACGTGGCCGGGCGCGAGGTCGGGACGCAGCCGGATGGTCACCGGGCCGCCCTCCAGGGTCAGGATCAGGGTGTTCTCGGGGTCGTTGGCCATCACTTCACCTCTACTGGGATTTCAACATCGCACGGGGTGAAGTCGGCGCTCTTCGCCATACGCACCCACTCGATCTCGGACTTGAACCACGCGCTCCTGGGGTCGACCACCCGCACCTGCGGCCGCTCCGCCGCCGGCATGTCGGAGAGCAGGCGGACCTTCTCCATGCGGTCCTGCGGCTCGGCCACCGGCTCGCCGGTCTTGATCGCCCGCACCACGTCCTGGCCGGCGAGCACCCGGCCCCAGGCGGTATAGCGCCTCTCGAGCGAAGGATAGCCGGCGCGCATCAGAAAAAACTGGCTGTTGCCGGAGGCCGGGTCGTTGTCGCGAGCCATGGCCGCGACGCCCGGGCAGTAGAGGCCCCAGGCCGAGACCTTGCCGTCGGCGGTCATCGGCATCAGCATCGAGCTCTGGCTCATCACCGGCATCGACTTGATGAAGCCGGTCTCGGCCACCCCCTGGTCGGAGGCCAGCACCATGCCGGTGTCAGGCCCGCGGCGGAAGGTGAACTCCGCCGCCAGGTTCGGCTTCGCCGAGCCGCCGACGCCGGTGTTCTGCGGGTCGCCGGTCTGGTCCATGAAATTCTCGATCACGCGGAAGAAGGTCAGGCGGTCGTAGAAGTTCTCGTGCGCCAGGTCGCGGATGCGCTGGACATGGTTGGGCGCGATCTCGGGGATCAGCTCGACGATGACCCGGCCCTTGTTGGTGTCGATCACCAGGATGTCCTGCGGGTCGGGCGTGCGCCAGTCGGAGGGGCCCGGCGGACCAGGCTTCACAGGCGCGGGCGGGGCCGGCTTTGCGGCGGGCGGCGGCGTGGCGCGGGCCGGGCGCGGAGCGGCGTCGGCGGAGCCTGTGGCGGCCGCCAGGGCGGCGGCGAGGAGCGCGGGTCTGAAGAACATCGCGGTCAACCGTAACGGCGGCCTGGCGTGACCGCCAGCCTGTCCGCGGCAGCCGGCGTCAAGAGCCGCCCACCTTGCCGGCCAGCCGCACGGTGACCCGCGGGCTCACGAAGCGGGAGACGTCGCCGCCCAGCTGGGCGATCACCTTGACCAGGCTGGAGGAGATCGCCTGGTGCCGCGGGTCGGCCATCAGGAACACCGTCTCGATGTTGCGGTCGAGCTGCTGGTTCATGGCCGTCATCTGGAACTCGTACTCGAAGTCGGCCACCGCCCGCAGGCCGCGGATGATCATCGAGGCGCCGACCTCGCGGGCGTAGTGGATCAGCAGGCCGTCGAAGGACTGGACGACGACCTCGATCTGGCTGTTGAGGGTCGCGATCTCCTCCTGGAGGATCGCCACCCGCTCATCGAGCGAGAACAGCGGCCCCTTGCCCTCGTTGCGGGCCACGCCGATGACCAGCTTGTCCACCAGCTTGACCGCCCGGCCGATGATGTCGGTGTGGCCGTTGGTGAACGGGTCGAAAGTCCCAGGATAGAGCCCGATACGGGTCATGCGGCTTGATCCCCCAGCAGCGCCTTTCGGCTTTCGCCGGGCCCCGGCCATCTGGCAAGTCTAATCTTCACCGCCCGCCGCCGCGTCGCCCGGCGCTGCGTCGCCCGCTTCGTCGGCATCCTCGCCGGAATCGGCCAGCCGCTCCACCGAGACCACATGCTCATCGGGGGCGGTGCGGAAGATCGTCACGCCCGAGGTGTTGCGGCCCACGATGCGCACCTGGCTCACCGGCGTGCGGATCAGCTGGCCCTGGTCGGTGACCAGCAGGATCTGGTCGAACTCCTCCACCGGGAAGGAGGCGGCGAGCCGGCCGCCCTTGCGGGTGAGGTCCTGGGCCAGCAGCCCCTGCCCGCCCCGGCCGGTGCGGCGGAACTCGTAGGCCGAGGTGCGCTTGCCGAAGCCCTCGGTGGAGACGGTGAGGATGAATTCCTCCGCCGCCCCCAGCTGGGCGATGCGCTCCGGCGTCAGCGCCGTTTCGTCGACCGCCTCGTCTTCGTCGTCGGGCGCCGCGTCCTCGATCTCGTCCTCGCCGCTCACCGCGCGGCGCATGGCGTTGGAATGCTTGATGTAGGCCGCCCGCTCGGCCGGCGTGGCGTCCACCGAGCGCAGGATGGCCATGGAGATGACGCTGTCGCCATCGGCCAGGCGGACGCCGCGCACGCCGGTGGATTCACGGCCGGCGAACACCCGCACCTCCTCGGTGGCGAAGCGGATCGAGCGGCCGAGCGCGGTGGTCAGCAGGATGTCGTTCTGCGCCGCGTTGCACAGGCCGACGCCGATGATGGAATCGCCCTCGTCCAGCTTCATGGCGATCTTGCCGTTGCGGTTGATCTGCACAAAGTCGCTGAGCTTGTTGCGCCGCACGCCGCCGGAGCGGGTGGCGAACATCACGTCGAACTGGTCCCAGCTGGCCTCGTCCTCCGGCAGCGGCAGGATCGAGGTGATGCTTTCGCCAGGCTCGATGGGCAGCAGGTTGATGAACGCCTTGCCCCGCGAGGTGGGCGTGCCCACCGGCAGGCGCCAGACCTTCAGCTTGTAGACCTTGCCGCCGGAGGAGAAGAACAGCACCGGCGCGTGGGTGGAGGCGGAGAACACCCGGGTGACGGCGTCTTCCTCCTTGGTCGACATGCCCGAGCGGCCCTTCCCGCCCCGGTGCTGGGTGCGGTAGGTGGCCAGCGGGGTGCGCTTGACGTAGCCCGAGTGGGTGACGGTGATCACCATGTCCTCGCGGGCGATCAGGTCCTCGTCCTCGACGTCGGCGTCGCCGTCGACGATCTCCGTGCGGCGCGGCACGGCGAAGGCCTCCCTCACCTCGATCAGCTCGGCGCGGACGATGGCCATGATCTTCTCGCGCGAGGACAGCACATCCAGGTGGCCGGCGATGGCCCGGGCCAGGTCGCTGGCCTCCTTGAAGATCTCGTCGCGGCCGAGGCCGGTCAGGCGGGCCAGCGTCAGGGCGAGGATCGCCCGGGCCTGTTCGTCGGTCAGCCGCACGCGGTCGCCGTCCACCACCTGGGTGCGCGGGTCGGCGATCAGCGCGATCAGGGGCATCATGTCGCCCGCCGGCCAGTCCCGCGCCACCAGGCGCTCGCGCGCCTCGGCCGGGTCCTTGGACGAGCGGATGATGTGGATCACCTCGTCGATGTTGGCCACGGCGATGGCCAGGCCCACCAGCACGTGGCCGCGGTCGCGGGCCTTGCCCAGCTCGAACTTGATCCGCCGGACGACGACTTCCTCGCGGAAGGCGATGAAGGCCTCGAGGATATCGCGCAGGCCCATCTGCAGGGGCCGGCCCCGGTTCAGCGCCAGCATGTTGACGCCGAAGGAGGTCTGCAGCGGCGTGAACCGGTAGAGCTGGTTCAGCACCACCTCGCCGGAGGCGTCGCGGCGCAGCTCCACCACCACCCGCATGCCCTGGCGGTCGCTCTCGTCGCGCAGGTCGGCGACGCCCTCGATGCGCTTTTCCCGCACCAGCTCGGCGATCCGCTCCACCAGGGCGGCCTTGTTCACCTGGTAGGGGATGGCGGTGATGATGATCGCTTCGCGGTCCTTGCGGATCTCCTCCACCGCCGCCTTGCCGCGCATGATCACCGAGCCGCGGCCGGTCATCAGCGCCGCGCGGGCGCCGGTGCGGCCGATGATCTCGCCGCCTGTGGGGAAGTCGGGGGCGGGCACGATGTCCAGCAGGGCGTCGAGGCCGATCTCGGGATCGTCGACCAGGGCCACGCAGGCGTCGATGATCTCGCCCAGGTTATGCGGCGGGATATTGGTCGCCATGCCCACGGCGATGCCGCCGGCGCCGTTGACCAGCAGGTTGGGGATGCGCGACGGCAGGACCACCGGCTCGTGCTCGGAGCCGTCGTAGTTGTCCTTGAAGTCGACGGTGTCCTTGTCGAGGTCGGCCAGGATCGACATCGAGGCCTTGGTCAGCCGGCACTCGGTGTAGCGCATGGCCGCCGGCGGGTCGTTGTCCACCGAGCCGAAGTTGCCCTGGCCGTCGATCAGCAGCAGGCCCATGGAGAACGGCTGGGCCATCCGCACCAGGGTGTCGTAGATCGCCACGTCGCCGTGCGGGTGGTATTTCCCCATCACGTCGCCCACCACGCGGGCGGACTTTACATAGCTGCGGTCCGGCGTGTGGCCCTGCTCGTTCATGGAGAACAGGATGCGGCGGTGGACCGGCTTCAGGCCGTCGCGCACGTCCGGCAGCGCGCGGCTGACGATCACGCTCATGGCGTAGTCGAGGTACGACTTCTTGAGTTCATCCTCGATGGCGATCGGGGCTATGCCCCCGCGCCGGCTGTCATCGGGCGGGATAGTCGTGTCGTCGGTCAAGGGAGGATTTAGCCGTCAGAATCGAACACAGGATATGGGGGAGTCCTGTTAGCATTCTAAAGTGCCGGGCGCCAACGTTCGCACCGGCCGAGGCGGAGAAAACGACCATGAAATCCATCATCTTCACCCTGGTCGGCGCAGCCTGCGCCGCAACCGCCGCCTGGGCCGCCGACGCGCCCCCGGGCGTCGGCGTCGACCTGAAGAACGCGGCCGGCGCCAGCGTGGGCCGGGCCCAGGTCACCGAGGCGCCGAATGGGGTGCTCGTCAGGATAGAGGCCAAGGGCCTGACGCCCGGCTGGCATGGCCTGCACTTCCACGAGAAGGGCGACTGCTCGAAGGCCGACTTCACCTCGGCCGGCGGCCATGTCCACGCCAAGGCCACGATCGTGCACGGCCTGCTGAACACCGAGGCCACCGAGGCCGGCGACCTGCCGAACCTCTACGTGGGCGCCGACGGAACGGCGACGGTCGAGCTGTTCTCGACCTACGTGTCGCTGGCCGCGTCCGGGCGTCCGGCGCTGGCGGACGCGGACGGGTCGGCCATCGTCATCCACGCCAACCCGGACGACTACCGCACCCAGCCGATCGGCGGGGCCGGCGCGCGCATCGCCTGCGGCGTGATCGCCCCCAAGGGCTGAGCCGCGTCCATGACCGCAGCCTCCGCGCCGCCGCCCGACCGACGGCCGGGGAATGCGGCCAGCCTGCCGCTTACCCTGGGCGACCCGGCGCCCTGGTTCACCGCCGACACGCCCAGCCAGCCGGCGTTCACCTTCAACACGGTGGCGGGCCGGTACGTCCTGCTGGGCTTCCTGCCGCTGGACCCCGACCAGCGGCAGGCGGCGATGGTCGCGGCGGGGGCGAACCGGGCGCTGTTCGACGACGTGCGGCTATCGGCCTTCCTGGTGGCGCGCGATCCGGAGACGGCGGCCTCGGCGCGGGACAAGCGCGGCCTGCGCTGGTTCCTCGATCGTGACGGCGCGGTGAGCCGCCTCTACGGCGCCCTCGACGACCAGGGAACGGAGACGCCGTTGTGGATCCTGCTCGATCCGTCGCTGCGGGTGGCCGGCCGCGCGCCCCTGGCCGCCGCCGCCCAGGTCTTCCAGATGCTGCGCCGGTTGCCCGAGCCGGACGGCTACGCCGAGGTCCCCCTGGTGGCGCCGGTGCTGATTGCGCCGCGGATTCTCGAGCCGGAGCTTTGCGAGCGCCTGATCGCGCTCTTCGACGCCGACGGCGGGGCTTTCGGCGGCGTGATGCGCGACGGGGGCGCGCGGACCCGGGCGGTGATGGACGACTTCAAGAAGCGCCGCGACGTGACCATCGCCGATCCGCAGCTCAAGGCCGCCCTGCGCGACGCCCTGGCCCGGCGGCTGTTCCCGCAGATCCACAGGGCCTTCCAGTTCCAGGTGACCGAGATCGAGCGTTATCTGCTGGGCTGCTACGATGCGGACGACGGCGGTCTGTTCCGCGCCCACCGCGACGACACCACCCGCCAGACCGCGAACCGCAAGTTCGCCTGCTCGATCAACCTGAACGCCGGCTTCGAAGGCGGCGACCTGCGGTTTCCGGAGTATGGCCGGACGACCTGCCGGCCGCCGGTGGGCGGGGCGGTGGCGTTCTCCTGCTCGCTGCTGCACGAGGCGACGCCGGTGACCAGGGGCCGCCGCTACGCCTTCCTGCCGTTCTTCTACGACGCGGCCGGCGCCCGGACCCTGGCGGCGTATCTGAACAGTGTCGAATCCCCGCAGGCGCCCGGCTGACGGCCCGCGGGTCTGGCGCCGGCGTGCGGCTTGTGGCTAGGCTCAGCGCTGCGGGCGCGCGGGCCCGCCTGGGTCGGGGGATCCGATGGCGTTGCAGTTCGGCGAGGCCGCGCCGTGGCCCGATCTCGATACGCCGGGCAATCCACGCTTCGCCTTCAGCGTCGCCGCCGGCCGCTTCGTGCTCGTGGGCTGCGTCCCGGACGCGGAGAGCCTGGCCCTGGCCAGGGCGCAGATCGCGGCCGGGCGCGACCGGTTCGACGACATGGGGCTCTGCGCCTTCCTCATCCTGCGCGACGAGGCCTCCATCGCCGCGGCGCGGGACGAGGTTCCCGGCCTGCGCTACGCCCGCGACCGGGACGGCGGGGTCTCCCGGCAGTTCCAGTTCCTCGAACCGGACGGCGCCGGGTCCGGCTGGCTGCTGCTCGACCCCACCTTGCGGGTGATCGCGACGGCGCCGCTGGACGCGGCCGAGGGCCTGTTCCGGTCGCTGGCCGCCCTGCCCGCGCCCGACGACCACGCGGGGGTGACGATGCATGCCCCGGTGCTGATCGTCCCGCGGATCTTCGAGCCCGCCGTCTGCCGCCAGCTGATCGCCCTCTACGACCGCGTGGGCGGGACGGTGTCCGGCGTGATGCGCGAGGTCGACGGGCGGACCGTCGGCATGGTGGACGACTTCAAAAGCCGCCGCGACGCCGACATCGAGGACCAGGCCTTGCGCAGGGAGCTCCGCGCGCGGATCGCCCGGCGGCTGCTGCCGGAGGTCGAAAAGGCCCTGCAGTTCAAGGCGACGCGGATGGAGCGCTACATCGTCGCCCGCTACGACGCCGAGGAGGGCGGCTACTTCCGCCCGCACCGCGACAACACCACCAAGGGCACGGTCCACCGGCGGTTCGCCGTGTCGATCAACCTCGACGCCGAGGCGTTCGAGGGCGGCGACCTGAGGTTCCCCGAGTTCGGCCGGCGCACCTACCGGCCGCCGACCGGCGGGGCGGTGGTGTTTTCCTGCTCGCTGCTGCACGAGGCCACGCCGGTGACCAGGGGGCGACGCTACGCCTTCCTGCCGTTCCTCTACGACGAGGAGGGCGCCAGGGTGCGGGAGGCGAACCTGAGGTTCATCGACGACGCGGTCCCGCCGCCGGCTGGCGTTCAGGCCTAGTTCACGGCTGGCTGCGCAGTCTCGCCCGATGAACGCCGCCCTCCCCTTCGCCCTGGTCCTGGCTGCCTGCGCCGGCGCTGCGGCCGCCGCCGAAACCATCCAGCCCGGCTACTGGGAATCCACCAACCGCGTCCTGTCGCCGATCCGGACCACGTCCACGGAGAGGCGCTGCATCACGCCGGCGGACGTGGAGAAGTTCATGATGGGCCCCTCCAACCGCCACTATGCCTGCACCTATCCGACCCGCGCGTTCGAGGACGGCAAGATCCTCCTGAAGGGGACTTGCGTCAGCAAGAAGGGCCAGCAGGTGGCGCTGTCCGGGGAAGGCGCCTACACGCCCACCAGCTTCACCCTGACGGCGGACGTGGCGACCGAGATCCTGGGCATCCCGATCGCCGGCAAGGTGCGCACCGAATCGCACCGCATCGCCGACGCCTGCCCGCCGCCCGAGGCCGCGCCCGAGAAGTGAGGCGGTAGGGCCCGCGGGCGACTTTCCTTCCCCGTCCCGCAGAGGACGGGGATGAAAGGGATCGCCCTAGAACGGGATCTCGTCGTCCAGGTCGGCGGAGAACTCCTCGCGCGGGCCGGAGCGCTGGGTCTTCGGGCCGGAGGCGGAGGAGAAGCCGCCGGAATAGCCGCCTTCCTCGCGGTCGGCGCCCCCGCCCTCGCCCTTGCCGTCGAGCATGGTGAGCTCGCCGCGGAACTTCTGCAGCACGACCTCGGTGGAGAACTTCTCCACGCCGGACTGGTCGGTCCACTTCCGGGTCTGGATCGCCCCCTCCAGATAGACCTTGGAGCCCTTGCGCAGGTAGCTCTCGGCCACCTTCACCAGGTTGTCGTTGAAGATCACCACCCGGTGCCACTCGGTGCGCTCCTTGCGCTCGCCCGAGCCGCGGTCGCGCCAGGTCTCGGAGGTGGCGATGCGCAGGTTGGCGACGCGGTCGCCGGAGTTGAGGGTGCGGATCTCGGGATCGGCCCCGAGGTTGCCGATGAGGATGACCTTGTTGACGCTGCCCGCCATGTCGAATTTCCCTGGTTTCCGTAGATGCGGGCGCTGGGCCCGCCGGCACGCTAGCGCGCCGGCCGCGGCGGATCAATAAGATGTTCTTCTTCCGTTCCAATCCGCCCACAGGCAAGTTCGTCCCCGGGGCGGATTCGCCGCGGCTATTGCGTCGGCATGGCGCTGGGGATCGCGAGCCGCCCGTCGCCGGTGCGCACCAGGGCCAGGTAGCGGTGCTCCTCCAGGGAGGGGGCGGTGAACACCCCTTCCCTCTGGATGAAGATGAAATTGCCCTGGTAGGCCCCGTAGATGTCCTGGTTGCTGCCGCCGAGCCGCAGGAACTTGATGCGCATCGCCTCCAGGTTGGCGGCGCAGGACTCCAGGCTGGGTACGTTCTCCACCAGCCGGTTGTAGCGCAGGGACTTGCCGTCCTTCAGCGGCGCGACGTGGTAGCAGACGCCCACGTCGCCGGGCGGCAGGGTGCGCTTGGCGCACCCTGCGAGCGCGGCGGCCGCCGCGAGGGCTAGGACCAGGGCCGGTCGGCGCATGAGGGTCTCCTGAGATCTAGCCGATAGCCGGAATGGCGCAGCCGGCGGCCTGTTCCACCAGAAGCCGGAAGCTGTGGTTGTCGCCCGAGACCTCCACCTTGCCCGGCGCCAGGCGCAGGGTCTGCTGCATCCAGCGGCCGTAGGTGGCGCCGTCGGGACGTTCGCAACGGCCGGCGAACAGGGTCTGGACGCAGGCGTTGAGGGTCAGGTCCTGGGGCAGCCTGCGCCACTCGCCGTCCGCGTAGCGCCAGCAGGCGCCAGCAGGCGTGGGCGTGCCGGAGGAGGTGGACGCCGGCGTGGCGGAGGCGGCGGGCGCGGCGGCGGCGGGGGCCGGCGCGGTGGCGGCCCCCGCCGGCGGCAGGGGCGTCAGCACCGTGCCGGCCTGGTCGGCGGCGGCGAGCTGTCCGGATTCGTCGACGCCCACGTCCAGCGCGCCGGTGGCCACGCCGTTGCGCTGGGCGCAGTCGGCCAGGGTGAGCTCGCCCACGAACTGGCCGCCAACGAAGCAGCGCAGCGGCTTGGCCGGGTCGAGCTTGCCCTCCTCCTTGCCCGTGGCGTCGATCACCAGGCCGGCCTGGGAGGCCGGGGCCGGCGGCGGCGTCTCGTTCCGGTGGCGAAGGACCAGCAGGGCGGCGATCGCCACGCCGGCCAGCAGCGCCAGCCCCGCCCCGATCAGGAGCGACAGATTGCGACGGTCGGAGATAAACGCCATCCGCCCTGGCTAGACTGCGGCGGCGGCGGTTTCAAGCTAGGTCAGGAGGAGCCGGCCGTCAGCCGGTCCAGGGCCGCCTGGTAGTTGGCGATCTGGTTGGTGAGATAGGCCGGCACGGGCCCGGACGCCGTGCTGGCGGCGGGCGTGGCGGTCTTCGGCGACGCCGCCGCCACCAGGTCCTTGTAGATGTTGCGGATCACGCCCATCGCGGTGGCGAGCTCGGCGGCGGCGTGCTTGATCTGGTCGGCGCTCGACAGGTTGATGGCGGTGTCCAGCTTCAGGCCGTAGATCTGGGCCTTGCCGTCGCCGGGCACGGTCTTGCCGTCTTGCGTCGTCGTGGCGCGAACCACGCCCGGCGACAGGCCGAGCAGCGGCAGGGCGTCCTGGCCGTCCTTGCCCGAGCCGATGGTGATGGTCGAGCGGTCGCTGGACGGCTTGATCTGCAGCCGGCGGGTCCCGTTGACGGTGACGATGTCGACCAGCACGTTGAAGCCCAGCGCCCGACGCACTTTGGTGGCCAGGGTGTCGATGGCGTCCTTGTCGTCGATGGAGACCGCGACCGGCCGGCCCCCGTCCGCGGCGACGGTGAACTGGTCGCCGGCCCGGAGCGCGCTGGCCGCGGTCAGCCGCTGCGACCCGGCCATGGTGAGCGTCCCCTGCGGCAGGCCCAAGCGGTCCAGCACGCTGGAGCCGGAGGCGTCGAAGGCGATCGCGCTGGGGACCGCCTGGCGGTCCTTGCCGGTGAAGCGGCGCGACCAGGTCGCCTGGCCCGTGCCCATGTCCAGGCCGGCGAGGAAGCCGTCCTTCACCCCCATGGGATCCAGGTTCGGCAGGTCGCTGGCGGTGGATCCGGCGATCCACACCTTGCCGCCGCCCACGGCCAGCGAAGTCGCCTTGTCGTTCCCCGATCCGCCGTAATAGGCCACCGCATCGCCGGCGCCGGGCGCCAGGTCCGCCGACAGCCGCACGGCGAAGGCGTCCGTGCCGCCGGAGAGCGCGTGGGTGATGGTTCCGCCCGCGAGCGCCGCGTTGCTGGTGGTTCCGGCCACCACCACCTGGCCGCCGTCCAGCGCCAGGCCGGCGATATCGCCGCCCTGCAGGTCGCCGAGGTCGCGGGTGGCGGTCAGCACCGGCGCCGCGCCCGAGACGTCGTAGCGCCGCAACACGGCGTGGCCGTCCTCCGTGCCGGCGACCACCATGGAGGTCCCGTCCATCACCAGGCCCGCGGGCCTGTCGTCGCCCGTCGTGCCGAAGGACTGGGCGAACAGGGTCTGGACCTTGCCCTTCGGGTCGGCCTTGAAGGCCTCCGTGTAGCTGTCCCAGCCGCCGATCGTGGTGGTTCCCGGGACGGCCGACTTCGACCGGCCGGCCACGTAGACGGTCCCGTCCGCGCCGAAGGCCACCTGGCTCGCCTCGTCGTCGAGGCGGGCGCCGCGCCGCTCGGTCCAGACTTCCTGGCCGTCCTTGTCGTAGAGGGTGACGAAGCTGTCGCTGGCCGCAGCGTTGGTTCCGGTCGGGCCGGAGTTGGTCGGCCCGGTCTGCGCCCCGATCAGGCCGCCGGTCAGCGAGCCGGCCACGGCCACCTGCCCGTCCGCCGAGACCGCCAGGCCCAGGCCGCTGGCCTCGTCGGAGGCGCCGAGGGTGCGGGTATAGAGAAGCTTGCCTGCCGAATCGTACTTCATCAGGGCTACGTCCTGGCCGCCCTTGATCGCCTGGTCGCCGGTCTTGGCTGTGATGTCGGCCAGCATGTAGACCGAGCCGTCCGGACCGATCTTGGTGGCGCGGACCGTCTTGACCTCCGGCCCCAGGGCCTCGGAAAACACCCGCCCGTCGACCCAGTTGGCGGCGCCGGCCGGCTTGGGCGCGGCGTCGACGGCCGTGGTGTCGGTCTGGAACTTGAGCAGCTCGCGGCTGGTGACGCCGTCGTCGGTGAGCGGGTTCTTGTCCGGATTCGGATCGCCGACGGACTGCGCCAGGTAGACGGCGCCGGCGGTGGCCGGGGCGGAGAAGCTGAGCGTCTCGATGGAATCGACCTTGACCTTCAGCGCCCACTGGTCGGCGCCGGGCGACAGGGTGACGGTCTTGCCGCCGACCGTCGTGGTCGTGGGGACCGCCGGCGTCCGCTGGGTCGCCAGGCGGGAGGCGATGCCGGCGTCCTGCAGCTTGCCGTTCACGTAGTTGATGACGTTGCCGAGGGTGCGCGGCAGCACGCCCAGGTCCGCCAGGTTGATGTTGACCGTCTTGGTGTTGTTTCCGCTCTTGGCGGAGATGGTGAACTGGACGGCGCCCTGGAAGGCCGGGACCTCGGTGCTCGAAGATCCGGAGACCAGCGGGCCGGTGACATATTCGGTCTGGGTGCGCGCCACGCCCAGCGTGGTCTTGGCGCTGATGGAGACGTCGCCCTGCGCCAGGCGGACGTTGTCGAGCTTGGCCGCGGCGACATAGGCCGAGACCTCGCTCATGCCCTTGGTGAAGGCCTGGCCGAGCTGGCGCAGGTCCTGGGCGGTGGTTCCCTTGGCCTGGGCCTTGTCGGCCATGGCGGACAGGGTTCCGAGGCCCTGGTAGAGGGCGAACAGCTTCTTGTAGTCGGTGCTGGCGCCCGCGAGGTCGAGCTTGGCGGCGTTCTCGTCGATCAGGCTGTGGCCGGCCAGCGCGCTGCGGATCGCCGCCGAGGTCTGGTCCGCCGTCGGCGTGGGCGTCGACTGCCAGGGCGCGGTCGGCGCCACCTGCTTCGCCGGCGCAGCCGTGCTCGCCGAGCCGGTCACCGGGACCCCGGCGCGGTTCTGGTAGTACGCGAGCAGGAGGCTGCTGTCGAAGCTGATGGTCATCGCACCGGTCCACGGACGCAGGTCCGCAATCCGATCATGGGGAAACAAGCCTGACGGTGGGTTAAGGCCACGATGAAAAGGCGATCGAGGCGGCTAGCAAAGTCCGTTCAGGCTGACCCGCGACCCGCTCATCCCGGTGAAGGCGATGAGCGGGTCGTGGGAGGGATCCGATCTGAGCGATTCGGGAGGTCCGCGGCGCTTACTTGAAGAGCTGCAGGATCACCTGCGGCGCCTGGTTGGCGATCGAAAGCGCCTGGGCGCCGAGCTGCTGCTGGACCTGCAGGGCCTGCAGGCGCGCGCTTTCCTTGGCGAGGTCGGCGTCAACCAGGTTGCCGACCCCGGCGGTCAGCACGTCGGTCAGCTTGGAGACGAAGACGTTGTGGTTCTCGAGCTGCTTGGCCTGGGACCCCATGTCGCCCAGGGCCTGGTTGACGTTGGTGATCGAGGTGTTGAGCGCGGTCATGGCCGTGGTGGCCAGCGTCACGGTGCCGATCGACGAGAGGGCGGTGAGCGTGATGATGCCGCCGCCTAGCGTCATGTTCTTGCTGGAGAGTGTGATGTAGGAGTTGGCGTCGGCGTTGGCCAGGAACTTGATGCCGCCGGTGATGCTGTTGTCCAGGACGTTGGCGCCGTCGAAGGCGGAGTTCTGGATGACCTGGGTGATCTGGCGCAGGATCGACTTGTAGTCGGAGTTCACCGCCGTGCGGGAGGACGCGTCCAGCGACGGATCCTGGGCGGTGACCACCTTCTCCTTGAGCTGCACGAGGAGGTCGGAGACCGAATTGCCGGCGGTCATGGCGACCTCGGCGATGGACTTGGCGCGGTCCAGGCTCATCTTCACGGCGCCCAGCGCTCCGATGTCGGCCCGTTGCCCCTGGGCGATCGACCAGACGGCGGCGTTGTCCTTGGCGTTGGAGATGGCCAGACCGGTGTTGATCCGGTTCTGCACCCCCGTCAGTTCGTCATTGGTCTTGTTGAGGTTCTGCAGGGCGGTCAGCGCCGAAGCGTTTGTGTGGACGCCGATCGTCATGTCTCTGGATCTCCTTGACCCGGTCCCGGAGCATTGGCTCGCGGGCGCCCCGCCGCATGCGGCAGAGTTACGGAATCATGGTGTCCAGATGGTTAACGGCGCCCATGGCCGCGCCCGCCGCCGGCCGTGCGGCCGGAGCGGATCGAGGCGCCTCGACGCCGCGATGCGGGCCCGCAGATCAGGCCTTGGCGTTCAGCAGCGCGCCGGCGGCGTAGGCCGCGTCGTCCCTGAGCTGGAGCAGCTGCTTCTGCGGAAACTGCGCCACCACCTCGCCGGTCACCCGGTTGACGGTCTTGTAGATGTAGGAGCCAGGCGTCTCGCCTTCCTCGATCACCAGACGCAGATCGGCCTCGTTCTGCGCCGGATCGATGGGTTGGCGCCCGGTTCTGGCTGCATCCGACGGTGCGGGACGCAGGGGGACGCCGAAGCTGGCGTCGGGCGTGGCAGAGATTGTCGCCACGGGAACCTCTCCTTTTGCTGGGGGCCGCCCGCGTGGGCGGGAGCCGGTGAAGGACCTCTGCGGCGAGGAGGTCGGAGCCCCTTCGCAGCGGAGCGGCCGGACCCGCGCCTTGCGGCGCGGATCCGGTTACTTTGCTTAGCGGAAGAGGCTGAGCAGGCTCGAAGAAGACTGGTTGGCGATCGAGAGCGCCTGGATCCCCAGTTGCTGCTTGGTTTGCAGCGCTTGGAGACGGGCGCTTTCCTTCGCCAGGTCCGCGTCGACCAGGTTGCCGACACCGGCGTCCAGGCTGTCCTGCAGCTTGCCGATGAAGGTCAGGTGCGAGCCCAACGACTTCGAACCGGTGCCCAGCTTGGACAGGGCGGTCGAAACGTTGCTGATCGCCGTCGTCACGGTGGCGATCATCGCCGTGGCGATGGTCTGGGTGCCGATCGACGCCGTAGCGGCGATCGACGCCAGGGCGCCACCAGAAGCGCCGAGCGACAGGTCCTGGGCGGCCACGGTGATCTTCGAGGTGCCGTCCGCGTTCGCCAGCGCGTAAATCGACGTGCCGGCGTTCTTGATAAGGTTCGCCCCGTTGAAGTCGGCGTTGGAGACCGCCTTCGTGATCTGACTGACGAGCGACTTGAACTCGTCATTGTAAGCCGTCCGGCTCGCGGTATCGAGCGTATTGTCGGAAGCCGCGAGAGCCTTTTCCTTCATCTGCAGCAGCAGGTCGGAGACCGCGCCGCCGGCCGAGAGCGCGACGTCGACGGTCGATTGGCCACGCTGCAGCGAATCCTTCACCGCGTTCAGGGCGTTGGAACTGGCCCGTTGGTTCTGGGCGATCGCCCAGATGGCGCCGTTGTCCTTCGCACTGGCCACCTTCAACCCGGTGTTGATGCGGTTTTGCACCGTCATCAGGTCGTTGTTGGTTTGGTTCAGGTTCTGCAGCGCGACCATGGCGCCGACGTTCGTGTTCACGCTAGTCATATGGGTGGTCCTTTTCTCAGGTATCCGGCCGCCATTTTGGCTGGCCGAGGGCGTTTTGCCCGATGAAGACCCGAGCAAGCGCCGGGCCATCCGGACGGGCCGGAAGGCGCCCCGCAAGTCATTGGAATAACAGCGTTATAGAGCTGTTAGGCATGCTTTCGGCCGGCAGGAATTGCCTAGCAGCGAGGTGGGCGGCAGTTTTTGCCGGTCGGCCGAGCGGGGACGGGCGTGGTCCACGCCCGTCCCTCCCCCGACTCGCGCGTCATCCTCGACTGTAGCGCGGCACGCGCGGAACGCCGGCGGATCCAGGATCGCCGCGCGCTCGGAATGGACCCGAAAATCGATGGTCATGGGTGGCCGGGACACGCTCCGCCATGACGCCCCATTGAAGGGCGGCGCGCGCGAAAACGTCCGCGGCGCGGGCGCTGCGGACGTTCATGGACCTTGTCGAAAGGCGCGGCGCAGCGCGCCGGGGCGTCAGGCCGTCTCGCCGCCCAGGCCCTGCATGATCATGCGGTTGATGTCGATCAGCGGCTCGATCTCCTCCTCGCGGCGGATGACGGCGCTGGTGTGCTTGCCCACCCAGATGCTCAGCGAGATGATCGAGGCGCGGAGCGCGTCGGGCAGCTGGTTCTCAGGCGCGGCGCAGTCGGAGCCCAGCACCGTCCACAGGCGCCGGTTCCAGTCGAGCGCGTCGATGCGCCCGCGCAGGTCCGACGGGTCGAGCGCCGCGGCCGCCATCAGGGCGCGGGTGACCTGGCCGAACAGTCTGTACTCCGCCTCACGCGAAGATTCAGCTCTCGCCGTCGCCTGCTGATACGCTCGAAGGGACATTGCCCAGCCTTTCGTCTTCGTACTCGATCAGCTTCCGGCACAGCATCAGCGCCTTGTAGTATTCGTGCGCCATGCAGTGCTTGGAGATCGCCACACAGTCGGCGAGGATGCCCGGGTTGCGGACCGCCCCCATGAATTCGGTGAGCCGCCGGACGAACTCGTCATAGTACCGGCCGGCGCCGGCCTCATCGAGGTACATCATCATCAGCGGAAAATAGATGCGCCGGGCGGGCGTGTTCGCCTCGTCGGCCTGCATGATGTCCTTCTCGCGAAGCACGGACGCCTTGTTCTGAAGAACCAGAACCCCGCGCCGGTCGCCGTTCTGGACGACCGCGCCGTTGAGCACGAACTTCTCGCCCGGCTTCAGCGACAACTTGAGCGGCAAATTCTCAGGCTCCCCAACCGCTGGCGGCCACAGCCGCACCCCTAAGACACCTTCCCCTGGCCTGTCGGGCTCAGCGATCGCCGACAGGGATAATCGCCGCGAGTTAACGGGCGATTGCCGGCTGCGACACGCTGCACCCCTTAAGGCGCGGTTAAGCATGACCGGGGGAACCATGGCCCAGTCCACAGACGATTGGGAGTCGGACCATGCCGCGGCGGGGCCCCGGAAGCGAGATTTCCGCCGTGGCGCTGCAGTCCGCGGCGGTGGCGACGCCGCCGCGCTTCTCCGCGGGCGCCGCGGGCGTGGCCGGCTCCAAGGACGCGCTGGCCCGGCTGAACGAGGCGGTGGCCGAACTGCGCGCCTTCGCCATCCAGCCGATTCTGCAGCAGGCGATCTCGGCGCTGAACGCCGGCGACCACAAGGCGGGCGGCGACTGGGCGCTGAAGGCCCTGCAGCAGGACGAACGCAGCGGCCTGGCCTGGTACCTGCTGGCCTTTTCCCGCGAGAAGGCCGGGGACTTCGCCTCCTCCGTGCAGTGCTACGAATCGGCGCTCAGCCTGCTGCCGGAGCACGCCGAGGTGGCCAACGACCTGGGCCGGCTGGCCTTCCGGATGGGGATGCTCCCGCAGTCGGAGCAGCTGTTCCGCCACTTTCTGGCGCGCCACCCCGACCACGTCGAGGGGGCCAACAACCTGGCCTGCGCCGTGCGCGAGCTTGGACGGCCCGACGAGGCGGTGGAGATCCTGCGGGCCGCCATCGTGGCCAACCCCGAGGCGGCGATGCTGTGGAACGCCCTGGGCACGGTGGTGAGCGAACAGGGCGACTTCGAGACCGCCCGGATCTTCTTCGAGGAGGCGCTGCGGCTGGACGCCGGCTTCGCCAAGGCGCGCTACAACCTGGGCAACAGCCGGCTGGCGCTGGGGGATGCGGGGGGCGCGCTCGCCGACTGCGAGGCCGCCATGGCCCTGCCGGTGGGCGAGGACGAGCGGCAGATGATGCGGCTGGCGCGCTCCACCACCCTGATCGCCCTGGGGCGCATCCAGGAGGGCTGGGAGGAGTACCAGGCCCGGCTGCACCCGCAGTTCGCCGGCGTCACCCACTTCCAGGTGGACCGGCCGCAGTGGGCGCCGGGCATGGACCTGGCCGGCCGGTCGCTGCTGGTGCTGGGCGAGCAGGGGCTGGGCGACGAAGTGCTGTTCGCCAACGTGCTGGCCGACGTGGCGCAGGCGCTCGGGCCCGAAGGCAAGCTGACGCTGGCGGTGGAGAAGCGGCTGGTCGGGCTGTTCCAGCGCTCGTTCCCGGAAGCGGTGGTGGGCGAGCACGCCACCTACAGCGTCGCCGGGCGGACGGCGCGGTTCGCCCATTTCGTCGAGGACCCGCAGGCGATCGACCTGTGGGCGCCGATCGCCGACCTTTTGCGACAATATCGCACGTCGGTCGCCGCCTTCCCGGCGCGCGAGCGGTTCCTGACGCCGGATCCTGCGCGGGTGGCGCACTGGCGGCGCGTGCTGAAGCGCGCGCCCGGCGGGCGCAAGGTGGGGCTCCTCTGGAAGAGCGGGATGGTCACCAGCGCCCGCCAGCGGTTCTTCTCGCCGTTCGAGGCCTGGCGGCCGATCCTGGCGATGCCCGGCGTGAGTTTCGTCAGTCTGCAGTACGGCGACTGCTCCGTGGAGCTGGACGAGGCCCGGCGGCGGCTGGGCGTGGAGATCTGGACCCCGCCGGGGATCGACCTGAAGCAGGACCTGGACGACGTGGCCGCGCTGTGCTGCGCCGTCGACCTGGTGCTGGGCTTCTCCAACGCGACGCTCAACCTGGGCGCGGCCTGCGGAGCGCCCACCTGGCTGATCAGCACGCCGGCCGCCTGGCCCAGGCTGGGGTCCGACCGCTATCCCTGGTATCCGCAGGCCAAGGTGTTCGCGCCGGCGACCTACGGCGCCTGGGACGCGGTGATGGCGGAGATCGCCGGGGCGCTCGCCCGCTTCGTGGCCGGGCCGGAACGGTAACGGGACGGCGGGGGTTCTCCCGGGGCGGCGTGGGCCGCGCCCGGCCAGGAGACCTTCATGCCCGACATCGACCCGGACGGCGGCTTCGAAGACCAGGACCGCGCCGAGACGTTCGACGAGACCAACTACGACGACGATGACGCCGGCGAGGTCGCCGAGCTGCGGACGTTCGAGGAACTGCCCGACGTGATGGACGTCACCCAGGCGCTGGGCGACTCGGACGACGACGAGGGCCTGGCCCTGGACGCCGGCGAGTACGACCCCGACGACCTGGACCCCGACCTGCTCGAAGACGACGACGACCGGATCGCCCCGGACATGCTGGCCGCCGACGAGACCGACCTCACCGACGAGCAGCAGGCCTTCGACGACGACATCCTCGACGGCGATGACAACATCGACGGCCTGGACGAGGTCGCCGACGCGGACCTGGTGAGCGGCGGCGAGGACGACTTCACCAACTTCCAGTCCAAGGGCGTCAGCGACCCCGACCTGAAGCGGATGGGATATTCCGACGCCTCCGGCAAGGCGAAACCGGACGGCTAGACCCCGGCCGAGGCGCCGCCGGCCCGTCCCTGGGTTCCCTGGCGCTCGCCCCCGCGAAGCCGCTTGAATGTCGCGCGCCGGCCTTTAGGTTGGACGGTTGAAACAACTGTTCGACATTTTCGCGGGCCTCCCCGCCCAGGGACATTTCATGAGTCAACGTTTTCAAGGCACCGACAACTACGTCGCCACCGACGACCTGAAGGTCGCCGTGAACGCGGCCATCGCGCTGGAGCGTCCCCTGTTGATCAAGGGCGAACCCGGCACCGGCAAGACCGTGCTGGCCTACGAGATCGCCAAGGCGCTCGACGCCCCGCTGATCACCTGGCACATCAAGTCGACCACCAAGGCCCACCAGGGGCTCTACGAGTACGATGCGGTCACCCGGCTGCGCGACAGCCAGCTGGGCGAGAAGGGCGTCAAGGACGTCCGCAACTACATCAAGAAGGGCAAGCTCTGGGAGGCCTTCAAGGCGCCGAAGCGCCCGGTGCTGCTGATCGACGAGATCGACAAGGCCGACATCGAGTTCCCGAACGACCTCCTGCAGGAGCTCGACCGGATGGAGTTCTACGTCTACGAGACCGACGAGACGATCAAGGCGGATATCCGCCCGATCGTGCTGATCACCTCCAACAACGAGAAGGAGCTGCCGGACGCCTTCCTGCGCCGCTGCTTCTTCCACTACATCCGCTTCCCGGAAGTCGAGACGATGAACGAGATCGTCGAGGTGCACTATCCGGGCATCAAGCAGAAGCTGGTCGCCGAGGCGCTGCGCATCTTCTACGACATGCGTAAGGTGCCGGGCCTGAAGAAGAAGCCGTCGACGTCGGAGCTGCTGGACTGGCTGAAGCTGCTGATGGTCGAGGACATCGGCGAGGAGGCCCTGCGCGAGAAGGACCCCACCAAGCTGATCCCGCCGCTGCACGGGGCGCTCCTGAAGAACGAGCAGGACGTGCACCTGTTCGAGCGCCTGGCCTTCCTGGCCCGCCGCGAAGGCCAGAACGCGCGTCCGGGGACGAAGTAGCGGCCTGACCCCTCTCCCTGCTTGCGGGGAGAGGCTGGGTGAGGGGCCGCGCCGCGGCGCGGTGGCGTCGAAGACGCCATGCTCCGGATGCAAGTCCATGGGGGATTGCGGCGCAGGCTGTGCGCAAACCCCGCCTGTCAGTAGCCCGGCGGTCCTGCGTCCGCTCAACGGCAGACAGCCTTTGACCGTTTTCGCGCCCATGGAAAACATCAGCACGTCAAATGGTTCTCGTAGCGGAGGCGTTCGCTGATTGACTTCGCCAGCGTAAACAATAGATACTTCGCTACATGGCGAAGCATCAAACATCGGGCATGGACCGTACGTTTTGGGCGCTGGCCGATCCCACCCGGCGGGGCGTCCTGCAGCGCCTGATGGACGAACCCGGGCTTTCGGTCAGCGAGCTCGCGCGGCCTTTTTCGCTAAAGCTTCCCGGGATGACGAAGCATCTGGACGTCCTGTCCGATGCCGGATTGATCACGCGGACCAAGACCGGCCGCACCGTGGCGGTGAACCTCTCGGCCGCGCCGATGCGGGAGGCAATGGCGTGGCTCAACCGGTATGAACGCTTCTGGGCGGTAAGCCTGGATCGACTTGCTGTGCTCGTTGAAGGGGATGGAGGGCAATGACCGACCGCCTCCCGAGCGTGACCATCGTACGCCGGATCAAGGCCGCGCCCGCCAAGGTCTGGGCGGCGATCACGCAGCCGGAGCTGATGATGCAGTGGTGGGGTCCCGATGCGGGGCCGACCCTCAGCGTGGTGGCTGACGTGCGTCCGGGCGGCCGCTTCAACGTCGTGTTCCGGCTGCTCGACGGCGACGAGCACAACCCGACCGGGATCTATCAAGAGGTGGTTCCCGAAAAGACGCTCGTCTTCACCTGGAACTTGCCCGGGACGCCTGAACGAGAGTCGCTGGTGACGTTCCGGCTTGAGCCGTTCGACGGCGGAACCGTGCTGACCCTGACCCACGAGCACCTGCCCGACGAAGAGGCCCGCACAAGTCACGAGGAAGGCTGGAACGGCCTCCTCGACAAGCTTCCCGTCTTCCTTGGAGATTGCGCATGAGCGACATAATCCTCACCACCTTCGATTGGGTTCCCGAAATGCCGCGCGGCTATGTGCGCGACCTGCGGGTGCGCTGGGCGCTGGAAGAGGCCGCGTTGGCCTATCGGGTCGAGAGCACGCCGTTTCGAGATCGGGGCCCCGGCCATTTCGCGCACCAACCCTTCGGCCAGGCGCCATGGCTGACCGATGGAGACCTCTCGATCTTCGAGAGCGGCGCGATCCTGCTCCACCTCGGCGAGCTGAGCGACAAGCTGATGCCCGCGGATCGGCGCGGCCGCAGCGACGCCAAGGAATGGCTGTTCGCAGCGCTCGCTTCTGTCGAGGCCGCGAGCCAGCCCTGGTCCTTCTTCATGTTCTCGGGTGACGCCGACGAAACGCCAATGCGAAAGTTTTTTGACTCCTTCCTTGAGGCCCGGCTCAAGCACATGGAAACGGTCCTGGACGGAAGCGAATGGCTGGTCGGGACCTTCTCCGTAGCCGACATTCTCATGGCGGATGTGCTGCGCCTCGTCGATCGGTTCGATGGGCTCGCACAATTCCCTGCTTGCCGCGCCTACGTCGCGCGCGCCACGGCCCGACCGGCCTTCGTGAAGGCATACGACGACCAGATGGCCCACTTTGCTGCGGCAGATGCAGCTTGATACATGCGCCACCGAATACCTCGCCGCTTCTGTTGCACCGAAGGTGAAGGGTGTCTGCAGCCCAGCCTGGGCGGAGACGCCCCCCTCACCCAACCTTTCTCCCGGATTCCGGGGGCGAGGGGTTGCTACCGCGCCGGCTGCACCTCGACGACCTTGTAGGTCAGCGGCCGGCCGTCCTCGTCGGTGACGGTGACGTATTCGCCGACCGCGAAGCGGTGCTCGCCCAGGCGGTGGACCGGCTCGTCGTCGACGGTGTCGCTATCGTCGTAGTCGAAGAACCAGCGCGAGCCCCTGCGGGCCAGGCGGCCATCGACGGCGTCCTCGTCGGGCGCGAAGCGGCGCACGGTGCAGGCGTCGCGGGACTTGGCGTAGACCGCCTCGTCCAGGCGCCCTTCCGGCGTCAGGGGCGCCGTCAGCGCGTAGCCGCGGTGATCGTCCCCGCCCGCGAACTCGGTGCCGGGATTGCGGGCAAGCCGCATGACGATGCGCGACAGGGGCATGGCTTCCACCTCGTGGTCAGTGTGACAGGAACAGCGACGGCCGCTCGGAGTTGAGGAACGTCCGGGTGGCGCCGCCGAAGATGAACTCCTGCAGGCGCGGGTGGCCGAAGGCGCCGGCGACCAGGATCTCGGCCCCCGCCGCTTCCGCGGCCTTCAGCAGCGCCGGCGCCGCGTCGCCCGGCTCGGAGAGCACCTGCACCCCGGCGTCCACGCCGCGGGCGGCGCAATAGGCCTGCAGCCGGGCCGGATCGAAGCCGCGCGAGGAGGCCTTGAGCGCGGCCAGGATCACCACCCGCGAGGCCTTCTCCAGCAGCGGCATCGCCAGGCGTGCGGCGCGGGAGGCCTCCTTGCCGCCGTCCCAGGCCACGGCCACCGTGCCGCCGACCTTCAGGCCCTCGCGGGCGATCAGCACCGGCCGCTGCTCGTCGGCCACCATCTGCTGGAACGCCTCGGCCAGGGGCCCGCGGCCGCGGGCCGGGTCGTTGGTGAACACCACCACGTCGCAGAGCCGGCTTTCGGCGGAAAGCCCCGCCCATACCGGGGTCTGCAAGGACATGAACTGCTTCTTGCCGTAGCCGCAGGCCGCGAAGGCCGCCCGGGCCTTGGCCTCGCCGACGGCGGCGGCCTCCTTCAGCGATTCCAGCGCCGTGGCCTGCACCCCGCCCAGGAAGCCCTCGCCCATCCAGGGCAGGACGTCGGCCACGTCGGCCGGGGCGTAGACCCCCGCCAGCTCCGCGCCGAAGGGTTCGGCCAGCATCGCGCCCGCCGCCACCGTGGCCTTGTCGGCCTCGCCGCCCGACAGCGGCGTCATGATTCGCGCCCAACTCATCTGGTCCGCCTTTCCTCCTACGACGTCTTGCCCGCAGGATGGCGCTATACGTTGATCTTTCTCAAGCCCTGGACGGCGCCACGAACTTGACTGTGAAGGGAACGCACCGGTGACGAAAGGGCTGCGCCGCAGGGCCCAGGAACCGCGCGCCTGGCAAAGAATGCTGTCGGGCCGCCGGCTGGACCTGATCGATCCGTCGCCGATGGACATCGAGATCCAGGACATCGCCCACGGCCTGGCGCGCGTCGCGCGCTGGAACGGCCAGACGCTGGGCGAGCACGCCTTCTCGGTGGCCCAGCACTCGGTGGTCGTCGAGGAGGTGGTGGCGCACCTGCAGCCGCAGATCGCGCCGCGCTGGCGGCTGGCCGCCCTGCTGCACGACGCCTCGGAATATGTGATCGGCGATATGATCTCGCCGTTCAAGGCGGCGCTGGGGATCGATTACCGCACCTTCGAAGCGCGGCTGGAAAGCGTGATCCACATCCGCTTCGGCCTGCCGGCGCAGACGCCGGCGGCGGTGAAGAGGCTGATCAAGGCCGCCGACCGGGCCAGCGCCTTCTTCGAGGCGACGCAGCTGGCGGGCTTCACCCACGCCGAGGCGACGGACCTGTTCGGTCCGCCCCCCGCCGGCTACAGCCTGCACATCGAATCCCTCGCGCCCACGGCCGCCCAGGCGCGGTATATCCAGCGCTACCAGGTGCTGTCGGAGGCCGCCGGGTTCCAGGGCGCCGACGCCGCGTTCGACACGGAGTGAGCTCGTCCATGACCCTGATCGTCTGCGGCCTGAGCGAGGTGGAGCGGATCGTCGCCGCCCGCAGGCCGTCGCACCTGGTCACCCTGCTGGACCCGGCGACGATGATCGACACCCCGGGGGGGCTGGCGGCGGAGCGGCACCTGCGGCTGGGGGTGAACGACATTGCCGAGCCCATGGAGGGGCTGATGGCGCCCGACGAGCAGGTGGTCATGCGCCTGCTGGACTTCGGCCGCGGCTGGGACGAGACGGCGCCGATGCTGATCCACTGCTGGGCCGGGATCAGCCGCTCGACCGCCAGCGCCTTCGTGCTGGCCTGCGAGCGGAGCCCGGAGGCGTGCGAGCGGGACATCGCCATGGCCATGCGCCGGGCCGCCCCGCACGCCAGCCCCAACCGGCGCATCGTCGCGCTGGGCGACGACATCCTCGGCCGCGGCGGGCGCATGGTCGACGCCGTGGCGGCCATGGGGGCCAGCGGCCTCTACTCCGGCGTGCCCTTCGACTTCGCGGCGCGCCACGGATGACGCGCCCGCCGGCCCCGACGGTGGTCATCGGACTGTCGGCCGTGGTGGTGGCGATCCACGACGGCGACGGCGCCGTCCTGACCGTGCGCCCGCGGGAGCCGGGGGGCCAGGCGCGGGCGAAGGGCCTGCCGTTCGGCCCCTTCGACCCGGCGGGGCACCGGACCTTCGAGCTGGCGCTGAGGGCGTTCGTGACCGAGCAGACCCGGTTCGACCTGGGCTATGTGGAGCAGCTCTACACCTTCGGCGACAAGGGCCGCGACGCGCCGATCGCCGACATGGGCGAAGGCTTGAGCGCCGCCCGGGTGATCTCGGTGGGCTACCTGGCGCTGACCCCCACGGCGGTGGAGACCGAGGCGCCGGACAGCGAATGGTCGGCCTGGTCGCGGTTCTTCCCGTGGGAGGACTGGCGCTGCGGCCCGCCGCCGGCGCTGGAGCCGATCAGCGCGGCGCTGCGCCGCTGGAGCGCGTCCGCGCCGGGGGCCGAGGGCGCCAGGCGGCTGGCCGGCGCGCGCCTGCTCTTCGCGCTCGACGGCGCGCCCTGGAACGAGGAGCGCGTGCTGGAGCGCTACGAGCTGCTCTACGAGGCGGGGCTGGCGCCCGAGGCGGTGCGCGACCGTGGCGAAGGGCCGTTCGCGCTGTCCGAGGCGCTGGCGGCGGCGGTGGGCGAGCCGATGATCTCCGACCACCGGCGGATCCTGGCCACGGCCTTGAGCCGGCTGCGGGGCAAGCTCAAGTACCGGCCGGTGGTGTTCGAGCTGCTGCCGGAGGCGTTCACCCTGTCGGCCCTGCAGCGGGCGGTGGAGGCGATCGCCGGCGTGCTGCTGCACAAGCAGAACTTTCGCCGGGCGCTGGAGCGGACCGGGCTGGTGGAGGGGCTGGGGCGGGTGGACTCCGAAACCGGCGGCCGGCCGGCCGAGCTGTTCCGCTTCCGCCGGGAGCTGCTGAGCGAACGGCCGGTGTCGGGGCTGTCGCTGCCGCTGCTGCGGGAGTGAGGGGCGCCGCGCCGCTCGCCGTCCTGAGCGTCATCCTCGGCTGGAGCGCGGAATGCGGGGACCCATGCACACCGAAGCCCAGGACAGGTCTGAAAACCGGTGTTCATAGGCAGCCGGGACAAGCTGCGATGACGGCTTGAATGTCGGTGCGAAGGCCCCTCCCCCGTCCTCTGCGGGACGGGGGAGGAAAACCGGTCGCCGGTCAGAACCGCCGGACGTAGCCCAGGGACCAGACGTTGGCGTTGCGGTCGCCGTTCGACGCTTCCTGGCGGGTGTAGTCGGCGCGCAGGCCGTTGGCGCGGTCGAAGTTGTATTGGCCGCCGCCGCCGAAGTTCAGGGACTTCACCGTGCGCTTGTCGGAATCGGTGACGCCGGCGGCGTTGACCTGGCTCTTCACCTGGGTCGCGCCGTAGCCCACCCGTCCGAGCAGATCGAGCTTCGGTGAGATGGGGAGAACGCCCACCCCATAGACCGCGCCCTGACGGGTGACCTTGGAACGGCTGTGGACGCCCGCGGCGTCGATGCTGTCGCTCTTCACGCCGCCGCCGACCTCGCCCTCCACGGCGAAGTTCTGGTTCAGGCGGGCGCCGAACCGCCCCTGGACCGTCCCCAGGTCCGCCTTGCCGTAGTCGTGCTGGGCGTATCCCAGTCCGCCGTAGAAGCTGGTTCCGGAAGCGGTGTCGGGACTTTGCGCGGACGCTGCGGCCGGCAGGGCTAGGAGGACGGCGGCCGAGGCCGCGGCGACGATGTAAGCTCTCATGACGGTTACTCCACTCTACGCTTCAGCACCCCAGCCGCCCCTTGAAGGGCTCCGAACGTGGCGCGGAGGGTTCGGTTCTGTGTCGCGGGCGCGATCCGGCGGCGCCTGTGGCCGGCGGGCCACAATCTTGGCGCGTCCCATTTCCGCCCCATTACGACCGGAGGTAGAAATTACCGGGGCTTCGCGGGGTCGTCCAGGTGCGCGGCCTTCCAGTCCATGCAGCGGCGGATGCGCACGCCCACCGCCGGGTGGTCGTAGAACAGCACTTCCTCCAGCTTCGACGGCGTGGCCGCGCGGTACTCGATGGTCTTGACCAGGGCCTTGGCGAGGCCGTCCGGCTCGTGGGCTCGCTCCAGAGAGAACCTGTCGGCGTCGGACTCGGCCTCGCGGGTTATGGCGCAGGTGAGCGGAGTGGCCAGCAGGCCCAGGACCGTGAGGATGATGCCGATCACCGGCATCCCGGCGGGGTCGGCCAGCCCCTCCACCCCCTCGGCGCCGGTGAGGTGGAGGACGGGGAAGAACAGCTTGTCCACCAGGAAGAAGGCGGCCAGCGCCATGAGGGTGTAGGCCCCCGCCAGCCACAGGGTGTGGCGGTGGACGTAATGGCCCATCTCATGGCCGACGACGCCGCGCACCTCGGCCATGTCGGCGCCCTTGGCGAACATCACGTCGCTCATCGCCACCCGGGCGGTGCCGAACAGGCCCGAGACGTTGGCGGTGTAGCGGTTGGACTGCTTGGAGCCGTTGAAGATCACGATCTTGTCGGACGGCACGCCGTTGGCCTGGGCCAGCGCCACGACGGCGTCGCGCACCGGCCCGGGGGGCGCGGGCTTGAAGGTGTTGAACAGCGGCTGGATCAGCACCGGGGCCACCACCAGCATCAGGACGAAGACGACGCCGGTGGCGCCGGCGCCCCACAGCCACCAGCGTTTCGGCGCCCGGCGGATCAGGGCGTAGAGGCCGAGCATCAGGGCGAGCGTGATCAGGCCGTAGATCAGGTCCTTGGCCAGGGCCTCGAGCAGCCAGCCTCTGAACCCCTGGCTGGTCAGGCCGTAGGCCCGCTCGCGCCACCAGTGCTCGTAGGCGTTCCATGGCAGGACCAGGAGCGATTCGATCGCAAGTCCGGCGCCGACCACGGCCAGCGCCGCCAGCCACGGCCGGCGGCGGCGCGAGGCGATGCGGCGGCGCAGGCGCACGAGGACGCCGGTGCGCAGCAGCAGCCAGGCGACGGCCACCGAGACCAGCGCCGACCACAGCAGGAGCCAGTGGCCGCCGTGGGTGTACGCCTGGGCCTTGGCGTGGGCCTCCGGCGGCAGCTGCGCCAGATAGGCCGCGGTCGCCGCGGCGGGATCGAAGATTGCAGCCGAATGCGCCATGTGCTCGCCCCTTCCCCGGCCCCGCGGGGAGAAGGCCAGAGTTGCACGGCGTTGTCAGGTGAAAATCCCGCCATCCGTCGCAGGCGGTCAGCGGTCCTTTTCGCGCACCCCCACGGCGGCCTGGGCTGCGGCCAGGCGGGCGATGGGCACGCGGTAGGCGGAGCAACTCACGTAATCCAGGCCGACGCTCTCGCAGAACTGGATCGAGGCGGGGTCGCCGCCGTGCTCGCCGCAGATGCCGAGCTTGACGCCGGGACGCGCGGCCCTGCCCCGCTCGACGGCCAGGCGGATCAGGTCGCCGACGCCCTCCTGGTCGATGGTGACGAAGGGGTCGCGCTCGAAGATGCCCTTCTCGACATAGGCGCCCAGGAAGCGCCCGGAGTCGTCCCGGCTGATGCCGAAGGTGGTCTGGGTCAGGTCGTTGGTGCCGAAGGAGAAGAACTCGGCGTGCTCGGCCAGGTCGCCGGCGCGGATGGCGGCGCGGGGCAGCTCGATCATGGTGCCCACCAGGTAGGCGATCTCCTGGCCCTTCTCGGCGATCACCTGGCGGGCGGTGCGGTCGGTGAGGTCGCGCAGGAACTTCATCTCCTCGCCCTTGGCGACCAGCGGGTGCATGATCTCGGGGACCGGCGCCGTCTTGCCGCGGGCGGTGATCTCGCAGGCGGCCTCGATGATGGCGCGGACCTGCATCTCGTAGATCTCCGGATAGGAGACCCCGAGCCGGCAGCCGCGGTGGCCCAGCATCGGGTTCACCTCGTGCAGCTCCTGGGCCCGGCGCAGCAGCTTGGCGGCGTCGAAGCCGGTGGCGGCGGCGACGGCGGCCACGTCCTCCTCGGTGTGCGGCAGGAACTCGTGCAGCGGCGGGTCCAGCAGGCGGATGGTGACCGGCAGCCCCTCCATGATCTCGAACAGCTCGACGAAGTCGTCGCGCTGCATGGGCAGGATCTTGGCCAGCGCCGCGCGGCGGCCCGCCTCGTCGTCAGCCAGGATCATCTCCCGCACGGCGGCGATGCGCGCCGGGTCGAAGAACATGTGCTCGGTGCGGCAGAGCCCGATGCCCTCGGCGCCGAACTGGCGGGCGGCGCGGGCGTCCGCAGACGTCTCGGCGTTGGCGCGGACCTTCAGGCGGCGCAGGCCGTCGGCCCAGCCCATCAGGATGGCGAAGTCGCCGGAGAGCTCGGGCTCGATCATGTCGACGGCGCCGGCCAGCACCTCGCCGGTCGAGCCGTCGACGGTGATGATGTCGCCGGCGCGGTAGATCTTGCCGCGGGCGCGCAGCTCGCCGGCCTTCATGTCGATCTGCATCTCGCCGGCGCCGGAGACGCAGGGGCGCCCCATGCCGCGGGCGACCACGGCGGCGTGGCTGGTCATGCCGCCGCGGGCGGTGACGATGCCGCGGGCGGCGTCCATGCCGCGGATGTCCTCAGGGCTGGTCTCCTCGCGCACCAGGATGACGGCGCCCCCCGTCCCGCCCAGGCGCTCGGCCTCGGCGGCGGTGAAGACGATCTGGCCGGTGGCCGCGCCCGGCGAGGCCGGCAGGCCGCTGGCGATCACCGAGCGGGGGCTCGACGGGTCGATGGTGGGGTGCAGCAGCTGGTCCAGCGACGACGGATCCACCCGCATCACCGCTTCCTCGCGGGTGATCAGGCCCTCGGAGGCCAGGTCGACGGCGACTTTCAGCGCCGCCTTGGCGGTGCGTTTGCCGTTGCGCGTCTGCAGCATGTACAGACGCCCCTTCTCCACCGTGAACTCGATGTCCTGCATGTCGCGATAGTGCTTCTCGAGCGTCTCGACGACAGACTTGAACTGGGTGAAGACGGCGGGGAGCGCCTCTTCCATGGACAGGTTCTTCTCGCCCATTTCCTCGCGGGCCACGCGGGTCAGCGCCTGGGGCGTGCGGATGCCGGCCACCACGTCCTCGCCCTGGGCGTTGAGCAGGAACTCGCCGTAGAGGCGGTTCTCGCCGGTGGAGGGATTGCGGGTGAAGGCCACGCCCGTGGCCGAGGTGTCGCCCATGTTGCCGAACACCATGGACTGGACGTTCACCGCCGTGCCCCAGCTCTCGGGGATGTCGTGCATGCGGCGGTAGAACTTGGCCCGGTCGTTCATCCAGCTGGCGAACACCGCGCCCACCGCGCCCCACAGCTGGGCCTGCGGGTCCTGCGGGAAGGGCTGGCCGAGCTCGCGGGCGACGGCGGCCTTGTAGTCGGCGACCACCGCCTCCCAGTCCTCGGCGGTGAGCGCAGTGTCGATGGTGACGTCCAGCCGGTCCTTATGCTCGTCGAGCAGTTCCTCGAACATGTGGTGGTCGAGATCGAGCACCACGTTGGAATACATCTGGATGAAGCGGCGGTAGGAATCGAAGGCGAAGCGCCGGTCGCCCGAGAGCTTGGCCAGGCCTTCGACCGTCGCGTCGTTGAGGCCCAGGTTGAGGACGGTGTCCATCATTCCCGGCATCGAGGCCCGCGCGCCGGAGCGCACCGAGACCAGCAGCGGGTTGGCCGGGTCGCCGAAGCGCTTGCCGGTCTGCTGCTCCACCGTGGCCATCGCCGCCGCCACCTGCGCCTGCAGGTCGTCGGGATAGCTGCTGTCGTGGCCGTAGTAGTAGGTGCAGCACTCGGTGGTGATGGTGAAGCCGGCCGGCACCGGCAGGCCCAGGGCGGACATCTCCGCCAGGTTGGCCCCCTTGCCGCCCAGCAGGTTCTTCATCGACGCGTCGCCATCGGCCCGGCCGCCGCCAAAGGCGTAGACCCAGCGCGTCTTGCTTAAGGTGTCTGCGCTCATCCGTTCCTCTTCAGCCCGTCACTTGCGAGAAGTCCGCCACGCGGCCCATGGCGTCACGGACCTCGCCCAAAAGCCGTAATCGGTTCTGCCGTTCGGCCGCCACCTCGGAATTCACCATCACCTTGTCGAAAAAGGCGTCAACCGGGGCACGAAGTCCGGCCAGGGCGCGCATGGCGCCTGCAAAATCCTCGTCGGCCAGGGCGTTCGCCACCGGCTCCGCCGCGGATTTCAGCGCCGCGATCAGGGCGGCCTCCTCGGCGGGCGCGCCGGCCATGGCCAGGGCGCCGCCTGCGGGCAGCGGTCCCTTCTTCTCCTCGGCCTTGAGGATGTTGGTGGCGCGCTTGTAGCCGGCGAGCAGGTTGGCGCCGTCTTCGGTGTCGAGGAAGCGCGCCAGCGCGCTCACCCGCGCCACGATGCGCACCAGGTCGTCGTCGCCGAGGGCGAACACGGCGTCCACCAGGTCGTGCCGCCGGCCCTGGTCGCGGAGCAGCACCTTCAGCCGCTCGGCCAGGAAGGCCAGCACGTCGTCGGCCACCTCAGGATAGGGCCGGAAGCGGTATTGCACCTCGCCGTCGGGCTCGCCGCCGCCGACCCGGCGGCTGCGGTCGAACCTGACGTCGACCTCCTCGTCCATCGCCACCACGATCGGCGGGCTGTCCTCCAGCAGGGCCTCGTCGAACTCCTGCAGGTAGACCTTGAACTCCTGCGACGCCGCCCGGCCGCGGGCGCCCAGCCAGGCGGTGGTGCGGTCGGTGGAGACGTAGAGCGCCCGGCCCGGGTCCACGAAGCAGCGGAGCGAACGGTACCAGGCCTGCACAAGGCCGCGCACGGGGGCGCGGACCTCGCTGGCCAGCAGGATGCGGATCAGGCCCAGCGCGGACCGGCGCAGGGCGTAGGGATCGCGCGAGCCGGTGGGCTTCTCGCCGATGGCGAAGAAGGCGGTGAGCGTGTCCAGCTTGTCGGCCAGCGCCACGGCCATGGTCACCGGCTTGTCCGGAACCTCGTCGGCGGGGCCCACCGGGCGGTAGTGGTCGGAGATCGCCTCGGCGACCACGGCGCTCAGCCCCTCCTCGCGGGCGTAGTAGCCGCCCATCACCCCCTGCAGCTCCGGGAACTCGCCCACCATGCCGGTGGCGAGGTCGGCCTTGCACAGCCGCGCGGCGGTCGTCGCCTTGGCGACGTCGGCGCCGACCTTGGGCGCGATCTCGGCGGCCAGCATCTCCAGCCGCTCCACGCGCTCGCGCAGCGTGCCCAGCCTGGCGTGGAAGGTGACGCCCTCCAGCTTCTTCAGGCGGCCCTCCAGCGGGAGCTTGCGGTCCTCGCTCCAGAAGAACCGCGCGTCGCTCAGCCTGGCCGACAGCACGCGGGCGTTGCCGGCGGCGATCGCCTTGCCCCCGTCGGGCGCCTCGATGTTGGCGACGGCGAGGAAGTGCGGGGCCAGCTTGCCGGTCCTGGCGTCGCGCACCGCGAAGTACTTCTGGTGATTGCGCATGGAGGTGCGGATCACCTCCGGCGGCAGGTCGAGGAAGGCGGGATCCATGTCGCCGAGCAGCGGCGTCGGCCATTCCGCCAGGCCCGCCACTTCGTCCAGCAAGCCCTCGTCGTCCACCAGATCGAGGCCGCGCGCAAAGCAGAGTGTGCGGGCCCCGTCCATGATCCGCGCCTTGCGCTCCTCGGGGTCCAGGACCACGAAGTGTCTGGCGAGGCCGTCGGCGTAGCGGTCGAAGTCCCCGGCCTTGAACGGCTGGCCCGAGCCCATGAACCGGTGCCCCTCGGTGGCGTCGCCGCTCTCGATCCCGTCGACGGCGAAGGGCACGACCGCGCCGTCGAAGACGCAGACGATGCGCTTCAGCGGCCGCACCCAGCGCAGGGTCCCGTAGCCCCAGGTCATCGACTTGGGCCAGGGGAAGCCGCGGACGATCCCGTCCACCATCTGCGCGACGATCTCGGCCGTCGCCCGGCCCTTCCGCTCGAGGGTCGCGAAATAGATCCCGTCGCGCTCGACGAGCTGCCCGCGGGAGAGGCCGGTCGAGCGCAGGAAGCCCTCGATCGCCTGGTCGGGCGAGCCGACGCGCGGGCCCTTGCGCGCCTCGCCGCGGTCGCCCTGGGCGGCCGGCAGGCCCTCGGCGACCAGGGTCAGGCGGCGGGGGCCGGCGAAGGTCATCAGCGCCTCGGGCAGCAGGCCCTGCTCGGCCAGCTTCTCGCGCGCCAGGCGCTCGAGGTCGCGGGCCGCCTGCGCCTGCATGCGCGCGGGGATCTCTTCGGAGAACAGTTCGAGAAGCAGCTGGGGCATCTTTTATCCTCCCTTCCCCCGCGATGGGGGAAGGGCCGGGGATGGGGGTGTAGCCGCCGCGACGGGGCGATGGGTTGCGGTCGGCCTCGCCCTTTTTTCCTCCCCTGTCCTCTGTGGGACAGAGGAGGAAAGGACGACGCTTGAAACGTGACAATGGCGCTCGACGATCACCGGTTCGCCCCTTCGTTCGCCACCCAGGCCTCGGCGCACATCCTGGTCAGGTCGCGGATGCGGCCGATGTAGCTCTGGCGCTCGGCTACGGCTATGGCGCCCCGGGCGTCCATCAGGTTGAACAGGTGGCTGGCCTTCAGCACGTGGTCGTAGGCCGGCAGCACGATCGCCTGGCCCTGCGGCCCCTTGATCGCCAGCAGGCGCGGGACCTGGATCTCCATGTCCTCGAACTGCCGCTTCAGGGTGGCCACGTCGTAGCCCTCGAAATTGGCGGTGGAGTGCTGCCGCTCGTTCTCCAGGAACACCTGGCCATAGGTCATGGGCGCAGGCCCGTCGGGGTCGTTGAAGGCCAGGTCGGCGAAGTGGTCGACGCCCTGCAGGTACATGGCCAGCCGCTCCAGGCCGTAGGTCAGCTCGCCGGCCACCGGCGAGACGTCCAGGCCGCCCACCTGCTGGAAGTAGGTGTATTGCGTCACCTCCATCCCGTCGCACCAGATTTCCCAGCCGAGGCCCCAGGCGCCCACCGTGGGATTCTCCCAGTCGTCCTCCACGAAGCGGATGTCGTGCAGCTTCAGGTCCAGGCCGATGGCGTCGAGCGAGCCCAGGTAGAGGTCCTGCAGGTCGTCCGGGTTCGGCTTCAGGATCACCTGGTACTGGTAATAGTGCTGCAGCCGGTTGGGGTTCTCGCCGTAGCGGCCGTCGCCGGGACGGCGCGAAGGCTGCACGTAGGCCGCCCGCCACGGCTTGGGGCCCAGGGCGCGCAGCACCGTCGCCGGATGCAGGGTGCCGGCCCCCACCTCCACGTCGTGCGGCTGCAGGATCACGCAGCCCTGGCGGCTCCAATAGTCGTGCAGCTTCAGGATCAGGCCCTGAAACGAAAGCGGCTTTTCTGAAGGCATTTGGCAGCTTGTTCGCGGGCGCAAAAAAAGTCGGCGGACCATAGGGCCCGCCGACCTTCGCTTCAAGCCGCGCCGAGCGGCGGATCAGTTCCCCTTGGCCGCCGAATGCTTGCCGGCCCTGGAGAGCGGCTGGTACTTCGCGCGGTTCTCAGGGGTGTCCGGCACGGGCCCGTTGGTCAGGGTCATGTTGGTGACCGTGGCCCCCGTCGGCGTGGCGTTGGTCGTCGCCGAATCGGCCGCCGGCGCCGGCATGGCGGCCGGGGCGGCGGAGGGGTCGGCGGCCGTGCCGGCCGCGGGCGGCGCAGCGTCGGACGGCGGGGCCGCGTCGGTCGTGGCGGGCGGGGGCGTCGTGGCGGCCTCCTGCGCCAGGGCGGCGCCGGCGAGCAGCGCCGAGGCGGCGACGGCGGAGGGGATCAGGTGTCTGAGTTTCATGGTGTTCGCTCCAGGACTTGCAGGGACAAAAGCCGACGAACCCCCGTCTCGCCGTACGCACGCGCTACTCACGTTCTAAAGCCCGCCCCCCTTGCCGCCGGCGGGCTTCGCCGCGGGCGCCGTGGCCGAGGCCTGGGACGCCGCGCCGGTCGAGGCGGCCGCCTGGGCGCCGTCCGGCGTCAGCACCTTGTCGATCACGTGGATGATGCCGTTGGTGGCCATCACGTCCGGCTGGATGATGTCGGCGTTGTTGACCATCAGCATGCCGCCGGAGCCGTCGAGCTCGACCGGCGCCTGGGCCACCGTCGGCACGGCGCCACGGGCGCCCTTGATCTTCGCCGAGTCCACCCGGGCGTTGATGATGTGGTAGGTCAGCAGCTTCTGCAGGCGCGGCTTGTCGGCCATCAGCTTGTCGAGCTCGCCGGGCGGCAGGGCGGCGAAGGCCGCGTCCGTGGGCGCGAAGACCGTCAGGTTCTGGTTGTTCTTCAGGAGGCCGGTCAGGTTGGTGGCGTCCGCAGCCTTCACGAAGGTGGTGAACTGGCCGGACAGCTTGATCGTCTGGACGATGTCGCCGTTGGCGACGACCTTATTGGCCGTCGGCGAGGCCGCGGCGGGAGCGGGCTGGCTCGCGGACATCGGGGCCGCGGGCGCCGGGACGGCGGAGGTCTGGGCGGCGGGGGTCTGGGCCGAAGCCATGCCGGCGGCCAGGCTCAAGCCCGCGGCCGCGATCAGGAGACGCGTAGGATGCATTCAATTCCTCTCTGGGTTGCTCCAGCCCTTCGGGCCGGTTCGCTTCATAGTTCTAGGGTTGGCCTCACTACGCGCTGAAATGTGGCGGGTTGCGCGCGATCACGGCTTCGTGAAAAGCCGCCATTTGGCCGCCGCAAAACCACCGCCGCAGCGCCTTGGGCGAGTCGTCCGTGCAAAATTCCGCCACTTATTTCGGCATGTTTCATGCTGAACGCCCTAATATTAGGCGCCGATCCCCTTTCCGTGTTTACAGAGGGTCGCGCGGCGCCATGGCGGGCCCGCAGCGTCGATAGCGTCGCCATGCCGTCGAACGGCGGACCATCGCGTCCATGACCGATGGAAACAACACGAGGGGCGCGTGTCGGGCTTTGGCCGCGCGGGAGCGAGCGGATGAAACTGATCATTGCGATCGTCAAACCTTTCAAGCTGGACGACGTGCGCGAAGCGCTCGTAGCGGCCGGTGTCGAAGGCCTGACGGTTTCTGAGGTGAAGGGCTACGGCCGCCAGAAGGGCCAGACCGAAATCTACCGGGGCGCTGAGTACCAGGTGAACTTCGTGCCCAAGGTGAAGCTGGAGGCGGTGGTCGACGACTCCGCCGCCGCCAAGGCCGTGGAGGCCGTCAAGGCGGCCGCGGCCACTGGCAAGATCGGCGACGGCAAGATCTTCGTCGTCAACGTCGAGGACGCCGTGCGCATTCGGACCGGCGAGACCGGAACCGCCGCCCTCTGAGGGCGCGCCAACTCATCGGGACAAGGGGACAATCATGATATCCAGAGGATTAAACCGGCTGGCTGGCCTGTTCGCCGCCGCCATGCTGGCCGGAGCGCCGTTCGCGCTGCCGGCCATGGCCCAGGACGCGGCCCCGCCGGCGGCGGCTCCGGCCGCTGCGGCGCCCGAGGCGGCCGCGCCTGCGCCGGACGCTGCGCCCGCCGCGGTCGCTGCGCCCGCGGAAGCCGCTCCGGCGGCTGCGCCCGCGCCCAAGCTCGACACCGGCGACACGGCGTGGATGCTCACCTCCACGGCCATCGTGCTGATGATGACCATTCCCGGCCTCGCCCTGTTCTACGGCGGCATGGTGCGGCGGAAGAACATCATCGCCACCGTCGCCCAGTCGTTCGTCATCACCTGCCTGGTGACGATCGTCTGGATGGTCGTGGGCTATTCGGGGGCGTTCACCACCAACCCCGATGCGAACCTCAACAAGTACATCGGCGGGTTCGGGAACCTGTTCCTGTCCGCCGTGACCATGACCAGCACCAACAGCCTGGCCGCCACGATCCCTGAATCGGTGTTCGTGATGTTCCAGATGACCTTCGCGATCATCACCCCGGCGCTGATCGCGGGCGCCTTCGCCGAGCGGATGAAGTTCTCGGCGCTGATCCTGTTCATGACCCTCTGGGCGATCTTCGTCTACATGCCGATCGCGCACTGGGTGTGGGGCGGCGGTTTCCTGGGCGCGGCCGGCGTGCTGGACTTCGCGGGCGGCACCGTCGTGCACATCAACGCAGGCGTCGCCGGCCTGATGTGCGCGCTCGTCCTCGGCAAGCGCAAGGGCTACGGCTCGGAGAACATGGCTCCGTCGAACCTGGTCTTCACCATGATCGGCGCGAGCCTGCTGTGGGTCGGCTGGTTCGGCTTCAACGCCGGTTCGGCCGTGGCCTCCAACGCGCTGGCGGGCATCGCCATGCTGAACACCCAGGTGGCCACCGCCGCCGCGGCGCTGTCCTGGATGGTCGTGGAATGGTTCGAGCGCAAGAAACCCGGCATGCTGGGCCTGGCCTCGGGCGCGGTCGCGGGCCTGGTGGCCATCACGCCGGCGGCCGGCTTCGTGAACCCGCAGGGCGCGCTGATCATCGGCCTCGTCGCGGGCGTGGTCTGCTACGCTGGCGCGGTCTGGATCAAGCGGGCGTTCAAGTATGACGACAGCCTCGACGCCTTCGGCGTGCACGGCATCGGCGGCATCGCCGGCGCCCTGCTCACCGGCGTGCTGGCCGACCCGGCGATCAATGCGCTCGGCAAGGACCACAGCATCATCACCCAGGCCAAGGGTGTGGGCGTCACCATCATCTGGACGGCGGTCGCCACCCTGGTGATCCTCTACATCTGCAAGTTCACCACGGGCCTGCGGGTGTCGGAGGAAAGCGAGGTCGAGGGCCTCGACATGGCGCTGCACGGCGAGGCGCTGCACGAATAGCCTTCGCCCGAGAGGGGAACCTACGGAACGGGGGTCCTTCGGGGCCCCCGTTTTCGTTTGGGCGCCTCAGGTCTCGTCGGGCCAGGGGCCGCCCAGCCGGCAGCGGCGGACCCACCAGCCCGGGGCCATGGCTTCCAGGCGCTCGGCCAGGGCTTGCGCCTCGATGTCGCCGGGGCAGAGGGCGAAGCAGGTGGCGCCGGAGCCGCTCATCCGCGCCAGCAGGGTCTCCGGCTCGTCGGCCAGCGTCTCCAGCACCGCGCCCACCTCGGGGGCCAGGGCCACGGCCGGGGCCTGCAGATCGTTGCGGGCGCCGCCGAGCCAGGCGGCCAGTTCCGCGGCGCTCTCGAAGGCGTCCGGCGTCCAGGGCGGCGTCACGTCGCCGAACCGGCCGGCGGCGTCCAGGGCGCGGTAGACCTCGGCGGTGGAGAGGGCGACCCGCGGGTTGACCAGGACCGCGTCCAGGACCGGCATGGCGGGGGCCGGCGACAGCCGCTCGCCCCGCCCCTCCGCCAGCACCGGCCGGCCGAACAGGCAGGCCGCGCCGTCGGCGCCCAGGCCCGCGGCCAACTCGGTGAGGACGGCGTCGGAGATGGCGATCCCCAGGGCTTCGCGCAGCAGGCGCAGCGCCGCGCCGGCGTCGCTCGAGCCGCCGCCCAGGCCCGCGGCCACCGGCAACAGCTTCTCCAGCGTCACCGCCATCGGCGCCACCGGCCCGCCGGCCCTGGCGACCAGGGCGCGTGCGGCCCGGGAGACCAGGTTGTCGAAGGGCTCCCCCATCTCGTGGGCGAACGGGCCGTCGACCTGCAGCGAAGGGGCCTCCGCCGGGCCCGCCCGCAGGCGGTCGCCGCAGTCGGCGAACACCATCAGGCTGCAGAGCGGATGGTGGCCGTCCGCGTCCGGCGCGCCCACGTGCAGGAACAGGTTCACCTTGGCGGGCGCGAAGGCGGACCGGCCCACAGCGGCTATTGCCCGGCGAGCTTGGGCTTGCTGGCCGGTCCCGTAGGGCCCAGCCCGGCCTCCAGCTTGGCCATGGCGCCGGCCTTGATCTTCGGTTCGGGGTCGAGGGTCAGGACGCGGCGCCACTGGAAGCGGGCCTCGTCGCGGCGGCCGACCCGCCAGTAGGCGTCGCCCAGGTGGTCGTTGATTTCCGGCTCGCCGGCTTCGAGCTCGACGGCGGTCTCCAGCAGTTCGACGGCCTTCCTGTAATCGCCCAGTCGGTAATAGGCCCAGCCCAGGGAATCGGTCATCGCCCCGGACTTGGGGTTGGCGGCCACCGCCTTCTGCACCATGGCCAGCGCCTCCTTCAGGCGTATGCCGCGGTCGATCCAGGAGTAGCCCAGGTAGTTGAGCAGCTCCGGCTCGTCCGGCTGCAGCTTCAGGGCGGCCTCCAGGTCGCGCTCGGCCTCGGGCCAGCGGTCCAGGCGCTCGTAGGCGACGCCTCTGGCGTAGAGCAGCCGCCATTCGGGCGACTTGGACTGGGCGATCAGGGCCGAGACGATCTGCGCCGATTCCTCGTACTGCTCGTTGACCCGCAGGAGGTCGGCCAGCGTCAGCCGCGCGTCCGTGTCGCCGGAAGCCGCGCCCTCGCGGGCCAGCTTCAGCGCGGTGGCGGTGTCCTTGTCGGCCTGGTAGGTCCAGGCGAGCTTGGCGCGGGCGGACGGATATTCCAGCGAACCCGGCTTGGGCATGCCGTAGGCGGCGCGGGCGGCCTCCTGGTCGCCCTCGTCGGCCTTGACGTCGCCCACCATCACCCAGGCCTCGTCGCGGTCCGGGTCGAGGCGCAGCGCCAGCCGAAGGTCGGCCAGCGCCAGCTGGTTCTGCTTGGCCGCCAGCATGGTGGCCGCCGGCGCCAGCAGGGCCTGGGCCGCGCCCTGCTTCAGGGTCGGGGCCGGCGGGGCGGGCTTGTTCGCCGCCGTCCGCTCGCGGGCCGCCTTCAGCCCCTGGCTGTCCGGATCGCGGGCCAGGCTCGCGTCATAGAGGGCGATGGCGTCGGCGCGCCGGGCGCGACGCTCCAGGAAGCCGCCGTAGGCCAGCACCACCATCTCGCCGGGCCTGTCGCTTCCGGTCACCGCCTTGAAGTCAGTCTCGGCCTCGTCGTAGCGCCTGGCGCGCTCGAAGAGGTAGGCTTGGCCGAGCTGGCCGAAGTAGTCGACCAGCTTGTCGCCGCGCACCTCGGGCCGCACCACGGAGCCGTCCACGTCGCCGGCCATGGCGGAGGCCCAGGGCGCCAGCAGGGCGGCGGCCGGACGGTGCGGGAAGCCGATCTCCTCGCCGGATAGGAGCACCTTGGCGGCCTTGCCGTCGCCGTCGGCCATGGCCTTCACGGCCTTGACCAGCAGGGCGAGGCGCTTGGCGCCCTCCGACACCTGCTCGCCGTCGGGGGCCAGCGCGGCGGCCTTGTCCACCTCGCCGGCCAGCAGGGCGGCGGTGAAGGCGCGCTCGCCCACGAGGCCCTCGTCCTCGCCGCCCGACCGTACGTGGCTGAAGAACTCGCCGGCCTCGTGGCTGCGGCCGTCGTTCATCGCCCCTTCGCCCGCCAGGAAGAGACCGTAGGCGGAATGGCTGGCGGGCGAGTCCGGCCCGGCGGCGGCCGTCGGGCTCTGGGAGGTGGCGCAGGCCGCCAGCAGCAGCAGGGGGAGGCTCAGGAACGCGTTACGCATGAAAGGACCCTTCGTCGCTTTGAACGCCCGCCGCAAGCGCCCCTCGCGTCACATATTCGGATAGTTGGGCCCTTCCCCGCCCTGCGGCGTGGTCCAGACGATGTTCTGCGTCGGGTCCTTGATGTCGCAGGTCTTGCAGTGGACGCAGTTCTGGAAGTTGATCTGGAACCGCGGATTGTATCCCTGCTCGTCGTACAGCACCTCGTAGACCCCCGCCGGGCAATACAGGCGGGCGGGCTCGCCGTAGCGGGGCAGGTTGAGCGAGATCGGGATCGAGGGGTCCTTCAGCTTCAGGTGCGACGGCTCGTCCTCCTCGTGCATGGTGGAGGACAGGAACACCGAGGACAGCTTGTCGAAGCTGATCTCGCCGTCGGGCTTGGGATAGACGATCGGCTCGTAATCCTTCGCCAGGCCCGTGGAGGCCGCGTCGGTCTTGGTGTGGTGCAGGGTGCCGAACAGCGAGAAGCCCTTGGTGAGGCTGGCGATGGTCATGTCGATCCCGCCCAGCAGCAGGCCCGCGAGGGTGCCGAACCGGGTGAGCAGCGGCTTGACGTTGCGGACGACCTTGAGCTCCTGCTTGACCCAGGAATTGTCGTAGGCGGTCTGGTATTCGACCAGCTCGTCGCCCTCGCGGCCGGCCTGGATGGCGGCGAAGGCGGCCTCGGCGGCCAGCATGCCGGTCTTCATGGCGTTATGGCTGCCCTTGATGCGCGGCAGGTTCACGAAGCCGGCCGAGCAGCCGATCAGCACGCCGCCCGGGAAGTGCAGCTGCGGCACCGACTGGTAACCGCCCTCGGTGATGGCGCGCGCGCCGTAGGCGATGCGCTTGCCGCCCTCCAGGAACTTGCGCACCGACGGGTGCTGCTTCCAGCGCTGGAACTCGTCGAAGGGTGAGAGCCAGGGGTTCTTGTAGTTCAGGTGCACCACGAAGCCCAAGGCCACGTAATTGTCCCCGAAGTGGTACATGAAGCTGCCGCCGCCGGTGGCGTTGTCCAGCGGCCAGCCGAAGGTGTGCTGCACGTAGCCGGGCACGAAGGCCGCGTCGGGGATCTGCCAGACCTCCTTCAGTCCGATGCCGAACTTCTGCGGGTCGCAGTTGTCCTCGAGGCCGAACTTGGCCGCCAGTTGCTTGGCCAGGTAGCCGCGGGCGCCCTCGGCGATGAACACATATTTGCCGTTGAGCTCGATGCCCGGCTGGTAGTCCGGCTTGGGCTGGCCGTCCTTGCCGACGCCGAACACCCCGGCCACGACGCCCTTCACCGAGCCGTCCTCGCGGTAGACCAGCTGCGAGGCGGCCATGCCGGGATAGACCTCCACGCCCAGTGCCTCGGCCTGGGTCGCCAGCCAGCGGCAGACGTTGGCCAGGGAGGCGATGTAGTTGCCGTGGTTCAGCACGAACTTCGGGAACGGCACGAAGCCCAGGTCCAGCTCGCCCTGCGGGCCGAGGAACAGAAACTTGTCCTCCGTGACCGGCGTCTCCAGCGGCGCGCCCAGCTCCTTCCAGTTGGGGAACAGCTCGTTCATGGCGATCGGGTCGATCACCGCGCCCGACAGGATGTGGGCCCCGACCTCCGAACCTTTCTCCAGCAGGGCCACACTGATCTCGGCGCCCGCCGCCTCGGCCTGCTGCTTCAGGCGGATCGCCGCGGCGAGGCCCGCCGGCCCGCCGCCGACGATCACGACGTCATAGTCCATGGCCTCGCGTTCGACGGCCTCGGTCATGATCTCAGTCTCCTTGCCGCGCGAGGAGCCCCCTCGGCCTCTCGCAGCGTTGATCCGTGGCGCGACTTATCGGAATGTCGCACGCAGGCGGTCAAGCATGAACGCCGCCGCACCCAGGGAAACAACACGCATCATGGCCGCCGCCGGAAGCACGGGACACGATCGGCGGGCCGAAAGCCTGCTGGCCTTCTGGGCCGAGGCGGGCGTCGACGCCATGCTGCTGGACGCCCCCGTCGACCGCATCGCCGCCGGTCGCACGGTCCCGCCCAGGCCGGCGGCCCGCCCCGCCGCGCCGGCCGCGAAGCCGGCGGCCGGCGCGTCGCCCTCGCCCGATGTCGCCGCCCGGGTCGAGGATGCCCGCCGCCTGGCCGCCGCGGCTGCGGACATCCCGGCGCTGGCCGCCGCCATCGCCGGCTTCGACGGCTGCCCGCTGAAATTCGAGGGCGCCGCCCGCCAATCGGTCTTTTGCCGCGGTTCGGTGGACGCTCCCCTCTTTGTGATCGGTGAAGGTCCGGGCGCCGAGGAGGACGTGCAGGGCCAGCCCTTCGTCGGGCGGGCGGGCAAGCTGCTGGACCGCATGCTGGCCGCCGCGGGCCTGTCGGAACGGGTGTTCATCACCAACACCGTCTTCTGGCGCCCCCCCGGCAACCGCACCCCGGTCCTGGCTGAGCAGCAGGTCTGCGCACCCTTCCTGGAGCGGGCTATCGAATTGATTTCGCCAAGGTTTCTTCTGCTCGTGGGCGGGGCCTCGGCCAAGTCGATGCTGCGGCGTGAGGAAGGCATCCTGTCGCTGCGCGGCCGCTGGTTCGAGTGGCGCCCGGCGGACGGCGCCCGCGAGATCCCCGCCCTGCCGACCCTGCACCCGGCCTTCCTGCTGCGTCAGCCGGCCGCCAAGAAGCGGGCCTGGAGCGACCTTTTGACTCTGGCCGAAAGGCTTGATCGCCCCGAACGCCCCGCCTAGACAGGTCCGGTCATTGGGAAAAGGGCCATGCGGCATGCGAAATATCGCGGTCGGGTGGAAGACGGCATGACGCTTAAGACGCGCATGCGGATCGCGGTCCTGGCCATGATCTGCACCGCCATTTCCGTGGGCTCCGCCCAGGCCGCCGGCCCGCAGGCCCTGTCGGCCTCGGACGCGCAGGCCTATTCGCAGGCGTTCGCGGCGACCGAGCGGGGCGACTTCATCGAAGCCCAGATGTCGTCCAGCGGGATCAAGGACACCTCGCTCCTGGGCCTGCTCTCCTTCCAGCAGCTCATGCACCCGTCGGCGCATACGGCCACCTTCGCCGAGCTCAACGCCTGGCTCTCCAAGTACGCCGACCTGCCCTGGGCCGACCGGGTGTTCAACCTGGCCGCCAGGCGCAAGCCCACAGGCGCCGCCGCCCCCAAGGCGCCGCTGCTGGCCGGGATCGACTGGCAGGGCCTGAGCGACAGCGCCCAGCAGTGGATCAACCGGCTGCCGGGCAGCCGCGGCCAGGCCGCCCGCCAGGCCTTCTACGCCGGCGACGTCAAGCGCGCCCTCGCCCTGGCGCCGGGCGCCGGCGACGAGTGGATCGCCGGGCTTTCCGCCTACCGCCTGGGGAACTACGCCCTGGCCGAGAGCTATTTCGACAAGGTGGCCGACGACGGCCGCGAGGACCCCTGGTTGCGGGCCGGCGGCGGCTACTGGGCGGCGCGCTCGGCGACGGCGCTGGGCGACCGGGCCAAGGCCGCGGCGCATCTGCGCGACGCCGCCGCCTTCCCTGACACCTTCTACGGCATGATCGCCGAGCGGCAGGGACGGCTGCAGACCGCCGCGCTGAACGCGGACCCGGGCGGCGCGCGCCAGGGCGACATCGTCCTGGCCGCCTACAGCGGCCCGACGGTGGAGATCACCCGCTTCGTCAAGCTGGATCCCCGCGCCCACCGCGCCGCGGCGCTGTCGCAGATCGGCCGGCCGACGGAGTCCAACCAGGAGCTGCGCGCCGGCCTGGCCCTGGCCAGGACGCCGCAGGAGCGGCAGCTTTGGACCTCGCTGGTCCTGGCGCTGAACCCGCAGGCTGCCCGCGGCGCACCGCCCGTGACGCGCACCGCCAGCGCCGCCGACTACCCCACCCCGCCGCTGGAGCCCCGGTCGGGCTTCACCCTCGACAAGGCGCTAGTCTACGCCATCGTGCGCCAGGAAAGCCGCTTCAACCCGCTGGCCCTGTCCCGCGCCGGCGCCGTGGGCCTGATGCAGCTGATGCCCGAGGCCGCCGCCCGCGCCGCCGGCGACGACAAGCTGAAGGCCGACATGAAGCCGCTCCTGGACCCGGCCTTCAACCTGCGGGTCGGGCAGGACTACGTGACCTGGCTGATGGAGCGCGGCGTGGGCTACGACATCCTGCGCGCGGTGGCGGCCTACAACGGCGGGCCCGGCATGTTGCAGAAAACCGCCCAGCAGCTGGGCGGCGACCCGGACAGCCTGCTGGTCATCGAGTGCCTGCCGGCGCTGGAGACCCGCAACTACGTCGAGAAGGTGATGGCCGCCTACTGGACCTACCGCAATATGTTCGGCCAGCAGAACAAGACCCTCGACGCCCTGGCCGGCGGCGCCAAGTTCATCGACGCCCGGCTGGACCGCTAGCCCCTTACCCGACCTTCACCGCCCGCCCCCCCAGCCGCCGCTTCAGGGCCGCGAGGTCGCCGGCCGCGCCGAGGGCCGCGATCTCCTCGCGCGGGGCCACCAGGCCGTAGGGCCGCGGCTTTAGCGCCGCCAGCAGGCCCCGTTCCGCCTCGCCGGCGACCACCGCCGCCCGGACGCCGCGGGTCAGCGTCTCGCCCAGCCGGCGCATCCACATATCCGGCAGGCGCAGGCCGCTGGGGACCACCAGCACCAGATCGCGCTTCGCCAGGCTGGCGGCCTCGGCGAGCCCGCCCCGGACCAGGGCCGCGCCGGCGGCTTCGCACAGGTCCGTCAGGTCGTCGCCCGGACCTGTCTGCGCCACCACCAGGTCGCGCACCAGCCCGTCCACCGCCGCCGGCACCAGGGCGCGCATCAGGGCGGCCGCATCGGCGGCGGAATCGCTGGCGAGGATGACGACCGAGAGCACCGGCTCACTAACCCGCTCCGCCGCCGGCGGGTCAATGCGGCGCCGCTGGATCGACGGGCTTTTACGCCGCGATCGCTTGCGGCTGCGCGAACCGGGCGATCTCCACCCGGGCCTTGGCGATCGCCTCGGCGCGGGCGTCCGGTCCGAAGCCGATCTTCTCGGCGCGGACGAAGGTGACGTCGGTCAGCCCGATGAAGCCCAGCAGCTGGCGCAGGTAGGGCTCCTGGAAATCCGCCGCCTGCGCCGGGCCTTCGCTGTAGAGGCCGCCGCGGGCCTCCACCACCAGCACGCGCTTGCCGGTCACCAGGCCCTTGGGGCCGGCTTCCGAGTAGCCGAAGGTCACGCCGGGGCGCAGCACATGGTCGAACCAGGCCCGCAGCGTGGTGGGCAGGCTGAAATTGTACATCGGCGCGCCGATGACGATGAGGTCGGCGGCCTGCAGCTCGGCGACCAGGGCGTCGGACAGGGCGCGGCTCTCGCGCTCCGCCGGGGTGGCCGGCTCGGCGCGCACCCCCGCCGCCGTCCGCGAGGTCAGGTGCGGCAGGGGGTCGAGATCGAGGTCGCGGCGCACCACATGGGTGGCGAGATTGCCGTCGACGATCTGGTTCACGGCTTCCTGCACCAGGAGGTTGGAGACCGAGGCCTCGCCGCTGGCGCTGCTGTTGAGGACGAGCAGGTTGGACATGGTTGTGTTCCCAAGCGCTGGATGAATTGACCCCCTGCATCTGGTGGCGCAAAATCAGCAACAGAAGCCCTGATTCAGCACCAATCTGTTGCATATAAGGAAACGGTTTTGTTCGACCTGAACGACATCCAGGCCTTCGCCGAGGTGGTGGAGAGCGGCGGCTTCGGCCGGGCCGGCCAGCGGTTGGGCCTGTCCAAGTCCATGGTCAGCCGCCGCGTGGCGCGTCTGGAGGGCGAGCTTGGCGCCAAGCTTCTGTCGCGCACCACCCGCGGCGTGCTGGTCACCGAGGCCGGCCTGGCGTTCAAGGTCCACGCAGACCGGGTGATCGCCGACCTGGACGCAGCCCGCGACGCCATCGCCAGCCAGGGGGACCAGGTGGTGGGCACGCTGCGCGTCGCCGCCCCGCTGTCCTTCGGCCTGACCCATCTGGCGCCCGTGCTCGCCGAGCTGGCGATGCGCCATCCGGACCTGAAGCTGGAGGCGTCCTACAGCGACCGTTTCGTGGACCTGATCGGCGAGCGCTTCGACGTGGCGGTGCGCGTGGGCTTCCTGGTGGATTCCAGCCTGATCGCCCGCCGGATCGCCCCGATCAACGCCGCCGCGGTCGCCAGTCCCGGTTATCTGGCCCGCTTCGGCGCGCCCGCCACCCCTTCCGACCTGGCGCACCATCCGGCGTTGACGCAGGGCGACGAGGTCTGGCGCTTTCGCGACGGGGAGCGCGAGATCGTCGTACGCCCGCAGGGCCGCTTCCGCGCCGACAACGGCCAGGCCCTGCTGGACGGCGTGATCGCCGGCCTGGGCGTGGCTGTGCTGCCCACCTTCCTGGCCAGCCCCGCTCTCGAAAGCGGCCAGGCGGTCCCGCTGCTGCCGGACTATCCGATCCCCCAGGGCGGCCTCTACGTCGTGCGCCCGCCCCCGGCCGGCCCCGCGACCCGGAAGGTCCGCGCCCTCACCGACCTGCTCGTCGAGCGCTTCGGCGGCGAGCCCTACTGGGACGGCTGCTACGCTGCGCGCAAGGCGGCGGGGGCCGGCGCGGGCCGCCTGCCGGCATGAGCTGGCGCGGTCAGCTTTGAGCCAGCACCGGCTCGAGCTCGGCGTCGCGACCGCGTGTGCGGAGGCGGTCGAGATAGATGTAGACCACTGGCGTCGTGAACAGGGTCAGCACCTGCGACACCAGCAGGCCGCCGACGATCGCGAAGCCCAGCGGCTGGCGGAACTCCGAGCCGGTTCCCGCGCCGACGATCATCGGCAGACCCCCAACATCGCGCAGGCCGCGGTCATCAGGATCGGCCGCAGCCGGACGTGGGAGGCCTGGACCACCGCTTCCCTGGCGGTCATGTGACCCTCACGCTCCAGGCGCAGGGCCACGTCGACGATCATGATGCCGTTCTTCTTCACGATCCCGATCAGCAGGATGATGGCGATGATCCCGATGACGTTGAGGTTCTGCCCCGCAAGCAAAAGGGCGATCAGTGCGCCCAGGCCCGCCGAAGGCAGGCGCCCGTCCGGCGCGTACCGCAGGTAATGGCAGGCCTGAGAGTCAACCTGCCTTTCCGCAGGATGGCGCCGCATTGCACAATGGAAACAGTCGAACGCGGCGCCGCGATCGACCGAAGCCACGGACGCGTACAACGCCACAAGCCCTGCACCTGCGCCGGCGGTCCATGAGTTCTTGTTTTGTTCTGATCAAGGCGCTATGCTACCCGGGTGACCACCTTCACCCGACAGATCCCGAAAACGCCTCGGGGCCGCGGCGCCCGCACCAACGCCACCGGCCGTTACGAGGCCCAGGTCCGCGAAGCCTTCGACGATGGCTGGACGGCTGAGGACCCGCAGCCGGCGCAGATCGCCACGACCCTCACCGCCGAGACCGCCCGCAAGATCATCACCCACAACGACAGCCCCGACGTGGGCTTCTCCGCCTCGATCAACCCCTACCGGGGCTGCGAGCATGGCTGCGTCAACTCCTATTTTACGCAGTCCTTTGCGTGGGAGGCAGCATGAGCCCAAATCCTCCCGTCTCGGGGCCGGCATTGCGCGGCCGTGGCGCCCGCTCCAATCGCTCCGGGCGGTTTGAATCCGCGCAGCGCGAGGACTTTGACGACGGCTGGAACAACGACGACGACCCCAGGCCGGCGCGCATCGACGACACCCTGACACCGATGCGGTCGAAGACCGTGATCGCGCATAATGACAGCCCCGACGTCGGGTTCTCCGCCTCGATCAATCCCTATCGAGGTTGCAGCCACGGTTGCGTATATTGCTACGCTAGGCCCGCTCACACCTATCTCGGGCTATCGGCGGGCCTCGATTTCGAGACCAAGCTGTTTTTCAAACCGGAAGCCGGTCGGCTCCTAGCTAGTGAGTTGTCACGCCCCCGCTACAAGCCGCAGGTCATTCACATCGGCGGCGACACGGACCCCTATCAGCCCGCCGAGCGGCGCCTACGGATCACGCGCGGGATCCTGGAGACGCTACAGCGATTCCAGCATCCGTTCTCGATCATCACGAAGTCGGCGCTGATCCTTCGGGACCTCGACATCTTGGCGCCGATGGCGGCGTCGAGTTTGGTGCGCGTTGCGGTCTCCATCACGACGCTCGATCGGAAGCTCGCGCGAAGTATGGAGCCGCGCGCCGCCACCCCCGAACGCCGCCTTGAAGCGGTGCGTCACCTTTCCTCGGCGGGCGTCCCGGTGGCGGTGATGTTCGCGCCCGCGATTCCCGGCCTGAACGACCACGAAATGGAAGACGTTCTGCGACGATCCGCCGAGGCAGGCGCCAGGACTGCCGGATATGTCGCGTTGCGCCTGCCGTTGGAGATCGCCGACCTGTTCCAGGAATGGCTTGCGACGGATCATCCGGGTCGGGCGCGAAAGGTCATGTCGCTTGTCCGCCAGATGCGCGGCGGGAAGGATTACGCCTCCGAGTTCGGGAAGCGGATGAAGGGGGAAGGCCCGATCGCCGACCTGATGGCGCAGCGGTTCGTGGCAGCGAAGCGGCGATACGGCCTCGATTTCCCCTCGCCTTCCCTAGACCTGTCGAGATTTCGGGTTCCGCCGCAGGCTGGGGACCAGATCGATCTGTTTCGCGTCTAGGCGACTTGATTTCGCCTCGGCTCCGGTGACATGGGCGCTACATCTAGCGGCCATCCACAACCACCCCTCAAGATGTGGACAGAAGGCCCGAATCTCGGGACAGTCACAGGCAAAAGGTTAACGCGCCTTGGCTGCGCGTTGAATCTGCCTATCATTGCGTTGCGGGGGCCGATTCGGCGTTCGCGGCAGGGTGGGCTTCACCGCCGAAAATCTACGAACCTAAGCAGCGGGCGGCTTGATTTTTCAGGAGCCGATCTGCGGCTCTGGCGGCGTCTGCCGCTGGATGGGAGAGGACGACGGTCCGACTTGCCGGTCCAAGAACGTCGCCCTCTCACCAAGGTCCCGACTCGCTCAAGTCGGTGCCGCGAAGAGTATCGCCCGACGCGCGTATGCACAACCGATTGTGCGGACGTCGAGCGCACGCGCACCACCTGGGCGGTCCATCGAAGGAGCGCCTGTGAATCACGAATACTGCGTCCTCGGCGGCGTCAACCGAGCCCGGATCGGGCAGGTGATCGGCGTCATCGCCGCCGCCGTTTCATCCTTCTTAGTGGCCGTGTTGCTGGCCGCCTTTGACGTCGCCCACACCCTGGGCTTCGGTGAACAGATTCCGACGGTCCTTTTCCCGCCTATCGGGGCCTTCACTGTCTTCGCGGTGCTGTACTGGCTCTTCGACCGGCACGTCTGGAAGCACCCGTGGATCGCCACCGCTTT
>NZ_DASXYF010000095.1:0-14297 GCF_036502675.1 Phenylobacterium sp.
TAGAACGGGTTGAACAGCGTGCGCACGTGCATGCCGCCCAGCGACAGGTTGGAGATCTCGCGGTCGACCAGCTCCGCGCCGAAGCCGGTGACCACCACCGCCTCGCTCACGCCGGCGTTGCGCAGGTGCTTCAGCTGCCAGTGCAGCACGCTGCGGCCGGCGAGGTTGACCAGGCACTTCGGCCGCTCGTCGGTCAGCGGCGACAGCCGCCGGCCCTGGCCCGCACTCAGGATGATCACCTTCAGATTGCGATCCACGCTGATCGGTCTCCTGGAAACTTGAAACTCTACGCCCGCCCCTGCGCGCCGGATGCTCAGCGCCCTGATTTATCAGCGTCTATGGTAAACGCATCCCAAAGACGTATCCGTCGCGCGGAAAAGCGCCATTGCCCGTCCCGCGAGCAGTCGTGTCAGATGGCGGCGCGGCCCCCTCGACGCAAGAGGCGCCACGTCAGGTTGGAGCGGGCGGCGAGAATCGAACTCGCGACATCAAGCTTGGGAAGCTTGCGTTCTACCTCTGAACTACGCCCGCGTACGCATTGAAAAATTTCATATTTTTGCAGATGTTATTGAACGTATGTAGAACGTTTTACAGCACGTTTTACAGCTGCGTTCTCTAGCGGCTCTTCCAGGCCGCCTCAAGCCCCGACGCGGCACGCGTCGCGTCCGGCCTTTTCCATGCGCGCGATAATGCCGGCCGCGATGCGATCTCCGTCGACATATCGCTTACGCCGGTCCAGGGGCCAAAGCACGAGACGAGCACGTGTGTGGTCGACAGGTCGCGGACCTTGTTGATGACATGCGACATCCACATGTGCACACCGACACCTGCCCAACTGGTGATCGGACGAAACGCGGCTGCAGCTTGCGCCCATGAGGCCGGCGCCGGCGATCCGCGTCGCGCACCAGAACGCGAGCTCAATCGCGATCGTTGGACTTCAGCATGCGTGATAGGGTCCGGCCACCTTCAAAGACAATGGAGACGGCGATGGCCGATGGGGAGATGAAGGACCGGGCCAGCTTCACCGCCATGGCGGACGGCACGGCGCAGGACTGGGCGACGATCTGGCGGGCAAGCGAGTATGCGCGCGGGCATCTGCCCGACCGCCTGATCGCCGAGCTGACGGCGCTGGCCGCCGACCATGGCGGCTTTGCGGTGGACCGGCTGGAGCATTCCCTGCAGACCGCCACACGGGCGCACCGCGACGGCCGCGACGAGGAATATCTGGTGTGCGCCCTGGTGCATGACATCGGCGACTTCCTGGGACCGGTGAACCACGCCGAGATCGGAGCCGCGATCCTCAAGCCCTACGTCTCGGAGGCCAACCACTGGATGCTCGAGCACCACGGGGTGTTCCAGGGCTACTACTTCTTCCACCACCTGGGGCTGGACCGCGACATCCGCGAGCGGTTCCGCGGCCACCCGCATTTCGAGCATACCGCGCACTTCTGCGAGACCTACGACCAGTGCGCCTTCGATCCCCATTACGACAGTATGCCGCTCGAGGCCTTCGAGCCGATGTTGCGGCGGGTTCTGAAGACCCCGAAGGCCTCGATCTACTTTAAGGCCTGATTATTCACGACGGGAGCGGTGACGGTGCACGACATCATCATCAGGAATGGAACCATCGTGGACGGGACGGGCGCGCCGCCATTCGAGGGTGACGTCGCGATTACAGCCGGTCGCATCTCAGCGGTCGGCCAGGTCGAGGGGTGCGCGCGACGGGAAATCGATGCGCGCGGGCTGATCGTGACGCCCGGGTTCGTCGACGTCCACACCCATTACGACGGCCAAGCCACCTGGGACAACCAGCTTGCGCCCGCCTCAGGCGGCTGAGCAAGCCCGGGCCATGGGCGCCTCTGCGGGGGCCCCGCAGCGATGAGCGGGCGCCTTGCGGTCTCGTGAGGGCGCGCGCCTCCCGACCTTGATCAGCCAGCTCCCCCGCGCCTGTGGGCGAGCCATTTCGGGGGGATGGAGGCCGAAAACCACCATCTCGGGCGGGTTCTCCCAGCCGCTGCCTGCGGCAGATCGCCCGGTCCTCTCCTGACTTCGCCGAGCCGGAGGGCGCCGCGCAGCACCTCCACGGCATCGCAGCCCCCCAACAGGCCTCGCGCGTGTCTCAACGCCGTCTCGTCGTCCTGCAGTTCACGGTCCGCAGCAGCGAGAATCTGCTCTCCGACGCCCAAAAGGTAGAAACGATAATTTGGCACAGCATGGCCCCTTCGCAGACGGGAAGGGCAAGGTCCGTGCCGGCCGAACCGGGGCTGCGGGTTCGCCGCCGGCGAACACGCCCACGCCATCCGTTGAGCGTCGGGCGCTCGACTGGCGCCTGCATCGAAGCCTGGTGGAACGCCCTCACCTTCGTCGCAAATGCTGAGTTCGTGCACCCCGGCTTCAACCCTGTACATGACGTCGATCCCGCGGAGCCGTCGAAGTCTGCGCTTCAGGTCAGGCTTGGCGTCGGGCGGCCGTGAAGATCTCCACTCGGCGCCGAGGCGCGCGAGGTTTTCGGGTCACCTTTTTCCGGCTCGCTGCCGCGGGGGGCTTCAGGGTTCCGGCACGCTGCGTGTCGCGAAGAATTCGGGGATCTGCTCCACCATGCTGCGCTCCGCGACGGAGGCGCGCTGCAGGCGGCGGGGACGGATGCCGGTCACGTCCGGCCGGCCGTGCTGCAGGGCGAGGTTGTCCCAAAGCAGCAGGTCGCCGTTGCGCCAAGTGTGCTCCACCGTGTTGGACGCATCGTAGATGTGGTCGAACAGCGCCTCGAGGAGCGCACGGCTTTCGGCGGCCGGGAGGCCCTCGATGGCGGCCACATGCGACTCGTTCACGTAGAGCACCGCTTCCCCGGTGACCGGATGGGTCCAAACCACCTCTCTCGCGCGCTGGAGCAGCGGGCTCGGCGCCACGCAGTCGATCTGGCGGGTGTCGGGGCGGGCCGGCCGGATGAAGACGGCGTCCCGGCCCTCGATCCTGGCCTTCAGCCGCTCCGGCAGGGTGGCGCAGGCGCGGACGCCGTCGACGAAGAGCGTCGAGGTGCGCCCCTCGACCACGTCCACGGCGTGGAGCGACAGGGCGGTGAACGGCTCAGGCGCGAACGCAAGGTCGGAATGGTAGGCGAGCCTCGTCTCGTTCAGGATGCCGTCGTCGTGGGAGATGTATTCGAGGCCGCGTCCGTCCCGCAGCACGGGCCCGATGTAGGCCGCCACATCCTGCTGCTGGGCCACGCTGAGCGTCTGTCCGCGCATGACCAGCAGGCGGCGCTCGAACAGCAGATTCCGGAACGCCGCCCGTTCTTCAGCCGTGAGCGGCTCACGGAAGTCGTGTTCGATCTCGGCGCCGAACGGCTCGAAGGTCCGCCACGACAAGCGACCCAGGCGTCTCCGCTCCATCAGGCATCCTCCCTGGACGTGATCCGCCAGGATAGGCGCGGCTTATTGGAGGTCGCAAGTACCTATTGGATTTATTCTCTTTGATATTTCCGACACGACACCCGACATCAATCCCTCAGGCGCCTCCGCCCTGTAGAAACTTGCGCTGTCGTTTGGCGTCTCGCGGGGATTTAGCCCCCACCCCGCGTATCGCGGTTCGCCATTTGCTTCATTGCTTCCCGGCGCCGGACGAAGATGGTGCAGGCGAAGACGGGGTTGGTTGTTCCGGCGCATCGGGGGGCGCCGTCGGATCGGTCTGTTCGGTGGCCGCGGCCCGGCGTGGATAGCCGGCGGTGCAATCCCTCGCGTCGCACGGAAGCTGAGCCGGCGCTCGGCGAGCTTGACCAGGCGCCGGCGTCTGCAGGGCCCCCGGGTTGCGGCCTGACGCCCCGCCGGGCATCTATGCGGCGGGCGCGGCCGTAGGATGCCGTCCAGCCCGTTGCGGCAGGATGAGGATCGAGGCGCCGATAACGACGGCGAGCACGGCGGAAGCGATAGGCCGGCTCAGGGCCAAGCCGCCATGATCGAGCGGCTTGTCGAGAAAGTCGCCCACGGCGGCCCCAAGGGGGCGGGTCAGGATGAAGGCCGCCCAGAAGAGGGTGACGCGGTTCGGCCGCGTCCAGAAGTAGAGTCCCGCGACGGCCAGCAGCAGCGCGCCGAACAGGATCGCCGCGCCCATGTAGCCGAGCCCCCGGGTGTCCGCGGCCCAATCGCCCAACGCCGTCCCCAACGTCTGGGAGAAGGTGATCGTGGTCCAGTAGAAGGCCTCCGCACCGGGCGTGCTCACCGTGTCGGCCGCGACTGCGCCGAGGGTCCAGCGCCAGGCTGCAAGCGAGGCCAGGACGCACGTCAGAAGGATCAGGGCGCCTCCGGCGTATCCTATTCCCAATGATCGGTCCGCGAAGTCGGCGATGGTGGTGCCGGCGGTGGTGGAGGCGATGATCGTGGCCCAATAGAGCAGCGGTCGGAAGCGTTTGGCCGCGATCTGCGCCGCCACCAGGGCGATCAGGATGGTCAGGAATATCGCTGTGCTGATCAGGTAGCCGAGCTTCAAACTCATGCTGAGGGTGTCGCCGCCGGTTTCGCCCAGCGTCGTGGCGAGCACCTTGATGACCCAGAAGCCCAGCGTGACGGCCGGCGCCTTGATAATGACGTCCTGCATGTCGGGGCGCATCATGGGCAGTCTCCTTCAGAGCAGGGAATCTTATCTGGCGGTGCGAGCGGCGCTCGCCGGGCAGCTGGACAAACGGCGGCCAGCGCGTACCGACCGGAGCGGTTGCGCGGCTGTGCGCCAGCTCCACGAGGGACGCCCCTGGTCGGGATGCGCACCCTCGGCCTTGTTCTCCAGGACCTTGCCGGTCTGAGCATCGACGCCGACCTCGTAGGTTTTAGCCCCGGACTTGATGTCGAAGGACCAGCGCAGACCGCCGCAGGACTCCTTCTCCAGTTCGCGGTCGGTGACCTGGCCGGGACCGGCCTGGAGCGCGATCGCCCGGGCCTGGGTCAAGCCGAACGGCGGTGAGGATCGACAAGGATTTCACAGGAACTCCGATTTACCCCGACCAGTTACCCCCGACCAGCCTCGGGGCAATCTGCGCCTGCGCACCTTCGGCCGGGATGGCCGGAGCGTTACCATCTCCCAATCGGCGCGCCGCCGGCCGGGTACGGCCCCGCTGGGAAAGCCGGCGCCGCGTCCGACGCGGGAACGCCGGTCACCCGCCGGTTGTTGACCCCTGATGCACACCGCCATTCCTCCCGTCCAGGGCGCGCGCCGGCGCAAACTGTTTGGACTCACGCTGCTGGGCTTGGTCAGCGCGGCGGGGTTCGGTTTCGGGCTTGTCGAGCGGCTGCAGCCGGCCGGGATATGGCCTGAGCCCAGCCGCAATGTAACGGCGTCAGGGTCCGCCCAATTTGCTGCGCAGGTTCCTGAGGCCGTTCCGATTTCCCCGGTGTGGCAGGTTGAGCCGCGGGATGCGGCTGCGCGTCCCCACGGTCGCGCCGGAACGAGCCGGCGCGCCCCGTCGCCGCTACCCTCGGAGTTGGCTCAAGCCGAGGTTCCCCTGCCCGCAGCCCTTGGTGAGACCGCCGACGGCGACGGCGCTCTCCAGTTTCCGCCTTCGGGACCCGCTGCCGCGGCTGTGCTGGATCGGGCCGTCGATGCAAGTGCTCTGGCGCCTGAGGAGACGCCCGACGGGGGACGCGGAGGCGCTCAGCCCGGCGGGCTGGACGACCCCGGCGGCGCATCGGACTCCCCTGGCGCCTGACGCCCGCGCCTTCACGCCTGACCGGACGGACCGCCTGCCGGCGACCTCGGAACAACCCTGGCCGTCGGCGCTTAGACAAGCCTGGCTGGAGGGGCGCGCGTGCTGCTGGAACCCGGAACCACCTGCTGGCGGCGCGAGACCTCCGGTCGCGCCGCCCTGCTGATCGACATGGCGGACTATTTCGACGCGGCGATGAAGGCCATGCGCAAGGCCCGCCACACTGTGCACCTGCTGAATTGGGCCTTCGAACCGCAGACCCTGTTTCACCCGCAGGAGGGTTGCACAGGTCCTGAAGACGACCGCATCGGCAATTTCCTCAAGGCCTTGGCCAAGGACAACCCCAGGCTCGACGTGCGTGTGCTGTGCTGGAAGTCGGCCCTGCCGGTGGCCGCGACCCAGCACTGGTTCACGCTCGCCGACCGCAAGGTGTTCGCTGGAACCGACGTCAAGTTCGTCCTTGACGGCAAGCTGCCGGTCGGCGCCTGCCATCACCAGAAGATCATCGTCATCGACGACGCCATCGGCTTCTGCGGCGGCGGGGATATCGGCCCGGACCGGTGGGACACACCGCAGCACCTGGACAACGACCCGCGCCGGGAAAAGGCCAGGCACGTCCACGGAAACAGCGAGAACGATTTCGACAGCCGCCACGAGGCGATGGGCCTCGTCGAGGGTGCGCCCGCCAAGGCGCTCGGCGCGCTGTTCCGCGAGCGCTGGATGCGCGCGACAGGGGAGATCCTGCCGGAACCCCCCGCGGCCAGACCCGCCTGGCCGGCCGGCGTGACGGCGCAGTTCGAGGGCGTCGAGGTCGGGTTGTCGCGCACCCTTCCGGCGTGGCGCCGCTATCCCGAGGTGCGCGAGGTCGAGCGCCTCCATCTGGAGGGGATCGCCGCGGCGACGCGCTGCATCTACATGGAGAACCAGTACTTCACCTCGCCGCTCATCGCCGCCGCCCTGGCGCGGCGGCTGGCGGAGCCTGACGGGCCCGAGGTGGTCCTCGTCGGCACGGAACATTCGCCCAGCTACTTCGACCAGGCGACCATGGACCGCACGCGGGTGAAGTTCATCGAGACGCTGAAGCGCGCCGACAAGCATGGCCGCTTCCAGGCCTACAGCCCGGTGACCACCCTGGGCCGGATCATCATCGTCCACGCCAAGCTGACCATCATCGACGACCGGCTGCTGCGGATAGGCTCGGCCAACATCAACAACCGCTCGATGGGCTTCGACACGGAATGCGACATGAGCTTCGAGGCCGCGGGCCGCGCGGGGACCGGCGCGCGTCGGGAGATCGCCGGCTTGCGCACCCGGCTGCTGGCCCACTGGCTTGGCTGCAACGAGGCGATCATGCAGGCCGCGATCCGCAAGGCGGGCGGCGTGGCAGCGGGGATCGAGGCGCTGCGCAACGCCGGCTACGCCCGATTGCGGCCCATCCTGCTCCCGCCGGTGAGGGGCGTGGCGGCGCTCATCGCCGCCTACCATGTGGGCGACCCGTTCAGCGCCCTCGACTCCTGGCGCTGTTGGCGGCGCAAGGCGGAGTCGGAAACCGCCGCGCGGCGCGGCGGGCCGGCGCAGACCGGCCGATCAGGGCCTGGAACCGTCGCGCCGGCTAAACCGTCCGCCGTCCCCTGACGAAATGCAGGACGATCATGACCACGGCCACCAGCAGCAAGACATGGATCACTGCCGACGTAATGTGGAACGCCAGAAACCCAAGCAACCACATAATTACCAGAACGGCGGCTATGATCCCAAACATTTTTCTTGCCTTTTCAATATGGTGACGGCGGCGACCGACCGTCGGCCGTGTTCGTGGTAATGGTTATTGCGACGCCCGGTTCCATCCGGAGGACGCACCCCCTCCCCTCCCCGCGGACCCTTGCAGGATGCAAACAGGAGCGGCTGGATTGGGTCGAGGCGCCGCGCCGCATCGATGCCGCCGCGGGTCGGCAACGCCTGCTCGGCCGTGGCCAGGTTGAGCTTCTGCCGGCTGGAACCTCGCAGCGGACGCCCCTTGCCGCCACCACGCCGCTGACCCCAAAGCCCCGGCGGCATGCGTACACGGCCGGGAGCCCAGAGAGTCACTGCACGCCGCAGGGAGGGCGGGCGCTCAGTCCGCGCTCTACGTGCGGCTCGGCGAATGGATGCACGATCAGCAACCACGCTACCGGAATTGCGTGCATTTTCTTTTTCAACCCCGCCGCAACACGCAGGACTTGCCGTTCGTTGACCAGGCATGGAAACGCCGGAAGATCGCATGCGCAGAGCCGGGGCGGCCGACGAGGTGGCTGCGCTCGTGTCGTTCGGACCAGACCGTGAGCGCTTGCTGGCGATGGCCCGCGAATGGCGTCAGCGGGCGAAACAGATCGCCGCTCAAGCGGGACGCGGCGCGCCGGCAGTGAGTACGCTGAGCGGCCCGCCGGGCCGGCCGGAACGAAACGGCCAACACCGGATTCCTTGGCTGAACGGCAGGACATCCAGGCGGAAGACCTGATCCGGAAGCACGGCGATTACCGTGAAGCCTTGGATCGAGCTGCCGGGCGTTTTCGCTCCAAGTAAAGGGAGATCAGTTGTTGCAACCGGACCCTGCCCCAGAAGACGAGCCTGCCCGAGCCTTTCAGCCTGCTCAACGCGTCGGCGTCGATCCCACGGCGACGACCGGCGATCCACATATCGACACCGGCTCCGCCTCGGAAGAGGAGGATGCTCTGATCATTCCGACGGACTCCCCCGGCGGCTAAGGGCGTGCGCCCAGCCTGTACAATCCGCCATGGGCCGCGGTGGCCGTAGGCGCCGCCGCCACGCGCCTGGGCCGCCTCCCATGCCGCCGAGCGCCGCTGGAAGTGAACCGCCTGCGGAGGCGCGACCTCGCCGATCTGCGCCGATCCGGTCGCCGACTTCGCGGTTGTCAGCTCGCGTTCAGCTCAACCCGTACAGAGTCCGACGGCATGGGCCAAGCCCGCATTCAGCGAAGCGCGACCGGGTTGATCTTGGCTTCGGCTTTGCAGCAATCCCGATCGATAGACCCAGCTCGGGACGAGTCTCATAAATGATTGAGCAGGTTGAGCTTAACCAGAACGACCAGGCAAGGTTCCAGCAGGACTTGGTGGCGATGATTCCGCAAATTCGCGCGTTCGCCCATACGTTCACCGGCAATCGCACGCATGCCGAGGACCTGGCCCAGGAAAGCGTCCTGAGGGCCTGGGCCAACCAGAAGACGTTCGAACCCGGCTCCAATATGCGAGCCTGGATTTTCACGATTGTCCGCAACCAGTACGCGGGTGAACAGCGACGCGCGTGGCGCTGGTCGTCGCTGGACCTCGAAGCCGCCGAACGAACGCTGGTCGCCAATGACAATCCGCTCGCCACATTGGAGCTGAACGAGGTTCGGCAGGCGCTGGGAGCGTTGTCCGCACCGTCCAGGGAGGCGCTTATCCTGGTCACCGCCGGCGGGCTAACCTACGAGCAGGCCGCCACGATTTGCAATTGCGCGGTCGGGACGGTGAAAAGTCGCGTCAGCCGCGCCAAGGCGGCCCTGACAGCCGTCCTGCAGCAAGGCCGATTTTACCGCGATCACGCACCCGCCGCCAATGCGACGCACGCGATCCTCGACGAGTATTGGAAGCTTTCGCAGCAACAATAGGAACAGGCGGCGAGCACCCGGTTGCTCACGCGAGGGGCGTCCCCAGAAATTTCGCATTCCGCGCCCCGTTAACCAGCAACCATCGCCGCCCCGCGCGAATTGAGCAGCCCATGACCCAGGCGCTTGATGACGAAGATGACGAGCTCGACCGGCTCTGGCGTGCTCGTTTTGGCCAGCCGATCCCGATCCTCGGGTGCTCACGGATAGCTCGCGCGCTGCTGGAGGAGCCGCCGCCGGCGGCTGATCCGCAGCACGCGATCGCGGTTTGAGCGCGTAGCCCAAGCGCAGCTAGGCGGAAGCCGGCCCGCGGGCGCTCCTGGCCGCCAGCCATTCGGAGCGGAGCTGCTCATAGCGCCCCCGGACCGCGTCCGGCCCGTACCTGCGTTCCAGGCGGCGTATCCGGAAGTGGCCGAGGGCCTTGCGCTGGAAGTGATCGACGAAGGCGAGGTTGATCAGGGCGCCGGCCGCGCCGCCGACGCCCGGCGCGGCCTGGGAGCCGATCTTGGTGGTGACGGGCACGCTGAAGCGCTCGGCGACCTTGGCCAGCAGCCTGGGCAGCAGATCCTGGATCGTCTTGTGGGCCAGCTTCGGCGCCGCTTCGGCGACCGCCAGCCGAAGGGCGTAGTAGCCGGTGTCGGCCGCCTCCCCGGACGGCGCGCCGCCGAGCGCGAACACCTTGAGGCATTCCAGCTTGGCGTCGTCGCTCCGGAGGTCCTCGCCTTCGCGCACGGCGATCTGGGCGATCGCACGCATGAGAAAGGCGGTGGTCACCGGCAGCTCGATGGCGGTGGTCGCCAAGCCGCCGGCGCCGCCGAGGGCCCCGGCGAGAATGGCCGACGCCCCGTCGATCCAGGACGACGACAGCGGCGCGTCGATCCAGCGGCGCCCCGTGAGGCCCTTGCCGTCGTGATCGATGGTCAGGACGACCTTGTCGAACGCCTTGGCGAGGAGGTCGGCCACCATCGCCGAGCCGTTCGCGCGGTAGGCCGCGGGCACGAACCGGGTGACGAGATTCAGACCGCCGCCGACGAACTTGCCGGCGGTGTTCATGATGGTTTCGCTGAAGGTGTCCTGTTCGAGCAGGGCGACCGCTTCGCGCAGATCCGCGTCGTCCTGGGCCGAGAAGCCCGACTCGGGACGTATTGCGGGGTCGGAGGGCATATCGAGGCTCCTGCCTGCGCAATCCATTCGCGCCACGGCTGGAGGCTGAACGCGTTGTGGTCGGCTACGGCTGCCGGATAACGCAACATGGGAGCTTGGTCGCAAAGCCAAGCTCCCACGCCTCGATGATGCAGTGAAGGGGCCGAAGCCTAGAGGGCTTGAAGCTGGCCCGCCGAGGACTTGCCGTTCTTGGGGTCGCGCTCAAGCTCGTAAGAGACCTTTTGGCCTTCGTTGAGACCGCTCATACCCGCGCGCTCCACGGCGCTGATGTGCACGAACACATCCCCGCCGCCGCCCTGAGGCTCGATGAAGCCAAAACCCTTGGTCGCGTTGAACCACTTCACAGTGCCGGTAGCCATGTCGATATCTCCGAGATCAAAGACCGCGCCATCAGAGCACGATCTGTCGTAGTCGGCTGCCGCCCGAGGCCTGCACGCAGGGTTTCTCGAGCACGCCGCCGCCGCAACGACGATGGCTAGATCAGACCGAGTGCTCAGAGTCTAGGTTTGGTCTTGCAGAAAGTCATCATTTCCAGCCTCTACGGGGCAAATCATTCGGACTAATTTCGCGGGGCCCACGCAAATCTCCATCGCGTTTTGCCCCCGCTCCATGATGTAATCCACCAAGCTCTACTATTGAGGCGCTCCCGCAGAGATGGCGGGCAGGATAGAGCCGGTCCGGGGAAGAACGGCGGCCGCGGCGCCGCTCGGCGAGATAATGACCCGGCCGGCCTGCGGGATGCGGCGACGGCGCACCGCGGCCATGGCCGGCGGTCTGCAGCCAGGGCGTGCAAATTGAATGGAATTTTTCGGAGAACTGATTGAATTTAAGCATAAGTGGCAGGGAGCGGACGTCGCGTCGGACGCTCGCCCGTGCGAAACGGCGGTCGCGGGGGTCCGGAACGGCCGGCTCTCCCTGGACGAGATGAACGCACCTTATCGCCCTGCCTGAAGGAGCACCGCCGACGATGCGCCGAAGTCCGAGCCTGACCAGTCTGCGCCTCTTCATGGAGGTGGCCCAAAGCCGAAGCTTCAGCGAGACCGCAAGGCTGGTGAACGTTTCGCAGCCCGCCCTCAGCCGGACCATTCGCCTGCTTGAGGAGCAGCTCGGGCAGCGCCTTTTCGACCGCGACACGCGCAATGTCGCCCTGACCGCCGCGGGGGAGGCCCTGCTGCCGGTCGTGACCCGCCTGACGGTCGACTTCGACGACGCGTTTTCCGAGCTGGAGCAGAGCTTCGCCGGACAACGCGGGCGAGTGGTGGTCGGCGCCCTGCCCTCTGTCGCGGCCTTCGGCCTCCCGCGGGCTCTAGCCGACTTTCGCGATACTCATCCCCGGGTAGAAATCCTGCTTCGGGACGATTTGTCCGGCGCCCTCTATCAGCAGATGCGGGAACGGCAGATCGACTTCGCCATAACCATCCCGCCGGACGAGGCGCACGAGTTCGCCTTCGATCACATTTACTCGGATCCCTGCGTCCTCATCTGTCGTCCCGACGACCCCCTGTCCAAACTCGACACGGCCAGCTGGTCCGTCTTCACCGACAGGCCCTTCATCGCGATGGCCCCGAAGAGCAGCGTTCGCGCCTTGACCGACGCGGCTCTCGCCCGGGCCGGCGCCACCGCGCGCCCGCTTTTCGAGTGCGCGCACATCGGCACCGTCGGCGGGCTCGTCGACGCGGGCCACGGGATCAGCGCGCTGCCGCATTCGTCCCTGCCCCTGCTGCAGTCCGGACGCCTGGTCTGGAGGCCGCTGGACGATCCGCTCGCCGCACGCGCCATCGGCGTCGCCCGCGTGGAGAAGCGCACCCCTTCACCCGCCGCCGGCGCGCTCATCCAGCACCTGCTCGCGGAACTCAGAAAGCGGCGCAGAACAACTCATCCATCCAGGTGATAAGTTTATTGAATATCTCTAATTGTTGCATAGGTGTGCCTCGGCCATGATCGGGCTGCGTCCGCGATCGAGGGCGAGGGAAGTTTATGCTCGCCCCCGACGCCGCACCGCGATCCTGTCGCCTGCCAAGGCATCGCCTGTCGCACGCCTCAGCTGAGACTCCCTCTGCGCCGATCGGCCCGGATGCGCGGGGCCGGCGCACGCCCCACGGGCCTATGCATCCATGAAACCGCCCGTCATCAGGATCGGCGCCGGCGCCGGCTATTCGGGTGACCGCATCGAGCCGGCGGTGGAGCTCGTCGAAAAGGCGCGGCTCGACTACCTCGTCTTCGAATGCCTGGCCGAGCGCACGATCGCCATGTCGCAGGCCGCCCGCCGCAACGATCCTGACGCGGGCTACGACCCTCACCTCTACGACAGGATGCGCGCCGTGCTGCCCGCGGCAGCCCGCAACGGGGTTCGGATCGTCACCAACATGGGGGCCGCGAACCCGCGCGCGGCGGCGCAGTTGGTCGCCCGCATCGCCCGGGAGGCGGGGCTGCCCGGTCTGCGGATCGCCGCGGTGCTTGGAGACGATGTCCTGGAGAGCGTTCTGGCGGCCGATCCCCCGCTCATCGACCGGCCCGGGCGCGTCAGCGACCTCGGCGACAGCATCGTCTCGGCCAACGCCTATCTCGGGGCTGAGCCGATCGCGCAGGCCCTCGCGGGGGGCGCGGCGATCGTCATCACCGGCCGGGTCGGGGATCCGGCCCTGTTCCTCGGCCCCCTGATCCACGCCTTCCAATGGAGGGCCGACGATTGGGCTCTGCTCGGGCGCGCAACGGTGATCGGCCACCTGCTCGAATGCGCCGGGCAGTTGACCGGCGGGTACTTCGCCGATCCGGGGATCAAGGACGTCTCCGGACTGGCCCGGCTCGGCTTTCCGTTCGCGGAGGTCTCGGCCGACGGATCGGCGGTGCTCGGCAAGGTCGCGGGATCGGGCGGCAAGCTCAGCGTGGCCACCTGCAAGGAGCAGCTGCTGTACGAGATCCTCGATCCCGCCGCATATCTGCAGCCGGATGTGACCGCCGACTTCACTGACGTCCATTTCGAGGAAATCGGCCCGGATCGTGTCGCGGTGTCCGGAGGCGGGGGACGGCGGCGGCCGGCCATGCTCAAGGTCTCGATCGGCTATGGCGACGGATTCATCGGCGAGGGGCAGATCTCCTATGCCGGGCCCGGCGCGGCCGCCCGCGGGCGGCTTGCGCTCGAGATCGTGCGCGAACGGCTGGCCCTGACCGGGGTCGAAACCCAGGAGCTCAGCCTGTCGCTCATCGGGATCGACGCCGTGGACCGCAGGGGGGCTGATCCGGCCGCGGAAGCGGGCGCACGCGAGGTGCGTGCGCGGGTCGCCGGCCGCACCAGATCCCTCCGGGCCGCCAAGCGGATCGGCGCGGAAGTCGAGACCCTCTACACCAACGGGCCGTTCGGCGGGGGCGGCGTCACGCGCAGCGTCCGCGAGGTGACGGCCGTGGCGTCGGCGCTGCTGCCCCGCGAACTGGCGCGGCCCTCGATCACCTTCGGGGAGGCCTGAGGTGCGGCCGCTCCGCGCGCTCGCCCACGTCCGCACCGGCGACAAGGGAGACACTTCGCAAGTGTCGGTGATCGCCTACGACGCGGCCGACTACCCGACTTTGGTGCGGGCGCTCACGGTCGAGCGGGTGCGGCGGCATCTCTCGTCCCTGTCGGTCGGGTCGGTCCAGCGCTACGAACTGCCCCGGCTGGGCGCGCTCAATTTCGTGCTGGAACGCGCGCTTGGCGGTGGAGTCACCCGTTCGGTGACGCTGGATGCGCACGGGAAGACCCTGGGCGCGCAGCTGCTGGACCTTGAGATCGACGACGGGACAGCCGGCTGACGCGGTGCGGCAACA
>NZ_DASXYF010000096.1:0-43567 GCF_036502675.1 Phenylobacterium sp.
CAGGGATCGGTGGTGTCCAGCGCGCCGCACACCGAACAGGCGCGCACCTTGTCCGCCGCCTCGGCGAGGGCCTGGGCCAGGGGAGCCAGCAGCTGGTCGCGGCGCTTGAGCAGGGCCAGGGCGGCGCGCTTGGCCGAGCGCGGCCCCAGCCCCGGCAGCTTGCCCAGCAGGGAGATCAGGCGTTCGATCTCGGGTCCGGCGGAGGCGGCCACCTAGAACTTCGGCATCCCGGGCATGCCCGCGAGAGGGCCGGCGACCTCGGCCATCATCTCCTGCTGCTTCTGGTCCAGCTTGCGCTTGGCGTCGGCGTGGGCGGCGACGATCAGGTCGGCCAGCACCTCGCCTTCGCCGGGGGCCAGCAGGCTCTCGTCCATCTCCACGCCGGAGAGTTCGCCGGAGCCCTTCAGGGTCAGCTTGACCATGCCGCCGCCCGAGGAGCCTTCCACCTTCATCTCGGCGAGCTTGGCCTGGGCGTCGGCCAGCTTCTGCTGCATGGCCTGGGCCTGCTTCATCAGGTTCCCGAAATCCTTCATCGGCGGTCAGTCCTCGTCGTCCTCGGGGTCGTCTTCGGTGGGGGCGGCGGCCTCCGGCTGCGGCAGGCTGCGGACCCCGATGATCTCGGCGCCCGGGAAGGCGGCCATCACCGCGCGCACGAACGGGTCCTGCTCCACGTCGGCGCGGACCTCGCGCTCCTCGCGCTTCTGCCGCTCCCACTGGCTCTCGGCCCCGCCGCCGCCCTGGGCGATCAGCCATGGCTGGCCGGTCCATTCCTTCAGCCGGTTGACCAGCCGCTGGGCCAGGTTGCCGGGCGCGCCCGGCGCCGGCTCATACTCGATGGCGCCCGGCCGGAAGCTGATCGGGCGCACATAGCGCTCGACGTCCAGCCGAAGCGCGATGTCGCGGCGCTTGTCGATCAGCGCCAGCACCTCGTCGAAGCTCTGCGGATTGGCCAGCGGCTCGCTGAGGGAGACCTGGGGCGCGACCATACGCGCCGTGGCCAGGCCGGCGCCTCCCCCGCCGGAGCCGCCTCCGCCGGACGGCGCAGGCGCCGGACCGCCGCCGGGCGGCTCGCCCGCCTCGCCGCCGGACTGCAGCCGCTTCAGCGCCTCCTCCGGCCCCGGCAGGTCGGCGGCGTAGGCCAGGCGAATCAGCGCCATGTCGGCCGCCGCCGCCGCGTCCGGCGCCCGGCGCACCTCGTCGGCGGCCTTCAGCAGCATCTGCCACAGCCGCGAGAGCACGCCGGGCGACACCGCCGCCCCGACCGCCGTCAGCCGCGCCGCCTGGTCCTTCGGCAGGGTCAGCGCCTGCGGCCCCACCGCGCGGGCCACCGCCGCCCCGTGACAGTGGTCCAGCAGGTCCAGCATCACCTGGCCCGGATCGGCGCCGTAGCCGTAGAGGGCGCGGAAGGTCTCGATGGCCGGCCCCGCCTCGCCGCGCATCACCTGCTCGAAGAGGCCAATGGTCTGCGCCCGGTCGGCCAAGCCTAGCATGTCGCGGATCACCGCCGCGCCCACCGTCTGGCCGGGCTCGGCCTGGACGATGGCCTGGTCCAGCATCGACTGGGCGTCGCGCACCGAGCCCTCCGCGGCGCGGGCGATCAGCATCAGCCCCTCGCCGTCCACCCGCGCGCCCTCGGCCTCGGCCACCATTTCCAGGTTAGCGACGATCACGTCCGGCTCCACCCGGCGCAGGTCGAAGCGCTGGCAGCGGGACAGGATGGTCACCGGCACCTTGCGGATCTCGGTGGTGGCGAAGATGAACTTGGCGTGCGGCGGCGGCTCTTCCAGCGTCTTGAGCAGGGCGTTGAACGCCGCCGTCGAGAGCATGTGCACTTCGTCGATGACGTAGACCTTGTAGCGCGCCTCGACCGGGGCGTAGCGCACCCCGTCCAGCAGCTCGCGCATCTCGTCCACCTTGGTGCGGCTGGCGGCGTCCAGCTCGAGCACGTCCATGTGCCGGCCGTCGATGATCGCCTGGCAGTGGCGGCCCATCACCGCGAGGTCGAGGGCGGGCGCGTGGACCGCGTCGGTCTCGTAGTTCAGCGCCCGGGCCAGCAGGCGGGCCGTGGTGGTCTTGCCCACCCCGCGCACGCCGGTCAGCATGAAGGCGTGGGCGATCCGGCCGCTGGCGAAGGCGTTCTTCAGGGTGCGGACCATCGCCTCCTGGCCCACCAGGTCCTCGAAGGTCCGCGGGCGGTACTTCCGCGCGATGACGGTGTAGGCGGCCGACGGCCCCTCGACCGGCGCGGGCGCGGGCGCGCCGAACATGTCCGCGGTGTCGGGATCACGCTCGGGCGTCTCTTGTTCGAGCGTGAGGTCTTCGTCGGCCATCGGCGGCTTTTGTCGGAGGAGCGGGTGGAGACCGGCAGACGACCCGGAGCGAAACTCGTTGCGGCTGCTTCCTTCCGGACCTGACCGGGTTGGCGAGGCGTCCGCCCGTCGCCGATCTCCGCCCCCAATATCGCGTTCTCGGGGGTCGCGCGCAAGCGTGGGCGCGGCTAGAACTTGCATATGCCCCTCAAGTCCTTCCTCAACACCTTCGCCGGCAACCCGCTGGACCGCGCCAGCGACCGCCGCGTGGACCCCGCCTGGATCGCCGCCAAGCTCGCCGCCCGGGACTCCCGGGCGCTGGCCGTCTGGAACGGCAGGCCGCTGCTGGAACCGGGCCCCGACGGGCCGCAGGTCGCCTACCTGCCCGCCGGCATGGCCGAGGAGCTGTCCGGCGGGCCCGAGCGGCTGCTGTTCCTGGGCCTGTGGAAGGACGCCGCGATCTTCGCCGTCGACCTGGAGGGGACCGCCGATCCCACCGAGGGGCCGCTGGCCGGCATGGGCGCTTTCGAGGACCTGCGCGGCGCCGCCCTGACGCTGTCCCCCCACGAGGCCGCCATCGCCGCCACCGCCAAGCAGATGTTCGAGTGGCGCCGCCGCCATCGCCACTGCGCCGGCTGCGGCGAGCCCAGCGAGGTGGCCGACGGCGGCTGGAAGCGCAAGTGCCCCGCCTGCGAGACCGAGCACTTCCCGCGCACCGACCCGGTGGTGATCATGCTGGCGGTGCACCAGGACCGCTGCATGCTGGGCCGCCAGGAGGCCTGGCGCGCCGGCCTGTTCTCGGCGCTGGCGGGCTTCCTCGAGCCCGGCGAATCCATCGAGGAGGCCTGCGCCCGCGAGCTCTTCGAGGAGGCGGCCCTGGAGGCGGTGAGCGTGCGCTACCACTCCACCCAGCCCTGGCCCTGGCCATCGTCGCTGATGATCGGCCTGATCGCCGAGGTGGCCAACGACCAGGCCGCCCCCGACCAGACCGAGCTGGCGGAGGTGCGCTGGTTCACCAAGGCGCAGGCCCGCGCCTTGATCGCCGGGACCCTGGCCGGAACCTCGATCCCCGGCCCCATGGCCATCGCCCACCAGCTTCTGAAGTCCTGGTCGCAGGAGGATTGAGGCTGGCCGCGAATCGGCGGCGGGGGTAAAGGAACGGAGCATGAACGCTACGCTGATCGCCCTCGCCGCCTGCGTATTGCTGGCCCTGGCCGCCATCGGCTGGGCCCTGATGGAGCGGGCCCGCGCGGCCGGCGCCGAGGCGCGGGCCTGGGCGATGGGCGCCGAGGCCGCCGAGAACAAGGTGCGGCTGCGGCTGATCGAGGAGCAGTCGGCGCAGCAGGGCGACTTCCTCAGGGCGCAGGCCGCGCAGTCCGCCGGCGCGGTGGCCGACGAACTGGTCAAGCGGGCCGACGAGAGCTTCAGGAACCGCGAGCTGCTGGCCCAGGCGCGGCTGGAGGCGCAGCTGAAGCCGGTGGCCGACACCCTGCTGAAGTTCCAGGAGCAGACGGCCGCGGCCGAGAAGGCGCGGGCCGAGGACTCCGGCGGGCTGAAGGCGCAGATCGCGCAGATGCTGGCGGCCTCGATGGCGACCCAGGACGAGGCGCGCAAGCTGTCCGCCGTCCTGCGGCGCGGGGCCGGCGTGCAGGGCCGCTGGGGCGAGCAGACCCTGCGCAACGTGCTGGAGGCCGCGGGCCTGAACAACCGCTACGACTTCGAGGAACAGACCTCCACCGAGACGGAGGAGGGCCGCCGGCGGCCGGACGTCACCGTTCGCCTGCCGGGCGGCGGGGTGTTCGTGGTCGACGCCAAGTGCTCGCTGAACGCCTTCCTCGACGCCCAGGACGCCACCGACGACCTGGTCCGCGACGGCTGCCTGGCGCGCCACGCCCAGAGCGTGCGGGCGCACATGCAGGGGCTGTCGGCCAAGGCCTACTGGGACCAGTTCGAGGCCTCGCCCGACTTCGTGGCCATGTTCGTGCCCGGCGACTCCATCCTGTCGGCGGCGCTGGAGCGGGCGCCGGAGCTGATGAGCGAGGCGATGGACCGCCGCGTGGTGATCGTCACCCCCACCACCCTGTTCGCGCTGTGCAAGGCGGTGGCCTACGGCTGGCGGGGCGAGGAGCAGGCGCTCAACGCCCGCAAGATCGCCGAGCTGGGCCGCGAGCTCTACAAGCGCCTGTCGGTGATGGGCTCGCACGCCCACGCCGCCGGCCGCTCGCTGGACCAGGCGGTGGGGCACTACAACAAGATGGTGGCCTCGCTGGAGACCCAGGTGATCACCCAGGCCCGGCGCTTCGAGGAGCTGAAGGTCGACCACGAGGGCCGCAAGCTGGAGATCCTGGCGCCGATCGAGACGGCGGTGCGCCCGCTGGCCAAGCTGACGTCGGCGCCCGAGCCGCAGATCCGGGTGGTGGGCGGCGAGGACGCCTGAAACGACCGGCCGCTAAGCGACAGGCCGCCGCCTTGACGCCGCAGGCGCTGGGACTTACCTCCCCGGCATGGCTTTACGAGAAATCCTGATCGTTCCGGACCCCCGGCTGAAGCAGAAATCCGCCCCCGTCGAAGGCGTGGACGACGAGCTTCGCGCGCTGATGGACGACATGCTGGAGACCATGTACGCCGCGCCGGGCATCGGCCTGGCCGCGATCCAGATCGGCGTACCGCAGCGGGTGATCGTCATGGACCTCGCCCGGCAGGAGGAGGAGAAGGCGCCGCGCTTCCTGGTCAATCCCCAGATCCTCTGGACGTCCGAGGAGACCGTCCCCTACGAGGAAGGCTGCCTCTCGGTCCCCGAGATCTTCGACGAGGTGGAGCGCCCGGCCCGGGTGCGGATCCGCTACCTCGACTATCACGGCAAGGCCGTCGAGGAGGACGCCGAAGGGATCTTCGCCGTCTGCGTCCAGCACGAGATGGACCACCTGGACGGCGTCCTGTTCATCGACCACCTGTCGCGGCTGAAGCGCGAGCAGGCGGTGAAAAAGGTGAAGAAGCAGGCGAAGGCGGCTTAAGGCCGCCGACCACTTCCCTTTATGACGGCCTCGCCGGGCTTGTCCCGGCGACCCATGCACACCGGCTCTCGGATCGATTCTGGACCGCGGTGTTCATGGGGCCCCGGCATTCCGCGCGCGCCGCGCTCCAGCCGGGGATGACGTCCATGATTTGGATGCGCGGATCTAGCCGCGTCCGTCCCTCTTCCTACTTCTTCTCCGCCGCCTTTTCCTCCGGCGTCGGCGCGGTGGCTTGGTGGATGGCGGCCTTGGTATCGCGGGCGACGTCCTTGGCGGCGTCGGCGGCGGCGAGCTTGGCGTCCGCCCCGGCGGCCTTCACGGCGGCGCCGGCCTCCTTGGCGGCCTGCTCGGCCTCGGCCTTGGCCTTCCGGACGTCCTCGTCGGAGGCCACCTTGTTCACGCCCTCCTGGACGCTGGACGTGACCTTGTCGCCGGCCTCCTTGGCCTTCTGGTTGGCGTCCGCCTGCTCGGCTTTGGAGCAGCCGGCGAGGGTCAGGCCGGCCAGGGCCAGGCCAACGATGAGGATCTTGCGCATGAGGTCTCCTTGGCGGTTTCCGGCCCCGGGCGGACCTTAGCCCGGCGGCGGCGCTTCCCGCAAAGGATCGGCGCCGCTAAACGAAGGGCATGCGCCTGGCCTTCCTTGGAACCCCCCCCTTCGCCGCCGCCGTGCTGGCGGCCCTCGCCGAGGCGGGGCACGAGATCGCGGCGGCCTATTCCCAGCCGCCCGCTCCGCGGGGACGCGGCCAGGCCCTGCGGCCCTCGGCCGTCCAGGCGCTGGCCGAGCGGCTGGGAGTCGAGGTGCGCACCCCGGCCTCCATGCGCGATCCGGCGGAGATCGCGGCCTTTGCGGCGCTGGACCTGGACGCCGCCGTGGTGGCCGCCTTCGGCCAGATCCTGCCGGGCGAGGTGCTGGAGGCGCCCCGGCTCGGCTCCTACAACCTGCACGGCTCGCTGCTGCCGCGCTGGCGGGGCGCGGCCCCCATCCAGCGAGCGATCATGGCCGGCGACCGGATCACCGGGGTGCAGGTGATGCGCATGACCGAGGGGCTGGACGAGGGCCCGGTGCTGGCTGCCGCCGCCACGCGGATCGACGCCCTGGACACCGGTGGGACCCTGCACGACCGGCTGGCCGCCGCCGCCGCGGAGCTGATCGTCCGCACCCTGCCGTCCATCGCCGACGGGACGGCGGTGGCGACGCCGCAGCCCGCGGAGGGCGTCACCTACGCCAGGAAGATCCGGCCGAAGGAGGCGAAGCTCGACTGGGCCAGGCCCGCCGCCGAAGTGGACCGCAAGATCCGCGCCCTGTCGCCGTTCCCCGGGGCCTGGTTCACCGCGCCCTCGGACAAGGGCCCCGTGCGGGTGAAGGCGCTGCTGTCGCAACAGGAGGACGCCGGCGGCGCGCCCGGCGCGCTGCTGGACGACAAGCTGCTGGTGGCCTGCGGCGAGGGGGCGGTGCGCCTGCTGCGGGTGCAGCGCGAAGGGCGCGGGCCGCAGGACGCGGAGGTCTTCCTGCGCGGCTTTCCGCTGGCGGCTGGCGCCGTGGTCGGCTGATGCCGCGCTACCGGCTCGTGGTGGAGTACGACGGCGGCCCCTACAACGGCTTCCAGGCGCAGGCGGACCAGCCGTCGGTGCAGGGCGCGCTGGAGCGCGCGGTGGCGGCCTTCTGCGGCGAGACGGTGCGGATCCACGCTGCGGGCCGCACGGACTCGGGCGTCCACGCCACCGGCCAGTGCGTGCACGTGGACCTGACCCGGGACTGGCCGGCGGAGACGGTGCGCCAGGCGCTGAACGCCCACCTGGGGCGCGAGCCGATCTCCGTGCTGGCGGCGGCCGTGGCGCCCGCCGGCTGGCACGCGCGCTTCTCCGCCCGCGAGCGGCGCTACCTCTACCGCATCCTCAACCGGCCGAGCCCGCCCGGCCTCGACCGCGGCCGCGTCTGGCACGTGCGCAGGGCCCTGGACGCCGCGGCGATGCACGCCGCGGCGCAGGCGCTCGTGGGGCTGCACGACTTCACCACCTTCCGCGACGTGCGTTGCCAGTCGAAGTCGCCGGTCAAGACCCTGGATTCGGTGAGCGTCGCCCGGGAGGGGGACGAGGTGCGGCTGACCTTCGCCGCCCGCTCCTTCCTGCACCGGCAGGTGCGCTCGATGACCGGCAGCCTGGTGGAGGTGGGCCTCGGTCGGTGGACGGCGGCGGACCTGGAAGCCGCCCTGGAGGCCCGAGACCGCGACGCCTGCGGAACTGTGGCCCCGGCGCAGGGCCTCTATCTCACCGGCGTCGGATATTGAGCCCCGCCTCTTCGGAGCCGCCGGGGGCGGCTCATTCCCCGGGCGGCTCCTTAGGGCGGTAGATGCGCAGGACGTCGCGGTCGCCGTTGGAATAGTCGAGGCCCTTCACCTCGCCCGTCGCCAGCGCCTGGGCGCCGACGGCGGCCAGCGCCCGGCGGAAGGCCGGCTCCTCGCGCGCCTCCACCACGGCCGGCCGGCCGTCGGCGATGGCGGCGGCCGCTTCGTCGGCGCCGCCCAGCTCGGTGGGCGTGCCCAGGGCGAAGACCAGGCTGGGCTCCGCATAGCCCGCCACCGCCACGGGCGCCGAGGCCATGCCCTGGCGGGGCAGGAGGTTGGCCGCCGCCATGGCCGCCTCGGTGCGGTGCGACAGCCAGAGCGGTCCGAGCCTGGGCAGCAACAGGGCCGCCAGCGCCGCGTGGCCGGCGATCCCCAGTCCCAGCGCCACGGCCAGCGCGCCGTGCTGCGCCTTGCGGATCAGCAGGAAGCCGCCGGCGAGGCCGGCCATGGCCAGCAGGCCGCCCGCCACGGCCGCGGCGCTCACGTCGCCCGCGTCGCCGTACTGGGTCGTGAGGTAGAAGACCCCCGCCGCCAGGGCGAGCCCGGCCAGCGCCGAGAGCGCCGCCCCGGTCCAACGCTCGCCCGGGCCCCGCACGTCCCGCAGCGCCGCCGCGGCCAGCCAGGCCAGCGCCCCGTAGGCGGGCAGGGGATAGTGGGCGAGCTTGGTGGGCACGAGCTCGAACACCAGCCAGGCCGGCGCGAGCCAGGCCAGCGCGAACCGCACCCCGGGCTGCCGCCGCTCGCGCCAGGCGGTCACGGCCGCCGCCGGCAGCAGCAGGGTCGCCGGAAAGAACAGGATCAGCGCCATCGCCGTGTGGTAGCCGGGCGGCGCGCCGTGGGTCTCCTGCCCGCCGGCCAGCTTCGGGGCCAGGTCGCTGGCCAGCGCCGTGGTCCAGAAGGCGCCGTCGGTGGCGATGGTCACCGCGCCGGCCCAGGGCCCGCAGATCGCCGCCAGCAGGATCAGGCCCCAGCCCCAGCCGATGGTCTTCAGCCATCCCGCCCGCCGGTCCCAGGCCGCGAGCGTCAGGGCGGCCAGCATCACCACCATCGGCCCCACCGGCCCCTTCACCAGGGTGGCGAGGGAGATCCCCAGCCAGAACAGCAGCTTGATCCGCCGCCCGCTCCCCGGCCCGTCGCGGGCCGCATAGATCCGGCCCAGCGCCGCCATGGCCAGCGTCGTGGTCCCGCAGAGCACCGCGTCGGTCTTGGCGATGAAGGCCTCGGTGGAGAGCAGCAGGGTCGAGCCCAGGATCGCGCCGGCCGCCAGGCTGGTCCCGCCGCCGAAGAAGGCGGCCGCCCCCCAGGCGCAGGCCGCGGCCGCCAGCATGGCGCCCGCCAGCGAGGGCAGGCGATAGGCCCAGATCTGCCGGGCCTCGGGGTCCGAGAAGACCCGCACGCTGGCGGCCTGCATCCAGTGGATGCCCACCGGCTTCTTGAACCGCGGCGCGTCCTGGAAGCGGATGACCACGAAGTCCCCGTCCTCCAGCATCTGCGCCGTCGCCTGGGCGAAGCGTGATTCGTCGCGGTCCAGGGGCGGCACGGCCAGCAGGCCCGGCAGGCCCGCCGCCAGGGCGATCAGCGCCGCCAGGAACGGGCCGCGCCATCCCTGGCTCCACCGCCTGAGGAAGGCTTCCAGCTTCATGGCGCGACAGATAGCACGATCCTTTCCCGCACCGACTTTTCCGCTATGGGAGGGCATGGCCCCCCTGCCGGACATCTCCGTCGTCGTGCCCGTCTTCGACGAGGAGGGGGCGGCGCCGGCGCTCGCCCGCGAGATCGCCCAGGCCTTCGCCGGCCGTGACTTCGAAATCCTGTTCATAGACGACGCCAGCCGGGACGGGACGCTGGCGGCGCTCTCGGCCCTGAAGGCCGACATCCCCCAGCTCCGCGTGTTGAGCCACCGGGCCAACGCCGGCCAGAGCCGGGCGATTCGCTCCGGGGTGCTGGCGGCCCGCGCGCCGATCGTCGTCACCCTGGACGGCGACGGCCAGAACGACCCCGCCGACGGCCCCGGCCTCGCCGACGCCCTGGCGGCCGGCCCGGCGCAGCTCGCCCTGGTCGGCGGCGAGCGGGTCAAACGCCAGGATTCGGCGGCCAAGCGCGTCGCCTCGCGGCTCGGCAACGGGGTGCGCAAGCGGCTGCTGAAGGACACGGCCAACGACACCGGCTGCGGGCTGAAGGCCTTCCGCCGGGAGGCCTTCCTGCGGTTGCCCTACTTCGACCACATCCACCGCTACCTGCCGGCCCTGATGATCCGCGAGGGCTATCAGGTGGCCTTCCAGCCGGTGAACCACCGCCATCGCCGGACGGGCGCGTCGAAGTACACCAACCTCGGCCGCCTCTGGGCCTCGGCCTCGGACCTGCTGGGGGTGGTCTGGCTGCAGCGGCGCAGCCGCAGTCCGCAAGGCGTCGACGAGGCCTGAGCCCGGCCCCTTGCGGCCCCGGACAAAGCGGCTAAGCCTGAAGCCCGCCGATCCGGTCGGCGGGGGGAGGGCCGCCATGTTCGCCGCATTGCCGCTGCTGTTGCTGCCGGTGCTGGTCTACAACCTGATCGTGCTCACCCTCTCGGGCGGGTTCACGGCGGTGGACGCCGACGTGCGCATGGACCAGCGCCTGTTCTCCGTGCACATGACGTCGCACATCGACTGGAACGTCACCCTGGGCGACCTGCTGCTGGCCGCGGCGCTGGTGGTGCTGTTCGTCGAGCTCCTGAAGTCCACCACCAGCCGGCGGATCGCCATCGTCAATCACTCGCTGTCGCTGGTGCTGTTCATCGTCTGCCTGGTGGAGTTCCTGCTGGCGCCGGCCTGCGCCACCTCCACCTTCTTCCTCCTGGGGTTGATGGTGCTGCTGGACGTGCTGGCCGGGTTCATCGTCACCATCGTCTCGGCGCGCCGGGACATGGAGTTCACCAACGAGCGGTGAGCCTCAGGTCAGGGCGGTCAGGATCAGGGCGACCATGGCGACCTCGAAGAAGCGACTGGCGAACAGAACCATGGCTTGACCCGGCTGACGGCGATTCAGACCTGGTTAAGCAAGATGGGCGCCACTGTGGCGCAGGGCGCGGGGGGCCTCGTCCCTAGGCAAATTCCGCCGACGCGGCCGCCTTGGCTGGGCGAAAGCCGCATTCGCCGGGGTGAGCGGTGTGTGGATTTTGGCTCGGGTATCTCTCCCGAGTTCCTCAGATCTCGGTCTTCGTCGCCCGCCCCGCCTTCGCGCGGCGGTCGGCGGCGCCGGACCATTCGGTGCGGACGTAGCTGCTCTTGGCGGCGTCCAGGGTCGCGGGCCCGCCGCGCAGGCCGCGCTTCTGGCCGTCCTGGCCCAGCAGGTGGGCGGCGAACCCGGCGGCGGCGGGGCGCGCCCCGGAGAGCGGCGGAGCGGCCTCGGCCTGCGGCTCGATCGGGACGGGCAGGCTGCGCTCGTCGAAGTCCGGCGCGTCCTGGGCGGGGCGGGCCTCGGACGCGCGGACGCGGCCGGTGCGGCGGATCGGATCGACAGGCGAGGTCATGGCTGCGCGATCATGCCGCGGCTTCGTTAAAAAACGCCGAGCCGCGCTCCCCCCGGGAGCGAGAATCGCTCAGCGCTTGGCGAGCTTCTCGATCTGCGCCTGCATCTCCTCCATCCGCTTGCGCAGGTCGGCGAGCGCGTCCTCGGCGGCCGGCGCGGCGGCGGGCTCCGCCTTGGGCGCCGGCGGCTCCTCGGGCCGCGCGGCGTAGGCGAAGGGCGAGAACATCTTCATCGCCCGGTCGAACAGGGCGAGGTTCTGGCGCACCTGATCGTCGAAGGGACCGAGCCCGGGCGTCGTCCCCAGGCCGCCGATCTGGCTGCGCATCCGCTCCTGCTGCTGGGTGAAGCTGGCGAGCGAAAGCTCCAGGTAGCTGGGCAGGAAGGACTGCAGGGAGTTGCCGTAGAAGCCGATCAGCTGCCGCAGGAACTGGATCGGCAGCAGGCTCTGCCCCTGGCTCTCCTCCTCGAAGATGATCTGTGTGAGGACGGAGCGGGTGATGTCGTCGTTGGTCTTGGCGTCATAGACTACGAAGTCGACGTTCTGCTTCACCATCTCGGAGAGATGCTCGAGCGTCACGTAGGAGCTTGACGCGGTGTTGTAGAGCCGTCGGTTCGCATACTTCTTGATGACGACGCGTTCGCCTTCCGGCGTTCCGGTCTTGTCCTGGACGTCGACCATTCCAGTCCCTTTTGCGGGCCCGCCGCCGCCTGGCTGCAGGTCCCTTTCCGCAGCGCAGTATCGCGGATGCGAGCGCAATGGCAAATCGGAGTTGATTCAAGCCTGCGGATGGCGAACAGCTTGCCGCGCAGGATCTGCGTCCCGATAGATGAACGCGGTGAGTCACAGGAGTTTCCGATGAGCGACATCGTCATCGTTTCGGCCGCCCGCACGCCGGTGGGCGCGTTCAACGGGGCGCTCTCCGGCCTGCCGGCGCACGAGCTGGGCCGGGTGGCGATCCAGGCGGCGCTGGAACGGGCGGGCGTCGGCGTCGGCGAGGTCGACGAGGTGATCCTGGGGCAGGTGCTGCAGGCGGGCGCGGGCCAGGGTCCGGCGCGGCAGGCGTCCATCAATGCGGGGATTCCGGCGGAGGCGCCGGCCTGGAGCCTGAACCAGCTCTGCGGCTCGGGCCTGCGCGCCGTGGCGCTGGCGGCCCAGCAGGTCGCCGAGGGCGCGTCGAGGATCGTCGTCGCCGGCGGCCAGGAGAGCATGAGCCAGTCGCCCCACGTCGCCCACCTGCGCAACGGGACCAAGATGGGCGATCTGGCGCTGATGGACTCGATGCTGAAGGACGGCCTGCTGGACGCCTTCCACGGCTACCACATGGGCCAGACCGCCGAGAACATCGCCGCCCGCTGGCAAATCACCCGCGAGGACCAGGACGTGTTCGCCGTCGCCAGCCAGAACCGCGCCGAGGCCGCCCAGAAGGCCGGCCGGTTCAAGGACGAGATCGTCCCGGTGACCATCAAGGGCCGCAAGGGCGACACGGTGGTGGCCGACGACGAGTACATCCGCCACGGCGCCACGCTGGAGAGCGTCGCGGGCCTGAGGGCCGCCTTCAGCAAGGACGGCTCCGTCACCGCCGCCAACGCCTCGGGGATCAACGACGGGGCCGCGGCCCTGGTGCTGATGAGCGCGAAGGACGCCGCCGGCCGCGGCCTGGAGCCGTTGGCCCGCATCGCCTCCTGGGCGCAGGCCGGCGTCGATCCGGCGATCATGGGCACGGGCCCGATCCCCGCCAGCCGCCGGGCGCTGGAGCGGGCCGGATGGAACGTGGCCGACCTCGACCTCGTGGAGTCCAACGAGGCCTTCGCCGCCCAGTCGCTCTGCGTGGTCCGCGACCTCGGCCTGGACCCGGCCAAGACCAATGTGAACGGCGGCGCCATCGCCATCGGCCATCCGATCGGGGCGTCGGGCGCGCGCATCCTGACCACCCTGCTGCACGAAATGCGGCGGTCGGGAGCGGGCAAGGGCCTGGCGACGTTATGCATAGGCGGCGGCATGGGCGTCGCCATGTGCGTCGAGGCGATCTAAGGACGGACGCGGGCTGCAACCGCGTCGGGCTAGGGAGGCGAGCGAATATGGCGAGGGTTGCGTTCGTCACGGGCGGCACCCGTGGCATCGGCCGCGCGATCAGCAAGCGCCTGGCTGCGGACGGCTACAAGGTGGCCGCCGGCTTTTCCGGCAACGTCGGCGCCGCTGCGGCCTGCGCCGAGGAATTCGGCGTGATGATCGTCAAGGGCAACGTCGGCAGCTTCGAGGACTGCGGCCGCGCCGTGGCCGAGGTCACCGAGCAACTCGGCCCCGTCGAGATCCTGATCAACAACGCCGGCATCACCCGCGATGCGGTGTTTCACCGCATGTCGCCGGAGCAGTGGTCGGAGGTGATCCGGGTGAACATGGATTCGCTGTTCAACATGACCCGCCACGTCATCGAGGGCATGCGCGCGCGCGGGTGGGGCCGGGTGATCAACATCTCCTCGATCAACGGCCAGAAGGGCCAGGTGGGCCAGGCCAACTACTCCGCCGCCAAGGCCGGCGTCATCGGCTTCACCAAGGCGCTGGCGCTGGAGAACGCCAAGAAGGGGGTGACCGTGAACTGCATCGCCCCGGGCTACATCGACACCGAGATGCTGCAGGCGGTGCCGGCGGAGGTGCTGGAGGGCATCGTGGCGCAGATCCCCGTGGGCCGCCTGGGCCGCGGCGAGGAGATCGCCGACATGGTGGCCTTCCTGGCCGGCGAGCACGCCGCCTATGTCACCGGCTCGACGCTGACGCTGAACGGCGGCCAGTTCATGGCGGGCTGAGCCCGGGCTCCGGGTCCAAAAACCGCCCCAGTCCAAAGCCATCACCCACGGAGTCATGGCGAGAGAGAGATCCGCGTTCGTGAAGGCGATGCTGGGCGCGGCCTGTCTTGTGGTGTCCGCAGGACTTGCCACAAGCGCTATGGCAGGGCCTGAAACCTTGCGCGAGGGCCTGTTCGGAGCCAGGCCATCTGAAGGCCGCACGCCCGACGCGCCCCCGGTCGCCCGCTACGTCTCGGAAGACGGCCAGGGGTTCACCCTGGACCGCACGCGCAAGCGCGCGCTGCTGAAATTCGACAACAGCCAGGAGGTCTGGGCGCTGTCGCCCCACCCGGCGCCGCGCGGCGACCTGATCTACAAGAACGACCTGGGGCGGCCGATGCTGCGCGCCACCCGCCTGGGCGGCCTGACCCTGTTCACCGATCTGCGGCCCTCCGGTTCGGCGGTGTCGCTCTCAGGCGCCGGCGCGCCCGTGCGGCTGACGCCGCTGGGCCCCCAGGCGCTGGCCGAACGCCTGCTGCAGGCCAGCGCCCGGGCCAGCCGCTCGGCCCGGCGGCTGATCCAGTTCGAGGCCGAGGCCGCCCCGGAGTCCTCCGCCCTGATCGCCGACGCCGCCATCGTCACCGCCGAGGCCGTCGCCCGCATCTCGCGCCGGTCCAACGGCAACCTGCTGCTCACCCAGATCACCAAGGTCACCCTAGTGGAGGGCCGCAGGGTGGACGTGGTGGTGCGGCAGCGCGCGATGCTGATCACGGTCACGCCCGCCGACGGCTTCGCCGGCCGTCCGTCCTCCGACCGCATCGTCGCCGCCGCGTCGAAGTAGCGGTGCAACCGCCGGAAATCCCCCTGCGGGGCAGGGGGACCGCCGCAGGCGGCGGAAGGGGAAAGCGGCGTGGCCGAAAAGGCCCCCTCAGTCAGCTTCGCCGGCAGATCCCTCAGAGGGGGAGCATCCGGAGGTGCGGGCCGCCCTCACCCCTTGAAGCCGTCCTTCGCCGCCCGCACGGCCCCGAACGCCTCGTCGTCCGGCCGGCCGCCGGCGCCCACCCGCGCCGCCAGCCGCGGCGCGCGCAGGAAGGGATTGGTGGCCTTCTCCAGCCCCATGGTGGTGGGCACGGTGGGCCGGCCCTGCTCGCGGGCGTCGAACACCTGCCGGGCCCGGGCCTGCAGCGCCGGGTCGTCGTCCACCGACAGGGCGAAGCGGGCGTTGGAGGCGGTGTACTCGTGGGCGCAGTAGACGGTGGTGCGGTCGGGCAGGGCGCTCAGCCGCTGCAGGCTGCTCCACATCTGCTTGGCCGTGCCCTCGAACAGCCGGCCGCAGCCGAGTGCGAACAGGGTGTCGCCCACGAAGGCGACGGCGTCGGCGGCGTCGTAAAAGGTGACGTGTCCCAGGGTATGCCCGCCGGTGTCGATCACCTCGAAGCGGGTCTCGCCCAGCTCCACCTGGTCGCCGTGGGCCACCACGCGGTCCACCGGGACCAGCCGCTCCACCTCCTTGGGGCCCACCGACTTCGCCCCGGTCGCCGCCTGGATCTCGGCGTTGCCGCCGGCGTGGTCGGGGTGCCAATGGGTGTTGAGGATGAAGTCGAGGCCCCAGTCCAGCCGCTTCAGCTCCGCCAGGATCGCGCCTGCGTCCGGGGTGTCGATGCAGGCGGTCCTGCCGGTGGCCTCGTCGCGGATCAGGAAGCCGTAGTTGTCCTCCAGGCAGGGGAACTGATGCACGGTGAGCGGCATGGGCGTCTCCTGGCGCGTGGCGGCCGGAAACGGCGTCCGTCACGCCCGACTTCTGGTTTCGGCCCTTGCGATTTAGGTTGCGCGAACCCCGAAGTCGAGCGTTCCCCTAGCGCATGCGCCGCGACGTCCTGGAACTCCGCCAGTTCTACGCCTCCGAACTGGGGCGCGCCGCGCGCGCCATGGTAGTCCGCAAGGTGGTCGAGAGCTGGGGCGACGGGCGCGGCCTCGACATCCTCGGCCTGGGCTACGCCACGCCCTTCCTCCACCCCTTGCGGCCCGCCGCCCGCCGGGTGGTGGCGGCCATGCCGGCCCAGCAGGGGGTGGAGGTCTGGCCGCACGGCGAGCGCAACCTGGCCTGCCTGACGGCGGAGGACGCCCTGCCGTTCAAGAACGCCCTGTTCGACCGGATCCTGGCCGTCCACGCCCTGGAGGAGAGCCCCGATCCCGCCGCCCTGCTGCGCGAGGTGTGGCGGGTGCTGGCCCCCTCGGGCCGGGTGATCGTCGCGGTCGCCGCCCGCAACGGGGTCTGGGGCGCTGCGGAATCCACCCCCTTCGGCCACGGCCGGCCCTACAGCCGCCGCCAGCTCGGCGAGCTGCTGCGCGAGGCGGAGCTGGAGCCCTCCGGCTGGACGCGCGCCCTCTACGTCCCGCCGGCGCCCTGGCTCGCCCGCTGGGCGGAGGGCTTCGAGCAGGTGGGCTCGCGCCTGTGGCCTGGGTTCGCCGGCCTGATGCTGATGGAAGCGGTGAAACAGACCTTCGCGGTCAAGCCCAAGGGGGTGCGGGTCCGCGCCCGGGTGCTTCGCCCGGCCCTGGCTCCGGCCCCCCTGGGCGGGGCGCCCGTTTCCAGGGCGCCTGCGGGTTCGCCGGCACGCGCCCCCTTGGAGCGGGGGCCCGAACGCCTTAGCCTGCAAGCGACTCTCGCCGTCCGCGCATTCTCGGGAGATGAAGCGCCATGAAGATGATCGTCGCTGTCATCAAGCCGAGCCGCCTCGACGCGGTGCTGGAGGCCGTCACGGAAGCCGGCGCCTCGGGCCTGACCGTCACCGAGGTGCGCGGCTACGGCCGCCAGCGCGGCAAGACCGAGGTCTACCGCGGCGCCGAGTACGAGGTGAAGCTGCTGCCGAAGGTGAAGCTGGAAATCGCCGTCCCCTCCGACATCTGCGACGCGGTGGTGGAGGCCGTGGCCCGCACCGCCAACACCGGCAAGATCGGCGACGGTAAGGTCTTCGTGCTCGACCTCGAACAGGCCCTGCGCATCCGCACCGGCGACAAGGACGCCGCCGCGATCACGGGCTGAGGCCCTGCCCCGGCGGCGGCCCGAACGCTGCGGCCAGGTCCGCCGCCTCTACACCGTCGATCTCCAGCCGCTTGAACCGCGCCGCCTGGCCGGAAACCAGCCGGGCCGCCGACTTCGGCCGTCCCAGCGCCTTGGCGACCAGCGCCGTCAGCGCCGCGTTCGCCCCGCCGTCCACCGCCGCCGCGGCCACGCGGACCTTCAGCACCGGCCGTCCCGCCGGATCGCGGGCCCAGCCCAGGATCTCGTCGCGGCCGGCGCGTGGCGTCACCTGCACCGCAAGGCGCACCGCCAGGGCCGCGGGGTCAGGCGAACTGCAGCAGGAAGCCCTGCAGCGCCGGCAGCAGGTAGCTGTGGACGCCCTGCAGGACCAGGATCACGACGATCGGACTGATGTCGACGCCGCCCAGCGGCGGGATGATCCGCTGCACCGGCGCCATCACCGGGCGGGTGACCGCCTCGAGGAAGTGGGCGACGCCGTAGACGAACTTGTTGCGCAGGTTGATCACGTCGAAGGCCACCAGCCACGACATCACCGCGTTGACGATGATCGCCCAGATGAGCAGCTGAAGCAGCCCGTCCACGATCGAGAAGACAAAGCCGATGATGGCGGCCATTCGGGCGTCCTTGTGCGGTTCGTGGCGCTTCTACGGGGCGCCCGGGCCGCTGGCAACCTGCGGAAGCCGCCGCCGCGGCGCCGCGGCCTGCGCGCCGTGGGTTGACAGGGAAGCCGTCTGACCCCTTATTCCGCGCCGCCTGGGGCCGTAGCTCAGTTGGTAGAGCGCCTCGTTCGCAATGAGGAGGTCAGCGGTTCGATTCCGCTCGGCTCCACCAGGCTTTTAGGGAATTCGACGGGTCAGCCCGAAGTCGGGCGCGCCTGCCTCGTGACTGTGTCGTAGCGACGCCTTGATGTAATCGGGCGTGCGAACGATGTCAGGCCGGCGGCGACGAGAGGGGCCGCTCACCCTGGGCCTCATAGATGCGTCGGAAGGCCCAGAAATCACACTTTCCGTCGTCCTCGACGGGTAGGGTGAAAGGCGGATGACCAGGACGCCGCCACCATTCGGCGGTGTTCAGCGGGGCCTTGCCGGCCAAGGGCTCCGCGCCCAGCTCACGCAACATGCGCTCCCAGGTGGGGCGATCAACAAACCGCCCCGGGAGCATCCGTCAGGCGGCGAGGGCCGCGAATTCGCGGCTCATGGGGACCTGCCGGCGATCCTCGACAATGCCGGCGGGGACGCCATAGGGAGGGAGACTCGCCAACTCCTCGACGCGGACCTTCGCGCCCAGGCGCTCGGACAGGATCACCTCCATCGCCCTCGGAATGTCGGCGATCACCTTGTCGGCGTTCGCATGCGAAAGGACCAGTTCGGGGAGATCGTCGCTCCAGACCCGAAGGCCGCCATCTTCGCGAGCCTCGAAGCTCACCCGGACCTTATAGATGGTGCTCGCGTTCACCTGAATGCCTCGTTCCGCCGACAACCAAGCGTCCACAAAGATAGCGTGCGTGGCCCAGATTGTCATTCGATCGTTGACAAATCGCTCGTCGGGAGTCCGGCTGCCGATTCTCTGGGCGGCCCCGCTTGGGATTGCGAACGACGTTCGCCTGATCCAGGTCGGGCTAAGCGGGGTACGAGCGCCGCTCGTATCCGATGGAACCCGTCGGGGCCTGGAAGCCGGCGCCGCGCGGCCATCGCAAGGCTCTACGTGCAGGATCGCAAGCCTATGCGGGCTCGCAGGATTTCGCGAACTTGGCCACGACCCTCGCCAGACTCCAAAGCTCCATCGGGCCGTTCGGTTGCTGTTCCTCAGCCACGCGCACCGCCTGGGCGTCAGTCTCGCATTCGATTTCAACTGCACGTCGAACGTGGCCGTGACCATCAAGGAAATACAGTCGATATCCCGTCACGTTATTGTCCCGCTAAAATCGGTGAAGAACCGCCAATCCTATTTCGATGAGCGCGTTCAATAGTATTCGTTAACAATACGTTAACTTTTAACATCGGACGGGGCGGCGTCGAATGCGTCGTATCGGCGCACGTCATCTGCTGGCCGGGCGCGCTGGCCTTGAACGGAGCCGGCTTCCCGGGAGGCCGGATGTGCGCCATTGTGCGCGCCCGTCCGGCCCCCGGAGCCGCGCCATGTCTTCGCCTGTCGCCCTTATGTCCCTCGCGACGGCGGATGCGCCGCACATGCTGTCCCAGGCCGACGCCCTGGCCGCCGCCTACCGCCTGTTCGAAAGCCGGGGCGCCTGGTTCGACCGGCTGGCGCCGGTGTTCGGCAACGCCGGCGTCCGCGCCCGCCAGACGGTGATGCCGCTCTCCTGGTATGCGGAGCCGCACGGCTGGCCGGACCGGGCCCAGGCCTATCTCGAAGGCGGCGACGCCCTGTTCGCCAAAGCGGCCCAGGCCGCGCTGGACGAGGCCGGCTGCACCGGCGCCGAGGTGGACATCGTCGTCACCGTCTCCTCCACCGGCATCGCCACCCCGGGGCTGGAGGCGCGGGCCATGCGGCGGCTGGGCTTCCGCGCCGACATCGCGCGGATCCCGGTGTTCGGCCTGGGCTGCGCCGGCGGGGCGACCGGCCTGGCGCTGGCCGCGCGGCTGGCGGCGGCGACGCCCGGGGCCACGGTGCTGCTGGTGGTGGTGGAGCTCTGCTCCCTGGCCTTCCGCCTGGACGCCCCCGGCAAGGCCGACATCGTCGCCACCTGCCTGTTCGGCGACGGGGCCGCGGCCTGCGTCCTGCGGGCCGGCGCCGAGGGGTTCGCCCACGTCACCGGCTTCGGCGAGCATACCTGGCCCGACACCCTGGACATCATGGGCTGGCGGGTCGATCCGCAGGGGCTGGGCGTGGTGTTCGCCCGCGCCATCCCGCCCTTCGCCCGGCGCAGGCTGCGTCCGGCGCTGACCGCCATCCTCCAGCGCCAGGGCCTGGCGCTGGAGGACGTCGGCCGGTTCCTCTGCCACCCCGGCGGGGCCAAGGTGATCGAGGCGCTGGAGGCGTCGCTCTCGCTCGGCCAGGGCGGACTGGACCACGAGCGCGAGGTGCTGGCCGCCCACGGCAACATGTCGGCGCCGACGGTGCTCTACGTCCTCGACCGCGCCCGTCGCGCCGGCCTGCCGGAACGTTCGGTGGTGACGGCGCTGGGGCCCGGCTTCACCGCCAGCGCGGTCACCCTCGCCCGCGCGGCCTGACCGCATGACGCCGGCCTTCGCCGTCCTGGCGCTGGTGACGCTGCAGCGCCTGGGGGAACTGGCGCTGGCCAACCGCAACACGCGCCGGCTGCTGGCCCGCGGCGGCGTGGAAAGCGCCCCGCGGCACTATCCCGTGATCGTCGGCCTGCACGCCGCCTGGCTGGCCGGCCTCTGGGCGCTGGGCCGGGACCGGCCGGTGAGCCTGCCCTGGCTGGGCCTCTTCCTCGCGTTGCAGGTCCTTCGCATCTGGGTGATCGCCAGCCTGGGCGGGCGCTGGACCACGCGGATCATCACCCTGCCGGGCGAGGCGCCGGTGCGGTGCGGGCCCTACCGCTTCCTGCCGCATCCCAATTACCTGGTGGTGGCCGGCGAGATCGCGGTGCTGCCGCTGGCCCTGGGGCTGCCGGCCTATGCGGCGGTGTTCTCGGCGCTCAACGCCGGTGTGCTATGGGTGCGGGTCCGCGCGGAGAACGCAGCCCTACGCGCCGCTTCGCGTTGATGCGCCGGCGCGCGGCGCCTATTTTGCAATACGATCAGGAGCATGTCCCGCTTGTTTTCCCGACTGTTCGGCAAACCGCTTCCGGCCCCGGCTCCGCCGTCCACGGCCGGACGGCTGGTCTACGCCGTCGGCGACGTGCACGGACGCCTCGACCTGCTGCAGCCGCTGGCGGCCAGCCTCACGGCCGACATGGCGCAGAGCGCCTTCGCGGAGCGGCCGTTGCTGGTGTTCCTGGGCGATTATGTGGACCGGGGGCCGGCCAGCGCCGGGGTGATCGAGCTGATCCTGGAGCTTTCCACCGAAGCTGACATCGAGGTGCGCGCGCTGAAGGGCAACCACGAGGAGGCGATGCTGGCCTTCCTCGACGACCCGGCCTTCGGGGCCACCTGGATGGCGCACGGCGGGGCGGCGACGCTGGCCTCCTACGGCGTCCAGCCGCCGGCCGCGCGGACCGACCCGGAGGCGTGGGCCGAGATCCGCGAGGCCTTCGCCGGGGCCTTGCCCGCGACGCACCTGGCGTTCCTGCAGGGGCTCGGGCTGATGACCACGGTCGGGGACTACGCCTTCGTGCATGCCGGCGTGCGGCCCGGGGTCCCGCTGGACCGGCAGAGCGAGCACGATCTCCTGTGGATCCGCTACGAGTTCCTGGACGCGCCCGGACCCTTCGAGAAGATCGTCGTCCATGGCCACACGCCCATGGAGCAGCCGCAGCTGACGCTTCGCCGCCTGGGGATCGACACCGGCGCCTACGCCACCGGCGTGCTGACCGCCGTCCGGCTGGAAGGCGACAGCCAGCGGATCATCCAGGCCCACGCCCGCAAGCCGGCCGCCGCCACGGCCTGAGCCGCCGGCCGCTCAGTCCATCAGCTTGCGGATGAGATAGGCGTATTCCAGCGCCAGCCGCTTGGCGGTCTCGTTGAGGTTGGCCGCCGCGGCGTGGCCGCCGTCGATGTTCTCGTAATAGAGGTAGGGATAGCCGAAGGCCTTCAGCCGGGCGGCGGCCTTGCGGGCGTGGGCGGGATGCACGCGGTCGTCCTTGGTGGAGGTCTCGATGTAGACCTCCGGATAGGGCCGGCCGGCGCGCAGGTTCTGGTAGGGCGAATAGCTCTCCAGCACCGCCCGCTCCGCCGGATCGGCCGGGTCGCCGTATTCCCCCACCCAGGAGGCGCCGGCGCCGATGTGGGTGAAGCCCAGCATGTCGAACAGCGGCACCTGGATGACGATGGCGTGGTAGAGCTCCGGCCGCTGGGTCAGGGCCACGCCCATCAGCAGGCCGCCGTTGGAGCCGCCCATGATCCCCAGCCGGCGCGGCGAAGTGATCTTCCGCGCGATCAGGTCTTCCGAGACCGCGAAGAAGTCGTCGTAGACCTTCTGGCGGTTGAGCTTCAGCCCGGCGTTGTGCCAGGCCGGCCCGAACTCCCCGCCGCCGCGGATGTTGGCCACCACATAGACCCCGCCGCGCTCCAGCCAGAGCTTGCCCACCGCGCCGGAATAGGCCGGCGTCTGCGAGACCTGGAAGCCGCCGTAGGCGTAGAGCAGGGTCGGCGCCTGGCCGTCGAACTTCAGGTCCTTCGGCCGGACCACGAAGTAGGGAACCCGGGTCCCGTCCCTGGAGGTCGCCCAGAACTGCTCGACCACGTGCTTCGAGGCGTCGAAGCGGGCGGGCATGGTCTTCAGCACCTCGCGCGCGCCGGAGCCGGCGTCGGCCAGCCACTGGGTGTTGGGCGTCAGGAAGCCGGTGACGCCCAGGATCAGCCGGTCGTCGTCGTGCGAGGCCGAGGCGATGCCGATGGAGGCCTCCTTCGGCAGGTCGAGCTTGCTGGCGGTCCAGCCGGCCGGGCCGTGCCGGAAGCTGAGCACCGCGCCCTTCACGTTCTCGTAGAGCGCGACCACGAGGCGGTCGCGGGTGGCGGCGGCCTGCTCGATGGACTGGCTGGCGTCGGGCCGCAGGATCAGCTGCGGCCGGGCCGCGGCGGGGTCCGCCTTCAGCGTGGCCAGGTCGTAGGCGGCCAGGTCGCCGGTCTTCAACCCGCGCGCGTCCCAGTCCTGCTCCAGGGTGAAGACCAGCTGGCCGTCTACCAGCCCCTGGATCGTCGACTTCAGCGGCAGGGGCAGCTTCACCGGGCCCTTGTCGGTCAGCAGGTGGTATTCGCTCTCGAAGAAGCTGACGGCGCGCACGGCCAGGGCCGCGGCCACCCGCCCGTCGGCGTCGCGCAGCACCATGGGCGCGGCCGTCACGTCGGTCCTCGACCCGCGGAACACCTCGCTGGCGGCCGACAGCGGCGTCCCCCGCGTCCAGGCCTTGAGGATGTAGGGATAGCTGGAGTCCGTCAGCGTCCCCGGCCCCCAGTCGCGGCCGATCAGCAGGGTGTCGGCGTCCAGCCAGGCTGCGTCCTGCTTGCTCTGCGGCGAGACGAAGCCGCCGGCCGGGAAGGTCCCGGTGCTCGCGTCGAATTCGCGGACGGTCACGGCGTCCTTGCCGCCGTCGGAGAGCTGCACCAGGCACAGGCGATCGGCGGGGGGCAGGCAGGCGGCGCCCTTCCAGACCCAGTTGGCCTTCTCCGCCTTGGCCAGGGCGTCGAGGTCGAGCAGGGTGCGCCACGCGGGTTCGGGCTTGCGGTAGTCGTCCGGCGTCGCGCTGCGCCAGACGCCGCGCACGTGGTCGGCGTCCTGCCAGAAGGAGCGCAGGGTCCTGTCGCCGGCGAAGTCCACGCCGGGGATGCGGTCTCTGGCGGTGACGATGGCCAGGGCGTCGGCGTAGAGGCCGGCGTAGCGCGGGTCGTTCTGCAGCACCGGCAGGGACCGCGCGTTCTCGGCGCGGGCGAAGGCCAGCGCCCGGTCGCCCTCGATCTCTTCCAGATAGGCGTTGGGATCGGGCATGGCGGGCGAGGCTCGGGCGGGGGCGGCTGCGACGCAGAGCAGGGCGGCGAGCAGGGTCGGCGTCATCGGCGGACCATCGCCCGCGCCGCGCCGGCTGGCAACGCGCCGCGGGGACCGGCGGCCCCTACCGCCCCTTCACGCACAGCCAGCGGGCGCGGTGGGTGTGGGTGGCGTTGTCGACCCAGCCGGTGATCCGCGGGCTCACCAGGGCGCGGTTCACCACATAGTAGACGGGCGCGATGGTCGCATCGTCCAGCATCATCTGCTCGGCCCGCCCCAGGATCTTCGCCCGGCGGCCGACGTCGGGCTCCCGGTCTGCGGCGGCGAGCAGGGCGTCGTAGGCCGGGTTCCGGTAGTCGCCGTAGTTCTGGGCGCCGGTGTCGGACTTGAACAGCGCCAGGAAGGTCAGCGGATCGTCGTAGTCGGCGTACCAGCTGATCGGCGCCGCCTGGAAATCGCGGGCGGTATAGGCGGCGAAGGCGATCTGCCCCTCGTTCTGCAGCAGGCTGGCCTCGGCGCCGACCAGTTTCCAGTCCGCCTGCAGCGCCTGGCCGATCAGCTGGGTGTCGGGGCTGTTGGCGGCCTTGATCTCGAATTTCAGCGGCCGGCCGGGGCCATAGCCCGCCGCCGCCAGCAGCCGGCGCGCCTCGGCCTGCCGCGAGGCGAAGGGCAGGGCCGCCCAGGGCGGCGGCGCGACGGGCGCATAGCTGGCGATGCCGGGCGGGACGAAAGCGTAGGCCGGGATCTGCCCGGCGCGCATCAGCTTGCCGGTGATGAATTCGCGGTCCACCGCCAGGGACAGCGCCCGGCGCACCCGCACGTCCTTGAACGGCGCGAAATCGGCGGTGTTGAAGATCAGGTAGACGGTGGCCAGCGTCGAGTGGGTGCGCACATAGCCGCCCAGGGTCGCCTTCAGCCGGCCGATGCGGTTCGACTGGAACGAGGTGTTCAGGTCCAGCTCGCCGCGGGCGACGCGGCGCTCGGCGGCGACGGAGTCGGTGGTCGGGTAGTAGTCGATGCGGTCGACGCAGACCTGGGCGGCGTCCCAGAACCGCGGGTTCTTCTCCACGCGCAGGTAGTCGCCCAGCCGCCAGCTCACCAGCCGGTAGGCCCCGTTGGAGACGTAGCGGCCGGGCTGCGTCCACCCCTCGCCCCAGCGCTGCACCACATGCCTGGGCACGGGGAAGAAGCTCTGGTGCTTGGCGAGCTGCGGCAGGTAGGGGACGGGATGCTCCAGGGTGAGCTGCAGCGTGCGCGCGTCCAGCGCCCGGGCGCCCAGGGTCTCGGGGGCCGCCTTGCCGGCGTTCACCGCCTGGCCGTTCTTCAGCACCGCCACCAGGTAGGCGTAGGTGGCGGCGGTGGCGGGATCGAGGATGCGGCGGTAGGCGTAGACGAAGTCGCCGGCGGTGACCGGCGCGCCGTCCGACCACCGGGCCTCGCGCAGGTGGAAGGTCCAGACCAGGCCGTCGGGGCTGGTCTCCCAGGAGGTCGCCATGCCGGGGACCGCCGAGCCGTCCGGCGCATCGGTGGTCAGCCCCATCATCAGGTCGCCGATGACCACCGCCTCGTCGACCAGCTGGCTGGTCTGGGGGTCCAGGGTCGAGGGCTCCGAGCTGTTGCCGTACTCCAGGCAGACCTGGCCGGCGGCGCAGGCCGGGCGCTCCGGCTTGCCCTGGCAGGCGCAGACGGCGAGGACGGCGGCGCAGGCCACGACGGCCAGGCCCGCGCGCTGAAATGCGATCCGGAGGAGAGACGCGGCCAGATTCGACACGATGGGCGGATAAGTCCCATCCGTGCGCCCTCTTGTCGACCGGCGCCTCAGTGGATGCGGAACTCGCCCATGGTCTTGAGCTCGGCCGGCTTGATCAGCCGGTCGTGCGCCACCCGCACGGAGAACAGGGCGCCGTCCAGCGTCCGCGTCCAGAAATCGAGGAAGCGGCGCAGCTCGGGGAACTTGGGGAACAGGTCGTAGTCCTGCCAGACGTAGCTCTGCAGCAGGGCCGGATGGTCCGGCATGCGGTAGACGATCTCGGCCGTGGTCAGGCCATAGCCTTGGATTTGCTTAACGAACCCGGACGAAACGCTCATCGAGGACCTCGGGGTCTTACGTCTCCTGGCGAGCGGGAATCACCCGCCTGTTTGGAAATCTAGCGCCTCCATCTCTGAATGCTTCATGAATTCAAATATCTAGCACTCAACAAACGCTACTGCTGCCAGATCGGGCGTCCTCCGCGCGCGGATGAACCTGTCGCCATGAAAACGGGCGCCCGGCGCAAGAGTTTGATCGGGGCCGAAAAGACGCTGCGAATCGGTCGGCGTCAGAAGAGCTCGGGCCGGCGGACTTTGAGCGCCAGGGTGAGGACCAGCGTCTTCATGTCCTCGATCTCCCCGGACTCCACCTGCCGCCAGAGCTCGGCCAGCGGGGTTTCCACCACGGTGATCGCCTCCTGCTCGTGCGCCACCCCGCCGCCCGCGCCGATGCGGTCGGCGAGCGCGTAGGGGGCCAGGAACAGGTCGATGCGCTCGGTGGAGACCCCCGGCATGGCGTAGGGCCGGCCCACGAACTCCAGGTCGGTCAGCCGCACCCCGGTCTCCTCCATCGCCTCGCGGCGGGCGGCGGTCTCGGGGTCGTCGGCGTCGAGCATGCCGGCCGGCGCCTCCAGCAACTCGTCCGGCCCGCCTTGCCAGATCACCGGCGGGCGGCCCTGGCGCACCAGCAGCGCCGTGCGGCGCCCGGGGTCGTAAGGGAGCACCGCGGCGGCGCTGCCGTGGTGCTCGATCTCACGCCGGATCTCGACGCCGTCGTCGTCCGCCAGGGTCGCCAGATAGAACGTCGACCACCCCTTGTGGAGGACGTCCATCCGGCGGATCCGGAACGGCATCGGCTCAGAAGATCTCGAACAGCCCCGCCGCGCCCATGCCGCCGCCGACGCACATGGTGACGACGCCGTACTTCGCCCCGCGGCGCTTGCCCTCGATCAGCAGGTGGCCGGTGCAGCGGGCGCCGGTCATGCCGAAGGGGTGGCCGATGGAGATCGAGCCGCCCGAGACGTTGAGCAGCTCGTTGGGAATGCCCAGCTTGTCGCGGCAGTAGAGCACCTGGCAGGCGAAGGCCTCGTTCAGCTCCCAGATGCCGATGTCGTCCATCTTCAGGCCGGTGCGCTCCAGCAGCTTCGGGATGGCGAAGACCGGGCCGATGCCCATCTCCTCCGGTCCGCAGCCGGCCACCGCCATGGCGCGGTAGACGCCCAGCGGCTGCATCCCGCGGCGCTCGGCCTCCTTGGCCTCCATCAGCACCACGGCGGCCGAGCCGTCGGAAAGCTGCGAGGCGTTGCCGGCGGTGATGAATCGGCCCTCCTTGACCTGCAGCCCGTTCTTGAACACCGGCGGCAGCTTCTTCAGGTCCTCCAGGGTGGTCTGCGGGCGGTTGCACTCGTCCTGGCGGATGGTGATCTCCCGGTCGGAGGTCTCGCCCGTCTCCTTGCTGGTCACCTTCATGACCGTGGTCATCGGCGCGATTTCGGCGTCGAAGCGGCCCTCCGACTGGGCCAGGGCGGTCCGCTGCTGCGATTGCAGCGAATACTCGTCCTGGGCGTCGCGGCTGATCCCGTAGCGCTCGGCGACGATCTCGGCGGTCTCGATCATGGTCATGTAGAGTTGGGGGATCCGCTCCGTCAGCCACGGGTCCTGGCTCATGTAGGTGTTCTTCTTGTCGTTCTGCACCAGGCTGATCGACTCCACCCCGCCGCCGACCGCGATGGGCGCGCCGTCGTTGATGATCTCCTTGGCGGCCGTGGCGATGGCCATCAGGCCCGAGGCGCACTGCCGGTCGAGGCTCATGCCGGAGACGGTCTGCGGCAGGCCGGCGCGCAGCGCCGCCTGGCGGGCGGTGTTGCTGCCGGTCGTGCCCTGCGGGGCGGCGCAGCCCATCACCACGTCGTCGATCTCGCCGGGGTCGACGCCGGCCCGCGCCACCGCCGCCTGGATCGCGTGGCCGCCGAGCGTGGCGCCGTAGGTGTTGTTGAACGCGCCCCGGAACGACTTGCCGAGGGGGGTGCGGGCGGTGGAGACGATGACGGCTTCGCGCATGAACGGTTCCTTGTTGTGCGCCCTTCGCGGGGCGGGTGTGTCGTCAGGACTGGGTGAAGGTCTTGCCCTCGGCCGCCAGCTTTTCCAGCAGGGGCGCGGGCTTGAAGCGGGGCCCCAGCTCGGTCTCGTAGTGCTTGAGCCGGGCCAGGACCTTATCCAGACCGACCTGGTCGGCGTAGTACATGGGGCCGCCGCGGTAGATCGGCCAGCCGTAGCCGTTGACCCAGATCACGTCGATGTCGGAGGCCCGCTGGGCTATGCCCTCCTCGAGGATCTTGGCGCCTTCGTTGACCATCAGGAACAGGGTGCGTTCCAGGATTTCCTCCTGGCTCGCCTGCCGCGGCCTGACCCCGGCCTTGGCGCGGATGTCGGCCAGGATCTTCTCGGTGACGGGCGAGGGCGTGGCGTTGCGCTTCTCGTCGTAGTCGTAGTAGCCGCCGCCGGTCTTCTGTCCCCGCCGGTCCATCTCGCAGAGGATGTCGCGCAGGGTGGCGCCGGTGGATTCCGCCCGCACCCAGCTCACGTCCAGCCCGGCCAGGTCGCTCATGGCGAAGGGGCCCATGGCGAAGCCGAAGTCGGTCAGGGCCTTGTCCACGTCCCAGGGCGCGGCGCCCTCGAAGGCGATGGCCTGGCCCTCGTCCTGCCGCTGGGCCAGGATGCGGTTGCCGACGAAGCCGTGGCAGACGCCCACCAGCACCGGGATCTTGCCGATGGTCTTGGAGAGCTTCATCGCGGTGGCGATGACGTCCTTGGCGGTCTTCGCGCCGCGCACCACCTCCAGCAGCTTCATGACGTTGGCCGGCGAGAAGAAGTGCAGGCCGATCACGTCCTGCGGCCGGCCGGTGACGCCGGCGATCTCGTCGACGTCGAGGCGCGAGGTGTTGGTGGCCAGGATCGCGCCCGGTTTGCAGACGGCGTCCAGGCGCTTGAAGATGTCCTTCTTGATGTCCATCCGCTCGAAGACCGCCTCGATCACCAGGTCGGCGTCCTTCAGCGACTCCAGGTCCAGCGTGCCGGCGATGCGGCCCATGCGCTCCTCGACCTGGGCGGCGGTGACGCCGCCGCGCGAGGCGGTGCGTTCGTAGTTCTTGCGGATCACGCCCAGGCCGCGGTCGAGCGCGTCCTGCTTCACCTCCACCAGCGTCACCGGCACGCCGGCGTTGGCGAAGTTCATGGCGATGCCGCCGCCCATGGTGCCGGCGCCGATGATTCCGACGCGCCTGATCGGGCGCAGCGGCGTGTCGTCCGGCACGTCGGCCACCTTCTGGGCCGCCCGCTCGGCGAAGAAGGCGTAGCGCTGGGCGGCCGACTGCGGGCCGGCGACCAGCTCGGTGAACAGCCGCCGCTCTTCCTTCATCCCCTCGTCGAAGGGCAGGTTCACCGCCGCCTCGACGGCCTTGATGTTGTTCTCCGGGGCCACGAAGCCGCGGAACTTCCGGGCGCCCGCCTTGCGGAAATCGGCGAAGATCTGGGGCTTGCCCCTGGCCGCCTGCAGCTTCTCGTCCTGGTCGCGGATCTTCCGCAGGGGGCGGTTCTCGGCGGCCATCCTGCGGGCGAAGGCGATCGCCGCCTCGCGCAGCTTGCCTTCCTCCGCCAGTTCGTCGATCAGGCCCATCTCCAGGGCCTGCCTGGCCGGCACGTGCTCGCCGGAGGTGACCATCTGCAGCGCCTTCTCCACGCCGACGATGCGCGGCAGGCGCTGGGTGCCGCCGGCGCCGGGCAGCAGGCCGATGTTCACTTCCGGCAGGCCGAGCTTGGCCGACGGGACGGCCACGCGGTAGTGGGCGCAGAGCGCCACCTCCAGCCCGCCGCCCAGCGCCGTGCCGTGGATCGCCGCCACCGTGGGCTTGGGCGCGCCCTCCAGCATGGCCTGCACCTCGGCCATGGCGGCGCCCTTCGGCGGCTTGCCGAACTCGCTGATGTCGGCGCCGGCGATGAAGGTGCGGCCGGCGCAGATCAGCACCACCGACTTCGCGGCTGGATCCTCGCCGGCCTGCTTCAGCGCCTGGCGCAGGCCGTCCCGCACGGTGGCGGACAGGGCGTTCACCGGCGGGGAGTTCACGGTGACCACCGCGACGTCGCCCTCGAGGGTCAGGTCGGTGACGGGATTTACGGCGGTCATCGGCGCATCCTCTCTAAGGGGTTTGCGGCGGCGCCCGGACGGGTCCGGCGGCCGGATTCACACGCTGGTTACAGGGGCGGCCTGGCCCACGCCACCCAAAATCTCCGGGCTTTTCAGCGGCGCCGGAAACAGTACCCGGCGTCTCCGGTTGAGCTGCCGCTCACGCGACCAGGATCAGCTTGCCCACGAAGTCGCCGCTCTCCATCAGGGCGTGCGCCTTGCCGGCCTCGGCCAGCGGGAAGGTGCGGTCCACCGGCGGGCGCACCAGGCCGGAGCGGACCCAGGGCCAGACCTTCTCCTCCACGGCGCGGGTGATCCGCGCCTTCTCGTCGGCGTCGCGCGGCCGCAGGGTGGAGCCGGTGACCACGGCGCGCTTCATCATCAGCTTGTTGATGTTGAGCGTGACCTCCCCGCCGGCCTGGGCGGCGACGTGGACGATCCGCCCGCCGGTCTTCAGCACATCGAGGTTCTTGGCGAAATAGTCGCCGCCCACCATGTCCAGCACCACGTCGCAGCCGCCGGCCGCCTTGACCACGGCGGCGAAGTCCTCGGCGGTGGAGTCGATCGCCAGGTCGCAGCCCAGCTCGCGCGCCGCCCGGGCCTTGGCCGCGCCGCGCGCCGTGCCGATCACCCGGGCGCCCGCCGCCTTGGCCATCTGGATGGCGGTCGTCCCGATGCCGGAGGTGGCGCCGTGCACCATCAGGGTTTCCCCCGCCTTCAGGCCGGCGTGCTCGAAGACGTTGGCGAACACCGTGAGCACCGTCTCCGGCAGGGCGGCGGCCTGGACGAAGTCCATGTCCTCGGGAATCGGCAGGGCGTGGCGGGCGTCCACCACGGCGTATTCCGCGTAGCCGCCGCCGCCCAGCAGCGCGCAGACCCGGTCGCCCGCCTTCCAGCGGCCGGCGGGCGCGGCGACTTCGCCGGCGACTTCCAGCCCCAGGGTGGCCGGCACGCCGGGCGGCGGCGGGTAGAAGCCCTTGCGCTGCATCGTGTCGGCGCGGTTCAGCCCGGCGGCGCGCACGCGGATCAGGATCTGGCCGGGGCCCGGCGCGGGCCGCGGCGCGGTGACGAGGCGCAGGGCTTCGGCGGGCGCGCCCTTGCCGCCCTCCACCGCGACCGCCTGCATGGTTTCACCGCCGTTTGATCCGCTCACCGCATTCTCCCGTCTTGCGCGCCGTCATGGTCCGCGATCAGATACAGGGCGGCAGGGGACTGGGCAAAGCATGCTCTCGGAACGCCATGGATGAGCCCGCGGATATCCGCACCTCGCGCGGCCAGCGCCTGGCCGAGGCCGTGCGCGAGGATCTGGAGCTGTACGCCGTCGCCGAACTCGAAGGGCGTATCGCCGTCCTCGAGGCGGAAATCGAAAGGGTTCGGGCGCAAATTGACAGGAAGCGCGCGGGGCGGGCCGCTGCGGATGCGCTGTTCGGGGGGCCGAAAGGCTGAAACCGAGGCTATGTGAGGGAAATTCCGTCGTCTGGCACGGGGGTTGCACCTGCGACCTCGAGTTCAGTCCGCCGTCCGCGGACGGCATGATAAGGTTGGGGAATGATGACCGACGGTATCGCCACAGGCGCGTCGCAAGGCGCGCATGTGATTCAGGACTTCGCGCGCTCCGAGCTGTTCGACCGCACGTTCCATGAGGGCATGGAGCTGGTGGAGGAGACCGCGACCTACCTGGACGGCGGCGGACGTCAGGAATCCAAGCTGCTGTCCCGCAATGCGGCCCTGGCCTATGCGTCGGAAAGCATGCGGCTGACCACCCGGCTGATGCAGGTGGCGTCCTGGCTGCTGGTGCAGCGCGCCGTGCGCGAGGGCGACATGCCGCCGGAGGCCGCCTGCGAGGACCGCTACCGCCTGGGCGCCGAGGACGTCTGCCGCGCGACGGGCTCCGAATCCTGCGAGGACCTGCCCTCGGGCCTGCTGCTGCTGCTGGACCGCTCCGAGCGCCTCTACGACCGCGTGCGCCACCTCGACCGCCGGATGTACGTCGAGACCGCGCCGGAAGGCGCCCATCCGGTGCTGGCCCAGTATGACCGCCTGCGGACGGCCTTCGGGGCATAGGGCTACCGGCCGAAGCGTCACCGAAATAGAGCACGGCGTCTCCGGGTTGAGCCCGTTCGACACCCCGGCCCATCCTCCTCTCAGACGTCGAGGACCTATGGCCGCCGCATTCCCCCCGAACCCTCCTTCGCCCCGAACCCTCCTTCGCAACGTCCGCCTGGGCCTGGCGAGCGGTCCGTATGGCGCCCCATAATGTTCTATATTTGTTCTTGTCACCCCGGCGCTGCCGCGTTATCCTGGGGGAAACCCGGTGCTGGCCGGGCCGGCCTTTAATGACGCCGGACTTCGCCGCAAGCCCGCCGACACGAACTCGCCGATTCTCTTCCCTGGGGGGAAGGGAGGACCGCCAAGAGTCAGGGGCGCGGGGTGTTTACCGGTCAACCCCCCGGTCAACGCCTCGGGCCGGGGCGAACCCGCTGCCGGCGCCTTGCAAGGCTATGAAATGATGAGAGGAATCATCAGACCGCGGCCGCAGACAACCGCCCGCAGAGGTGTTGGCCGCCAGTACGAAAAGTGTTTACCGACGTAAGGGTCGGTCGCTCCTGCGCCCTATTTGCGCGTGAAGGCGCCGAACTTGGCGTTGAAGCGCGAGACGCGGCCGCCGCGGTCCAGTAGTTGCTGGTTGCCGCCGGTCCAGGCCGGGTGGGTCTTCGGATCGATGTCCAGGTTCAGGGTCGCGTCCGGCTTGCCGTAGGTCGAGCGGGTGCGGTAGCTGCTGCCGTCCGTCATCACCACGGTGATGAAGTGGTAGTCGGGATGGGTCTCGGGTTTCATCGCAGAGGCGCCTGAAGTAAACGAACAGCCGTAGAAGGAGCGGCCGTAAGCCAGCGCCTCCGAAGGGGGGCGCAAAGGAAGCCGGGCGTATACGCGAAGTGACAGTCAAAAATCAAGTGTACGGGCGCCGGGCATGACCGATGGAGCAGCCGAGGCCGCCGTCCGGGGACGGCCGGGTGCGGGCGCGGAGCTGGCCGAGGCGCTCGGCGCCGCGGCCGGACGCAGGCCGCGCAGCCGCAACGTGGCCTCGCTCGGCCGGCTGGTCCCGTTCGCGCGGAACCACTGGGGCGACGCCGCGGCGTCGGGCGTGTTCCTGCTGCTGTCCACCAGCGCGACCCTCGGGCTCTCCGGGGCGGTGCGCCTGCTGGTCGACCACCTGACCAAGGCGCAGGGCGCCAGGGCCCCGGCCGGCGCGGTGGACGGCTGGTTCCTGCTGATCGGCGGGGTGGCGCTGCTGCTCGCCTTCTCCACGGCGCTTCGCTACTTCTTCGTCACCAAGCTGGGCGAGCGGGTGGTGGCGGACCTGCGCAAGGCGGCCTACGCCCACATCCTGACGCTGGATCCGCTGTTCTTCCTGGTCAACAAGACCGGCGAGGTGGTCTCGCGCCTGACCACCGATATCCAGATCGTCGAGAGCCTGCTCTCCGCCTCCATCTCGGTGGCGCTGCGCAACCTGCTGACCCTGATCGGCGCCCTGGCGCTGCTGGTGGTGGTCAGCCCGCGCCTCACGGGCCTGGTGCTGCTGATCTTCCCGGTGGTGCTGGCGCCGCTGTTCCTGTTCGGCCGCCGCGTGCGCAAGCTGACGGCGCGCACCCAGGACACCTTCGCCGCCGCCATCGGCCACGCCTCGGAATCCCTGGACGCGCTGGAGACCGTGCAGGCCTTCGGGCGGGAGGCCTCGGCGGCGGGACGGTTCGGGGCGGCGGTGGAGGAGTCCTTCCGCACCTCGCTGCAGCGCATGCGCGCCCGGGCGGTGATGACCGCGATGGTCATCGCCCTGGTGTTCGGCGGCGTGGTGGCGGTGTTCTGGCTGGGGGTGCACGCGGGCCTGCGTGGCGACATGAGCTGGGGCGCGCTGTTCCAGTTCGCCTTCCTGTCGGTGATGGCGGCGGGCTCGGTGGGCGCCCTGGGCGAGACCTGGGGCGACGTGCAGAAGGCTGCCGGCGCCATGGACCGCGTGGGCGCCCTGCTGGACGCCCGGCCCGGCATCGCCGCCCCGGCGCGGCCCCGGCCGCTGCCGGTCCCGGCGCGGGGCGAGGCGGCCTTCGAGAACGTCACCTTCGCCTATCCCGGCCGTCCGGACCTGCCGGCCCTGCGCGACTTCACCCTGCAGGTGCGGCCCGGCGAGCGGGTGGCCCTGGTCGGGCCGTCGGGGGCGGGCAAGAGCACTGTCTTCCGCCTGCTGCTGCGTTTCTACGACCCGCAGAGCGGCGTGGTGCGGGTGGACGGCGTCGACCTGCGCGAGGCCGACCCCGCCGAGGTGCGCGCCCGCATGGCCCTGGTGGGCCAGGATACGCCGCTGTTCTCCGGCTCGGCCGTCGACAACATCCGCTTCGGGCGCGAGGACGCCGACCTCGACGCGGTGCGCGCCGCGGCCCGCGCCGCCCAGGCCGAGGCCTTCCTCGAGGCCTTGCCCGAGGGGTTCGACACCGCCGTCGGCGAGCGCGCCCGCAGTCTCTCCGGCGGCCAGCGCCAGCGGCTGGCCATCGCCCGGGCGCTGGTGCGCGAGGCGCCGATCCTGCTGCTCGACGAGGCGACCAGCGCGCTGGACGCCGAGAACGAGCGGCTGGTGCAGCGGGCGCTGGACGAGGCGATGATCGGCCGCACCACCCTGGTCATCGCCCACCGGCTGGCCACCGTGCTCAAGGCCGACCGCATCGTGGTCATGGACCAGGGCCAGGTGGTGGAGGAGGGCGCCCACGCCCAGCTTGTCGCCCGCGGCGGGCTCTACGCCCGGCTGGCCAGCCTGCAGTTCGGGGCGGCGGCTTAGGCCGCCGCGGCCCTCAGCCGGTCGGCCAGCAGCGGCTGGATGTCCTGCGAGCCGGTGCAGATCGTGCCGGTCTCCAGCACCGCCTCGCCGCCGTCGGCGTCGCGCACCAGGCCGCCGGCTTCGGCGACCAGCAGCACGCCCGCCGCCAGGTCCCAGGGCTTCAGGTCCCGCTCCCAGTAGGCGTCGAAGCGGCCGGCGGCCACGAAGGCCAGGTCCAGCGCCGCCGAGCCGAAGCGGCGCACGCCCGCCACTTTCTGGCTCACCTGGTGCAGCTCCTTCAGGAAGCGCGCGTGCTGGCCGTGGCCCAGGAACGGAATGCCGGTGGCGATGATCGCGTCGTCCAGCCGGGTGCGGGCGGCGACCCGCAGGCGCTTGTCGTTGACGAAGGCGCCCTTGCCCTTCTCGGCCCAGTAGAGATCGTTGGTGATCGGATTGTAGGTCACCGCCGCCACGATCGCGCCCTCGCGCTGCAGGGCGATGTTGATGGCGAAGTGCGGGATGGCGTGCAGGAAGTTGGTGGTGCCGTCCAGCGGGTCGACGATCCAGGTGTGGGTCTTGTCGGTGCCCTCGATCAGCCCGCGCTCCTCGCCCAGGAAGCTGTAGCCGGGGCGGGCCTTCTCGAGGGCTTCGAACAGGGTCTGCTCGGCCTTGAGGTCGGCGGCGGAGACGAAGTCGGCGGCGCCCTTGCGGGACACCTGCAGTTCGGCCACCTCGCCGAAGTCGCGGTTCAGGCCCCGGGCGGCCTTGCGCGCGGCGTCCGACATGACCTTCAGGAGCGCGGATTGGGTGGACATCTAGTCTTCCGAGGGGCGGCGGAACGGGGGCGGAACCTAGTGGGACGGCCCCGGGAAGGCAAGGCGGGCCGCCTCAGCCCTCCGTCGTCCGCCCGGCCACGCCCGCGGCGATGGCCGCATTGATCGCCTCGACCGCCGCAGCCGGTCCCTCCGGATGGGTCCAGACCCCCCCGCAGACGGCCAGGAAGTCGGCGCCGGCCGCCGCGAGGCTCGCGGCGGTTTCCGCGGTGATCCCGCCGATCGCCACGCAGGGCGTCTGCATGATCGCCTGCCAGTCGGACAGCAGCTCCGGCTCCGGACGCTCCTCGGCGACATCCTTGGTGGTCGTCGGGAAGAAGGCGCCGAAGGCCACATAGTCCGCGCCCGCGTCCGCCGCCTCCATCGCCAGGTGGCGGCTGGCGTGGCAGGTGACGCCGACCATCCGGTCGCGGCCCATGGCCTTCCTCGCTTCCGCGTAGGAAGCGTCCGACTGGCCCACGTGCACGCCGTCGCAGCCGAGCTTCGCGGCCAGGTCCGGCCGGTCGTTGAGGATCACCGCCACGCCGCGGGCCTGGGCGATGGGGGACAGCGCGTCGACGGCGGCGGCCACGACGTCGTCGGGCGCGCCCTTCAGCCGGATCTGCAGTGCGGCCACGTCGCCGGCGTCCAGCGCATGGGCCAGGGTGCGGCCGAAGGCGGCCAGGTCGTCGAGGCGCGGCGGAGTTATCAGGTAGAGGCGGCAGAGTGGCGGAGACATGCGGCGCTTCTAGAACAGAGACCCCTATCGCAACAGCGCCTTGAGCAGGTAGGCGGCGCCGGCGACCGCCAGCATGGAGGCGGCCGCCAGGCCGAAGAACCAGGCCAGCCGCTTCCAGAGCGGCGTGGCCGGCGCCCCCGGGTCCGGCGGCGGCTCAATGATAGCCCGCATCGGCGCCCACCTTGCCGCGGAACAGCCAGTAGACCCAGACCGTGTAGCCCAGGATCAGCGGCAGCAGCACACCCGCCACGGCCAGCATCAGGGCCAGCGCATTCTCCGCCGACGCCGCCTGGCGGAAGGTCAGGCTGTAGGGCACGACGTAGGGGAAGAAGCTCGCCGCCAGGCCGAGGTAGCCGGAGAGGAAGACCAGCGCCGCGCCCGCGAACGGCGCCGCGTGCGCCCGGCGGGCCAGGCCGGCCGCCACCACTGCGAAGCCTGCCGCGCCCAGGCCGGGGATGGCGAGTCGCGGGGCCAGCGCCGCGACGTCGATCCGGCCTGCGGCCAGGCCCCAGCGCGCGGCGGCGCGGGGATCGACGTGGAGGGTGGCGACGCTGACCACGGCCAGCAGCAGGGCGGCGGCGATGGCCGCGATCCAGGCCCAGCGGCGGGCGCGCCGGTGCAGGTCGTCCTCCGCCCGCCAGATGATCCAGGCGGCGCCCAGCAGGGCGTAGCCGGCGACCAGGCCCGCGGCGACCGTGAGCGCGTAGGGCGTCAGCCAGTCGAACGGGCCGCCGGCGAACGCGCCGTCCTTCACCTTGATCCCCTGGATGAACCCGCCCAGCACGCAGCCCTGCGCCAGGGTGGCGATCAGCGAGCCTCCGGCGAAGGCGGCGGTCCACAAGGCCTTGCTGCGCCGGCGTCCGTGCAGGCGGAACTCGAAGGCGACGCCGCGCAGGATCAGCCCCATCAGCATCGTCAGCACCGGCACGTAGAGCGCCGGCATCACCACGGCGTAGGCGCCCGGGAAGGCCGCCATCAGCCCGGCTCCGCCCAGCACCAGCCAGGTCTCGTTGCCGTCCCAGACCGGGGCGATGGAGTCCATCATCACGTCGCGGGCGGCGGGCGAGCCTGCGAAGGGGAACAGGACGCCCACCCCCAGGTCGAACCCGTCCAGCAGCACGTAGAGCAGCACCGCGCCCGCGATCACCCCGGCCCAGATCAGCGGCAGGTCGAGCCCGTTCATGGCGCGGCCTCCGGCGCCGGGTCCTCGGGCGCGGCGGCGAGCGCCGAGCCGGGGGCGCGGCCGACGTCGGGCGGCGGCTCCCGGGCGCCCGTGCCTGGCCCCTGGCCGATCAGGCGCAGGATGTAGAGCAGGCCCGCGCTGAAGATCACCGCATAGACCGCCATGAACGCCAGCAGCGAGACCGAGACCGGCCCGGCCGCCACCGGCGACACGCCTTGCGACGTGCGCATGACGCCATAGATCACGAAGGGCTGCCGCCCCACCTCGGCCACCACCCAGCCGGAGATCACCGCGACGAAGCCCGCCGGTCCCATGGCGACGCAGGCCATCAGGAACAGCCGCGACCGCTCCGGCCCGCCCCTGCGCCACCAGAGCCAGGCGCCCCAGAGCCCCAGGCCGATCATCGCCAGGCCCAGGCCCACCATCACCCGGAAGGCCCAGAACACCACCGCCGTCGGCGGCCGGTCGGCGGGGGCGAAGTCCTTCAGGCCCTTGACGGTGGCGTCGGCGTCGCCGGCGGTGATCAGGCTGCCCAGCCTGGGGATCGAGATCTCCCAGCGGTTGGCGGCGACGCTGCGGTCCGGCCAGGCGGCGATGTGAAAGGCCTGGCCGGCCCTGGTCTCCCAGAAGGCCTCGATGGCCGCGAGCTTCGCTGGCTGGTAGTGCAGCACCAGCTTGCCGGAATGGTCGCCCACCGCGAGTTGCAGCGGCGCCGCCAGCGCGAACATCCCCACCGCCATCCGCAAGCCCAACCGCGCCTCGCCCTCGTCGGCGTCGCGCAGCAGCCGCCAGGCCGAGGCTGCGCCCACCACCAGGGCGGTGGTGAGGTAGGCCCCGAGCGTCATGTGCGCGAACCGGGCCGGGAAGGTCGGCGAGAAGATCACCGCCAGCCAGTCGACGGCGCGCAACGATCCGTCCGCCAGTCGCGTGAAGCCGGCCGGGTGCTGCATCCAGCTGTTGGCCGAGACGATCCAGAAGGCGGAGAACAGCGTGCCCAGGGCCACGACCACCGTGGCGGTGAAATGCAGGCCCGGCCCGACCTTGCGCCAGCCGAACAGCATGACGCCCAGGAAGCTCGATTCCAGGAAGAAGGCGGTCAGCACCTCGAAGGCCAGCAGCGGCCCGATCACCGGCGAGGCCGCGGCGGAAAACGCGCTCCAGTTGGCGCCCAGTTCGTAGCTCAGCACCACCCCGGTCACCACGCCCATGCCGAAGGAGATGGCGAAGATCCTGAGCCAGAACATGTAGAGCGTCTTGAAGGCCGGCCGCCCGGTCGCCAGCCACAACCCCTCCAGCACCGCCAGGAAGCTCGCCAGCCCGATGGTGAAGCTGGGGAAGATGATGTGGAAGGCGATAGTGAAGGCGAACTGCAGCCGAGACAGGATCAGGGCGTCCATGGCGGGCCTCTGCCGGCCCCGGCGCCGGCCGGCCAGCCGCGCCGCACTTCACGGCGGGACGCGCCGGCGCGCAACGGGATTCAGGCCTGCGACAGGAAATCCGCGCGCTCAGTTGCAAACGAGTTGCAAAGGCGTCTGTACCTGCTATTAATTCTCAAACGCCTCTCAGGGAGGGTGGGCCGGTCGTGTACGTCTGCAACTGCAACGGGATCCGCGAGCGTCAGGTGCGGGCCGCCATCGCCGCGGGCGCCCGGCGCCCGGCCGAAGTGTTCAAGTCCTGCGGGGCCAGGCCCCAATGCGCCCGCTGCGTCTGCGACATGCGCGCGATGCTCGACGCACAGAGCGAAGCCCTGCGGTTCGCCGCCGAATAGGCCGATCGCGCGGCGGAAGCGGCGGGGCAGCCGACGCTCTCACATAGACTTTGACTTGGCCCCTCGCGCGCCTGACGCTACACGCGATTCCCAAAGGAGTGCGCCATGCAAGGCGACGTCGCGATCATCCGCATCCTGAACACCGTGCTCACCAACGAGCTGACGGCGGTGAACCAGTATTTCCTGCATGCCCGGATGTACGAGAACTGGGGGTTCAGGCGCCTCGGCAAGATCACCTATGAGGAATCGATCGGCGAGATGAAGCACGCCGACAAGCTGATCAAGCGCATCCTGTTCCTCGAGGGCCTGCCCAACCTGCAGGACCTGCACAAGCTGAAGATCGGCGAGACGGTCTCCGAGGGCCTGGCGGCGGACCTGTCGATCGAGGCGGGCGGGCGCATCACCCTGGTGGAAGGCGTCCGCCTCTGCGAGCAGGGCGCCGACTACGTCTCGCGCCAGATCCTGCGGGAGATCCTCGACGACACCGAAGAGCACATCGACTTCCTGGAAACCCAGATCGCCCTGCTGGCGGCCGTCGGCGAGCAGAACTACCTGCAAAGCGCCATCGGCGAGCTGGAGGGCTAGGAACCAGGGGAACCGGCGGAGATTTCCAGGACTCCGGTTCCAGCGAGGAGGCTGTCAGATGCAGGTCGAGTCGGTCAGGAACGCCGTCGACAGCCTGGCCGACAGCCGCGGCCGCCCGCTGCGCCACGTGGCTGCCGGCCTGGCGCGCCCCGCCGGGCGCTATTCCGCCGCTTCGCGAGTGAGGCCCATCTTGGGCGTCAGTTCGCCCGCCGCATAGCGCTTGGCCATCGCCGAAAGCGGCAACGGGCGGATCTTGCAGGCCCAGCCGGCGGTTCCGAACTCCTCGAACCGCTGCTTGCAGACCGCGCGCATGGCCTCCATGGCCGGCTTCAGGTACTTGCGCGGGTCGAACTCGCCGGGGTTTTCGGCGAACACCTTGCGGATGGCGCCGGTCATGGCCATCCGGTTGTCGGTGTCGATGTTGATCTTGCGCACGCCGTGCTTGATGCCGCGCTGGATCTCCTCCACCGGCACGCCCCAGGTCTGGGGCATCTCGCCGCCGTACCTGTTGATGATGTCCTGCAGGTCCTGCGGCACCGAGGAGGAGCCGTGCATCACCAGGTGGGTGTTCGGCAGCCGCCGGTGGATCTCCTCGATCACGTTCATGGCCAGCACCGCCCCGTCGGGCTTGCGGGTGAACTTGTAGGCGCCGTGGCTGGTGCCCATGGCGATGGCCAGCGCGTCCACCTCGGTGGCCTTGACGAAGTCCACGGCCTGGTCGGGATCGGTCAGCAGCTGGTCGTGGTCCAGCTTGCCTTCGAAGCCGTGGCCGTCCTCCTTCTCGCCCATGCCGGTCTCGAGGCTGCCCAGCACGCCCAGTTCGCCCTCGACGCTGGCGCCCACCCAGTGGGCCATGTCCACCACCGCGCGGGTGACGCGGACGTTGTAGTCGTAGTCGGCCGGCGTCTTGCCGTCGGCCTTCAGCGAGCCGTCCATCATCACCGAGGTGAAGCCGTACTGGATGGCGGTGGCGCAGGTGGCTTCGTTGTTGCCGTGGTCCTGATGCATGCAGATCGGGATGTGCGGGTACATCTCGGCCAGGGCGTCGATCAGGTGCTTCAGCACGATGTCGTTGGCGTAGGAGCGCGCGCCGCGGCTGGCCTGGATGATCACCGGGGCGTCGGCCGCGTCGGCCGCCTCCAGGATCGCCAGGCCTTGCTCCATGTTGTTGATGTTGAACGCCGGAACGCCGTAGTTGTGCTCCGCCGCGTGGTCGAGCAGTTGCCGCAAGGTGATGCGAGCCATGCCTTCAGCTCCTTCAATCCGTCCGTTACTGGACCAACGCCGCCACGCCGGGCAGCGTCTTACCCTCCATCCATTCCAGGAACGCGCCGCCCGCCGTCGAGACGAAGGTGAAGTCGTCCGCGCAGCCGGCCGCGTTCAGGGCCGCCACCGTATCACCCCCGCCCGCCACCGCCACCAGCTTCCCGGCTTTGGCGAGTTCCGCCGCGCGATGTGCCGCTTCCATGGTCGCCTTGTCGAACGGCGGGACCTCGAAGACGCCCAGCGGCCCGTTCCAGACCAGGGTCCTGCTCGCGGCCACGGCGTCCAGGATCTCCTTCAGGGTCGCAGGCCCCACGTCGAAGATCTTCTCGTCGTCCGCCAGGCCTGCGCCCGCGGACAGCGTCGTGGTGCGCGCGGCCGCGCCGGGGACGAGCGCCTTGGCCACCACCGCGTCGGACGGCAGGATCAGGCGGCAGCCCCTGGCCTCGGCCTTCTGCAGGATCCCGCGGGCGGTCTCCGCCATGTCCTTCTCGCAGAGCGAGCCGCCGATCCCATAGCCCTGGGCGAAGCGGAAGGTGTTGGCCATGCCGCCGCCGATGGCCAGGTAGTCCAGCTTGTCCACCAGGTTGTCGAGGAGCTCGAGCTTGGTGGAGACCTTGGCGCCGCCGACGATGCCCATCACCGGCCGTTGCGGGTTGCCCAGCGCGGCGTCCAGCGCCTCCAGCTCGCGGCGCATCTGCTCGCCCGCATAAGCCGGCAGCAGGTGCGCCAGGCCTTCGGTGGAGGCGTGCGCCCGGTGGGCGGCGGAGAAGGCGTCGTTGACGTAGAGGTCGCCGTTGGCGGCCAGCGCCCTGACGAAGTCCGGGTCGTTCTTCTCTTCGCCTGCGTGAAAGCGGACGTTCTCCAGGAGCAGCACGTCGCCGTCCTTCATGGCCGCCACCGCCTTGGCGGCCGCCTCGCCCACGCAGTCGTCGGCGAAGGCGACGGGCGCGCCCAGCAGCACGGACAGGGGCTCGACCAGCGGCCTGAGGCTCATCTCGGGCACGCGCTTGCCCCTCGGCCGGTCGAAGTGGGCGATGAGGATGGTCCTGGCGCCGCCCTTCCTCAGCTTCGCGATGGTCGGCAGGGCGGCGCGCAGGCGAGTGTCGTCGCTCACCCGCCCGTCGGCTACCGGCACGTTGAAGTCCACGCGGACCAGCGCCCGCTTGCCGGCGAGGTCGGCGTCGTCGAGCGTGCGGAAGTTCACGGTCGGGCTCAGATCAGGCTGGCCATGTGGACGGCGGTGTCGCTCATCCGGGTCGAGAAGCCCCATTCGTTGTCGTACCAGGAGAGCACCCGGCCGAGGCCGCCGTCGACCATCTGGGTCTGCGGCAGCGCCACGGTGGACGAGGCCGCCACGTGGTTGAAGTCCATCGAGACCAGCGGCTCCCTGGTCACGGCCAGGACGCCCTTCAGCGCGCCGGCGGCGGCGGCCTCGAGAGCGGCGTTGATCTCCTCCACCGTCACCTTGCGGCCCGGCACGAAGTTCAGGTCCACCACCGAGACGTTGGGCGTCGGCACGCGGATCGAGGAGCCGTCCAGCTTGCCGGCCAGCGCCGGGATCACCAGGCCCAGCGCCTTGGCCGCGCCGGTGGAGGTCGGGATCATCGACATGGCGGCGGCGCGGGCGCGGTAGAGGTCCTTGTGCAGGGTGTCCAGGGTCGGCTGGTCGCCGGTGTAGGAGTGGATCGTGGTCATGTAGCCGCGCTCGATCCCGCACAGTTCCTGCAGGACCTTGGCCACCGGGGCCAGGCAGTTGGTGGTGCAGGAGGCGTTGGAGATGACCAGGTCGTCGCGGGTCAGGGTCTCGTGGTTCACGCCGTAGACGATGGTCTTGTCGACGTTGTCGGCCGGGGCCGAGATGATCACGCGCCGGGCGCCGGCTTCCAGGTGGGCGGAAGCCTTGTCGCGCGAGGTGAAGAGGCCGGTGCACTCCAGGGCGATGTCCACGCCCAGGTCCTTGTGCGGCAGGTCGGCGGGATTGCGGATCGCCGTGACCTTGATCTTGCCCATCCCGGCGTCGATCGTGTCGCCGTCCACGGTGACGGTTCCGGGGAAGCGGCCGTGCACGCTGTCGTAGCGCAGCAGGTGTGCGTTGGTTTCGGGCGGGCCCAGATCGTTGATCGCGACCACTTGCAGGTCTTTGCGACCCGTTTCGATGATGCAACGCAGGACCAGGCGCCCAATCCGACCAAACCCATTGATCGCCACCCGAACGGCCATAAAACGCAATCCTTCTAATTGGCCTTCTTGTTCAGAAGGGCGAGAGCGGCCTGAACCGCAGCCTCCGCGGTAATACCGAAGGCTTTGTATAGCTCCTTATAAGGGGCGCTTGCACCGAAATGGTCTAACCCGATGAAAGTACCCTTAACGCCCAGATAGCGGTCCCAACCAAAGGGCGAAGCCGCTTCGATTCCCACCTTAACGCTGGAAGAATCAAGCACGCCTGCGCGATAGGCGGCGTCCTGTTGCTCGAACAATTCCCAGCACGGCATCGAAACCACCCGCGCGCCGATGTTCTGGCGCTGCAATATGTCGCGCGCCGCGACCGCGATTTCCACCTCGGAACCGGTGGCGAGTAAGGTTACCTGCGCCGGTCCTTCGCTTTCGCGCAGCACATAGGC
>NZ_DASXYF010000097.1:0-14019 GCF_036502675.1 Phenylobacterium sp.
CCGCGTCCAGCACGCCCAGGTCGCCGGTGAGCTCCGCCGAGCGGATCAGGCACACCGCCCGGGCGCCGGCCGTGAGCCCCCGGAGCGGCGAGGTCGGCGTGTCCTTGAGCACCAGGGCCGCGCGGTCGTAGCAGGTGACCGCCTGTTCATAGGCCTGCTCGTTGGCACTGGCGTCGCCCAGCGCCTGCAGGCCCTGGCCGAGCACCGCCTGCACCCGGGCCCAGTCGAACGGGCTGTGGTCGCGGTTCAGGTGGTCGAGCACGTCGGCCAGCGCGGAGACGGCGTCGGCGACCACGCCCACGTCGCCGCTGGTCTCGCCCTGCAGCACCATGGCCTGGCCGCGCAGGATCTCCGCCCGCGCCCAGGTGAGCGGCTCATAGGCCGGGTCGAGCCCCCGCGACGCCCGGGCCGCCTCACAGGCGGCGTCGCCCAGCAGATCGGCGTCCTTCAGCTTGGCGCCCCAGGCGCTGAGGATGTCGGCGCGGACGATGCGGGCCTCGGCGGCCAGCTGACGGGCCACGGTGTGGCGGCGCATCTGGCTCTCCAGCGCGGCGATCGGCGCATTGAACCGGGCGCTGGCGACGCGGGCCGCCTGGGCGTCGCCGTCGGCCAGGTGCAGGCGGGCCTCGACGGCGGCCACGCCGACTTCGGCCAGGGCGGCGGCCAGTCCGCCGCGCGCGGCGGCGCGGGCCTCGCGGAAGGCGACGTCGGCCGCGGCGTGCAGGCCTTCGTCGCCGAACATCTCGGCGCCCAGCATGGCGCAGAACGCCTGTTCGCAGCGGGCGCGGGCCCAGCCGTCGGGGCGGCGGTTGCGGTCGAAGGCGGCGGCGGCGATCTCGGCGGAGGCGGCGGCCTTGCGCAGCGAGGCGGCGTCGCCGGTGCGCCGGGCGGCCTCGCGCCAGACGATGGCGGCCTCCAGCCGGCGCTGGGCCTTGTCCTTGGCGCCGATGCGGCCGGCGGCCACGTCGGCGGCCTTGCCCTCCACCAGCAGCAGGCGCAGGTCGAGCAGCTCCATCAGGGCCGCGTCGCCGCCGGTGAGACCGTCGGCGAAGGCCTTGAATCCATCGGCGGCGAACAGGCGCCGAAGCTCTCGGGCGAACTCGAACATGCACGCGACTCCGCAGACCCGTGTCGTCCCAGGCCGGGACGCAGCGAGCGGGTTGCTACGGAACGGAGCAAAGCCGGAGCCGCGGACTTTAACAAGTCGTTAACCATATACTTAAATTTGATCGGCGTCTGGCCCGCAACTTGCATTGGTTAACGGGCGAAGCCGGAGCTCCACTTGGAGAGTCTAGCGGCGGCGGCATGACACGGCGCCCTCGACTGGGCGGTCCCGGGCGCCGCGTTCGGTTCGCGGACGGGACTGGCGCCCGTCAGCCGTTGTCGGGGGCTTCCGCCGCGCCCTTGCCGGCGATCCAGGCGCGGGTCTCCGCAAGCATCTCGTCGGAAAGCTCCGGGTCGTCGCTGAGCCGGGCCAGGATCACGGCGCCCACCATGGCCGCCCAGCTGCCGATCGCCGCGCGGCGCCGTTCGGCCGGACCGTCGCCGGGCGCGCCCTGGATGAAGCGCTCGATCTGCCGCCGCAAGCCGGCGGTCATCGCCGCCCGGGCCTCGGGCGGCTGGCGGATGGTTTCCCCGCCCAGCCCCGCCGTGGGGCATCCGCCCGCCAGGTCGTCGCGATGGCTCGGGGAAAGATAGGTCGCCGCGTAGTCGGCGAGATCGACCTCGGACGGCGCCGCGGCCGCCAGCACGTGGGCCAGGGCCTGGGCGATCAGGTCATCCTTCGATTTGAAATGACCGTAAAAGCCGCCGTGGGTCAGGCCGGCGGCCTTCATGACCTCGGCCACGGTCACGGCCTCGAAGCCGTGCGCCCTGAAAAGGCGGCTCGCCGCTTCCAGGATCCTCATCCGGTTCTCCGCCACCCGCTCGCGACTGACCCTCATTCCATTCTCCATCCGCCCGCTTGACATCATATATGATGACCGTCATGTATGCACTTACATGATGTCTATCATGAATGACACGTCCACAAGGAGCGTTCCATGACCGCCAAACCCGCCGTCCTGATCACCGGCGCCTCCACCGGCATCGGCGCCGTCTACGCAGAACGGTTCGCCAAGCGCGGCCATGACCTCGTGCTGGTGGCGCGCGACCGCGCGCGGATGCAGGCCCTGGCGGAGCGCCTGCGCCGGGAGGACGGAGTCTCGGTGGACGTGCTGCAGGCGGACCTCACCGTCGCGGACGAACTCGCCCGGGTCGAGGCGCGCCTGCGCGACGACGCGCGGATCGGCGTCCTGGTCAACAACGCCGGCGCCAGCGCCGCCGGCGGTTTCCTCGACCAGAGCCCCGACACCGTGGCCGGCCTCATCAGCCTCAACGTCACCGCGCTCACGCGGCTGGCCAGCGCTGTCGCCCCCCGGTTCGCCGCGGCCGGCGAAGGCGCGATCGTCAACATCGGCTCGGTGGTGGGGCTGGCGCCGGAGTACGGCCTGGCGGTCTACGGCGCGACCAAGGCTTTCGTCCTGTTCCTCACTCAGGGCCTCGATCTCGAGCTTGGGCCCAAGGGGGTCTATGTCCAGGCGGTGCTGCCGGCGGCGACGCGCACGGAGATCTGGGAACGCTCAGGCCGCGATCTGAACGCGATGGTGGGCGTCATGGAGGCCGACGAACTGGTGGACGCCGCCCTCGTCGGTTTCGACCGCCGCGAGACCGTCACCATCCCGCCGCTGCCGGACGCTGGCCAATGGAGCGCCTTCGACGCGGCGCGGCAGGTCATGATCCCCAATTTCGCCCAGGATCACGCCGCCCAGCGCTATCGCGAGGCGGCCTGAGCCTCCTCGGCGCGGGACGATCGCCGGTCAGCCCGATGTCCGCAGTTCAAAGATCGCGGCCAGGTCCGCCGGCGTAAGGATGCGGATCGCGCCGGGGGCCAGGTCGGCCGGCAGCTCCAATCCACCGACGGTTTCGCGGTGAAGCGCCGTGACGTGATTGCCGACCGCCGCGAACATGCGGCGCACCTGGTGGTAGCGGCCTTCGGTGATCGTGAGGCGCGCTTCGGTGGGAGCGAGGACGTCGAGGGCGGCGGGGAGCAGCGGCTTGTCCTCGCCCTCCAGCATCAGCTCGCCCGAGGCGAACAGGGCGGCTTCGGTTCCGGCGAGCGGGCGGTCGAGCACGGCGCGGTAGCGTTTCGGAACATGGCTCTTCGGCGAGATCACCCGGTGCAGCAGGCGGCCGTCGTCGGTGATCAACAGCAGGCCGGAGGTCTCCTTGTCGAGGCGGCCGATGGTGGAGAGCGCCGGGTCGCGGGCCCGCCAGCGGGGCGGCAGCAGGTCGTAGACCCGCTCGCCCTCCTCCTTGTGCGAGCAGACGACGCCCAGGGGCTTGTGCATCATCAGGGCGAGCGGCGCGGGCGGGTCCAGGGGCTCGCCGCGGACGGTCAGGCGCTGCGGCAGGTCCGGGCCGATCGGGACGTGCTTCGCCCCGTCTTTTATGGGCGCGCCGTCGAACTGCACCAGGCCCACGGCGGCCATGTGCTGCACCTCGCGGCGGGAGCCGTAGCCCAGGTTGGCGAGCAGGCGGTCGAGGCGGGCGGTGGTCATCGGCGGGCCTCGTAGACCTTGAAGCCCTCGACCTCGGCGACGGCGCGGGTGGCGGCGAACTGGGCGGCCAGCACCGTCTCGTAGGGCAGGTGGCGGTTGGCGACCAACCAGCAGCGGCCGCCCTTGCGCAGGGCCCTGGCCGCCGCGCCGATCAGGCCGGCGCCCAGGCCGCGGTTCTCCGCCCCGGCCTCGTGGAACGGCGGGTTCATCACCACGAAGTCGAGCTCGGCGGGCAGCGCGCCCGGCTGGCGGGCGTCGGCCCAGGCGAAAACGGCGCGGGGGTCGGCGAGGTTGCGGCGGGCGGCGTCGACGGCGCGGCGGTCCACGTCGACGAGGTGCAGGCGGGCGACGGCGGGCGCCTGCAGCACCTTCCCGGCCAGCACGCCGACCCCGCAGCCCAGGTCGGCGCCCTGCCCCGCCAGCGGCGGCAGGTGGGCCAGCAGCAGCGCGCTGCCGGGGTCGAGGCGGTCCCAGCTGAAGATCCCCGGCTGCGACCAGAGGCCGAGGCCCGGCGGGACCTGCGGGCCGCCGGCGGCGACGGCTTCGGCGAGGCCCGGGGCTGCGTCGGGGCGGACCACGCGGCAGATGCGGTGGTGGCGGCGGGCCTCCTCCCGCACGGCGCAGCCGAAGGCCTCCAGCGCGGCGCGCAGGCGCGAGCCGCCGCGGTCCTTGGGGGCCAGCGCCGTCAGCCGTCCGCCGGGTCTGAGGATCCGCAGGGCCTGGGCCAGGACATAGCCGCGCTCCAGGGCGCCCGGCGGGGCCAGGACCAGGGCCTCGTCGGCGGAGGCGTCAGCCATCGCCTCCAGCGCCTGGGCGCCGGGGACCAGCGGCGAGGCCTGCACCGCGCCGGCCGGGACGATGGCCACGTCCGGCCGCGGGCTTCCGTAGACGATCGCGGGCGCCACCTGGGTCAGCCCCGCTCCTTGGTCCGCTCGAAGCCCAGCTCGGGGTGGCGCTCGGCGGCGTAGCCCACGTCCCACGACGACTTGGCCAGATATACCGGCTGGTCGTCGATGTCGCTGGCCATGCCGGTGCGGTGGGTGTCGATGAAGGCGTCGATGTCGGCCTTGGCGCCGGTCAGCCAGCGGGCCTCGCCGTAGGGGCTGGGCTCGAAGATCACGTCGAGCTGGTATTCGTTCGAAAGGCGGTCGGCCATCACCTCGAACTGCAAAGGCCCCACGGCGCCGACGATGAAGTCGGCGCCGACGATCGGGCGGAACAGCTGGGTCACCCCCTCCTCCGCCAGGCCTTCCAGGGCCTTCTTCAGGTGCTTGGCCTTTAGCGGGTCCTTGACCCGCACCCGCTGCAGGATCTCGGGGGCGAAGTTGGGCAGGCCGGCGAACCGCAGGGCGCCGCTTTCCGAAAGGCTGTCGCCCACCCGCAGGACGCCGTGGTTGGGAATGCCGATGACGTCGCCGGCGTAGGCCTCCTCCGCCAGCTCGCGGTCGGAGGCGAAGAACATGATCGGGGCGTTGACCGACAGCTGGCGGGCGGTGTTCTGCACCTTCAGCTTCATGCCGCGCTGGAACCTACCCGAGCAGAGCCGCAGGAAGGCGATGCGGTCGCGGTGGTTGGGGTCCATGTTCGCCTGGACCTTGAAGACGAAGCCCGCGACCTCGCGGTCGCCGGGGGCGACATGGGTCTCGGCGCCGGCCTTGGCGGCGGCCACCGCACGGGGCGGCGGGGCGTAGGCGCCCAGGCCTTCCAGCAGCTCCTCGACGCCGAACTTGCGCAGCGCCGAGCCGAAGAACACCGGGGTCATGTGGCCCTCCAGGAAGGCCTGGGGGTCGAAGGGCCTGGAGGCGCCCTGCACCAGCTCGGCCCCCTCCTGCATCTCGGCCTGCTCGTCGGGGTCGAGGAAGCTGACGATGGCGTTGGAGTTGGCGGCGACAGGCGGCGGATGGCCCTCGTCGTGGCCGGCGCCGCCGGTCTTCTTGCCGAAGGGAATGAAGCGCTGGCGGCGCAGGTCCAGCATGCCCTTGAACCGGCCGCCGGAGCCGGCGGGCCAGTAGAGCGGCGCAGGGTCGAGGGCCAGCTTGCTTGCGATCTCGTCCAGCAGATCGAAGGGATCCTGCGCCTCGCGGTCCATCTTGTTGATGAAGGTGACGATGGGGATGTCGCGCAGGCGGCAGACCTCGAACAGCTTCAGCGTCTGAGGCTCGATGCCCTTGGCGGCGTCCAGCACCATCACCGCGGCGTCGGCGGCGGTGAGCGTCCGGTAGGTGTCCTCCGAGAAGTCCTCGTGGCCGGGGGTGTCCAGCAGGTTGAACATCAGGCCGTCATGGTCGAACGTCATCACGCTGGCCGAGACGGAGATGCCGCGCTCGCGCTCGATCTTCATCCAGTCGGAGCGGGTGCGGCGGTTCTCGCCGCGCGCGCGCACCTGCCCCGCGGCGCGGATGGCGCCCCCGGCCAGCAGCAGGTTCTCCGTCAGCGTGGTCTTGCCGGCGTCGGGATGGGAGATGATGGCGAAGGTCCGCCGGCGGGCGGCCTCGGCGGCGGGGGAAGTGCTCATGGCGCCGGGGGGTAGCATTCCTTTCCGCGCCTGCGAAGACGTGGCGGCCCACCCAAAGCCTCTCCCCTTGATGCAGGGGTATCGCATGTGATGGCGCGGCGGCCTATTTCGGTGACGGGCCGCGCGCTTCTTGTCGCGCCTATGTTCCCACTATGTTCTCGACATACGGCGCCGCCTGAGCTATGCTTTCCGGCTCCTGCCGGCATGGTTCGCAGAGGGCTTTCGTGTGATGGACTCTTGCAAAGTGTTTACCGGTTAACACCCCAGGCGTTTACCGGCACAGCGCCCCGGAAACACCTTGGAGATTATATAAATCATTGATTATACATCTATTTCGTCGAAAATGGAAGTGTTGTCCGCCACCTGGAAAAGTGTTTCCCACCGAAAGCTCAGGCCACCGCCACCCCGTGGAGCTGGTCCAGCGTGCAGCTGCCGGGCGCCTTGTCCGGCCGCCAGCGCAGGAGCTTGGTCCCGTGGCGGAAGCGGTCGCCGGTGACGTGGTCGTAACGCACCTCGACCACCAGCTCGGGGCGCAGCGGCGTCCATTCGGCGGTGCGCTCGTCGCTCCAGCGGCTGGGGCCGCCGGGGGCGCGGCCGGTGAAGCCCGGCGGGCCGGCGTGCGCCTCCAGCTCGCGGGTCAGCTCGGGGCGCTCGGCGTTGGAGATCGTCGAGGTGAAGCCCACGTGGTCGAGCCGGCCGCCGGCGTCGTAGAGCCCCAGCAGCAGCGAACCGACCAGCCGCTTGCCGCTGGCGTAGCGGAAGCCGCCCACGACGCAGTCGGCGGTGCGCAGCCGCTTGATCTTCAGCATCGCCCGCTCGCCGGGCCGGTAGGGCTCGTCGAGCCGCTTGGCGACCACCCCGTCGGTGGCGCCGCCGGCCTCGTCCAGCCAGCGGCCGGCCGTGGCGGCGTCCTCGACGCCGGGGGACAGGCGCAGGAACGGCGATGGGCCGACCTCGGCCGCGAAGGCCTCCAGGGCGGCGCGGCGCTCGCGGAGGGGGGCGGCCAGCAGGGAGCCGCCGCGCGCGTCGGCCAGCCGGTCGAAGACCACCAGCTCGGCCGGCGTCTCGCGGGACAGCTTGTCGATCCGGCTCTGGGCGGGGTGCAGCCGCATCTGCAGGGCGTCGAAGGACAGCCGGCCGTCCACGGCGACGGTCAGTTCCGCGTCGAGCACGAAGCGGTCGACGGCCGGGCCGCGCAGGGCCTCCGCCATCTCCGGGAAGTAGCGGGTAAGCGGCTTGCCGGACTTGGCCTTCAGCTCGACCGCCTGGCCGGCGCGGAACGCCAGGCAGCGAAAGCCGTCCCACTTGGGCTCGTAGCGCCAGCCGGGCCCGCCGGGCAGCTCGCCGACGGACTTGGCCTCCATCGGTTCGAGGTCAAGGGGAACGCCGAGCTGGGCGAAGGGATCTTGAGGCTGGGTCATGCGCCTTCCCTGGGGCGCGATTCGAACCCGCCAGGGGGCGGAGCGTTCCGCGTGTCAGGCGGAGAGCCGCCGCCAGACCCGGCGGTCGGCGGCCACCATGTCGAGGCGGCCCTCGCGCTGGCGGTCCTCCAGGTCGGCCATCAGCGGATCGTCGACCGTCGCGAACTGGGCGTGGACGTCCTCGGCCGCGGCGTCGAAGGCCGGGGCCACGAACAGGGCGGCGTTGACCCCGGGCGCCCTGGCCGCGATCAGCGCGGCCAGGCGCCGGGCGCGGGCGGTGTCGTCGTACTGCAGGCGCGGATCCTCGGCGAACAGCTCCTGGCCCATGCGCTGCAGGCTTTCGAAGGGCATCGCCTCCAGGGAGGAAGCGTCGAGGCGGGGCGGCAGGCGCACGCCCCGGGTCTCCAGGACCACGTCATTCAACAGGAACAGCATGGGCGGAGCCTAAGCCGGCCAGGCTTTCAGGGCGGTGCACGAAGGCGGTAAAGGCCGCGTCAACCACGTTCGACCGGCTCCACCAGGAAGTGGCGGCCCTGGCGGTCCTCGATCTCCACCACCCAGAGGTCGGGGTCGCGGCGGACGGCGCGTTCGATGTAGCGGTCGAGGTCGGCCTCGACCTCGCTGGCGGCCGGCTGCATCCACACCCGCTCGCCGTCGCCGCGGAAGGCCTCGGAATAGAGACGGCTGGTCCCGTCGGAGCGGTTGAGCGCCTTGACCAGCACGGCGCCGGCCCGCGCGTCGCCCTTGCGCGCCACGACGGCGAAGGCGCCGCCGAGCTCGGCGCGCCGGATGAGCGCGCCCACCCAGACATCGGTGGCCAGGAGCATGTGGACGCGCCTCGATAACGGAACGGAAACGCCGCCGGACTACGGTCCGGCATGGGCCCAGGATCATACGAGACCGCCGGAAGGATGACGAGCACGCGCAAGCCTGCGCGCCGATGGGCGCTCTTGGCGCTGGCCGCGGCCGTGGCCGGGCCGGGGCTGGCCCATGCCGCGGCGATCGACATGCTCTACGAACGCACGGTGATGACGGCGGCCGACAGCCGTTGCCGCCTCTTCGCCCCGGCGGTGAGCGCGGCGCTGGACGCCGGCCGGGCCCAGGCGCGCAACACCGCGCTGCGCGCCGGGACCGACGAGGCGGCGGTGGCGGCGGTGGAGCAGCGGGCGCGGGCGAAGGCTGCGGGGGCTGCCTGCGACGCGCCGGACCTGGCGATGGCGGCCACGCGGGTGCGCGACGCCTTCGAGGGTTTCTCCAAGGTGACGCGGCTGACCTACCCGGGCGACGTGGCGGGCTGGCGGGCCGACCGCAACGCCGGCCGCGCGGCCCGCTGGCGGCTGTCGCAGGACGTGAGCTTCGGCTGGGACCGGATGACCTTCGGCCTGGCCGGCCGCGACGGAGAAGGCGCGCTGCTGGCGGTGGCGGACTTCCCGGACGGCGCGACGCCCTATGCGGCGCGGCTGGTGATGCGCGACGCCGACCGCAGCTCGGGCGCCTACCTCGACCGGCGCGGGGCGGACGTGAACGGGCGGCTGCCGCTGGCGCGCCGGCTGCCGGCGGCCTATGCGCTGAAGACCTTCCAGGCGGCGGCGCGCAGCCCGGCGGGCTCCGACCTGGCGGCCAGGACGATGAAGCAGCCCTGGGCCTTCCGCTTCCCGCCGGAGGCCGCGGCCCGGCTGGCGGCGCTGGACCCGCGCGAGGCGGTGGCGGTGGACTTCGTCATGCCCGACGACACCGTGCGGCGGGCCTATGTGGAAGTGGGCGACTTCGCCCCCGGCCGCGCCTTCCTGCGGCTGGCGCAGCAGTAGGCGCTAGGAGGCGCCCTCGGTCTCGGGAGTGTCCGCCGGAAGCAGCACCGGCAGGCGGACCGTCACCGTCGTCCCCTCGCCCAGTTCGCTCTCGATGTTCATCTCGCCGCCGTGCAGGCGGGCGAAGGCCGTCACCAGGGAGAGGCCCAGGCCGGTGCCGGCGGCGCGCTGCTCGGCCTCGCCGGCCTGTTCGTAGGGATTGCCCAGGCGGGCGATGTCCTGCCGGCCGATGCCGACGCCGCTGTCGGCCACCACCAGCTCCAGCACCTCGCCCACGGCCAGCGCCGTGACCGTCACCGAGCCGCCCTTGGGGGTGAACTTCAGGGCGTTGGAGATCAGGTTCAGCGCGATCTGCTTCAGCGCCCGGCGGTCGGCGTCGCACTCCAGGGGCTCGCGCGGCAGGACGCCGCGGAGCTGCACGCCCGCCCGGTCGGCCTGGCCGCGCATCAGGCGCAGGACGCCGGCCACCGCGTCGCGGGCGTCGAACACCTCGCGGGAGAGCTCGTAGCGCTCGGCCTCGATCTTCGACATGTCGAGGATGTCGTTGATCAGCTCCAGCAGGTGGCCGCCGCTCTCGTGCACCAGCTCGGCGTATTCGACGTAGCGGTCGGAGAGCGGCCCGAACAGGCGCTGCCGCATGATGTCGGAGAACCCCATGATGGCGTTGAGCGGGGTGCGCAGTTCGTGGCTCATGTTGGCCAGGAAACGGGACTTGCCGGCGTTCTGCGACTGGGCGAGGTCGCGGGCGCGCTCCATCTCAGCTTCGCGGGCGCGCTGGCCGCGGCCGTCGCGCAGCACGGCGAGCAGCCCCCGGGCGCTACGGCGGCGCAGGGTCGCGATCACCCAGCCCTGCGGGTCGGCGGCGGGGGCGAAGCCCGCCTCGGCGGCGCCTTCGGCCAGCGCGCGGCCCAGGGCGGCCTCCAGCCGCGGCCTGTCGCCGGGAACGGCGGCCTCCACCAGACCGCCGCCCACCAGGGCCAGCGCGGCGATCCCGTCCGGCGCGCGGCCGACGGCGCCCTCGATGCGGCCGTCGGGGGACAGCATCAGCAGGAGCTGCGGCTGGTCGAGCATCAGGTCGCTGAGCTGGCCGCGGACGGCGCGGTCGCGCCGGGCCTCGCCCGCCAGCCGCACCAGGGCCGCGCCCAGGCCGCCGCCGGTGGTCGCCAGCGCCAGCAGGCCGAGGGCGGCGGCCAGCGGGGCGGGCGGCGGCGGCAGGGCCATGAGGCTGGCGCCCAGGGCCGAGAAGGCGGCGGCGGCCAGGGAGAGGGCGGCGGCGAGGGCGACCAGCCTCGGCCGGCGCATGAAGGCCGCGGCCGCCAGCGGACCCAGGCACCAGGCGCCCAGCGGGCCGCCGACGCCGCCGGTCATGAGGCTGGCGCCCGCGCCGGCCACCGCCCAGAACAGCAGCATCGGCGCACGCAACGGCAGGGTGCGCGGCGCCGGCGCCAGCATCAGGCCGAGCAGCGCCGGCGCTGCGCCCAGGGTGAGAGCGGCCGTGCTGCGGCCCACGTGCAGCAGGCCGGCCCCCGCCAGCGCCAGGCCGACCAGCGCGGTCGCAGCCACCCATGCGGCGTGCCAGAGCGCCGCGGCGACATCCACGCGCTCGGTCGTCGCCCGCGCCGGCGCGGTTCGGCGGGGGAAAGATGCAGGGGTCAAGCCAGGCAAGGTCCGATAGCCGATCTGAACCCGCGCAGCTTAGCGAGGGACGCGCGGGCGTGTAAGCATGCTCGCCTGCCGCGCGACGGGCGCTGCAAGCCCTTGTATGGGCGGCAGAAACGAAATCGTAAGCGAGCTGCGCAAGGATGCGGGCCTGAGACCCGAAAGGCCTCCGCCCGTCATGTCCCAAGCGGCCCCGCTTCCGATACCCGCCGAATCCGCTGCATCGGAGGCCCGGCGCACGTCCGCCTCCGCCCGCCGCGCCGCCGTGCTGGACGAGCACAAGCGCTCGTTCCTGCGGATGGCGAGCCACGAGTTGCGCACCCCGCTGAACTCCATCCTCGGCTTCTCGGAGATCATCTCGGCCGAGCTCTACGGGCCGCTGGGCGCGCCGCAGTACAAGGAGTACGCGGACATCATCCGGGCGAGCGGCCAGCGGCTGCTGAAGCTGGTGAACCAGATCCTGGAGATCGCGCGGCTGGAGGGCCACGTCACCGACCTCGACCTGCAGCCGGAGTCGCTGGACAACGCGCTGGACGACGTGCTCGACGGGCTGAAGGAGGAGATCGCCGTCCGCCGGGCCCGGGTGGAGGCGTCCGGGCGCGGCGCCCTGCCCCTGGTGGTCGCCGATCCGCGGGGCTTGCGCACGGTGCTCGCCAACCTGATCCAGAACGCCGTCGGCTTCTCGCCGGAGGGCTCGACGGTGCGGCTTTCCGTAACCGTGCAGGGCGCCGACGTGGAGATCGCCGTGGCGGACGACGGGCCCGGCGTCGATCCCCTGGACCTGCCCCGGCTGATGCGGCCCTTCGAGCAGGGGGAAAGCGCGCTCACCCGCCGCAGCGAGGGGGCCGGCCTGGGGCTGCCGATCTGCGACCTGCTCTGCCAGGCGATGGGCGGGCGGCTGAGGCTGCAGTCGGCGCCCGGACAGGGCTTCACGGCCCGCGTGCGGCTGGCTGTGGGCTGAAGGCCGGTTGCGGTCGGGGGGCGGGCCCCTTAAGTCGCCTACGTCCATGTCCAAGATCGAAGACGACCTGCAAGTCCTGGCCGACGAGTTCGAGCTGCTCGGCGACTGGGAGGAGCGCTACCGCTACGTGATCGAGCTCGGCCGCGAGCTGGCCCCGCTGCGCGACGCCGAGCGGTCGGACGCCAACAAGGTGCGCGGTTGCGCGAGCCAGGTGTGGCTGGTGACCGAGCCGCAGGACGACGGGACCTTGCGCTTTCGCGGCGATTCCGACGCCCACATCGTGCGGGGACTGATCGCCATCCTCATGCGGCTGTTCTCCGGGCGGACGCCGCCGGCGATCCTGGCCTTCGACGCCAAGGCGGCGTTCGAGCGGCTGGGGCTTTCGGGCGCGCTCTCCTCACAACGATCCAACGGGCTGGCGGCGATGGCGACGCGAATCCGCCACGACGCGCAGGCGGCGGTGACGGCCTGAGGTCGGCGAGTCAGGCGGCGCGGATGCCGCTCATCGCCTCGCCGCGCACGCCGACGACGGCGTCGTAGCCCATGATCATGTCCACGTCCCGGCCGTTGGAGGCCAACGGCAGGCGCAGCCAGAGGATCGACAGGTGGCCGGCGCCGCGCCAAGCTAGGTTGTGCACGCCGACGGTGGGACGGCGCTCCTCCACCACCTTGGCCAGTTCATCGCGCCAGTATTCGGCGGCGGCGGAGTTGTAGACCTCGGTGAGCGCCCGGCCGGTGATCTCGCGGCCGTAGACGCTGTAGAGCCCGGTGCCCGCCAGGCGCAGCCGGAAGTCCAGCGGCTCGCGGAAGACGTCGATCAGGCTGATGGTGGGCAGCAGCCGCTTGAAGTCCCGGGGGTTGACGTCGTCGCGGCCCGGAAGCCGCGCGCCTTTGCGCAGGGACGCCCAGTAGCTGTACAGCTCCTCATGCGCGCGGGCCGCGGCCGCCGAGGCTCCGATATGCGCCGCCATCTGTATATTTACCCAAACAACGCTTTGGAATTGCGACGAATCACTTATCGCCCGACACGCGAATCGGCGGCAAGGGAAAATGCGGCCTGCGACGAAAGATTTCGCCGCAAGCTACACTGGAAATGCAAAACGCCCGCCGGCGAGGGCGGGCGTCGCAACTCTAATCCGGTCCCGAACTTTTCGGGACGGCGGTCAGCGCTTCTTGCGCGCCGCCTGCCGGCCGCCCTGGCCCAGGCCCATCTGCTTGGCCAGGTCCGAACGCGCCTTCGCATAATTCGGCGCGACCATCGGATAATCCTTGGGCAGGCCCCACTTGGCCCGGTATTCCTCGGGGCTCATGTTGTACTTGGTGCGCAGGTGCCGCTTCAGCGACTTGAACTTGCGGCCGTCTTCCAGGCAGACCAGGAAATCAGGCGTGATCGAACGGCGGATCGGCACCGCCGGCTCCTTCGGAGCCACTTCGGCCACGTCGCCGCCGGTGGAGATACCGGCCAGGGCCCGGTGCACGCTCTGGATCAGCGCGGGCAGGTCAGCCGCCGTAACGGAATTGTTGCCCACATAAGCGGAGACAATATCCGCCGTCATCTCGATGACTTCCGACTTCTCATCCATTCTTGTTTTCCATAGGAAGCGCGCCGTCGAGGGCGCTGAGTTGATTCACAACATCAGTAGCGCGTTGCTTATCTGGAACTTATGCGCAGCACAAGCATACAAATAGAGGTTATTTCAGCGTAACAGCCCGAAAATTGAGATGGAAACAGGCTGTCGAGCTCAAAGAACCAATTTCGCCGAGTAAGCGGTAGGTCCTCTACCTGTACGCTCGCGGCCTAAGCGGGTGTTGTCAGCGGAAATCCGGGGCCTGCCAGTGATCCCAGATGTCCGGCAGATCGCTGGACACCTTGTCGGGAAAGGCGGCAGGGCGTTTTTCCAGGAACGAGGTCACGCCTTCGCGCGCGTCGCCGGACTTGCCGCGCGCCTGGATGCCGCGGCTGTCGGCCCGGTGGGCGTCCATGGGGTGCGCCGCCCCGGAGTTGCGCCAGATCAGCTGGCGGGTCAGGGCCACGGAGACGGGCGCTGCATTGTCG